>NZ_JAPDVG010000001.1:2842500-3560000 GCF_026015625.1 Segatella copri | reverse complement strand
TGACGTCATCCCCACCTTCCTCACACCTTACGGTGGCAGTGTCCCCAGAGTGCCCAGCTTGACCTGATGGCAACTAAGGAGAGGGGTTGCGCTCGTTATGGCACTTAAGCCGACACCTCACGGCACGAGCTGACGACAACCATGCAGCACCTTCACAGAGGCCCCGAAGGGCGTCATTGTCTCCAAATCCTTCCTCTGCAATTCAAGCCCGGGTAAGGTTCCTCGCGTATCATCGAATTAAACCACATGTTCCTCCGCTTGTGCGGGCCCCCGTCAATTCCTTTGAGTTTCACCGTTGCCGGCGTACTCCCCAGGTGGGATGCTTAATGCTTTCGCTTGGCCGCTGACCTGTTCAGACCAACAGCGGGCATCCATCGTTTACCGTGCGGACTACCAGGGTATCTAATCCTGTTCGATACCCGCACTTTCGAGCTTCAGCGTCAGTTGCGCTCCAGTGAGCTGCCTTCGCAATCGGAGTTCTTCGTGATATCTAAGCATTTCACCGCTACACCACGAATTCCGCCCACTTTGTGCGTACTCAAGGAAACCAGTTCGCGCTGCAGTGCAGACGTTGAGCGTCTACATTTCACAACACGCTTAATCTCCGGCCTACGCTCCCTTTAAACCCAATAAATCCGGATAACGCCCGGACCTTCCGTATTACCGCGGCTGCTGGCACGGAATTAGCCGGTCCTTATTCATAAGGTACATGCAAAAAGTCTCACGAGACTCACTTTATTCCCTTATAAAAGCAGTTTACAACCCATAGGGCCGTCATCCTGCACGCTACTTGGCTGGTTCAGACTCTCGTCCATTGACCAATATTCCTCACTGCTGCCTCCCGTAGGAGTTTGGACCGTGTCTCAGTTCCAATGTGGGGGACCTTCCTCTCAGAACCCCTACTGATCGTAGCCTTGGTGGGCCGTTACCCCGCCAACAAGCTAATCAGACGCATCCCCATCCATCACCGATAAATCTTTAATCTCTTTCAGATGTCTTCTAGAGACGTCATTGGGTATTAGTCTTACTTTCGCAAGGTTATCCCCAAGTGGTGGGCAGGTTGGATACGCGTTACTCACCCGTGCGCCGGTCGACGCCCATCGGAAGCAAGCTTCCAATATCGTTTCCCCTCGACTTGCATGTGTTAAGCCTGTAGCTAGCGTTCATCCTGAGCCAGGATCAAACTCTCCATTGTAAAGTATCCTCTACATTTTTGTCACGACTCGGAAATAAAAGCAAGCTTTCATTTCTCTCGCTGCTCCAAAAATTGTAAAATATCATTTTTACCTAGCCTTGCGGCTTGGTTTGTTTGTTGTCTGTACTTAGGACGAATATCCTTTTCGTTTATTGAAGCTTAGTAAACCTGACTTGTCAATTGCTTGACGGTTCGTTTCTTTTACCCAGTCAACTTTCTTATTTCTAAGAAGTTAACCGCTTCTTGTACTACTTGTCTGTTTATGTAAAATCTTTCAAAGAACTCTTTCTTTATTGCTTTGAGTAATGCTTGATTTCTCAAAAGCGAGTGCAAAAGTACTAACTATTTTTCATTCCACCAAATCTTTTCGCAAAAAAGTTTCATTTTAGTCAAATATTTAACAGTTATAAACATTTAAATCTTTTTTACACCTTATTATATATATAAATAGACTGAACTTTTGGCTATTCCAATATTTCTTCGTACTTTTGCCCTACCAATCAGTAAGGTCTAACAGAAAACGGAAATTGCATTATGAAAATTATTGTATCAGAAGAAATCGAATCGGTATGTCCCACCTTTGTGGGAGCATGCGTGGAAGCCAATGTGGGAAACACCCCTTATTGTCAGGAACTTTGGGATGAAATCAATGCCCTCGGTGAGAAATACAGACAGACGCTGACCACGGAATCGCTGAAAGAGATGAGTGGAATTGCCGCCACCCGAAAGGTGTACCGTGCCTGCGGCAAGGATCCATCTCGCTACCGTCCTGCATCAGAAGCCCTTATCCGCAGAATGCTGCAGGGCAAGGAACTCTACCAGAGAGATACGCTGGTGGATCTGGTGAACCTGGCAAGCATCGCCTACGGCTACAGCATCGGCGGATTTGATGCAGACAAGTTTGAAGGCGACACCCTGACCCTGGGCGTAGGCAAAGCCGGCGAACCATACGAAGGTATCGGCAGAGGCATGATTAATATAGAAGGTCTGCCTGTTTACAGAGACAAGACAGGTGGTGTAGGAACCCCGACCAGCGACAACGAGCGAACCAAAATGAGTATTAACACCACCCATCTGGTGGTTCTCATCAACGGATATGACGGAGACGAACAGCACGTCCGCGAGAATGCCGAATACATTATCGAGCTTCTGAAGAAATATTGCCAGAGTGATGGAGGCAGCTACTTCATCTACAAATAAAGAGGATGTGTCATAAGTTTATGATTCACCCTCTTCTTGTCGTTGGTAAATATGGGTTATGTTGCTGGAAGAGATAGGATATGTTGCTGAAAGAGATAGGATATGTTGCTGAAAGAGATAGGATATGTTGTTGGAAGAGACAGAATAAGTTGTTGGAAGAGATAGGATATGTTGTTGAGACAGTCAGTATCTTCGATCGCACAACAGCTGTTGTGCGCTTGCATAACAGCTGATATGCGCATGCACAACAGCTGTTGTGCATGCGGTAGTCAACTGTTATACACCAACTATTATCCAGACTTATGACACACCATCATTAATCAAGAAATCTCTCCTATAAATTCAAAAAGGGGACTGGCCACCGCCAGTCCCCAAGACGAGAGAGATATAAGTGTTGACGTGGTCAACAACGAGGCAAATCACTTTGCCTTATATCTTTAATATTATTCCTAGACACTATCATTAGAAACATCATCTAGGAATAATTCATGTATAGCAAAAGTATATTACTTATTATCCTCAGCCCAACCAGTAGACTTAAATCCTGTTACTCTATAATGATATCCAGGCTGGTCAGAACGGGAATAGGTGAAACTGATCGCATCTGTCACAGTACCAGATACAGTAGTATAAGTATTATGACCACACTTACCGCTAACAGTTACCTTGTCGGTAGCTGTAGCAGAGTTACCAATGAAATCATCCACATTCTCACCACCGAAAGTATAAGCACTCATATCAATAGATACCTTAGCATTGATGGCGTAAGCTGCCTTAGAGGCAGTTGAGCCTACACGAATCCATGCCTTATCCTTATCATAATCGGTAGTATTGCTGAGATAGGCATAGAGAACACCCTCATTGGTTCCTGTACCATCAGTCTTAAAGATGAATTCAGCATCTGTTGGATTAGAAGCCCAATACTCTGCATCTGTTTTAGAAGCATCATAACCTCTCTCCACATTGATTCTATACTGACCACCAATAGGAGCAATTGGAGTATAATCGATATCGAAATCGTCTCCCTCAGAGCATGCAGTAAACAATGCTACGAAAACAAAGCTCAAAAAATATAATATTTTCTTCATGACTTTTCGTTTATTACATTAATAATCATTACTTCTCCCACCAAAGTTTCTTGGTCAGCGAGTTTCCATTCTCTTCTACATACTTGGCAGCAGCAGAGTTATACAATGTAGTAGCTGTAGGATAAAGCAATCGCATAGGATACTCACCGGCATTCATATTGCTAGCACCTGGATCAACCAAATTGCCTAAAACATAACCATCAGACAATTCACGCTGCAAAGCAGTTGTAGACTTACGAACAGTAATATTAGCCTGAACCTCAGGAATACCCAAACGGTTACGGGTCATCCAACCATCATAAGCATTCGCACCAGCATAAGTTACCCAATACTGCATGGCGATACTATGAAGCATATCGGCCTTATCGAACTTGTAAGCACCATCAACGAATGCTGTGCCATCAAATCCCCAACGGCTGAAACCAGCAAGAACACCCTTATTATAATACTCCTCTGCCTTTTCAGTATTACCCAGACGAGCATAAGCCTCAGCAATCATCAATTCGCATTCAGCCTCGTTCATCAGATAGACAGCATCATCATAAGCCTGTTTCATACGAGAAGACTTAGAGATTCCAATACCACCATCTGTAGTTTCATCAGTAGTTGGCTTATCTCCGCAAGGAAGGCCCTCGTAGCATTCATCCATGTGAGCTATCAGTTCCTCATCAGAAGAATAGCCGAGAGTATTTTTGGCATTAGCAGTTACCTCATACAACTTGATGATACGAGGATCCTTCTTATCCAATAGATACTCTAAGAAAGTATGGCAAGCACGAATATTCTCAGTAGTATTCAACTGACGGATATTAAACTCATAAAGAGGATTGCCCTTATTAGTACCATCTTCCCAATTTACCCAAGCACAATCCTGCTCCAAAAGACCACCTGCACTAAGTAAAGCCTGAATATCAGATTTATGAGCGTCGAAGTCTTTGAGATACATCTTCAACTTCAAACTCTTTGCAAAGCCTGCCCAGCTATCCATACTGCCTCCCAAGAAACAGTCAGCAGTTCCTAAAGGTGAAGCTTTTTCTGCAGCTTTAGCATCATCGAGTTTGGCAATGGCAGCATCCAGCATCTCCAGAATACCCGGATATACTACGTTTTTGCTATCATCAAATGCAGCATGTGGATTGTTTTCGACATCAAGAGCACCTGTAAACGGAATATCACCATAAGTATCAGTCAATACCAAGAAATTATAGGCCTGAAGAACCTTGGCAACCATCCAATAGTTCCAAGCCTTACTTTCTTCAGCAGAAGCCAAAGCCAGCTTTAAATCTTCCAGACTGTTGGCATATGTATTCTGCCAAATCGTAGTAACAGGAGGAATTGAACCTGATGTTGTTACAGCATAATTAGACAATGTATTATACTGGTTTGTACTATTACCCTGTGTTACATACTGGCACCAAAAGTCACCAGTAATTTGCTGATAAAGACCACTGACAGCTACGATAGAACCTTCGGCAGCCGGAAGCAACTGCTTGTAGGAAGCTGTAGAAGGATAGTTTGGGTTGTAGTTGATATCCAAATAGCCAGAATCGCTACAAGAAGTAACAGTACCCATTGTCAAGACAGCTCCCAGCAATGCTGCGCTTAAAAATTTATATCTTTTCATATAAGAAATCTCCTTTAATTAAAATACAACCTTCAAGTTAATACCATAGTTGCGAGTTGACACAGAACCCATAGTCTCACCAAACTCAGAACTGATATCATTACCAAAGTTAGAAGACTCAGGGTCGATATAATTCTGATGCTTTGGAGTGATGAGCAACAAGTTGTGGCCAACGAGACTCAAAGACAACTTCTGCATCTTCAATGCACTTGTGATTGTCTTAGGGAAATCGTATGTCAAAGCCAACTCACGGAGTTTGAAGTAAGAACGGCTTACAACGAAATCACGACGCACCTCCGGGTTGTAGCTATAGTTACCCTGAACATAATTCATATAATTGGAAGTTACAGGAATATTATTCTCAACATACTCTCCACCAACAATCTTTACAGAATGAGGATAAACAAAAGCATCACGCTCATTGAATACGGTCTCAGTAGAGTTACCATTGAAGTGAGTGATATATGATGTCTCAGAATACATCAATCCACCCTTATGCCAGTCGCCCGTTGCAGCAAGACTCAAGTTCTTCCACTTCAGATGTGTGGTGAAGCCCATTACGAAATCTGGCTGAGAAGAACCGAGATAATCATAATCTGTAGTACTAGACTGCAAGAAACCATTACCATTTACGATTCTATAACCATAATATGGACTGTTTTTATCTGTTACCTTCTGTGTTGCTGGCAACTTGAAGATACCGATAGGCTCACCAACCTTCAATACGTAAGATACACCACGCATAGAAGAATACAAACCAGTACTTGTAGTACCTACAGGAATGGTATATTCATCAAGACCATCCCAAAGTTCCTTCACCTTACTCCAGTTCTTAGCGTATGTAGCACCTACACTCCACTCCCAATCCTTAGTACGGATAGGAGTAAAATTAACCATCGCCTCAATACCCTTGTTCTGAAGTTTACCTACATTACGGGTGTTAGAAGTATAGCCTGTCTCAGGAGCCAAAGTAGCAGAGATAATCTGATTTTTGGTTGTACGATCATAGTAAGCCACATCGAAGCTCAAACGGTTGCCAAAGAATGTACCGCTCAAACCAAGCTCATACTCAGTTGTAATCTCAGGCTTCAATGACTTATTTGGCAAACGGTTATACTCTGTCAAACCAGAAACACCGGAAATTGGCAAATATGTATAATAAGACTGGAATGGACGATAATATGAATTAGTCATATATACATCAGCATCATTACCTGTCTGACCTATAGCTGCACGAACCTTCAACAAGTCGATTTGCTTGACATTCTTCAAAGCAGGAATAGCCTGATTCAGAAGCACAGACACATTGGCACCGCCATAGAAGAAGCTGTTATCACCCATAGGAAGAGTAGAAGACCAGTCGTTACGGGCAGAAAGGTTCAGGAAAGCCCAATCCTTATAACCCAATTCAACCTGTCCCAAGAGACCCAACAATCTTCTATTCCATGAGTCAGTATCAGTAATCGAATAGGAAGATGTATTACTCAAGGAATTCCAACCTGGAATATCCAACTGCTCATTATAACCACCTACATTATCATAGTTTCTCTGGTTCAAGTTCCAACCTAAGGTTGCACCTACCGAGAAATCACCGAAAGTATGATTGCCGGTCAGCAAGAGGCTGGCGTCAATCTGTCCGCGCTGAGAACGATACTTAGAATAGTACCCCTGGTTACCAACAGTTGTACCATTACCAGTTGCCTGATAAGAACCCTCGGTATAAAGAATACGTGGTTCGATGCGCTCGGTCTTATAATTGGTATAATCACCACCGAAACGGCCAATTACCTTGATATCCTTGGTAATATCGTATGACAACTCCAGCTTACCATAAATACGGTCGTCCTGGTAAGTAGAATAGAAGTTATCTACCATATAATATGGGTTGTTAGCATACAATGTATAGTAGTTATCTACATTATTACGCTCAAGGTTGTAATCCTTCATATCTGTGAAACGAACATCAGAAGCACCCTGGAGCAACTCCATATACATATCACGAGAACGGCGCATATCCTTGCGAACATAGTTCAGGGACATGTCCAGATGGAATCTGTCGATATTGGCGTAACCACGGAGTGAGAAGGTATTACGATGATATGTATCACCATCATTAGGAGTAATACCATTAGAACTTACATTACCATAAGATGCAACAATACCTACTTTCTCATCACCATAGCGGAGAGATACGTTGTTGTTCCATTCCTTACCTACCTGATAGAAGTCACGGATATTGTTCTTAACATAAGAAAAAGGCTTGGTTAAAGTCTCGCCGTTAGAAAGACCGGTAGAACCATACCAGTGCTCACGACCATCGAGACGAGGTCCCCAAGAACCGTTCTCCTCATTAGACCAGGAACCCCAACCTTGACCAAAGAGATTCTGAGTCATTGGCACACGGAGCACATCAGTAAATGTCAAAGAACCATCGTAAGTGATAGAAGCCTTCTTGTCACCCTGTGGCTTCTTTGTAGTAATCATGATAACACCATTGGCTGCACGAGAACCATAAAGAGCGGTAGCAGAAGCACCCTTCAATACAGTTACCGATTCAATATCCTCTGGGTTGATGTCGCCTGCACCACTACCAAAGTCAACAGAGTTATCACCCAAACGGTCATTGTTGATAGGCACACCATCAACAATATACAATGGGTTGTTGCTAGAAACAGAAGAAATACCACGAATTACGACTTTCTGAGAGGTACCTGTAACACCACCACCAGAAATCTGCACACCAGCCATCTTACCCTGAAGACCACTCATCAGGGAACCAGACTTAGCAACAGTCAACTCAGAAGCGTTGGCTGTACTGGCCGCATAACCCAAAGTTTTCTCTGAACGTTTCATACCCAAGGCAGTAACAACTACCTCGTCAAGATTTCTTGCATCAGAAGCCAAAATGATCTTCATCTTAGCAGATGCTTTCATTGTTTTAGTCTGCATGCCGAGGTAACTGATTTCCAAGACAGCATCCTTGCTGGCATTAGGAAGCGTAAAATTACCATCGACATCAGTCGCCGTTCCAGTCTTAGTTCCTACAATTCTAACTGATGCACCAATAACCGGTTCACCGTCTTCCTGAGAAACAACCTTACCTGTAACAGTAGTTTGAGCGAGGGCTATTCCTGTTGAAAGAATAAGCCCCCCCATGAGCATGGTCAGTCTTTTTACCATAATTCTCTCTCTTAAAAATTAAACAACTTACAAATATCGGGTGCAAAGATACATACTTTTTGCTAATTAAACAAATTTTTAGCAAACAATTTGATATAAAATACCAACTTTATGGTACTTTATGTATATTTTTCGCATATTTTATTACTTTTCGTAAGCATTTTTGGTATTTATTCCCTCAAAAAGTAAATAACAAGAAGAAACTGGGTACAAAAGAGAAGTTTTAAAAACAGAAAGGCAAACACGCCATTCGCTACAACAAATAACACGTTTGCCTTTATTATTTTATCAAAATGAAACTCGCCTATCAAAAAGGCTTCATCAAGATTACACCTTATTATATATAGGGAGTTATGAAAAAAAAGTCAATAACGCCGGGAATTTAAATCACGCCAAAATGGAGGAGGGCATTCTTAACACCATCTTCATCCACATGAGTCGTAATGTAATCGGCTACCTGCTTGAGATTATCTCCCGCATTGCCCATCGCAACACCGGTGCCTGCCTCCCGGACGATGGAAATATCATTGCCGCCATCGCCGAAAGCCATGGTTTCATCTATGTTCAAACCCAGATAGTCAGCCATTGCATGCAAGCCCTTGCCCTTATCCGCATCGGCTGCCGTAATATCCGTAAAGGCAGGATGCCATCTGCCCGAAGTGCAGTTGCGAAGCGTAGGCATCAGGAGCGCCTCCTGTTCTACCGAACAGAAAGGAGTAACCTGCAGAACCTGCTCATCTCCCAATTCATTCACATCGGTCAGGAAGATTTCACAATCCACCCCCAGTCCCTTGGCAAAGATTTCATAAACCTCGTCAGTATAATGATGGATAGCGAGATGATGCTCTCCTACGACGATTGCCGGATAATCATCACGGTCGGCTGCCTCGATAATCTTCTTTACATCTTCAGGAAGGATGGCGTGCTGGCTCACCACCTTATCGCCTACAAAACAGCGGGCTCCATTGGTGGTGATGTAACCGTCGATGAGATGTTCTATCTGACCGAGGTTGTTGATGATGAGTTGCGGACGACCGGTAGAAATATACACCTCTACCCCATTCTTCTTAGCCTGCTCCAAGGCATCTACCGTGCTCTGCGGAATCTTGTGGGTCTTGAAACTCACCAGGGTGCCGTCAATATCGAAAAACAATGCTTTTATCTTCTTATCCATACCAATATCTTCTATACCTTATTATATATATAATGCAAAATCGGCTCTGTAAGTACAGAAAAACCGATGCAAAATTACGAAAAAACAGATAAATGACAAAAAATATAAAGATTTATTAGATTTTACTTGCATCGAAAAGAGAAAAAACGTATATTTGCCACATCTTTATGCCCGAGGAAACTCCGAGATAACGCATAGAGCAACTAGTAAATAAGAACGGTTATGAGTAAGAAACCCTATCGGTTACTGGCATCCCTGTTGCTGATGCTCGTAGCGACGCTTACTTCATGCGAAAAGTTTTCGATTGACGAAACAACCGGAAAATCACGTGAGGCAAACGCCAATGTAACTATCCATGTGCAGAAAATAGAAGGCACAAGTCTGCTGACAACCAAAGCTGCCGACAAGCAGATTGCCCTGGGCGATGTGTGCTCCAGACTGACACTTGCCATCTTTGACGGAGAGGAGAAACTGGAGACGGTGAACCAGCTTTCAACAGACAATGGCTTCGGAACAGCCTATGTAAGTCTGGACGAAGGAGAATACCGGCTGGTGGTGATTGCCCATAACGGAAAGGGAAACTGCTCTATCAGCGCACCCGAGAAGGTGAAGTTTGCAAGCAACAAACTTACCGACACCTTTTATTATTACGGCAGGTTGAGCGTAAACGAAGAGGGCGCCACCACAGACATCAACCTGAGGCGAGCAGTTGGCGCCTTCAAGGTACATATTACCGACGAAACCATTCCCGAAGAAATCAGGAGCATCAAGTTCTATTATACCGGCGGCAGCAGCACCCTGGATGCAACCACCGGATTCGGCTGCGTGAACAGCCGTCAGACCGAGAATTTCAGTATGAAAGATGGCGGCAGAGACTTTACCGTCTACACCTTCCCACATGAAGAAGAGAAGAACATCAAGATGAGTATCAGCTTTCTGGATGCCGATGCAAAGGTGGTAAAGAGTTTTGAAAAAGCCGATTTGAAAATCCATCAGAACAAAACAGCCTATACCGAGATTTCCATTGCTGACGGATTCGGTGGCGGAGACGACAGTACGGGTGGTGGAATAGGCATTACCGTAGACCCTACCTGGGGCGAGACAGAACGGGTGAATTTCTAAGAAACAGACGATTAAGGGATTACGGAAAACCAGAAGGTATGTTCAATTTTTCCACAATGCAATATAATTTTTGATTCTTAAAGATTTGATAAACAAAATTTCTTTGTCATTTAAGAATAATTCCATAAATTTGCATCCAATATTATATAATATTATAAACAAAGGATGAAAAAATATATAACTCTTATCATGCTGATGGGAGCATTGATTCCTGCCGGGGCTCAGGCACAAACGCTGAGCCTTGACAGTTGCCGTGCCATGGCGCTGCGCAACAACAAGCAGCTCAATGCCTCGAAGCTCAAGAAAGACGTGGCGTACAACATGAAGAAATCGGCACGTACCAAATATCTTCCTAAAGTAGATGCTTTAGGCGGTTACGAATGGTTCAGCAGGGAGATTTCGCTGCTGAACGACGGTCAGAAATCAACATTCAGCAATATCGGCTCTACTGTTACCGGAGGAATATCGGGAGGAGCCAGCAATCTGATGAGCCAACTTGTAAGTCAGGGAATGATTACCCCGGAGATAGCCCAGCAGATAGGCGGACTGATGAATGAGAAACTGGGCCCCCTGCAGCAGCAAGGCAATGCGCTGGGAGAGAAACTGGTAGATGCTTTCCGCACCGACACCCGCAATATCTGGGCTGGAAGCGTGATGGTTCGCCAACCTATCTATATGGGAGGAGCCATCATTGCAGCCAACAAGATTGCCGACATCGGAGAGCAGATTGCAGAGAATGATCTCGACCAGCAGACCCAGAGCACGCTCTACAGCATAGACCAGGCTTACTGGCTCGCCGTTTCGCTGAAGCAGAAGCAGAAACTCGCCATCAGCTACCGCGACCTCGTAAAGAAACTGAACGAGGATGTTCATAAGATGATTCAGCAGGGAGTAGCCACCAAGGCAGACGGACTGAAGGTAGACGTGAAAGTGAACGAGGCTGAGATGCAGATTACCCAGGCAGAAGACGGACTCGCCCTGTCGAAGATGCTGCTCTGCCAGCTCTGCGGCATTCCGATGAACCAGGAAATCACACTTGCCGATGAAGATAAGGAAACCCTGGCTTTATCAGGAACTCCTGTTGACACCGAGCAGCAGAAAGTGGCAGCACAGGATTCGGCGATGAACACCCGTCCGGAACTCCGCATGCTGCAGAATGCGCTCGACATCTCCAAAGAAGCTACCAATATGGTTCGTGCCATCAATCTGCCTCACGTCATGCTGACAGGCGGCTACATGATTTCGAACCCGAACGTATTCAATGGTTTCCAGAAGAAGTTTACCGGAGTCTGGAACGTAGGCGTGATGGTTCATGTTCCGGTATGGAACTGGTTCGACGGCGCCTACAAGGTGAGAGCCGCCAAGGCTGCCAGCAATATCGCCCAGATGAACCTGGATGATACGAGAGAGAAGATTCATCTGCAGATTACCCAAAGCCAGTTTAAGGTAAAGGAAGCCCAGAAGAAGCTCAACATGGCAATGAAGAACATCGCCAGTGCAGATGAGAACCTGAGATGCGCCAACCTCGGTTTCAAGGAAGGCGTGATGGAGGTTACCGACGTGATGGCTGCACAGACTGCCTGGCAGAAAGCACAGAGCCAGAAGATTGATGCAGAAATCGACGTGAAGCTGACTCAGGTTGGGCTGAACAAGGCGCTCGGTATCCTGCAGTAATAATAATAACAATTTTAAATTCAGATTAAGCAAAATGTCTAAGAAATCACAGCATAACAACATATTGCTCGCTGTAATCGGTTTTACAGCAGTAGTCATTCTCGTAGGCGTCATCGGTTTCTTCACTTTGGAACAGAAGGATGACACCATTCAGGGCGAGGTAGAAGTATCAGAATACAGAGTATCCTGCAAACTGCCGGGACGCGTAGTAGAGCTCCGCGTTCAGGAAGGCGATTACGTTCATGTGGGCGATACGCTCGCCATCCTCGAAGTGCCGGAAATGAAATCGCAGGAACAGATGCTCCAGGCTACCAACGCTGCAGCCGAGGCTATGAAGGACCTGACGGATGCAGGTGCACGCAAGGAGCAGATTCAGGGTGCTTACCAGTTGGTTCAGCAGGCTGAAGCTGCCGCAACTATCGCCAAAAAGACCTACGACCGCATGCAGAACCTCTTCAACGAGGGTGTAATCAGCGGTCAGAAGCGCGATGAGGCTTACGCAGCCTACAAGGCTACAGAGGCTCAGGTGGCTGCTGCCAGAAGTCAGTACGATATGGCGAAGAATGGCGCCCGCGAACAGGAGAAGCGCATGGCTGCCAACAACACCCAGGCTTCGAAGAGCGCTGTGGATGTAGTGAAGAATCTTCTGAAAGAGACCGTTCAGGTGGCTCAGTGCGAGGGCGAGGTTAGCAATGTCTATCCTAAGGTAGGTGAGCTGGTAGGTCTCGGCTCTCCTATCATGAGCATCTCTATCATGAGCGATATGTGGGGAACCTTCAATGTTCGCGAAGACCATCTCAAGGGTCTGAACAAGGGCGATGAGTTCACCGCTTTCGTTCCAGCCTTCAACAAGGACATCAAGATGAAGGTTTACTACCTGAAAGACCAGGGCTCTTACGCTACCTGGAAGGCAACCAAGGATAATGGCGACTACGACCGCAAGACATTCGAGGTGAAGGCCCGTCCTGTCACCAAGCTGGAGGGATTGCGCCCGGGAATGTCACTCATCATTAAATAACATCTATGTTTAAGAAATTATATCATATAGCCCACAGAGAATGCGGCATCATGTGGAAGAATCCCATTTATCTCTTCTGCATGGTCATCTTCCCCATCGTGGTGGTGATTTTCTTCACCACGCTGATGAAGGGAGGAGTGCCTACCGACATGCCTGTGGGCATAGTAGATCAGGACAACTCCGCCACATCGCGCCAGCTGGTGCATAAGCTCGATGCCTTCCAGACTACCAAGGTAGTGGCTCATTACGAGAACATGGCAGAGGCAAGACATGCTATCCAGAAGAACGAAATCTACGCCTTCCTGCTGATTCCTGACGGAACGGAGGCAGGCCTGATGGCCCAGAAGCAGCCTAAGATTTCATTCTATTACAGCAGCGTATCGCTGGCAGCCGGCTCCCTGCTCTTCCGCGATCTGAAAACCATCTCTACCCTGGGAGGTGCGGCGGCAGGAATGGCGAAACTTTCGGCGCTGGGAAAGACAAATGATGAAATCATGACCTTCCTGCAGCCTATCGCCGTAGACCTGCACATGATAGGTAACCCATACGCCAACTACAACTATTATCTTTCGAGCGTAATGGTGCCGGGACTCATCATGCTGTTCATCTTCCTGATTACACCTTATTCTATAGGTACGGAACTGAAGTTCAACCGGGCAAGAGACTGGATGCGGATGGCAGGCAACAATCCTTATCTCGCCATTGCGGGTAAGATGCTGCCACAGACACTCATCTTCCTGAGTATCTTCCTGCTGTTCGAATTCTACATCTATTATGTATTACAGTTTCCACATCCGGGCGGCGCGCTGCCTATCATCCTGTTAGGCGTTCTGAGCGTACTCTCCTGCCAGTGTTTCGGCATCTTTGTCTTCGGGCTGATGCCTTCATTGCGCATGTCGATGAGTATCTGTTCGTTGTGGGGCGTGGTGAGTTTCTCCATCTGCGGAGCCACCTATCCGCTCTTCTCGATGGATTCACCGATCCAGGCTATCGGCCAGCTCTTCCCGATGCGCCACTATTATATGATTTACCAGATAAACATCTTCAATGGTTTCCCGATGGGCGATGCTGTGCTCCACTGGGGCGCAATGGTGCTGTTCTGTGCCCTGCCGATGCTCACTATCTGGAACATCAAGAAGGCAATGCTGGTATATAAATACTTACCGTAATGAAGAAAAGTAGTTTATTATATAAGATTATCAATGGCATCTGGGATATGTGCTACATCTGGAAGACGGAAATGCGCAATGTTTTCCGCGATGAGGGTGTGCTCATCTTCTGCATTCTGGTGCCGCTGGGTTATCCGCTGCTCTACTCTTGGATCTACAACAACGAGGTGGTGAGAGAAGTGGATACGGCGATTGTGGACCTGAGCCACAGTCACAGTTCTCGCGAGTTTATCCGCGATTATGATGCTTCACCAGATGCCAAGGCTACCTATTACTGCAACAGTCTG
Organism: Segatella copri; assembly: GCF_026015625.1. Classification (NCBI taxonomy): domain Bacteria; kingdom Pseudomonadati; phylum Bacteroidota; class Bacteroidia; order Bacteroidales; family Prevotellaceae; genus Segatella; species Segatella copri. The sequence continues at coordinate 3,545,269 of NZ_JAPDVG010000001.1, read as the reverse complement.
GACGAGGCGAAGGAACTGGTGCGCAGACAGGCGGTTCACGGAATCCTTTACTTCCCTGCCGACTTCGATACGAAGCTGAACCGGGGCGAACAGGCGCATGTGGGAGTTTACTGCGATATGAGTCTGATGCTGACCTATAAGGCGATTTATCAGACCTCGCAAGCCGTAGCCAGCCACATCAACTCGGGCATCCAGATAACACAGGCTGGAGGATTTACGGATAGAGACGACGAGATCACCACCGAGCCGCTCGCCTTTGATGAGGTTCCGATATTCAACACGACAGGAGGTTACGGAAATGCCATTCTGCCGGCTGTGCTGGTTCTTATCCTGCAGCAGACGATGCTGCTGGGCATAGGAATGGCAGCGGGAACATCAAGAGAACTCAACAGAAACCGCGAACTCATACCGGTAAGCGAGCATTATGGCGGTATTTTCCGCATTGTTTTCGGCAAGGCATTGGTTTATTTCATGGTTTATGCCGTGATGGGAATGTATCTTACGCTGGTAGTTCCTAAGCTGTTCAGTTTTGTAAGTATGGTAACGTGGACCACCATTCTTGTTTTTCTCCTTCCTTACATTCTTTCGTGCGTTTTCTTCGGTCTGATGCTGTCGTGTCTGGTAAGATATCGTGAAAATGTGATGCTTCTGGTGGTATTTACCTCCGTTCCGTTGCTTTTTATGACGGGAGTTTCATGGCCCCTGAGCAATATTCCGGGCTTTTGGCAAGGATTTTCGTGGGTTTTCCCATCCACTTTCGGCATCCGCGGGTTCCTCAGAATCAGCAGTATGGGTGCTTCGCTTTCAGATATTCTGCCGGAATTCAGAGCACTCTGGATACAAACGGGCGTCTATTTCCTGGCTACCTGCCTGGTTTTCAGGCAGCAACTGAGATCGGCAAGACTCAAGGCAAACCTTACTGCCGAAGTAGCAGAAGAAGAGGATGAGGCGGAAGAAATAGTTGATAGTTAAGAGTTTAGAGCTAAAAGTTTATAGCAATCTTGCTAACGGCTAAGCCCTATAAATTATAAACTTTCAACTATAAAAAATGGGCTGTTAACTGTTAACCTGTTAACTCCTCTGATAAAAAAAGCTAGGACTGCTTGAGGGCAATCCTAGCTTTTTATTTTATATGACCTTTCCAAACAGGTCATTTACTTATGAGTACTAACAATCTTGGTTGGAGCCTTCTCGGCATTTCTGCGGTTCACCACCGTTACTACGCTTTGGGCAAGGCTGAGGAAAGCCTGACCGGTAATGGAATCAACCTTGGTAGCAGCAGGCGCACCATCATCACCACCCTCGCAGATGCTCTGAACGATAGGAATCTGGGCGAGCAGAGGCACATTCATTTCCTTAGCGAGATTCTTGCAACCCTCCTTACCAAAGATATAATACTTGTTCACAGGCAGCTCGGCAGGCGTAAAGTAAGCCATGTTCTCGATAAGTCCGAGGATAGGCACATTCACCTTATCATTCTGATACATGTCAATACCCTTTCTCGCATCGGCAAGCGCCACCTGCTGAGGCGTACTTACGATAACTGCACCCGTAATGGAAAGCGTCTGGAGCAGCGTAAGATGAATATCGCTTGTGCCAGGAGGCGTATCGAGGATAAAGTAATCCAACTCACCCCAGTCAGCATCAGCAATCAGCTGCTTCAGGGCAGAACAAGCCATTCCGCCGCGCCACAGAGTAGCCGTAGTAGGACTTACGAAGAAACCGATACTCAGGAGCTTCACGCCATATTTCTCGACAGGTTCGATGAGGTCTCTGCCGTCCTTGTGAACAGAATAAGGACGCTCCTCCTCCACACCGAACATCTTAGGCATGGAAGGACCGAAGATATCCGTATCGAGCAAGCCTACTTTATAGCCCAACTTAGCCAGGGCAATGGCGAGATTGGCAGAAACGGTGCTCTTGCCTACTCCACCCTTACCAGAACTTACAGCGATGACGTTCTTCACCTGTGGCAGCATCTTTCCTACCTCAGGACGAGGAGCCGACTTGAACTCAGTAACGATTTCCACCTCTACATCTTTCGAAATATGATAATGGATGGCAGCCTCGGCCGCCTTCACCGTACTCTTGAGGAAAGGATCCGTATCACGAGGAAAGAGAAGAACCACCTTCACCTTCATACCATTGATGCTAGGCGTATCTGCCAGCATCTCGCTCTCTATGAGGTTCTTCTTGGTGCCTGGATAAATCACCGTAGCAAGCGCCTCTTCAATCAATTTTGGATATAATGTCATCATTTCTTTTTATTTATTTGGTGCAAAAGTAACAATAAATAATGTAATAAGCAAATAAAAACTAAATAATTTCAGATATTAAACACTTTTATGTATCTTTGCAAATTGCAGAAATATGTAGTTTCAGCAAAAAGCGAATCTACAACCGAACAGACAAAAACGGAAGAAAAATGAAATATAAAAAGATTATATTAGGCGTAGCCTTGGCTCTGGCCTGCTTCTCTAGCCTGAATGCCAACGCGCTGACCGAAACCAAAGTGAAGAAGACGGAAACTCAGACCGCAGCACCCAACGTTTACTGGACCGACGGCTACGGAAGAGTATCTTATACCACCAACTCTATCATTTCGCCTGTAGTGAAGATTGCCCTCAAGGAGTTTGCGGGCGATATGAAAGCCGTAACCGGATTCGATGCGAAAGAAAAATCAGGTGCTCCGATACAGATTTACCAGCTCGACCAGCTCACCAACAAGGAGTTTTCGGCAGTAGAAAAACTCGGTGCGCCGCTGCATCTTATTATCACCGCAAAGGATGCTTTCTACATCGGTACGAGGAAAGGGAAACTCATCGTTATCGGAAGCAACGCCCGTGGAACGGCTTACGCCATCATGAAACTCTCTGAGCTGGCTGGCGTTTCGCCTCTGGCGGCATGGAACGACCTGCAGCCTGCTCAGCGCAAGAGCCTCTATACACCCGTAGACCAGCAGTGGATAGAGGTTCCGAGAATAGAATTCAGAGGACTTGCCCTGAACAACAGCCAGTGGATGAAACCGCAGAACTACAGCCGCATCGCCCGTCTGATGCTGCGCCTGAGAGCCAATACGCTGTGGCAGGTAGACGGCAGGCACGAGGCTGCTTACAACAAGGCTGTGGTAGACAGTTTCGACATCTGCGTGGCGGAAAACTACAAGGTGACGGAGTTCGTGGGCAAGAAGCACAAGAAGAAACACCGCAAAACCATCGAGAATGTGAAGCTGGTATGCTCGGATGCACAGATGGAGATGAGCTATCTCTCGCCGGGTCTGCTGCTCGAAATGCTCAACAGCAAGGATTATCTGGAGAGCAAGAATGCCCAGCACGGCAAATCGCACCGCTCTGCCGCTCACAACGACGAAGACTGTGCCTGGATAGCCAACATTACCAATCCGAAGCAGTCAACCTTCCAGCTAGCTATGATGATGAACCTGGCGTGGAATAAAAATGCCCTGAAAGCAGGTTGCAAAACGTATATCCAGAACACTCTCAACGCATTCTTTGGCGCCATTACGGGCAAGAAAATCATGCCTCTGATGGAAGAATATTACCGCCTTACCAGCATCCGCCATTCCGCTTATATGGCGATGCCTTACGGCGATACTGAGTTTCATTCAGGCGAATTCGGCAACGAACTGGAGCGTTTCCTCTACCGCTACGACCTGTTGAAGGCGAAGACTGAATCCATCGAACGCATGCTGCCTCAGAACCAGAAAGACGGTTTCTTCGAGGTAGTGAAATATCCGATATTCCTAGCTGCCTTCGTAGCCGAAAAGGAGCTGGAGGCACAGGAAGCAAGACACATCGCCCGTCCGGGGCTGTTTAATAAAGACGATGAGGCAAAGGCTGCAGCAGCTGTGAGCATCGATGCTTACAACAAACTGAAGCAGCTCAATGCCTACTACAGTCGCATCAGAAACGGCAAATGGAAGAATTTCATCCTTACCAACGGTACAGAGATGCAGGCTCCGCAGATTCCGGGCACACTGCCTGCTGCCGACATCAAGCGGTTGAAAGCAGATGCCTTCGACCGCAGCAACGATCTCAAGCCGCTCTCTGTAGTTACCGGCGACATCATTGCCAAGAATGCCTACGAATGGAGCAAGGCTACCGAATCGCCGCTTGCCCAGGCTGCCGTAAAAGGAGCCGAGAAGATTACCGTCCGTCCGCTGTTAGGTCACAGCAGCAAGGCTGTGAAATTGCCGAAGGGAGCCAGTCTGAGCTATGATTTCTACTGCGACAAGAGCGGTGATGCGCGTTTCACCATCGCCGTTATTCCTTGCTTCCTTAACGCTGTAAAGGATATGAGGGTGAGTGTGAGTATAGACCGTGGCGAACCGGTAATCTGCCAGCTGAAGGAGGTTTACAACTCTAAGGACTGGAAGTTTGACCTGTGGCGCGGACAGACGCTGAAGAGCTTCTACGTTACGCTGCCTGACGGCAGCCACAACGTAACCATCAAGGCTTTAGACGATAATGTGATGATTGACCAGTGGGTTCTGGATTACGATGTAGACAGAGAATATTACGTATTCCCAGTAGCAAAATAAGAGGCTTTTCTGCAGTTTTTCAGGCTTAAATAAAGACCGGGCTGAGGCATAAATGAAGACCGGGCTGTGGCATAAATGATGGCGGGGCAGAGGCTTAAATGAGGGCTGTCATGAGGTTTTTACGTAGCTTTTCGTAAGGCTTTTCATGATACTGAAATGTGTTAAGAATCCTAACTCATAGCTTCTTCCCCCGCAACTCTATGACTTGCGCCCCGCAAAGCACAGAGACGTGAAAAAAGAGCGAGAGGTTAACAGGTTAACAGTTAACACCCCAAAAATGCATGGTACCCCCCACACACATATAAAAATAAGTATATATATATTATATTATAATAAGGTACGCGCGAGGGGGCCTATCGAAAAATCGACTGTTAACTGTTAACTCTGTTAACCCCCGGGCATAAAAAGACATAAAAAAAGCACTCCAAGGAGCGTGAACTCCTCAAAGTGCCCTGATCATAATTATATTTCTAATATTGGTTTTTACGCAATAAAGAAGTCATTGATTACTCAATAACTACAGTTGTCCAACCGTGCTTGTCCTCAATAGTACCATACTGGATTCCGCGGAGCGTATCATACAGGTGCTTAGAGATAGGACCTGGCTTCTCACCGAAGTTGTAGCGCTTGCCTGTATCCAAGTCATCAATGTAGCTGATAGGACTGATTACGGCAGCAGTACCGCATGCACCAGCCTCCTCGAAAGTATCCAGCTCCTCCTCAGGAATCTGACGGCGCTCCACCTTCATACCGAGGTCCTCAGCCAACTGCATCAAGCTCTTGTTGGTGATAGATGGGAGGATAGATGTACTCTTAGGAGTAACGTATGTATTATTCTTGATTCCGAAGAAGTTGGCAGCACCACACTCATCCATGTATTTCTTCTCCTTGGCGTCGAGATAGAACTCGCATGCATAACCCTTCTCGTGAGCGATATTGTTGGCTCTGAGGGAAGCAGCGTAGTTACCACCTACCTTATAGATACCTGTTCCGAGAGGAGCAGAACGGTCGAAATCACGGATGATGACGTATGGGTTGGTAGAGAATCCACCCTTGAAGTATGGACCCACTGGAGTTACGAAGATAAGGAAGCAATACTCCTTAGAAGGATGAACACCCACCTGAGCACTTGTACCGATGAGCAGCGGACGGATATAGAGCGTAGCACCACTCTCGTAGGTAGGAATCCACTCCTGGTTGAGGCGAACCACCTTCTTCACCATTTCCTCGAACATTTCTGTAGGCACCTCTGGCATCATGATACCACGACATGTGCTCTGCAAGCGGGCAGCGTTCTCGTCCATACGGAACACGCGCACCTTGCCGTCTGGGCAACGGTAAGCCTTCAGGCCCTCGAATGCCTCCTGACCATAGTGCAGGCAGGTTGCAGCCATGTGCAATTTCAAATACTCATCAGAGCAAACTTCTATTTCGCCCCATTTGCCGTCGCGATAGTAACAGCGAACATTGTAGTCAGTCTGGCGATAGCCAAATGACAAATTAGACCAATCTAAGTCTTTCATAACATCTATATTTTTAATGTTCTACTAATATTTTAGATGCAAAAGTACAAAATAATCTATTAATCTGCAACTCTTTTATAATATTTTTAATGAAAACGTTATCTTTTTATTCATTTCTGCCATTTTGGGGCATCATTTTACCATTTTAGGGGGTTCTTTTATTGTAATTGAGAGATTGTATTTCTGAAAATGAAAAAGCTGCACCCATTCTTCGCAAACAGGATGCAGCTTACTAACTAACATTAACTTTAACTCAACTATTCTTTAAACCTATCATCTTATATTGTTATATACCCAATAGGGGAAGCGGGGTTAACGGGTGTATTCCTCAGGAATCTGAGGCATCGCTCCATTCTGGGTACAAACGTAGGCACTCACCTTAACGGCAAGTTCGTGAGCCTCCTGAATGCTCTTGCCCTTCAGGATGCTGGCACAGAATGTACCGGTAAAGCTGTCGCCTGCACCTACGGTATCAGCCACCTCAACCTTTGGAGTCTCCTGGAATGACTTCACACCCGGAGCAAAGACATAGCTGCCGTTTACACCGCAGGTCAGCACGAGCATATCGAGATTATACTTGCCGAGAATCAGCCAGCACTTGTTCTCGATATCCAAACCTGGATAACCGAAGAGACGTCCGATGGTAATCAACTCCTCATCGTTAATCTTCAACACATTGCAGCGCTTCAAGCTCTCGGTAATCACCTCTGGAGTATAGAAGTTCTGACGGAGATTGATGTCGAAAATCTTCAGACAATCCTCTGGAGTATGGTCGAGGAACGTATAGATGGTCTTACGGCTAACCTCACTGCGCTGAGCCAGAGAACCCCAGCATACGGCTCCAGCATTGGCAGCAATTTCCTTGATATCATCGGTGAATGGGATATTATCCCAAGCCACACCCTGCTTGATATCGTAAGTAGGAACGCCCTCCTTGTCGAGCTGCACCTGAACGGTACCAGTAGGGAAATCTACCTCTGGCATCACATACTTGAGTTTCTTCTCGTCGAGCAGGCGGAGAGCTGTATCACCCAAGGCATCCTTGCCCACAGCACTCACGGCTACAGAATGCAAACCATGCTGACCTGCGTGGTAAGCGAAGTTGGCAGGAGCACCGCCGAGTTGAGAACCACTAGGGAGAACATCAAAGAGGATTTCGCCCAAACCTACACAATATTTTGTATTCAAATTCTTTGTTTCCATAATTACACCTTATTATATACGATATAAACGATTGCGGATGATTTTTATTATAACTTGCGGATATAAGTGAAGAGATAAACAACTCCTACAGCCATGACAGCCACAGCACCTACCTGCCCCATAGCATCGCTGGCAAAGCCCATAATCAAAGGGAAGACGGTACCACCGAAGAGTCCCATGATCATCAGTCCACTCACCTCATTCTTCTTATCAGGCATAGCTAGAAGTGCCTGAGAGAAAATCATGGAGAAGACGTTAGAGTTGCCGTATCCCACGAGGGCGATGGCGATATAAAGCATCATCTTGCTCTCGCCTACCCACATGCCTATCATACTCAGAGCCATCATCACTACGCTGATGAGGAAGAAAGTGCGGGTCTTCATCATGCGGAGGAAAACGGTACCGGTGAAACATCCGATGGTACGGAAGATGAAGTAGAGCGATGTGGCGAAGGCAGCCTCGTTCAGCGTCCATCCCAGACGCTCCATCAGAATTTTAGGAGCTGTGGTATTGGTACCCACATCGATGCCTACATGGCACATGATACCGATGAAGGAAAGCAGCACGATAGGTTTGCCGAGCAGCTTGAAGCACTCGCCAAAGCCGGAAGCCTTACCCTCGTTCTTCTCTTCCTCGATAGGCGTACCAGCCAGGAAGAAAGTGGCTGCGATTCCGATAACCATATAGATTGGGAAGAGAACTCTCCAGCCCAAACCGAAGGTTGGAATACTTGCCATGGCACCCCACATAGCGATGTATGGAGCCAGGAAGGAAGCGATGGCCTTGACGAACTGACCGAAAGTCAATGTAGAAGCCAGGTTCTTGCCTGATGTAACCACAGAAACCAGCGGGTTCAGGGAAGTCTGCATCAATGCATTTCCGATGCCGAGCAATGAGAATGATACGAGCATCAGTTCAAAGTTTTCGCCAAAAATGGGCAAAAGGAGGGAGATAACGGTAACGAGCAAAGACAGGAGTACTGTCTTCTTTCTACCTATCTTATTCATCAGGATTCCTGTTGGAACCGAGAAGATGAGAAACCAGAAGAATACCAGCGATGGGAACAGATTGGCTGTTGCATCATTGAGGTTGAGATCTTCCTTTACGTAGTTGGAGGCGATGCCTACCAAATCTACAAATCCCATGGCGAAGAAACAGAGCATCACCGGGATGATTGATAACTTTGATGATTTATTCATAATTGTTAGCGTTATTGTTTCTGAATTTCTGCTGCAAAGGTAGCGACAAACGGTATATTATATCATAAAATATCGTTCATCGGCTACCATTTTTGTTGCATTGTTACATCAGTAACACTCTTAGAAACAATTATCTTATAGATTCAGTTCTTAACAGATGAGGTTACTTGATGTCGTAAACCTGATACTTACCCTTTCCCTTTACAGTAACCTTGTTGTAAGGCTTGCTTGGGAACACGAGATTGGTCATTGCCATCTTTCCGTCAGCATCCAGTGCCTCGATGCTGCTCTTGTCGATGAAGATGCGCAGCTGGCTGATATTGCCATAGGTTGGAGCCTTGGTGACTGCAGCGAAATCCTTGCTGAAATCTACCTTACCGCTCTTGGTTCTATCCATTGAGAAGGTTTCTGCCTTGGCATCGTAGTTCATCACTACCTTCTCACCCTTGTCGTTGCTCAGGGTGATAGTAGCATTTCCCTTTAGGTTCACTACCATCTCGCAAGATTCTGTGAGTTTCTTGCCTGCCTTCTTGCTTCTTGCTGCTGTCATCTCTGGAGATGGAACCACGCTGCAATAAGTTTCACCCTTATACTCGAAGAGACCTAAGTCGCGAGGAATAGAGTTGCCTGAACGGTACTGCTGGGTAGGAACCTGGTTGGCATACTGCCAGTTGCTCATCCAGGCGATAGCCACACGGCGACCGTTTGGAGCATTATCAAAGGAAACTGTGGCATAGTGGTCCTTACCGTAATCCATCCACTTGGTAACCTCAGGCTTACTGTCGCAAGTAAACTTATGACCGTCGAAATCACCGATGAAATACTGGGTAGCAGAACCTCCGGAAGGTCCACCAGGATTGATGTTGCAGATAAGCATCCACTTCTCCTTACCGGTGCCACGAACCTTCATCTTCATCAAGTCTGGGCATTCCCAGACACCGCCATGGTTGCCATACTTCTCACCAAAAGAGCTTTCGTATTTCCAGTCCTTCAAGTTATCTGAAGAATAGATTTCCATGTGCTGACCAACCGCCATGATCATATTCCATTTCTTGATGTCCTCGTTCCAGAACATGTGAGGGTCACGGAAATCAGGCACATTGCTGGTGATGATCGGATTTCCCTCATATTTGGTAAAGGTCTTGCCATTATCTGTGCTGTAAGCCATGCTCTGTGTCTGGTTCTCACCAGCCGAAGTGTAGAGAGCCACAACAGCACCCTTGCCCAAACCAGCGGTATTATTCTTATCCACAACGGCAGAACCGCTGAAAATGGTACCAATTGCATCTGGCTGGATAGGGGCACCCTGGAACTTCCAATGTACCAAGTCGGTAGATGTAGAATGTCCCCAGGTCATATTCTCCCACTGTGATCCGTAAGGATTATACTGGAAGTAGAGATTCCATACGCCATCCTTATAGAACATACCATTTGGGTCGTTCATCCATCCGTAAACAGGAGTTTGATGGAAAACTGGGCGATACTGTTCACGATTCTTCATATCGAAAGAATCAGAGAACTTCATGTTCTCCCAGCAAGTGAGGGCGTTCAAGCCCTCCTTGCTATAATCGCCGTTTACATGGATATCGAGAGCCAGGCCCTTCAAACCGGCAAACTCATTCATATAGAGAGGCACGTAATAATCTACGTGGTCTTTAGCCAACTTCACATTGAAGGCTTTCACCTGTTTGTTGTCGGCAATCACCTTGATGTTGGCCATCTCCGCACTCTCCTGCACAGGGAGCAAGAGACACTTCTGGTTCTGACTCTCCTGGCTGATGCGATAGAGACAGTGATTATTGCTCAAAAAGGAAGCCTGCTGGGCATAACTGGCGGTAAAACCGCAAAGAGCGACAAGCGCTGAAATAAATATCTTTTTCATTGTCTAAGTTTCTGAAATTATTATCTAAAAATACCGATAGGTAATTACTCATATCCCTTATTCTGCTTATAAAGACCAGGAATGTAATACAGCTGGTTATATGGAACCGGATAGAACTCGTTCTTGCCCGGTGTGAACTTGGCATCCTTCAAGTATTGTGCGTATGTTTGCTCTCCATACTGATCTTTCTTCTCAGATTCGAAATACTTGTTCAGTGTCTCAGAAGCAATGCCCCAGCGGCGCAAGTCGAAGAAGCGGCCGTTCTCCATAGCCATTTCCAGACGACGCTCCCAGCGAAGACACTTTCTTGCCGTCTCCTTATCCTGGAAATAAGACTCCGGATAGAGGGCTATATCACATTGATCCTTGGCATATTCAATATGCTTATCCACAGAATTCTTGGCTCTCTGACGGATATCATTAATAATGGTACGAGCCTCTTCCAAATTGCCTAACTCTATCAAAGCCTCGGCACGCATCAACATGATATCGCTATAACGGAGCACATAGTCGTTCATCGCAAACGCCTGCCAAGAGCCATTGTAAGTTTCACCCTTTGAACGCTGTGGTACTTCCTTCAGAGAGGTATAGTAACCGTAAACGTTTGGTGTACGAGAGTTGGCTGTAGTCATCGTGTGTTCTGACTCATATTTATATGGGAAGGTAGGCATTCCTACAGTATGGAACAAACGTGGATCCCATTTCTGACTATTAGGCTTACCGTTTACAGGATAATCACAAGTCTTGTTGTAGTCATCAAACTCAGGAAGTCCGTTCTTGGTCTTGAAGGCATTCACCAGGTCCTGTGAAGGCTTGTGGAAATCCCATCCGCAAGACCACATACCCCAACAGCCATTCAGCATATTAGACCAGTTGGCACGTCCGAAGGTGGTATGATCCTCGCTATAGTCGGAAGTCTGGACAGCAAAAACTGACTCCTTGTTGTTCTTATTGTCTGGCAGGAAGATGTCGCCGAAATCTGTCATGTAACCATAGTCTGAATTCTTCACAACATCGGTGTAATCTACTACCTTCTGCATATACTCCTCATTAATATGGTCAACGCCATTGGTTGCCTCATAACCATCACCCCAGGCAATGGTAAGATAACATTTGGCCAGATAACCTGCGGCAGCAATCTTGTTGACACGACCGCCATCCTTCTGCTTAGCAGGAAGTACATCGTATGCAGTCTGGAAGTCGGCAATCACCTTTTGCCACAATTCCTCGTAAGTAAACTGAGTGTTTGATGTGCTCTCTGTTGTTTTATCCTCATAAACCTTCTCGTCTATCCAAGGAATCTGACGATACATGCTAAGTAACTTGAAATAGAAATGAGCACGGAGGAAGCGAACCTCAGCCTCACGCTGCTTGGTTACCTCAGCACCCAGTGTGCTCTCACCATTCTGTTGCAAAGAAACCAAAGCACGGTTGCAACGGGAAACGGCACAATAGAGACGATACCATAACTCGTCGAGTTCGCCCTTAGTAGAGGTTAAGGTACTCCAGATCTCCACATCGTGATAACCGGTGTCACCGGTGCCACCGCCACCCTTCAAGCAATCGTCTGAAGAAAGGTCACCATATGGCCAAAGGTTGAATGGGTAAGAATACCAACAGTCGCCCAACATCGCATAGGCACTGTTTACCATCTTGTCTGGCTCGCTGAAAGCCTTGTCTTCATCAACCACAGCTGTTGGGGTGTAATCCAGGAAATCATCACAACTGGTGAATGTTCCTACCAGTGCTGCTGCAAGCACCATTGTATATAACTTTTTCATCTTAGAATTCTCTTTAAAAATATGAAACATTTTAGAAACCTACCTGAAGTCCGAATGATACGGATGTTGAAAGCGGATAGTTCCAGTTTGGATTCTCTGGGTCTGAACAAGTCAGGCTATTGCTCTTGATGGTCAAAAGATTCTGACCTGAGAGATAGACACGGGCACTTGTCATCTTCAACTTAGAGAGGATGCTGCTTGGGATGGTGTAACCCACCTGCAAGGTACGCAACTTCAAGTAAGATCCATTCTCAACGTAGTAAGAGGAAGCACGACCCTCATCAGCTGTATTCATGGTGCTCAGACGTGGGATAGAAGAACCGGTATTGTTGGTATTCCAAGCATCGAGCAAACGGGTTCCCTTGTTAGAACCACCATCAGTAATAGCCCAGAAGTCGGTCTGGAACTTTTGGTTGTTATACACATCCTGGTCATAGACACCCTGCCAGAACATACTGAAATCAAAGCCCTTGTAGTTGAGAGCAATATTCAAACCATAAGAGAAGGCTGGCACAGGGTCGAAAATCCAAGTCTGGTCATCTGAAGTAATTCCATTTTTACCATCTAAGTCCTTGTATTTCAATCCACCGACACGTGCGTTTGGCTGTCCAGACTTATCTACTTCTTCCTGATTCTGGAAAATTCCATCGGCTACATAACCTACGATAGAACCATAAGACTTGCCACTCTGCACCAGGTTTTCCTTAGATGTGTGAGCGTAAGCACCTGTTGTTGATGCTGGCAAATAAGTAACCTTGTTGCGGAAAAAATCCAGATTGCCGTTCACGTCAATGCCAAGTCCATTAGCCAAGGTCTTGCGATAGCCCACGGTGAACTCCATACCCCAGTTGCGGAGCGAAGGACCATTCTGCCATGAATTTCCACCTTCACCAGTTGCACCCAGATAAGCAGGATTAATCAACATATCCTTCACATTCTTAATATAGGCATCCACTGTACCATAGAGGGTGTTGCCAAACAGGGTGTAATCCAAACCTACGTTATACTGGGTAGCAGCCTCCCATTTCAAGTTAGGGTTAGCCAACTGTGTGGCACGATAACCAGAAGGGAAGGTACCTGAACCTTGCAGGAAGAGGTCGTATGCAGTAGAGGTTACACGGTCTAATCCGTAATCCACTACATAAAGACCAAACTGTGCATTGTTGTCGATAGCCTGGTTACCTGTCTGACCCCAAGAGAGTCGCAACTTGGCATCATCCAACCAATCCTTCTTCAGGAGATTAGAGAATCTGAAACCGAGTGATGCAGCAGGGAAAGTACCCCAGCGATGTGCCTTACCAAATCGGGATGAACCATCATGACGGATAGTAAAGGAAGCCAGGAGGAGATCATCCCAGTTGTAGTTCACCTTTCCAAAGAAAGAAGCCAGGCGATAACCAAACTTTGCACCCGAGTTACGCATCGTTCCCGTGGCAGCATTTGGCCACATATAATCTTTATCTTCCAGCGCATAGCCTTCTGAATAGGCAGAGAAATCGATAACCGACTGCTTGGAAAATTCCATACCACCGAGTACATCAATGTTGTGCTTGCCAATCTGGGTAACGTACTGGGCTGTGTTAGACCATGTCCAGTTGGTCTCATTGTTATTCGAGAGCGTTGTCTTGGCGATGTCATTGTTGACAATATCGGAATGATAAGTATTCGTCATCGCATTGATAAACGACGTTTTGAAATCCAAACCGAAGTTAGAACGCAGGGTCAATCCCTTGACAGGCTTCAATTCTACGAAAGCATTACCGAAGATGCGCCAGTAGTCGAGGTGGTTATTGCGGTTCTGATACTGCTCACGACAAGGGTTCTGACGGTCGGCCATACTTCCTACAGGACCAGCGAAGGTCTTGCCATCTTCTTCGTAAACCGGAACAATGGAAGGCATCTTCAAGGCATTCTCCATCGGATGGCAATCTACCTGAGAGGTATAAGTCAAAGTCAAATTCTCACCTACGGTTACGATCTTGTTTAAATTCCAAGAAGTATTCAAACGAGCTGAGATATTCTCGAAGTCGGTATATTTCAAGACACCCTCATTGTTCTTGTATCCCAAGGAGAACATAGCGCTATGCTTGTCATTGGCATGAGATACAGAGAGGTCGTAGTTCTGCGAGAAACCAGTGCGAGAGATTTCATCGAGCCAGTCGGTATCAGAGAATCGCATGGTTTTCTTGGCATTGATGTAGCCGTCATATCGACCATTGATAGTATAGTTCTGATACTGGTTGGTAGCAGGATTCCAAACGGTGATTGGAGTACCAGAGGCCGCATTCAAGTCGATGCCGTAGTTGGCAGCATAAGCCACAGGATCGAGTCCATCGTTCAGGGCAGCCTGAGCCATCGCAGTAGCATACTGGCTGGAGTTCATCAACTTCATCTTCGACTGGTTGGAATAGAACTGTGCAGTTAGGTTGGCAGAGAAGTCAACAGCCACCTTGCTACCCTTCTTACCTTTCTTGGTGGTGATGATGATGACACCATTCGAAGCACGGGAACCATAGATAGAAGCTGATGCAGCATCTTTCAAAACCTGCATACTCTCGATATCATTTGTATTGAGGGTATTCAAAGCCATATTGGTAGGTACACCATCTATGATATAAAGAGGGTCCTGAGAAGAGTTGAAAGAACCGATACCACGAATACGCACGGTTCCTGAACCAATAGGAGAACCATCAGTAGTAACAGTCATACCAGGAACACGCCCCTGCAAAGCACGCATCGGGTCTGTCTCTGAACTTGTCTTCAGGTTCTTGGTTGAAACCACAGCCACGGAACCGGTCAAGTCTGCCTTCTTCTGAGTGGTATAACCTGTTACAACTACTTCCTGCAAGTCGTTGGCATCTTCCTGAAGTGTTACCTCCATATTGTCTGAAGCCTTTACTTCTTGCGTCTTATATCCAATATAAGATATAACAAGTGTGGAACCAGGAGCACATTCTACATGAAAGTTACCATCAAAGTCGGTAACAGTACCAGTCTTTGTGCCTTTCACCATGACAGATGCACCAATGACTGTCTCACCAGCAGCATCTTTCACAATGCCATTTACATTTACCTGTTGTGCACTAGCTACGGTGCAAACAGTACAGAGCGCAGAGCTCATCAGTAATCTTGAAAGATTGTTCATACTATTTCTAACGTTTTAAGTTTCAAAATTGTTTTATTTTAATTTCTGCCGCAAAATTAGGCAAAGAATGGTAACATAAATAAAAAAAATCGTTCCTGCAACAGTAATTATGTTACATGAAACGATTTTCGAATCTTACGCCACGATTTTAAAATACTTATTTTAAAGGAGTTAGAAAACTATTTCTTTTTAGATGCCTGTTCATTTCTAAAATCGGTAGGAAGAACTCCAAACTGCTTCTTGAAACAGGAAGAGAAATAGCCCGGTAACGCAAAGCCTACTTCTGCCGAAACTTCAGAGATTGTCTTGTCTGTTTGCTGCAAGAGGGTATAGGCTCTCTGCAGGCGCATCTCTTTCAGGAGCTCGGCAGGCGTTTTTCCTGTCATAGCCTTCACCTTGCGATAGAGCTGCACCTTGCTCAACTGCATCTGGGCTCCCAAATCATCCATCTTCATATCAGCATTGCCCATATTCTCAAGGATTTTCTTCTTGAAACGATCCATGAAGTAACGATCACTCTCATCCAGATGATTCAGTTCAGCAGCCCAGCCCTCCTTGTTCTCGATAAAGCCACGAGCCACGGCTTTCTGTTTCTGCAGCTTCTTTCTATATACCTTATATATATAGTAGATGACAAAGAACTGAATCAGAACTACAATAAAGGCGATCAAAAGCATCCATTTCTGGATACGGGAAACCTTTGAATAAGAATCAAGACTGTCAGAAATCTGATCCAGATTCTTCATCTTGGCTACCAAATCCTGATATTGTAGGGCGATGGCATCGCAGTTTTCCTGGGTAGCAAGAAATGATTTCATCACATTATCCTTCTTATAGGATTTACCCTGAAGGATATTCATCGCCAATTCCATAATCTTTTCGCCCTGGGTAGGATAGACATAAGAAGCTGCAAACTGTCCTCTCTTCACTCTATCCACTCCTTCCCATTCTCCAGGCAATCCATCAATGCCTACTATCAGCATCTGCTTATCAATGCCTCGTCTCTCTGCTTCCAGAAAGGCTCCTATGGCTCCCAGGTCGCTATGTCCGAACACGCCATCCGCATGTCCGCCCTTATCCAGATATTGCTTCATCAACTCCTGGGCACGTTCCATCTTCCAGTTGCTTTCCAGGGTAACCACCTTGATTCCCGGGTAATTCTTCATCACCTCTTGAAAACCACGATGGCGCTCGATGACAGGAGAAGCATCCTTCAAGCCCGTAATCTCAACAACGGTACCTTTTCCATCCAGCTTCCTGGCAAGAAAGCGGGCTACTTCCCTACCCGCTTCTACATTATCGCCACCGATGGAAGCTGTATAATGGGTTGTCTTTACCTTTCTGTCAAAGAGAATAACCGGGATATGCGCACGATAAGCTCGCTCGATGGCGGGAGTAACATCATTCACGTTATCAGGGGCCACCACGATTAAATCTACCTTCCTGGCTATCATACTGTCTATCTGGCGAGCCTGGCGTTGCCCGTCGTTCTCTGCAGTAGTAAACAGCAAATCCACATTCTTATATTGATACTGCGCCAGTCGCATCTCATTATTCACCTTCTCGCGCCAAACTCCGCTGCAACATTGCGACACACCAATCACCATCTTCTTCTGGGTGCATGAATCCAGAAGAAGAAGCATACTACTAAGTAATACTATTAATATAATATAGAGTCTTTTCATTAATTTCATACTTCTTCCATCCGTTTAAGTTCCCACCCCTCAAACTGCATGATGATGAGATGGAGTTTTGTGCCTTGGCGCAAAGCCTCAACCCTTGGAGCCTCAGCATATCGATGAATCTGTTCTACAGCCTCACGCCACTGTTTCTCGGCCTTGGTCATAGGCTTGCCATCTTCCGTAAACTCACCTTCAACTATCGCAGAGAAATCTTTCTTAGAAAGAACCTTCAATTCCAGAATGTAGCTATGCTGACTGGCATAATGGGTAAGGTCCGGCAAAAGGAAGAAATCACAATAGCCATGATTCAACTCTAACTCTGGAGCCGTGATATAATAATCATTCAGATTCAGATAAGCCATGAAGAATCCCTGCAGGTTTCGCTCAGCCTCAATGCCATCACGCACCGATGAAACCTTGGCATAGGCATCTGCCATGAAGCGCAATCCTTCATCCCACTTACCATCGTATGCCATATCATAATAGTAATCGGTGAGCTGGTTGACATCCACATAAGCCTTTGCCTGATACTCCTCTTCCAGATAACCATAATACTGCTTGCGGACATTATTGTTCGGAATGCCCAGAATGAGCTTGGAGCCACGAGTTCCCTGTCTTATACGTGAAAAAGTTGTCACCTTTAGGATGGTTAAACTAAATATGTTACTATCTATTTTTCTTATCACTAAATGAGTTACGCATTTTTAATTTTATCACTATATGGGTTGTCAGCGAATCCCCATTATACCTAACTAGGTTACTCTTTTTAAGGAGCTATCCCTAGAAAGGTTACGGTGATGATATTCTTTCAAATGCAAAGATACACATTTTCAACTAATTAGAAGAATTTTCCCAAGGATTTTTCCACATTTTCTGCTGTGGCCCCGCTTGAGTATGTGCAACAGATGGTGTTTGATTACCGATACTCATATGCGGTCTTTCGTCGTTATAAAACGCAATAATCCTGGTCAGTTCCTTCTTACATACTTTACGAGTAGGAATTGTCATCCTATAAAGCCATTCCGTTTTTAAAATGCCGTTTGCACGTTCTGCTATGGCATTCTCCAAAGGATCTCCTGTTTGAGTCATACTTATTTGTGAGCCATGACTTTTTAGGATAGACACATAATTCTGACTGCAATACTGGCTTCCTCTGTCAGAGTGATGGATGAGTCCTTTTGCAGTTTCTTCATCAATGCTTTTATATGCCATTTTAAGCGCTTCTAATGGATATACAGTTTCTAATGTTGGACCAACAGCCCATCCAACGATTTTATGGGAATACAGGTCTGTTATAAGCGAGAGGTAGCACACACCTTCATTGGTTTCAACATAGGTGATGTCACTTGCCCAAATCTGGTTCGGATGGGTAGGAACTACTCCCTTAATCAAGTTTGGATATTTGCGGTAATTATGGTCGGAATCTGTTGTCTTATAGCGCCTACGGCGCTTTATACGCACCATGAGCCCATGCTTACGCAGCATCTCAATAAATGCGTCACGACCAGGGAAGCAGCCTGTATCCTCAAACATCTGTTTCAATATGGCATGCAACTTTACAGCTCCTAAGCCAGGATTTGACTTACGATACTCACGTGCCTTTTCAATGATGATAGACTCAATGACATCTTCAGCAAAGCCGTCAGAGACATTGCGCTTATTATATGCTTGCCGGGTGAAACCAAACAGCCCGCATAGAGTGCCTAAACCTTGACTCTGGCACTCTGTGCGGAGCAAGCTTACTGTTTGGTACCAGATTTTTTTCTCACAGGAATATTGAAGGTTTCTTCTGCGAGGTCAATCATGGTGGAGAATGCCTTAGAGCGAAGCTTCTCTAACTCCAAAGCCTTGCGGAGACGCTTAATCTCTGCATCTTTCTCTTTCAACTGTTCATTTGTTGTCTTTGCCATATCGTCACGGTTTTGGTCTTCTGGCGGCAAAGATAACAAATCTTTTTCATTTAAGAACTTATCCATCCAAGAAAATAGCACTGTACGACTGCTTATATAGTATTTCTTGATGATTTCTTCTGCTGGGAGCCCACTCTCCATATACTCTCGAACTATCATGATACGATCATCATCTGTAAAAGAGTAGCTATTCAACTCTACCTCACGGGTCTCAAACCAACCAGTGTCCTCATTATACACACGTTCAATTCTTGTCTTACGTTTCATTGTCACTTCTGTTTGTTCCTAAGTGACAACCTTTTTCAGGGAAGTACACATAGCTTTTCCGTAATGTCTTAGACGAACCGTTTTAAATTACGTCCTGATGCGGCATCTGATACGTCCCGACGTAACAACCGACGCGTCGCGATGTAGCGTAAGCTACGTCGCGACGCATTTTCAGCTACGTCCTGCCACCATCAAGTGAGTCTTCAGTATTACGGACTTATACCACAGTACCTTCTGCCCTGTTAAGGCATGTGGAGCTTACTTGCGAAAGTTCTGTAAAAAATAGTAGAGAAGAAAGTATTAGTTAAACCGCAGAAAAGTGTGAAATTCCGTTCATGTAATAGCAATTATGTTACAATGAACGGATTTTTTTATTCGATGAAATGATTTTTTAAGCCGCTGTTCAGACCTTTATGTACTTTTGCACCAGAAATCAAAACAATAATGCTAACAAAATTAAACGAATAAGGTTATGAACAACTTTTTCAATGGAAAGAGCGCAGCCATGATGCTTGCACTTTCATTAGTTAATGTTACAGCAGCTTTTGCACAGGATGATAATTCTAGTGCGAAGGAAGAGGGTAATCGTAATGTGATGCTCAATGCTGCCAGTGCGAATGGTCCTCGTGAGATTCAGATAGGTCTTCCATCTGCCGATGTCAATGTATTGGAGAATGGATTGCCTGTTACTTACGCAACCAATCCGCACTCTGTGAATACAATCTGGCGTGGCGATGCAAGTTTGAGCCATCAGGGTTTGCTCAAGATAGCTGAAACAGCCATCACTACCGGTAATATCGGTTATGCCGTGAACTCTTTCACCCAGAAGGGTCAGAAAGGTTTCAATGGTACTTTGAATTACAAGAGCAATCACTTCGGATTGCAGGAATTCTCTTTGAATATGAATGGCGACTTGGGAAGCGACTGGTACTACAGCTTTAATATGTATCAGGATTTCGACCCGGGAACCTTCAAGATCAAGTCAACTCCTTATCAGGACCGTACTCAGATTTACAAGGCGCTCCTCACCAAGAAGTATAACGGCAACCGTGGTGAATTTACCGCTATGTATAAGTATGCCAACAGTCATAATGTATATAACTATGCCACCCAGAGTGCTCCATTCATTTATGTAGGTGATGGAAGCGTGAAGGAGTATGGCAACTTCAAGCTCGGAACCACCTCTTATCTTCCTATTGATAATGAGATGACTTATCGCGATATGCGTACCGGCAAACTGGAGCAGACCTCTCTCTACGATGCCTGTCTGAACAAGACAAGCGAGGTAACCCTGATGAACAACTACCGTTTTAACAACGGTTTGAACTGGAAGGCTACCTTGAAGTACGATCACTCACGTGGTGCGATGGTTTACCAGTCACCAATGTCTATCATCGATTTGAAGAACGAGGCTAACAAGGGTGTATATAATTATATGTATCGTGATATCGATGGACAAACCAAGTCTTACGATGGTCAGTATGTGCAGACCCGTATGTCTTGCCTCAATTCCGGAACCATCGATGAGGCTCTCTTCACTACCGAACTCAGCAAGAAATTCAGAACTTCCACCTTCCGCCTTGGCGTGAACGAGTGGTTCTACCATATTGATTATTGCTCAAATACAACCATGTATGATCAGAGCGTTCCATCTGATGGCAGTTATGCGTTGCGTGTCTGGGATGCCAACCAGCGCAACAGCTATTTCTATGATTTCAACAAGAACGCATCTGAGTATTACAAGGGAAGCGAAAACAAACTGGCTCTCTACTTCACCCACGATTGGGACGTGACCAATAAGTTGAACCTCTACTATGGTGCACGTTTGGAGTGGCAGAAGCTGAAGGGTGAAAACGCAGCAGTGAAGAATGCAAACGGTGATTTTGTTGGTCGTTTCACAGATTACCATCTCGGTGCTACGGCAGCAGATGGAACTAAGATTGCACCAGCAGACTTGAGTTACAGCTGGTTGAACTACGATTTCTCTGTAGCAGCAACTTATAAGTTGACCGATAACTTCGGCTTCACTGGCGATTTCACTTACATTGTGCAGCATCCTAAGTTCGAGGCTTTTGCTCCAGCTACATTGCCAAATACAGGTAAGATTTCTGTGCCACTCGGTCGTGCAGGTATCTACTACAACAACTCTTGGCTGAGTTTGACATCGTTGTTCTCTTACATCTCAAAGACCAACAACAACTCAACTCTGAACCTGCAGCATGGCAGGGAGATCAAGGCTGCGCCAATGACTTACGATATCCAGACATGGGGTTGGACAACCGATGCTGTGGCTCATCCTTTCAAGGGATTCGATTTCCACTTCCTCTTCACTTATCAGAAGCCAACTTACAAGAAGTATGAAACCTGCATCACCTTCAGCGATGGCTATGTTGGCAACATCAATGCCACAGGTAATATCGTAGCCGAGATTCCTCAGATTCTCATCGAGTTGGATCCTAGCTACATGATTACCAAGGACATTAAGCTCTGGACCAGTTTCCGTTACTTCAGCAAGACCTACGCCAACATCAACGAGGCATATTACTTCAATGGTCACTGGGAGACTTTCGGAGGCTTGAACTGGCAGGCAACCAAGCGCTTGGCTCTCGGCTGCACCGTAGTCAACTTCCTCAACCAGACTGGTGCCAAGGGTAGTATCGCAGGTGCCGAGCTGATTACCAAGGATGAGGCCAAGGGAATCAAGAACCAGATAATGACGGGTAGCTATCTCCGTCCATTCACGGTAGAATTCACAGCTTCGCTGAAGTTCTAATTAGTTCAAACATAATAAGATAAGGCAGTACTATATTGTATAGTGCTGCCTTTTTCTTGTTTGGATTTTGAACTTTGGAGAAAACGCTGTTTTTCCATAATAAAATAGGTGAAAAGAGTGTTTTTATCAGTCATGATTAATAAAATAGAGGAGTTTTAGTGTTTGTCTTCCTAAAAACGTCCGTAAAAGAAAAGTTTTAGGAATCAATTCCTAAAACTTTCTAAATAATCGCACTTTTAGTATGTAGATTCCTAAAAAATATGTATATTTGCAGCGTGACATGTAAAAATACAAAAATGAAGAGAATAGAACGACATAACTATCTGCAAAAGCTGATAGCTTTCAAGGATAAAAAGCTTATCAAGGTGATAACAGGCATCCGCCGTTGTGGTAAATCGACCATTATGGAGATTTATCGTGACTGGCTGATAGCTCATGGAGTAATGCAAGAGCAAATCATCTATCTCAATTTTGAGGACTATGACTATTTTGAATTGCGAGACCCGAGAAAACTGTATTCTTATGTCAAACCTTTGATACAGCAAGATAAGATGACTTACATCTTTTTTGATGAGATACAGCATGTCACGGATTTTCCGGATATCATCAATAGTCTTAATTTGAAGCCAACAGTTGATTTATATGTGACGGGTTCGAATGCCTACATGCTTTCTAGCGAGATAGCTACACTCTTGTCTGGCAGGTATGTAGAGATTGCGATGCTTCCGTTGTCTTTCAAGGAGTATGCGGAAGGTATCGGTGGTACGGATCAACTTCCACAGACATATATAGAATATGTGAGCAAGAGCAGTTTCCCATATACATTGGAGTTGGATACGGCGAATGAGATTAGCGATTACTTGAATGCTGTTTACAATACGATAGTGGTAAAGGACATCATGAGTCGAAATAAACTTTCTGATGTGATGATGTTGGAGAGCGTGATACGTTTTACGGCAGATAATATCGGCAATATTCTCTCGACGAAACGTATTGCAGACTTGATGTCGGCTGATGGGCGAAAGATTGACCAAAAGACCGTGGAGAAATACCTGTCAACCCTTTGCGAGTCTTTCTTCTTGTATGAAGTGAAGCGATATAACATCAAGGGTAAGCAACTCCTCAAAACTTTGGGAAAATACTATCTGGTTGATATTGGTTTGCGACGTATGTTGCTTGGCTCTCGCTCTTTTGATGCAGGGCGCATTTTGGAAAATATCGTTTTTCTGGAACTCTTGCGTCGGCAGAAGAAAGTGTATATAGGCAAGATGGATAATTTGGAGGTTGATTTTGTTGCTATCGACGAGAATGACTTAACCTATTATCAGGTAGCTGCAACGGTAAGGGATGAGAAGACCTTGAAGCGCGAACTCGCTTCGCTTCAGCAAATCAAGGACCAATATCCCAAGTATATCTTGACGCTCGATGAAGACCCGACGGCAGATTATGATGGTATCAAGCGAATCAATGCGTTGAAATGGCTGATGGGGGAAGTATAGTCTTGTTGCCTCCAAGGAGATGTGAGGAAAAGAATCGTTCATGCACTGCAAAAGATGTTGCATGAACGATTTTTTGTATCGGATGAAACGAGATTTATATGATAATTCCTGCTTTATCCTTACCTTTGCAGCAGAATTTTAAACAATAACGCTAACAATTTAAAAAAGAAAAAATCATGAAATCCAATTCAATGATTACAAAGGCTGCCTGCCTCATGTTGATGGCATCAGCTACCACTTCTGCTTTTGCACAGAAGATGAACATCGAACACAAGGGTGATACTACTATCATCAAGGTGGAGAATCCTACCAAGTATCTTCTTCTCCCTATCCAGGAAGAGAAGGATGAGGCTCAGGTTTTGCTCGATACAGGTTCTAAGGATGATACCTGGATGGACGTTCGCCTGGCTCAGAATGGTTCTGATTACTATGTGCCTTTTGCTTTGGGCAAGGGTAAGACTGCTACAGTCAAGATTCTTGGTCTGAAGAAGGATGCTTTGGCACTCAACTTGCTCAAGCTCAGCGATACATTCGACACCACCAATACCGATTACTATCGCCCATCTTATCACTTCACTCCGCTCTATGGTTGGATGAACGACCCTAACGGAATGGTGTATAAGGATGGTGAGTATCATCTCTATTTCCAGTATAACCCATACGGAAGTAAGTGGGGCAATATGCACTGGGGACATGCCGTAAGCAAGGACCTCGTTCATTGGGAACACCTCGATCCAGCCATCGCCCGCGACCCTGTAGGTCATATCTTCTCTGGTAGTTCGGTTGTGGATAAGAAGAATACGGCAGGTTTCGGCAAGAATGCCATCATCGCCATCTATACCAACAACAGTAGTGTAAACCATGATGAGGTGCAGTGCATCGCTTATAGCAATGACAATGGTCGTACCTTTACCAAGTACGAGGGCAACCCAGTGTTGACTCCATTCGATGGCTTGAAGGACTTCCGTGACCCTAAGGTGTTCTGGTATGAGAAGGGAAAATGCTGGTATATGATTGTTTCTGCTGATAAGGAGACCCGCTTCTACAAGTCAAAGAATCTCAAGAAATGGACTTACGTGAGTGCCTTTGGTAAGGGTTTGGGTCAGCAGCCATGCCAGTATGAGTGCCCAGACTTCTTCCAGTTGCCTGTAAATGGTGATAAGAAGAAGATGAAGTGGGTGATGACCATGAATATCAATCCAGGTTGCTGGTTTGGTGGCAGTGCAACCGAGTATTTCGTAGGCGATTTCGATGGCAAAAAGTTTACTTGTCCTGATGCCCACGATGTGAAGTGGCTCGATTGGGGTAAGGATCACTATGCTACCGTTACCTTCTCAAACACAGGCGACCGAGTATTGGGTATCACCTGGATGAGCAACTGGCAGTATGCCAACCTTACTCCGTTCAAGCAGAATCGTGGTGCCAATGGTTTGCCTCGAGAGTTGAAGCTTTACGAGAAGAATGGCAAGTATTATATTTCAGAAGATGTAGCTCCTGAGGTTTATGCATTGCGTAAGGACACCAAGAATGTAGCAGATGCTTCTGTCGTCGGCGAAAAGATGCTTGCTGGTGTTGCTGCCAATATGGAGGGAGCTTTCGAGATTGAGGCTGATGTAACTCCAGATGCCAACGGCATTGCCGGTATTGAGATTTCTAACAACAAGCGTGAGCGTACCATGATCTACTTCGATATGAAGCAGGGCAAGGTAGTGATGGATAGAACAGAGAGCGGTTTGACCGATTTTGGCAAGCAGGCAGTTCCTCACGATATCGAGTTGGCTTGGGACAAGCAGCGTGCTGCAGAAGGCAAGGAGCCTGCCCGCATCGCCAACTCCATCAACTACAAGAACGATTTCGCCCTGGCTACCTGGGCTCCATTGAGTCTTTGCGAGGATGGCAAGAAGACCTATCATGTTGATATCTTCGTAGATAAGTCATCTGTAGAGCTCTTCGTAGATGGCGGTCGCATCGCCATGACCAACCTCGTCTTCCCTGTAGCTCCATACGAGAATGTGAAGCTCTACACTCAGGATGGCAAGGCTGAATTCAAGAATCTGAAGGTTCATAAACTTGGCTTGTAATCACGTAGATATTGTATGGTCGAATTGTAGGTTTAAATGTAAATAGTAATGAGTCGCAACCTGATAATATTTTAGGTTGCGACTCTTTTTTTTGGCTCAGGGGAGATTGTCCGTGGATAAAACAACCTCTGTTTCTTATTTACCGGTTTGCTGTTTCATTCCCTCAAAAAACTTTTGCTGCAATTGTTTGGCCAGTTGATTATCAGGGTTGAGTTTGAGAGCTTTCTCGTAATCCTGCATCACTTCCAGATAATAGCGTTGACCGTTTTGCTCTGGATTCTGTACGATGCGTACCATATAGAGAAAACCGCGAAGGGTACAGATGTCAGACGGGTCAGCATGTTTTATATTCTCCATCTTAGCAATAGTTTCTTCAGTCTCTTTTAGAAGATTCTCCGTTTGTGGAGCATGCGGATTCATCACGGAATAATTGAGACTTTGCAAAGCTATCTGAAACTTGGGCTGGATGCTATCAGGAAACATATCATCAATACGCTTCATCTCTGCAATACAATTAAGTATGCTCTCTGATGTCGGTTGCTGGAGTTTAGCAAGCGACTGTCCGATTAGTCCCTGCATTGTGGATTGCTGGGCATAGATAACTACAGATGTTGTCATGAAGAAGACAGACATCAATACGAATCGTTTAAAAGTTTGAAATGTCATATGCTTTATTATTTTTAAGTGAAACAAATATGCCTATATATAAAAATCTGTCTCTAGAAGGAACTATCGAACGTCCGTTAGTATCATATCCGAAAATATTTGTACGACCGAGGATGTTGTTCAGAGAAGAATAGATAATGACCTTGGGACTTAGCAGATAAGTAAGGTTTATATCTACGCTATTATAATGTGGTGTCTTGCCAATCAGGAAATGACGCCCGCTTGCATACGATTCTGTCAGTCCAATGATTGCTTTGCCGAATGAATATTTTGCTGTCAATCTCAGATTATGCCTTGAGGCGTAGTCAGGTATTCGCTCTTCTGTGTATTCGTGATAGAATCGCTTGGAATCGTTGTAGGAATATGAAAATGCTGTGGTCAGATGTTTGAAAAGCGAATGCTCTTCTACAAAAATGTCTATACCTTTACTCTTTCCATATCCTTTCGGTTGGTAAATACCCTTTTCCCATAAAGGCAATCGCTGATATTTTTTCCAGTAGGGTTCTATTCGTATGAGTGTACCAGGCGATTTATATTGTATGGATAGGATTGCATGATCTGCCGTACTTTGTCCAAGAGATTTCTTGTTTGTTGCAAGATAGTCATCTCCAGGAGTCTGGCTATATCGGCCGGTAGCGAATGAAAGCTGAAAATTCTTGTTGGGAATATAGCATAGTGTAGCCCTTGGCATAAACAGCCAGTTGGCATGAGTCATATATTCTGTCCTTGTCGAAATATTCAGGAACATATGGGGCATCATCCTCCATTGGACATCAATATGAGCAGCAAGAATATTATAATCCAACTTGTAGCAATCGTTTTCGTACTCCATGAGGCTGTTTCGCTGATAGTCCTCCATTCCTACCGATATTTTTAGTGCATCCGAGCAAATCTTGCGTATTTCTGTTTTCAGATGTATCTCATTTCTGAAGTTGTAATATCGGTCACCAGCAAACTTCGCATCTTCTATATCGTTGAATACCGATGAGTTTGCCATACCGCAAAAGAGCGTGTAGCCAGCACCCCACTGTGCTTTGTAGGTTGTGTTGGCATAGATATTATTCTCTTTGAGTGAAAGGTTTTGGTTGTCTATATGCTGTCCTACAGATGTAAAATCATAGCCAACGTATGTTTTCAATATTCCGGCATTTCGGAATTCATTCTTGTATTGTGATTCGCCTGACAGTTTTAGATATGGCTTGTTGAAATCAAGCCTTTCTGAAAATAGTTGATTGTAGATTCCCAAACTTGTCAGTGCGGCATTAAATGATAGGCTGCTGTGGGGATATGCCTTGGTGCCACCGATGTTCCAGTCAACCAATGATGCGCTGACTCCATATTTGTCACTTGTCGCAGCATCTGATGTTTCCATAGGGAGAACGGAGGAAAGTGCTTGTCCATATTCTCCGCTATATCCACCAAGAGAAAAGTTGATACCTTTAAATATAAAAGGAGAGAATCGTCCACGTACAGCAGTATTTTCTGTGTTTGTACTATATGGAACAAGGACGTGCATTCCGTTAACAAAAGTCTGGCATTCTTCGCTTTCTCCACCACGGACATAGAGTTTTCCATTTTCTCCCACTTTTTGAGTTCCAGGTAAAGTTTGCAGGGCTGCAACAATGTCTCCGCATGAATTACCTGCCATCACAACATCTAGGGCATCCATAGTCTTGAAGTTGTCACTTTTCCCGAAACTGTAAGTGCTGGCAGATATTACAACTTCTTGAATTGCCGTAGCTTTTTCTTTCATTTGGATAGAAAGATTACGTAGCTTGCTGGCATCTGCAGTCTGCATATATTCTTCAAAACCAATCATGGTAATCTTGATAGACGCTTCTCCAGTTTTTGATGTGGAAAAGGAAAACCTACCCAGAGAATCTGTCAGGCATCCATCAATCGTACCTATGATGAAAACATTGGCACCAGCAAGCGGTTCCTGACCGCTTTTTACCATGCCTGATATGATGGTCTGTGCAGCCAGGTTGCAGACTGAAGTCAGCAGCAATGCGATATGTATTATTCGATGTTTCATGCCGCAAAGATACTGCATGAAACTGGAGTTGCCAAATTCTTAGGATATACAACTAAAACTTATGATAGAAAGCTAGTTAAGATGCCGAATAACTAAGTTGAAGGACAAATAACTATGTAAGATAAGTCTTTAACTTGGGCACAAATCTTCGGGAAACGGGTATGATGTTTGTGCAATTTCCGAGAGTCAGTTGATAACCATTTGAGTTGCCTCGTGCCGAAGTGATATTATTCACATTGACAGCAAAAGAACGGTGACATTGGAAAATGTTCTCAAACTCTTTCAACTCTTCAAGAGCATGGGTTAGTGTTGTATGGATATCAACAGCAACAACATTACCTTCTTTTAGAAAACAGACGGATACATTGTTTTTCTGTGCTTCCATATAAAGTAGATCGTTGATGGCAATCGACAGATCGTTTCCTCTTACGTTAGTATCATGGATGGTAATAGATACTTCTTCCTGTTCCTTTGTTGTATTGCGTAACAACTCTTCCATTCTCTCTCGTAATGTTCTGTTGTATTGCATTCCGATAGATAATGTCGTAAGAAATATGCCTATGATAATAGTCCAATTAAGAAACAAGAGAAACAGACTGAATGTAATCGTATAATGAAACAAGTATGAGAATAGGAGGAAATTACCGAAGGCAATGATGAAAATCAGTCCGAGTATAGCTACTCCTTCATGCCAGATACGCCAGGGCTTGATAGTTTGATGCAAATACTTCAATATCGTTGCTGCGTATGTTATGTGGCATCCAAAAGTTACCAGTCCGAATAATGTAGCAACAAAGCATTTGTTACCTTGATATAAGCAGAGTCCAAATGGCTGCAGAAAATATAAAATTACCCAAATGATGAAGCCAAAGATGCTACTGTCTTTTAGCAAGTGTTTACTCTGTTTAAAAGGATATGTTCGAGTTAGAAACGACATGTTGAATCTGATTTATTTAATTAACGCAGCACTATCATTTATCTTCTTTATCAGGGTGTACCTAAGCTACTCTGTTGGTGCACCGGGATGCTTGCCATATCCAGACATTTTGTTTATTATCGTGCTGTAAAAATAAAACAAAGTTCTGAATGACACTGCAAAAGTACAAATAAAATTTGAGAAACGCACTTTTGGAGACGTTTATTTTGGTAATGAAGCATTTTCTTATGATGTCTCAGGACTTTTTATCACATTATTATTATATATATGCATCATCTTTCATGATAGCAAGAAACATCAATCCTACTCAGTTCGACCTCTCGGGAAGAAAAGTCCTTGTGCCACAAAAAGGACACATTTATATTATGGGCAACAAGAAAGTCGTATGGTAGGAACGTGTGTTTCGGATAAAATATAATAAAAGTCGCAGTTTGTAAACGCAAACTGTGGCTTTTTCGTTTTTTATGCTATCTTTGCACACATATAAGTTTTTAAAGATAGATTATGATGGAACTCCAAGTTAAACAAGTACCTTATGGGGTGGCAGATTTTGCTATGGTAATAGAGCAGAATCTATATTATGTGGATAAGACGATGTTTATCCCGGAGTTGGAGAAGCAGCCTCGCAATTACATGGATTACGGATGTTCTCCTCGTCAGATGATAGACCCGAATACCCGTACCGATTACGGCAAGATGAAGAAACTGTTGCAGTTTGAC
This sequence comes from Segatella copri, assembly GCF_026015625.1. NCBI lineage: Bacteria > Pseudomonadati > Bacteroidota > Bacteroidia > Bacteroidales > Prevotellaceae > Segatella > Segatella copri. The sequence continues at coordinate 3,515,408 of NZ_JAPDVG010000001.1, read as the reverse complement.
AAGCTTGATGGAGAGCGTAAGGGCATTATCCGCAAGATAGCAGAAGAGGAGCAGATTGTTACCCAGCTTTATGAGTCGTTTTCTGCGTATCAGATTCCAAAGGCAGAGATATTCCCAAGTCTTCTGTTCTATTATGGCATGTTGACCATCAAGGGTGTACTTCCCTGAAAAAGGTTGTCACTTAGGAACAAACAGAAGTGACAATGAAACGTAAGACAAGAATTGAACGTGTGTATAATGAGGACACTGGTTGGTTTGAGACCCGTGAGGTAGAGTTGAATAGCTACTCTTTTACAGATGATGATCGTATCATGATAGTTCGAGAGTATATGGAGAGTGGGCTCCCAGCAGAAGAAATCATCAAGAAATACTATATAAGCAGTCGTACAGTGCTATTTTCTTGGATGGATAAGTTCTTAAATGAAAAAGATTTGTTATCTTTGCCGCCAGAAGACCAAAACCGTGACGATATGGCAAAGACAACAAATGAACAGTTGAAAGAGAAAGATGCAGAGATTAAGCGTCTCCGCAAGGCTTTGGAGTTAGAGAAGCTTCGCTCTAAGGCATTCTCCACCATGATTGACCTCGCAGAAGAAACCTTCAATATTCCTGTGAGAAAAAAATCTGGTACCAAACAGTAAGCTTGCTCCGCACAGAGTGCCAGAGTCAAGGTTTAGGCACTCTATGCGGGCTGTTTGGTTTCACCCGGCAAGCATATAATAAGCGCAATGTCTCTGACGGCTTTGCTGAAGATGTCATTGAGTCTATCATCATTGAAAAGGCACGTGAGTATCGTAAGTCAAATCCTGGCTTAGGAGCTGTAAAGTTGCATGCCATATTGAAACAGATGTTTGAGGATACAGGCTGCTTCCCTGGTCGTGACGCATTTATTGAGATGCTGCGTAAGCATGGGCTCATGGTGCGTATAAAGCGCCGTAGGCGCTATAAGACAACAGATTCCGACCATAATTACCGCAAATATCCAAACTTGATTAAGGGAGTAGTTCCTACCCATCCGAACCAGATTTGGGCAAGTGACATCACCTATGTTGAAACCAATGAAGGTGTGTGCTACCTCTCGCTTATAACAGACCTGTATTCCCATAAAATCGTTGGATGGGCTGTTGGTCCAACATTAGAAACTGTATATCCATTAGAAGCGCTTAAAATGGCATATAAAAGCATTGATGAAGAAACTGCAAAAGGACTCATCCATCACTCTGACAGAGGAAGCCAGTATTGCAGTCAGAATTATGTGTCTATCCTAAAAAGTCATGGCTCACAAATAAGTATGACTCAAACAGGAGATCCTTTGGAGAATGCCATAGCAGAACGTGCAAACGGCATTTTAAAAACGGAATGGCTTTATAGGATGACAATTCCTACTCGTAAAGTATGTAAGAAGGAACTGACCAGGATTATTGCGTTTTATAACGACGAAAGACCGCATATGAGTATCGGTAATCAAACACCATCTGTTGCACATACTCAAGCGGGGCCACAGCAGAAAATGTGGAAAAATCCTTGGGAAAATTCTTCTAATTAGTTGAAAATGTGTATCTTTGCATTTGAAAGAATATCATCACCGTAACCTTTCTAGGGATAGCTCCTTAAAAAGAGTAACCTAGTTAGGTATAATGGGGATTCGCTGACAACCCATATAGTGATAAAATTAAAAATGCGTAACTCATTTAGTGATAAGAAAAATAGATAGTAACATATTTAGTTTAACCATCCTAAAGGTGACAACTTTTTCACGTATAAGACAATGGAATTCACCATGCATTGAACCGAATACTACAAAAAAACAATGGCAATAGCTAAGTATCGAACCGAAAACAAGTGTTTTTGCGCAATGCTTCCTGTCTTTTTGCCTCTAAAACACCTAAATATCGCTATTTTATGGCAATTATATGGCAGATAAAGCCCAAATACTGAGAATTGCCATAGCCTTAATATACTTATAATCTGACAGTTAGTTGTAAGATATGGCAATATGGCAATTCTTGCAAGAAAAAAAACAATCACAACAGACTAATAAGAACGTATCATGATGTACTTGAATTAGTGAGTACAAGTGCTTGAGTTTACGAGTACAAGTGCTTGAATCAGCTTACGAAAGTGGCTGAGTGAGCTTACTAAAGTAACTGAGTTAGCATATTCAATCGGCTTTGCAAGCTATCGGAGATGTCTCAATGAATTAACGGAGACGACTCAATAAGCTATCGATGACGACTCCGGAAACAGACACAGATAGCTTCGTTGGCTATCGTAAGTACTTTCATTGGCTAACGCAAGTACTTGCAATGACCAACGAAGCCTGTTTCAATAGGCAAAGAAATGACTCATACAAAAAACAGCGTTAAAAAACCATTGCATCAGATACAAGAATTCGTCCAACATAACATAAGCAATAGAGGATAAACGAAAAGCATGGGGGCTTCTGCAATGATTCAAAACATTTTTTTCACCAAAACGGCACAAATATCAAATATTTCCATTATCTTTGCAGAAAGAATAAGAAAGAAAGGAATCATTCATCATGGAACAATCTAAAAGAGTACCATACGGAGTATCTAATTTCGTCGATATTATCGAGCGAAACCAGTATTATGTCGATAAGACTATGTATCTGCCTTTGCTGGAAAAAGAGGCAGACGCTCTCTTCTTTATACGTCCTCGAAGATTCGGCAAGAGTTTGCTGATAAGCATGATGCGTGCTTATTACGACATCAGCATGACAGAAAGGTTCCAAGAACTTTTTGGCAACCTTTGGATTGGCTCCCATCCTACCCCACAGCAGGGCAAGTACCAAGTACTATACCTTGACTTCTCGAAGATAGGAGGCGGCATCAAGCTCTTGGAAGACCGATTCAATGACTATTGCGGTCAATGCGTGGATTTCTTTGTAGATACGCTTTACAAGGACTACTATACCCCAGAGGCTATCGCCAAGATAAAAGGCATCAACTATGCTTCGGGCAAATTGAACGCCCTCGCAATGGAGGCTCAGAAGAATGGTTATCAACTATTCCTCATCGTGGACGAATACGACAACTTCACCAACGTGGTGCTTAACGAGCACGGGGAAGATGTATATTGGGCATTGACCCATGCCAGCGGCTTCTATCGTGAGATTTTCAAGGTGTTCAAGGGCATGTTTGCCCGTATCTTCATGACTGGTGTAAGCCCTGTAACGCTCGATGACTTAACCAGCGGTTTCAACATCGGCTGGCATATCTCTACCAAGGCACCATTCAACCAGATGCTTGGTTTCTCCACAGAAGATGTAAGAGACCTATTCACTTACTACAAGAATTCAGGCGACTTACCAGCCGATACAGATGTAGAAGCTATTATCGAGGACATGAAACCTTGGTACGACAACTATTGTTTTTCAGAGGAGGCATTGAGAACCCAAAGCAAGGTATTCAACTGCGACATGGTACTATACTATCTCCGCAACTATATGGAGACTGGGGAAGCTCCACGCCAGATGATTGACCCTAACACCAAGACCGACTACAACAAGATGAAGAAGCTCCTCCAGCTCGACAAGTTGGACGGAGACCGAAAGGGTGTCATCATGACCATTGCGGAAAAAGGAGAAATTGTAGGAAACATCGAGGAATCATTCCCGGCAAAGGCATTGACAAATCCTGAGATATTCATCAGTTTATTGTTCTACTATGGTATGTTGACCATCAAGGATACTTTTGGAGATCAACTGATTTTGGGCATTCCTAATAATAATGTACGCAAACAATATTATAATTATCTGTTAGAGCAGTATCAAGAGGAGAAATACATCAATACCTCCAACCTCAAGACCATGTTTACCTATATGGCTTTTGAGGGCAAGTGGAAGGAATGCTTGGAGTATATGGCAAAAGCATACGCCGAAGTATCATCTGTTAGGGATGGCATAGAGGCAGAGCGCAACTTGCAAGGTTTCTTCATGGCATATTTCAGCCTCAACAATTATTACTATACTGCCCCAGAGTTGGAATTGAACCATGGTTATTGCGATTTCTTCCTCCTTCCAAACTTGACCCACTACCCTACGAAGCATAGTTATATCATCGAGCTAAAGGTATTGTCTAAGAAAGAATTCGATACTCTAACAGAAGATGGCAAGATGACTAAGGGTGCAAAGCAATGGCTTGATGCCGAGGAACAAATCAAGCGATATGCCAAAGCACCAAGAGTGGAGGCATTACGCCAAGGCACGACACTCCATAAGATTATCATGCAGTTCAAGGGATGGGAACTGGCGAGAATTGACGAAGTAAATGAAATATAAACACATAGAGAATGAATTCATGCCAAACTCGCATTATATTGCCAGTTTGCATAACAATGACAGAGCGAAAGATCATACATATCGACATGGATGCCTTCTTTGCTGCGGTAGAGCAAAGAGACAATCCGGAACTTCGGGGCAAACCGGTAGCGGTTGGCTTCGACGGACCTCGTGGTGTGGTTTCTACAGCCAGCTATGAGGCAAGGAAGTATGGCGTTCACTCGGCGCAATCCATCGCTCAAGCCAAGCAGCGCTGCCCTAACCTCATCATCGTGCCCTGCCGGCATGATTATTATGCTAAAATATCCCATCAGATACATCAGATATTCCAGGAATATACCGACCTCATCGAACCCATCTCCATTGATGAAGCCTTTCTTGATGTAACACAGAATAAGAAAGGGATAGAACTGGCGGTGGATATTGCCAAAGAAATCAAAACCCGTATCAAGGAGGCAACCGGACTCACCGCCTCGGCTGGCATCAGCTACTGCAAGTTTCTCGCCAAAGTGGCTTCTGATTACCGCAAGCCCGACGGCATCTGCACCATTCATCCCGACAAGGCACTCGATTTCATCGCCCAGCTTCCTGTAGAGGATTTCTGGGGCGTGGGCAAGAAAACACTGCAAAAGATGCATTTCATGGGTATCTTCAACGGAGCTGACCTGAGGAAAGTATCCGAAGAACATCTGGTAGAAGTGTTCGGAAAAGCCGGACACATCTTCTATGATTTCGCAAGGGGGATAGATGAACGACCTGTCATCACCTACCGGGAACGGAAATCGGTAGGCTGCGAACAGACTTTCCTGGAAGATATCTATCTAAAAACGGCTGTGATTATCGAACTGTATCATACCGTACTCGAACTGCTGGAGCGCATCGCCAAAAGCGGTTTCGAAGGAAGAACCCTGACGCTGAAGGTGAAGTTTGCCGATTTTACCCAGATAACACGAAGCATCTCACAAGAAAAGGTTCTGAAAAAGAAGGATGATATCTTGCCCCTGGCGAAGCGCTTACTTCAACAGGTAGATTACTCTTCAATCCATCCCATCCGTCTTATCGGTCTATCCGTAAGCAATGCAACATCCGAAGAAGCAAGGATGGAGGATAAAGAAAACAGTATACAAAAGCCTGAGTACAAAGAGCTTGAACTGGAATTTGAAGATTGGGAGACATAAAAGGAAAGCAGCTGACGACATTTTGCCCCCAGCTGCTTTCTCTCATTACTAGTTATTTCCCAAAACATTACCTACATCACCAGGTAACATTCCATACTCTTCCTTGAAACATTTTGTGAAGTAAGACGGCGCTGAGAAACCCACTTCATAGGCAACTTCTGACACACTCATGCTACGGGTTTCGAGCAAACGCCTAGCCTTGGCAAGGCGAGCCTTACGGAGTAAATCTACAACAGAAGAGCCAGTCATCGCCTTCACCTTGCGATAGAGCTGCACACGGCTTAAACCAATCTGCTGTCCCATATCCTCAACTCCAAACTCGCTATCAGAAAGATTCTTCTGGATAATGGCTTGAAGCTGCTTGAGGAACTGCTTGTCACGGTCTTCCAAATGAGACTCAGAAATCTCTTTCTCAGCCTCTTGAGCCCCCTGATAAAGATTCTTCAGAAGCTGACGCTGTCGCAGGAGATTCTCGATACGGGCGAGAAGCACCTTGCTGTGGAATGGTTTGGTAATATAGGAATCAGCGCCATGCTCATAACCCTCTGCGCGATGCTCCTCCAGGTTCTTCGCCGTAAGCATAATAACAGGGATATGAGAGGTAGCCGTATTCGTCTTCAGCTGTTCTGTCAACTCCAATCCGTCCATAACAGGCATCATCACATCGCAAATCACCAGGTCAGGCACCTCTTTCAAGGCGACAGCCAGACCCTCTTTACCATCAGCAGCCTCAAGAACAATATACTCATCCTGCAAAAGTGTACGCTCATACTGACGGATATCAGTATTATCATCAATAACCAGAACAGTAGGACGATTGGTATTCTCGCTTACCAACCGCTGAACTTTTCCACGACTTCTGTCTCCATCGTCAATATATTGCAAAACAGATTCATCTACAACATTCTTACCAGTTGATGCAGAAGCATTTACAGAGTTATCCACAATATCCACATCATTGTGGATAACTTGTGAATCACCCTCCTGCTCACGAGGAATGACAACGATAAAATCAGAGCCCTTTCCCAGTTCACTTTCTACCCTAGCCTCACCATGATGCAACTCTACAAATGATTTCACCAGAGCCAGACCGATACCCGTACCGCTGGCAGCACCCTTAGCCTGGAAGAAGCGTTCAAAGATCTTATCAGCCTCATCCTGCGAGATACCCTTGCCCGTATCTTTCACATCAAGACGGAGATTGGCACCTTCATCTTTCAACGATACAAAGATTTCGCCACCAGCAGGCGTATATTTCAAGGCATTGCTCAACAGATTGAACACGATACGGGAAATCTTCTCCTGATCGGCAATCATTTCATGGCTGCCTGTCAAGTCATCAACATCCAGATGCAGTCTGATCTGCTTGCGCTCGGCAGTAAGCTGGAAGTCGCCCACCCACATCGTCAAGGTTTTCACAATGTCGAAACGATAGAGTTTCAGTTCCATCTTACCATTCTGAATCTTACGGAAATCAAGAATGTTACTTACCAACTGTTGGAGAGCAAGGGCGTTACGCTGCACCATCTTCAAGAGTTCACGACTCTTTCCCTTGATGCCGGTATCTTCAAGAAGCATCTCTACCGGGTCGGCTATCAGGGTTAAAGGCGTGCGAAATTCATGACTGATATTAGTAAAGAATACCAGACGGGAATGAGTCAGCTCTAATACCTCCTCGTTCAGTCGCTTCATTTCCTCATTCTTCTCACCCAATTCAACATTCAGTCGCTTCAGTTCGCCATTTGTCTTAGCCAATTTTTCGTTCAGTCTCACTTTTATCATATAACCTCTGAAGATCAAAGCAGCTGCTGCGAGGCAAACAAAGAGGAACAGACACAGACCTATGAGCATGATTTTCTGTGAGTTATAATCAGACAGATACTGATCAACCTGTTTATGCAAAGCCTTCAGATTTCGCGCCTGGCGCTCGGCATCCCTAGCCTCCATCAAGGTGAGATCGGCATTTGCCTGGGTTATGATAGAAGTGCTCAGATAATTATCACGTTTATAAGGCTTATGCTTTAATATCTTCATGGCAAGCGCTATAACCTCATCACCCTTGGTAGGATAAAGATAAGAGGCTTCGAAAATACCATCGCGCACAAGTTCCAAACCGCCACCTTCGGTAGCCATGCCGTCTACTCCGGTATACTTATAGTTACGCTTTACCCTCATCTGGCGGGCAGCCACATAAGCTCCCCAGGCAAGACGGTCATTATGGGCAAAGACATAATCAAAGTCCTGTGTCTGTTGCAATATGCGTTTCATCGCCTGGATTCCACCCTCTTCTTTCCAGTTTCCTCCTTCGGAGGCTACAACTTGTAACCCTGAATAAGGCTTGATAGCATCCATAAAACCACGATGGCGCTCCAAAGCAGGCGAAGATCCCTCTAAGCCACTGATTTCAACGATGCGCCCTTTACCCTGAAGCTGCTGGGCGATAAAAGTGCCCATCGACTTACCTATCGTATAGTTATCGCAGCCGATAAATGCCGTATACTTATCAGAATTGGTCTTCCTGTCATAGAGAATCACAGGAATACCTTTATCGTAAGCACGCTCTACAGCCTTGGATATAGCACTCAGCTGATTAGGAGATACGATAAGCAAATCTACGCCCTCATCGACAAACCGGTTAATTTGCTTATTCTGCAACACATTATCATCGTTGGAAGAAGCCAGTTTCACGATAAGCGAATCGTTGAGATATTCGCCCATCTTGAGTTCATCATTCAGTTTATCACGCCAGATATCTTCCGAACACTGGGATACGCCAATGACATACTTCCTAGGCTGCTGAGCACAACCGGTCAGCAACACGATGATCGCTACATATATAATAAGGTGTAATTTTCGTTTCATACAGCTTATGCAAATTCTTTGTTTATAAAGAAGAGGCATTCAACAAATGCCTAAAAATAAAACTTACCGCTGCAAATATACAACTTTTTTTTTGTATTTTAGCCCCATTGGTCAGTTTTTTGCAAATAATTTATTCTGAGAACACCAAGAAAAACATACGAAAATCTTTCATATTTATCTTTTCCACACCAGTTACCAACAGGAAAAACATCTGATAACCAACGGAATAACATAGTTATCAACACATATGTGGATAACTTTTCTATGAGAAGTGAATAAGTGTGGAAAAGTTTAGAGCATAAAAAAGACATCAACTAAAAAGTTGATGTCTCTCATCTTGTAGCGGGAGGGGGCCACGATCCCTCGACCTCCGGATTATGAATCCGACGCTCTAACCAGCTGAGCTATCCCGCCATCCAAGCAATTGATTTCTCATTTGCGGGTGCAAAGGTAATACATTTATTTGAATTGAACAAATTTTTCGGCAGAAATTTTCAAAAAAAGTTTCATTTTCTCTTTTTCCTCACATTTCAGCCCCTCTTTCACCTAATTACATATATAAAAAAAACGAAAAATAAAGGTTTTCTTATTTTTTTGTATTACCTTTGCACGCTGAATAACAGACCTGCTATTATTTTAAATAAAAAAAGGTCTGAAACAACAGAATATTGAAATGCTTAGAATTAAGAAATTAGACATATTTATTGCCAAGCAGTTTGGTCTCCTTTTCATGGGAACTTTCTTCATCTGCCAGTTTGTGCTGATGATGCAGTTCTTGTGGAGATATATTGATGAACTCATCGGTAAGGGACTCACGATGGACGTGATGGCTCAATTCTTCTGGTACATGGGCCTGATGCTCGTACCGCAGGCCCTGCCATTGGCTATTCTCCTGTCTTCACTCATGACGTTCGGTAATCTCGGCGAGAGTTCGGAACTTACAGCCATCAAGGCTGCCGGCATTTCACTGATGCAAGCTTTCCGCTCACTCATTGTCATCACCGTCATCATCATGTTTGGCTCATTCTATTTTCAGAACAATGTGGGACCTAAGTCGAACATGAAACTGGCACAACTTCTGATTTCCATGAAACAGAAAAGCCCGGAGCTGGAAATTCCGGAAGGAATCTTCTATGATGGTATTCCAAACTGCAACCTTTATGTGCAGAAGAAGGATTTGAAAACCGGAAAGCTTTACGGCATCATGATTTACCGCATGACCGACAGCTATGAAGATGCCGCCATCATATTGGCAGATTCTGGCATGCTCCAGAGTACAGCAGAAAAGAAGCATCTTGTTCTGAGTCTCTACAGTGGAGAATGGTTTGAGAACATGCAAAGCAGTGCACTTGCCAATACTGCTGCCGTACCATACAGACGAGAGACTTTCGTTTCCAAAAAAATCATTCTCGACTTTGATGGAGACTTCAGTATGACCGATGCAGCTTCGCTTTCAGGAAATGCAAAGGGTAAAAGTCTGGAGAAAATCAACCACGACATCGATTCGCTCAACCAATTATATGATTCAATCGGAAGAATTTACCTGAACGAAGCCAACGCGAGATTCTATGGAGGTGCACAGCGCATCAACAAGAAGGACTCTCTCAAAGAAATCAAGAAGGGCGAAAAACTCATTTTCGACACCTTATATAATAAGTTGCCACAGGACAAGAAGCTCATGGCGGTAAACCAGGCACAGTCTACCGTACAACAGGAGCTTTCTGACCTTGATTTCAAATCGATGTCAACGAGCGATGCAGACTACATGATAAGACAGCACAAGATTGAGGCTATCAACAAGTTCACCTTAGCCCTTTCGTGTCTCATATTCTTCTTTATCGGAGCGCCATTAGGAGCCATCATCCGAAAAGGAGGACTGGGTTTCCCTGTCGTCATCTCCGTACTTGTGTTCATCGTCTTCTTTATCCTCGACAATACAGGATACAGAATGTCAAGAAGTGGCATGTGGGCCATCTGGTTCGGTAAAGGTCTTGCACCGGCAGTATTGACGCCTTTGGCTATCTTCGTAACCTACAAGGCAACCAATGACTCTTCCGTATTCAATATGGATGTTTACAAAGAGTTCTTCATGAAACTGCTCGGTTTACGACAGAAACGCCATTACTTCGGCAAGGAAGTCATCATCACCGACCCGGACTATCAGGCGGATGCAGAGAAACTGGAAAGAATAAACCAAGACATCACCTTATATAATAAGGAACACAAACTGGTTCATCTTCCAAACGTCATCAATGTATTCTTCAAATACGAGCCTGACCATGAGATAGAAAGAATCAATGCAGAATTGGAAGAGGTAATAGAAGATTTGACCAACACCGCCAACAAGTATATCCTGCACGACATGAACCAATATCCGGTTCTTTCTGTCAAGGCACATACACGCCCATTCGAGCGGAAATGGCTCAACATCATTGCAGCCATCATTTTCCCAGTGGGCACACTACTATATTTGAGAATGTGGCGATTCCGACTGCGCTTGTTCCGTGACCTCAAGGTCATCAGTCAGACCAATACGGACATCCTCCATCGGATTAAAGAACAGAAAAAGTAAAATGTAACTATATAATAAGGTATCAAAATGTCAGAAATCAAATTAAATAGCATCGAAGATGCTGTAAAAGACTTCAAGGAAGGAAAGTTCGTCATTGTTGTAGATGATGAAGACCGCGAAAACGAAGGCGACCTCATCATTGCCGCAGAGAAGATAGACGCAGAAAAAGTAAACTTCATGCTGAAACACGCAAGAGGTGTACTCTGCGCCCCTATCACCCTGAGCCGCTGCGATGAACTCGACTTGCCTCATCAGGTTTCAGAGAACACCTCAGTATTGGGTACACCATTCACCATAACCGTAGATAAACTGGAAGGCTGCTCTACCGGTGTTTCTGCACACGACCGTGCCGAAACTATCAAAGCACTTGCCGACCCGAATTCTACCCCGCAGACTTTTGGCAGACCGGGTCACATCAATCCGCTCTACGCACAAGATAACGGTGTGTTAAGAAGAAGCGGACACACAGAAGCTGCCATCGATCTTTGTAAAATGGCAGGCCTCTATCCAGCAGGCGCACTTATGGAAATCATGAATGAAGACGGCACCATGGCACGTCTGCCAGAACTGATGAAGATGGCACAGGAATGGAACCTCAAGGTTATTTCTATCAAAGACATGATAGAATACCGACTCAAGAAAGAATCACTCATCGAAGTGGGCGAAGAGGTTGACATGCCTACAGAATACGGCCACTTCCGCCTCATTCCGTTCCGCCAGTCTAGCAATGGTCTGGAGCACATGGCACTCATCAAGGGAGAATGGAAAGAAGACGAGCCTATCCTAGTCCGTGTTCACTCTTCTTGCGCTACTGGCGACATTCTGGGCAGCAAGCGTTGTGACTGCGGCCAGCAGCTCCACAAGGCCATGCAAATGATAGACGAGGCAGGAAAGGGAGTTGTTATCTACATGCAGCAGGAAGGACGCGGCATCGGTCTGATGAACAAGATTGCAGCCTACAAGCTTCAGGAAGAAGGCTACGATACCGTTGACGCCAATACTCATCTCGGTTTCAAGCCAGACGAGCGCGACTATGGTTGCGGTGCACAGATGCTCCGTCATCTTGGTGTACACAAAATGCGTCTGCTCACCAACAATCCGGTAAAGCGCGTAGGTCTCGAAGCATACGGTTTGGAAATCGTAGAAAATGTACCTATCGAAGTTGTGCCAAACAAGTACAATGAGCGTTATCTCAAGACCAAGAGAGACCGCATGGGGCACACTTTGCACCTCGGATAATAAAATTATGTTATTATTTCAATATAAAACGTGAAATAATGCTCAATTTTCTTCCGAAAAAGAAATAATTTGCTTACTTTTGCACACGATAAACAAATATAAGAATAAAATTATGGCACAATTATCTGATCGTTTAAACAGATTGGCACCTTCAGCAACGCTGGCGATGTCACAGAAGAGTAGTGAAATGAAAGCTCAAGGTATTGATGTAATCAACATGAGCGTAGGTGAACCAGACTTCAACACTCCTGACAATATTAAACAGGCAGCAAAGAAGGCTATTGACGAGAACTATTCCCGTTATTCACCAGTACCAGGTTATCCTGACTTGCGAAAAGCAATTGTAGCCAAATTAAAGAACGAGAATGGTTTGGAGTACACTACCAATGAAGTAATCGTTGGTACAGGTGGTAAGCAGTGCGTCTGCAACGCAGTATTGGCACTCGTAAATCCAGGCGACGAGGTTATCATTCCTGCACCATATTGGGTAAGCTACCCGCAGATGGTGAAATTGGCAGGAGGTACTCCGATCATTGTGAATGCCGGTTTCGACCAGGACTTTAAGATGACAGCAGAGCAGTTGGAGAATGCCATCACAGAAAAGACCAAGATGCTCATTCTCTGTTCACCAAGCAACCCTACCGGTAGCGTATACTCTAAGGAAGAACTGGCTGCACTGGCAGAAGTACTCAAGAAGCATCCTGAAGTATTTGTGTTGGCAGATGAAATCTACGAACACATCAATTATATCGGCAAGCACCACAGCATTGCTCAGGAACCGGGCATGAAGGAGCAGGTTATCATTGCCAATGGTGTATCTAAGGCTTACGCCATGACAGGATGGAGAATCGGTTTCCTGGCTGGTCCGGAATGGATCATCAAGGGCTGCAACAAGCTCCAGGGACAGTATACCAGCGGTACATGTTCTGTCAGCCAGAAGGCAGCAGAAGCAGCCTACACACTCGACCAGAGTGCAGTAGAGGAAATGCGCGTAGCTTTCGAGCGCCGACGCAACCTGATTGTAAAGTTGGCTAAAGAGGTTCCAGGCCTTGAGGTAAACATGCCACAGGGTGCCTTCTATCTCTTCCCTAAGTGCAACAGCTACTTTGGCAAGAGCAATGGTGAGAAGACCATCAACAATTCAACCGACTTTGCCATGTACCTTCTCGAGGAAGCACATGTAGCCACCGTAGGTGGTGACGCATTCGGTGATCCAGACTGTTTCCGCATGAGCTATGCAACAAGCGACGAGAACATCGTTGAAGCTATCAAGCGCATCAAGGAAGCTTTGGGCAAGTTGAAATAAAAATGGCTTAAACACCATTTTCAAGGGGCAAAATGTAAGAAAAATGCGAGATATTGGTATAAAATAAGCCAATATCTCGTTAAAACTTCTTAATTAGGCTGATAGTAAACTTTAATTTATTATCTTTGCCAATGCAAAATAGATAACCCAACTGTGTTTATTGACAAACGACACATTCAAGGTCTACGAAGCGAGAAAGAAAAAAAAGAAAATATTAATAATTTATTAACTAATAATTTAAAAAAAAGTAAAATTATGGCAACTACAAAACAAGCAGCCCCAGCTAAGAAGTCTGAGGGCTTTCAGGGAGTAAGAGGCGCATTCTGGATCATCGTGGTATGTGCTATCATCGCATTCACATTGTTCTTCACATGGTTCGGAAATGACATGCACTTCCAGGATCCAGGTGTACAGGATCACCCAGCAGACATTTGGGGTACTATCTACAAAGGTGGTGTAATCGTACCAGTTATCCACACATTGTTGCTCACAGTGTTGGCTATGACAATCGAGCGTTGGTTGGCTCTTAAGACCGCTACAGGTACAGGTGCTCTTCCTAAGTTCGTTGCAAACATCAAGGCAGCTTTGAACGCTAATGATTTCGCTAAGGCTGAGCAGCTCTGCAACAAGCAGCGCGGTACAGTAGCTAACGTTGTTATGGCTTCTTTGAACGCTTACAAGTCTATGGAGTCTGGTGCTAACGCATCTTTGAAGAAGGCTCAGAAGGTAGCTAAGATCCAGCAGGCTCACGAGGAGGCAACTCAGTTGGAGATGCCAACTTTGACAATGAACTTGCCTATCATCGCTACAATCGTAACACTTGGTACTTTGACAGGTCTTCTCGGTACTGTAACCGGTATGATCAAGTCATTCCAGGCCATGGGTGAAGGTGGTGGCGCTGACTCAGCAGCACTTTCTGTAGGTATTTCTGAGGCGTTGATCAACACCGCATTCGGTATCTTGACATCATGGTGTGCCGTTGTATCTTACAACACATTCACCAACAAGGTAGATAAGTTGACATACGCACTCGACGAGGTAGGTTACTCAATTGCTCAGACATACGAAGCTAACCACGCAGAAGAGGCTTAATTTTTGCTAACCCTTTAAAATTTTATCGCTATGGGTAAAGTAAAAATTAAGAAGAGTGACATCTGGATCGACATGACGCCTATGTCAGACGTTATGACCCTGCTGCTTACCTTCTTCATGCTCACCTCTACTTTCGTAAAGAATGAGCCAGTTAAGGTAAATACTCCAGGTTCTGTGTCTGAGATTAAGGTGCCAGAGAACGGTGTCTTGACCATCTTGGTTAGTCCTGAAAAGGACAAGGCTGGTAATCCTACCGGCGAGGGCCAAGTATTTATGAGTATTGATAATACTGATCAGTTGGGAGCTACACTGAGCACAATGACAGGAGCATTCGGCGTGTCATTGAACCCAAAACAGATTGAGACATTCAAGAGCGAGGGTTTGTTCGGCGTACCTATGGGCGACTTGAGTACTTATCTGACAATGAACGCTTCTAAGCGTCCACAGTATCTCCAGACTAAAGGTATTCCTCTCGACAGTATTAAGGGCGGTATGAGCGAGTTCCAGCAGTGGGTTGACGCAGCTCGTAACGTAAACGAAGACATCAAGATTGCCCTCAAGGCAGATGCTTCTACACCTTACAAGACCGTTAAGAGAGTGATGAACGAACTCCAGGATATGGACGAGAGTCATTACTATATGATTACACAGTTAAAACAACAGGGGGACGAATAAATGGCAAAGAAAGAAAGCAAACAAAAGAAAATGAATGTCCGCGTAGACTTTACGCCTATGGTGGATATGCTCATGCTGCTTATCACGTTCTTCATGCTGTGTACATCATTGAGCAAACCTCAGACTATGGAGCTGACTATGCCAAGTAATGATGAGAATACTCAAGAAAATCAGAAGAACGAAGCTAAGGCTTCTGAAACTGTGACACTCTACGTAACAGCAGACAACAAGATTTATTATGGTGCTGGTATTCCTAAGTACGATGATCCAACATGGATCAAGGAGACTACATGGGGAAGCCAGGGCATCCGTAAGGTCTTGAGAGAGCACGCTACAGAAAACGGCACACGCCCTGTAGAAAGAATCGCACTTGCTGTCAAGGAGTTGAACATGGACCGTCAGAAGAATCCTAAGCAGTATCCTGATAGCATCTATCAGAAGAAGTTGAGCGATTTGAAGGCTGGTAACTTGAAGGACGGAAAGATTCCTACTCTTACTATCGTCATCAAGCCTACAGATAATGCTTCATATAAGAATATGGTTGATGCACTCGATGAAATGCAGATTTTGAACATTGGTACGTATGTCATCGATAAGATTAACGGAGACGATGAGAAGCTTCTCAAGTCTAGAAACGTTAAGATGTAAGATGTGTACTAACAATTAAAACAAGAAAGAAATGGCAAAAATTGATCTTTACGATCCTAAATGGGTCGATATGGTTTTCGCCGGAAAGAACAAGGAGTATGGTGCATACCAGCTCCGTAAGGGTACTTCTGGCCGAAATATCAAGGCTCTGCTTATCTTGGTCATTGCTGCAGCTCTCGTGGGTGGTTTTTTAGCTTGGAAGGTTATTGAACAGAAACAGGCTGAAGAGCAGCAAGCATATATGGAAGCTATGGAGTTGGCTAAACTCCAGCAGCAGGCTAAGAAGGAAGAAAAGAAGAAGGAGCCAGTGAAGCCTAAGGTTGAAATGAAAAAGGAGATTCCTGTGGCTCGCGAAACTCAGAAGTTTACCGCACCTGTCATTAAGAAGGATGAACTCGTAAAAGAGGAAAACCAGGTTAAGCAGATGGATAAACTGGATGACAAAGTTGCAGTCGGTACTGAAAACAAGGAAGGTGTGAAGGACCGTACAGTTGAAGCTGTAAGAAATGATATTGCAGTGGCAGCTCCACCTCCACCACCAGCACCAAAACCTGAGGTTGCTACTAAGGTCTTCGACGTCGTAGAGGAGATGCCTTCATTCCCTGGTGGACAAGGCGCCCTGATGTCTTATCTTGCAAGCAACATCAAGTATCCTGTCGTTGCACAGGAGAATGGTGTACAGGGTCGTGTTATCGTATCATTCGTGGTAGAACGTGATGGTTCTATCTCTGATGTTAGGGTAGCTCGTTCCGTAGACCCTTCACTTGACCGTGAAGCACAGCGTGTCGTTAAGAGCATGCCTAGGTGGAAACCAGGTAAGCAAAACGGTTCTGCTGTACGTGTTAAGTATACTGTACCAGTTGTATTTAGATTGCAGTAATAGAATGAAAAGAACATCTTATATTTTTTTAGGTATAGGATTAACAGTACTATCAATGGCTTTCTTCTCGTCATGTGGCGAGAAGAAAGCCAAAGATGGTAGAACTGATACTCCTACTTCAGGCACAATTGAATTTGTGGCTGA
The DNA here is from genome assembly GCF_026015625.1 of Segatella copri. Lineage (NCBI taxonomy): Bacteria > Pseudomonadati > Bacteroidota > Bacteroidia > Bacteroidales > Prevotellaceae > Segatella > Segatella copri. The sequence continues at coordinate 3,498,509 of NZ_JAPDVG010000001.1, read as the reverse complement.
CGAGAGTTTGAGTCCTATCATTGACGAAGAAAGAAGTCAGTTTGAGTATGAGTTCCCAAAAGCTAAACTCAAGCCGAAGTATACAGATGAAGTCACCGGACTTCAGATGATTAAAGATTTCAAAACAGCGCTTTTATTCACTACACGTAATTTGAAAGATAGTGAAATAGCCTACTTGAAGTCTAAAAGCAATGTAATTCCTTCTGTTTTCCCTATCGGTTACGATGGATTGGCATTTATTGTAAACAAGCAGAATAATGATACTTGTATTACGGTAAAAGATATCAAACGTATCCTTACAGGTAAGGCAACTAAATGGAGTGATATTGTGAAAGGTTCAAAGAGAGGCAACATCGAAGTCATTTTCGACAATACCCGCTCTGCAACAACCAATTATGTAGTAGACTCTGTACTGCACGGAGCTAAAATGGGTGCAAAAATCATGGCCGCAAAAACTAGTAAAGAGGTTATCGACTATGTGGATCAGAACCCAGGCTCAATCGGTGTTATCGGATCTAACTGGTTGAATGACCGCAGAGATTCCACAAACACTACCTTCAAAAAGAATATTCATGTAATGTCGGTTTCTATCAAGGACAAGGCTACTCCAATGAATAGCTGGAAACCTTATCAGGCATACTTGCTTGATGGTAGATATCCGTTCGTTAGAACATTATACGCTATTGTAGTTGACCCTCACAAGGCATTGCCTTGGAGCTTCGCAAACTACATTTCAGGACCAAGAGGTCAGCTCATCCTGTTCAAAACCGGTTTACTTCCATACAGAGGTGACATCACAATAAAGACCGTTAATGTAAAACGCTAAGAAAGAGACGCATATAAAAAAGTAGAATTATGAAAGCAATTAAATATTTAGTAGCAGGTTTGCTCGTCATGGGTTTGGCAGCACCTGCAATGGCACAGGATGTCAACTATAAGGACATGCTGAAACCTATAGAGACTACATTAAAGGCTGGTAATGCAGATCCTAAGGCTTTTGCCAAGGAAATCAAGGAATACCAGAAGGAGTTCAAAAAGGATCCTAAGGCATTGGTAGCTTTGGGCAACCTTCTTGCTATGAACAAGAACTATGATCAGGCTAACGCTGTTGCTGATGCTGTCATCGCTAAGTTCAAGAACTATGGTGACGCTTACATTCTGAAAGGCGACATTTATGCAATGCAGGACAATGGTGGTGAGGCAGCTACATGGTATGGTCAGTGTATGACAATGGATCCTAAGAATCCTCAGGGATACATCAGCTATTCTAACGTTTACCGTAAGATTGACCCACAGGCTAGTGCGGAAGCTTTGAACAAGCTGAGAGAAATCAACCCTAACTACCCTATCGAGGCAGAAGCAGGACACAACTTCTTCAGCGCTGGCAACTACGAGAAGGCTTATGAGTATTTCTCAAAGGCTAAGCCAAACACACTTGAAGAGTATGCTCAGTACGAATATGCATTCACAGCTTATATCGTTGGTAAGAAGGAAGAAAGTTTGAGCCTTTGCGAAAGTGGTATCCAGAAGTTCCCTAAAGATGCAGCTATGCAGGTTTTGGCTATGCGCGCTGCTGTTGACGTAAAGAACTTTGAATCTGCTCTCCAGCATGCAAACATCGTAATGAATACCGATTCTATCAAGAAGAATGCTAGTATCGTTGCTTATTATGGTTTGGCTTTGGCTGGCAACAAGCAGTATAATGAGGCTATTGCTCAGTACCAGAAGGCATTGGAGATGAAGGCTGACGACCCTAAGCCATTGCAGTATATCTCTGAGGCTTACAAGGAGTTGGGCGATGAAGACAAGGCATTGGAGTACAACCAGCAGTACATGGATAAGAATCCAAATGCTGCTCCTACAGACTTCATGAAGCTTGCTGAAATCTATATAAACAAGGCTAAGAAAGATCCAGCCAAGAAGGTTGAGAATATCGACAAGGCTATCGGCGTATACGCTAAGTTGGCAGAGAAGTATCCTACATTGAAGCCATTTGCTAAGCTTCAGGAGGGTAACACTGCTTTCCAGAACGAGTTGGACGACAAGGCTATTGCTGCTTATACAGAAGTAATCAATGAGCTGGAAGCAAAGCAGTGTGATGAAGATGAACTCAGCTACCTGAAGACATCTTACCAGTATATGGGCTTCATCTATACCTACGACAAGCAGGACTTCGACACAGCTAAGCCATACTGGGATAAGCTTCTGAAGCTTGATCCACAGAACAAGTTGGCAAACGATGCTTACGAGAAGGCAGGTCTCAAGCCAGGTGAATAAGCATAACATTAACTACAACATATTGGGGATTGCATCAGTCATTGATGCAATCCCTTTTTCGTTTCTATGATTTATACTATGAGTTAAAAAGATAGAAAGATAAACAAATCTATAAACAACGGAAAACGAAAAGAGCGATTCCCAAGGGAACCGCTCTCAATGTTTTATGTAACTAAAAGTATCTACCTTATAGATTAAGGAAGACTGATTGCCTCGTTAGGGCAAACATCAGCACAAGTGCCACACTCTGTGCAGAGGTCTGGGTTGATTGAATACTTATCGCCCTCAGAGATTGCACCTGATGGACACTCATCAATACATGTACCGCAAGCGATACAATCGTCACCAATTACGTATGCCATAATTATTAATGTTTAAATGTTTATAATGTTTTTGTATAATATGCTTTTAATTTGTCTTACTTCATAACATCAGGTATATTACCTAATAATTATGGTGCAAAGATAATAATAATTTCTGAAATACCTACAATTAGGTATAAGAATTTTCAAGAATTAGATTAATTTATACATAATCGAAATAAAACGGAAAGCAATATGAAGAGGAATATTCCGTTATAAATATATGAAACAGAAACTATTGACATTCATCATAAGCCTTGCCATCACAATCCAGGCTGGCGCACAGGAAAGAACGGTAGAAAACCGTCCTTATACCGATTTGCGCCCATTCCACTTCGGTGTATTAGTAGGCACCCACTTCCAGGATATAGAATTCCAGAATGCAGGACCGGTGACTTATCTTGATGCAGACGGCATTGAGCAGCAAAGCTGTGTAACAGTAGACCAGGACAGATGGGATACTGGATTTACAGTAGGTGTACTAGGAGAATTCCGCCTCAACACCCACTTCCAGCTACGCATAGCACCAACCATGTATTTCGGTACCCGACATCTCTCCTTCTACAACATGCTGGAAAAAGATGGAGCCGATAATCCGATCCAACAGAAACAGGAGATGAAGACGGCTTACATTTCCAGTGCCCTCGACCTGATATTTTCAGCACAGAGATTCAACAATCACCGCCCATACATCATGGCAGGAATCAACCCGATGATGAATCTGAACAGCAAGAACGAAGATTATATCAAACTGAAGAAAACAGATCTGTTCCTAGAACTGGGATTGGGGTGTGATTTCTATCTGCCATATTTCAAACTTCGCCCTGAATTGAAATTCATGTATGGAATAACAGATACATACGATAAGAATCACATCAAAAATGTAAAAGACAAGAGTACACTTCCATATACACTATCAGCTAAGTCAGCACATAGCAAGATGATAGCTCTCACATTCTATTTCGAATAATCGAACAATATCATAAAAAAATGAGGCAGACTCCCCACAGCGAGAGTCTGCCTCTTCTATTTTATAAAGAACAGATATCTTTACTCAACAACTTCCCAACCGAAAACACATCCGTTCTTCATGCCGGCATCAGCACCTTGGTAATCTGCAGAATAAGGGCTTCCATCCACAGGATTTTTACCTACATAACGCTGCGTCTTCAGAGAAAGCAGCATGCAGCGGTTATAAAGCATATCCTGCCATACAAACTCCTCTGCCTTGGAAGAGTCGGAAGTCAGACGAACATCACCAGATAAACCAGCACCAGCAATATAAACATATCGTCCGTCAGCTGTCTTCAAAGCAATCTTTCCCTTACCTCTATCCTCTACAACAAACTTCACCTGATTTCTCATGTCCTTTCGATTACTAGAACTATGCATCAACCCATGTCCGGTAGCATCCATTAAACTTCCATCAGCGAGATTAGAGAATCTTATGGTCTTTCCGATAGGCAGATTGGCAGTTCTGTCTGCCATCGGCTCCTCCACCTTGAAATCATCAAAATCAGCCACACCGCCATTCAATTCCTTCTTGTTGAAAGCATAAAGTGCCACACGTACACCCTGAAAGGTCTTCAACTGATAAGGCGAAAGCATCTGCTCACCGATATTCTCCCAGTTCTTACCATCCAGAGAGTAGGAATATTGCAACTGGCTCTTGTCATAATCACCCCAAAGTCGCAACCATACGACCTTACTTTTAGCCAACGGCTTCAACACTTCCTTGTTGGTATTCTGGTCATAACATCTCAAGTTCAACCCCTTATCCGTCTTGACAACGCCCAATGAAGCGTATGGCGTATTGATGGCACCCAAACCAGCCTCATCACCTACCTTCAAGCGGGAAGCATCCAACTTTACAGATGTATAAGATACCGGTCCGATGGCACGCTGCGTCAATGTATTCTTTGCCCAAAGCAGTTGCTTGGCAGGCATGGAATGCAAACGGAGCCATCCTTTTCGTTCCTTATTCAGCGACCACATCTTGTCATTCGGATTATGATTCCATTGCCAAACCGGTTTAAAAGTTTTACCCGAGAAATCATCACATCTGTCGTATGGAGCCTGAGGCGCTTTTACCGCATCATTCGGTTTGAACCAGGTACGAGGCGAGCGTCCCAGGTTCTTCTCCAGTCCGAAGTAAGGCCAGCCGTCAACCCAAGTGATAGGCGACAAGCACACCGTTCTTCCCACAGCATTGAAGTCCTGCATCGAAACGCCCCACCATTTCCCGTCAGGAGCCTGCACGATGCCGCCCTGATGAATGGTAGCACAGCCCAGGTTCAGACCATTAGGCTTGTTGTTCTGGAAATTGAAACCATCTTCCGGCAAAGGCCGACCGATTCCCATGTTACCTACACTCCATCCTGCAGCATAACCATACGATTCGCGCTCGCTAATTACGCAAGTTTCATAAGGTCCCCAAATGCTCTTGCTTCGGGCACACTGCATGCGGCCCATCGGTGAATAATCGGCAGAGAGGATGTAGTACATGCCGTTGATTTTATACACATGATGTCCCTCACCCATCGCATTGCCTTCAGGAATCACCACCTTGCTGCTGCCCTCTACCGGACCGCTCAAATCGGGCTTCAACTCCGTAACGGTCACGTTGCCATACTTGTGCACAGCATAAATCTTGCCATCCTCATCGAAGAGCACAGAGAGGTCGTAGATATCGCCATTAACTTTATGATGCGTCCAAGGCCCCTTGGCACTGTCCGAGATATACACCTGCAAGCCATGTCCGTTGATATTGGAGAAGATATAGAACTTTCCGTTATGATATCGGATGGCAGGCGCCCAGATACCCTGTCCGTAAGCCTCCTTGCTATTGCGGAGATTGAAATCATCAGAATCATCGAATCGGTCGAAACAGTAGGAAGAGAATTCCCAATTTACGAGATCCTTGGAATGGAGAACCACCAGTCCCGGCACACTGTGCATCGTGGTACCCGCCAGATAGTAATCCTCCCCTACTCTGATGATATCAGGGTCAGAAAACTCATCATAAAACAAAGGGTTTGTAAAGGTACCATTACCATTATCAGCCGACCAAGACTTCCCTTTCAAAGTCTGTGTCAGAACATTCTTGGCTGCAGATTTTTTCTGCGCCGCAGCTCCCAAAGAACCGCTCAAAAAAGCGATGCAACAGGTTGCAAATAATAATTTCTTCATTCTCATTGATAGGTCTAAAAGATTATTATAAAAAATATTGCCACAAAAGTACGAATAATTATCCAAACAGAGGTGGACAAAATGATACTTTTATGGCAACAAATGTGATTTTAGGACATTATTTAATCAGATAAGTCTTTCCTGGTTCTGTTTCCAAGTCATATTCATATACGTCAGGAATAGGAACATTCACTCCTTCTGCTATCCGATGCTGTTCCATTACAGGCTTCACTTCTGCAGATGCAAAAAGGATATTTGGACATTTTCCTTCTGCCTTCTTCAGATTCTTCGCCTTCAGCGGAACGTAGGAGCGGAGACGCAGCACGCCCCCGATGGTGGAGCGAATCTTCGCCTTCATCAGTCTGCCATTCTTCCAGTCCATATCCACCACAAAGCCGCCACGGGCACGAAGTCCCTTTACGCTTCCCATGTTCCAGGCATCAGGCAATGCCGGCAAGAGATGCACGGCTCCATCATGACTCTGCAGGAGCATTTCGGCGATACCGGCTGTTACTCCGAAGTTGCCGTCAATTTGGAATGGCGGATGGGCATCGAAGAGATTCGGATAGGTTCTGCCCTCAGGATACTCCTTTACCTGCGCATCAGATGGCAACAGGCGAAGCATATTACTGATGATTCTGAAAGCATGATTGCCATCGAGCATACGTGCCCAGAAGTTCGTTTTCCAACCCAGACTCCAGCCCGTAGCCTGGTCGCCACGATGCTTCAGAGTGGTGGCTGCGGCATGGAACAGTTCCGGATGAGAGAAAGGAGAAATCTGATTGGATGGATACAATCCATAGAGATGCGAAATATGGCGATGTTCATTCTTCGGATCATCCGCATCCACAAGCCACTCCTGCAACTGTCCGTACTTTCCTATCTGCATCGGCGGAATCTGCGAAACCAGCTGCAGCATCTCCTTGCGCTCTGCCTCATCAACTCCCAATATTTCAGAAGCCTTCACGGCACTGGTCAAGGCATCGAAGGCTATCTGGTTATCCATCGTGCAACCTGCCGTTACGGCAGTTCTCTTACCCATAGGTCCCTGTTCCGGACTCACCGACGGCACGGTTACCTTCCATTCAGTGCCTGGCAACTTCTGCATATAGTCGAGATAGAACTCAGCAGCACCCTTTATCACCGGATACCACTGCTTGAGGAAAGCCTTGTCGCCCGTATAGAGATAATGCTGCCAGAGATGGGTGGTGAGCCAGGCTCCGCCATTCGGAAACATGCCCCACTGCGCACCGTCCACCGGACCTGCTATGCGCCAGATATCGGTGTTATGATGTGCCATCCAACCACGACAACCATACATTTCCCTAGCCGTCTGTGCTCCCGTTACGCTCAAATCCTTAATCAGCGAATACAGAGGTTCCGTGGTGTTACCGAGATTCGTTACCTCGGCAGGCCAGTAATTCATCTCCGTATTGATATTGATGGTATATTTACTGTCCCAAGGTGCATTTTTGCTGTCGTTCCAAACGCCCTGCAGGTTTGCCGCCTGTCCACCAGGCTGGGAAGAGGAGATGAGAAGATAGCGACCATAGTTATACATCAGCGCTACCATCGCCATATCCTTGCTGCCCGCAAATTTCTCCAGGCGCTGGTTGGTAGGCAACGAAGCATTGATATCGGTTGGCAAAATGAGGGAAGAAGTAGCGAACTGCTTCTGGTAAGCCTTCACATGGCGTTTCTCCAACTGTGCATAGCTCATCAGTTTCACCTTATTTATATAGTCAGCATTGCGTTGGGCAGCATTGCCCGACACATCGTGATAGTTCACAAAATTAGTGGCAGCACTCACGATAATGGTTGCCTCGGTGCCATCCGTCCTTGCATCTGCCACACATTCGGCAGCAAGAGCTGCCTTGATACCCTCCTGGTCTTGTCCCTTCACCGTCAGTACAACCCCTGCAGGCGTTTTCTGAGTCTGATGTTCAAAAGGCGAATCCAGGGTAACATCGATATTCAGGGCACCCTTTCTGCTCGCCTTGATGTGGCAAACAATGACGCCATCAGCCAGCGAAGCAAAGGTAGTACGGGTATATCTTACGCCATCCATCACGAAAGAAGTCGTGGCAATCGCCCTCTTCAAATCCAAGTCGCGCACAAACTGCTCAGCCTTTCCCCGGTTCTTCATTCTGATATGCAGATTTGCCATCGGCAGGAAGCGCATGCCATGAGGTCCCGGGATGAAAGTCTGGTTGATGAGAGCCGCTGCCTCCTCTTCCCTGCCATTGAAGATGAGTTCCCTCACCTTTGGCAGATTCTCCAGAGATTTCTTGCTATTGTTGTTATGAGGACCGCCACTCCAGAAAGTCTCCTCATTCAACTGGATTGTCTCGTCCGTAGTTCCGCCATATACCATACCTCCCAAATGAGAGTTTCCGATAGGCAGAGCCTCCAGCCACTGCTGGGCAGGGGCATTATACCAAAGTCGAGTACTCTTGTCTGTGCAACTTGTCTTAGCCATCAGCTCTATCGGAAACAATAGTCCTATGACCCAAGCCCTCAAAATCATCTTATTTCTATTCATAAAATCAGCATTGATTAGTTATAAAATACGGCACAAAGATAAGGAAACTTTTTGTTTTTCCATCACTTTGTGCCGACAAAATAAAAGATATCTCAACTTTTATCCCTATTTTCTTTTAGAATACTCAAAACTATCTACATCCACATATCCGCCAGCAGCCTTTGTGGCATAGTTGTAGATGGCGATGCGGGTACCCATGAAGAGGCGGCGATAATCATACTGCATCTTGAAATCCTTGATGGCAGGAATCCAGGTCTTTCCATCTATACTATATAATAAGGTGGCGAGATCCTGATGAAGACGGAAATCGCAACTCATCTTCAGATAGATGATGCTTGATTTCGTTGCCTTATCCTGCTTCAGATTCAAAGGCTGGCGATACACCTCCTCACGCTTCACATCGGTCACCGCCTTCTCCTTATCCGTCAGGGCTACACTCTCCTTGGTACCCACCACAAAGAGTTTCTTGCCTTCCTTTACGATAGAAAGCAGGGCTGCATCACCCTGGAAGGCAGACAAGCCAGCCACATCGCCATCTTTCATCTTGCTCACATCCATCTTGATAATTCCCTCGCAGGTTGGTCCTTCGGTACGGGTACTGATGGTATTTGGAGCCAGGAAGATGTTAGGAACAATACGGGATGTCTTCAGGCGGAGCCAGCCCTTGCACTCTGTGAGCGACCAGGCATCATCCACAGGATTGTGGTTCCACTGCCACTGTAATTCCAACTTATCCTTCGAAAAGTCATCACTATACACGAGTCCCTTACCGTCATATCCCAATACAGGCTTTTGCATCTTGGCAGGAATATTGCCCTTCTCATCGCCCAGCATAGGCCATCCATCCTTCCAGGTACATGGCTCCAAAGTGAGAACTCTTCCCACACCACCACGATCTTGGAATACAATACCATACCAGTTGCCTTCCTTATCATCAATGATTGTGCCTTGTCCTACACCATTAAATCCAGCAAACTCCGTTTCCAGAATCACCTTCTTTTCGTAAGGACCCGTTATCTTATCAGCACGATAACAAACTTCACGACGAGGATGTCCCTGTGGCCACGAAATCATCAGGAGATAATACTTGCCGTTGTGCTTGATCATGCGGGAACCTTCGAGCAAACCCGTTTCATCAGCATCACGCTCAAAGAGTTTACGATGGCTGCCCGGCACCACTTCCGTAAGGTCTGCATTCAGCTGCACCATCTCTCCCGTTCCATAAACCACGTATGCCTTATCGTCGTCATCGAAGAAGAGAGCGGCATCATGGAAATGCTGCAAACGGCTGTGGATAGTCCATTTGCCCTCGATATCATCGGCTGTACAGATATAAGTTTCTCCACCTGGATTATCGTTCGGAGCAAAGAGCGCATAGAACTTGCCACGATGATACTGCAGCGAAGTGGCCCACTGACCACGACCATACACCGTACCCTCCTTCATGTCATACTTAGGCGAATCGGTAAGTTTAGGGAAGATATAGTTCACGGTTTCCCAGTTCACCAGATCCTTCGATTTCATGATAGGCGCACCCGGCATCAGATGCATGGTGGTGCTTACCATATAATAAGAATCTCCTACTCGAATTACATCCACGTCAGGCACATCAGCCCAAACCACTGGATTGGCAAAATTCTTCTCAAACTTCCACCAGTCGAAATTGAAGAGTTTGCTTCCCTTCAATCCCTTGAACACGAAGTATATATCATGCTTTCCTGTCACTTTCTTTAGCATTTGTGCCGAGAAAGTCTTCCACTTTTCCCAGCCACCCGTCTTGGTAACATCAAGTTTAGCTATCAGTTCGCCATCTTCCTTATCGAGATGAACCTCCAGCGAACCTCCAAGCGAAGAGCACGCCGCTGAGATGGCAAATGCATCCGGACTCTCATTTCCGAAATCCACCTCGCGTACCTTGATATAATCACCTGTATGAATTTCAGAGATATAAACACCCGTATCATCGGTCTGCTCCGACTTCACTCCCTTAGAGAAAGCGATGGTTTCAACCTCCTGACGCTTGTAAGGATTGAGGGTTGCGATAGGAGCCACTCCTTCCTGAGTATGATGGATAATTGGGAATGTGCCGTCGGCATTGTATTTGAATTCTTCCACAGCCACACTGCGTCCGAATCCGCCACCCAGTTTACCCGTATGATAGAAGAAATAAGACTTGCCCTTGAAGTCGGTCACACCGCAATGGTTAGTAAAGGAACCCGTATCTTCCAATGGCATGATTTCGCCCATATACTTCCATGGTCCGAAAGGCTTCTTGCTCATGGAATAAGCGATATGCTCAGGCACTCCACCTGCAGCATAAAGCATATAATAGTTCTTGCCACGCTTCATGAACCAAGGTCCCTCTGTGTAGCAATCTTTATATTTTCGGGTAGAATCACGCTTCTCCACGTCAGGCGAACCGAATCCCTCCTCAGTCATCACGATTCTGCCCACTTCACGCTTTTTATCAACAGCAGCCTTAGCATCTATACCACCCTTGAAGCTGATCATATCTTTATTCAGTTTGGCATAGTAAAGATGTGGATTACCCCAATAGAGATAAGCCTGACCATCCTCATCCATCCAGACGGTAGGGTCGATATTGTCCCAACTTCCATTATCGAAAAGCGGTTTGCCCAGCGCATCCTTGAACGGACCGGTAGGAGAATCAGCCACAGCTACGCCGATAGCCATTCCACCCGTCAGTTTAGAGTGCGCACAGATATACCAGTAATACTTACCATTACGTTCGATGGTCTGTGCTGCCCAGGCACGGTCATCCGCCCAAGAAAAAGAACTGAGGTCGAGCGGAGCCCCGTGGTCTGTCCAGTTCACCATATCTTTGGTAGAATAGACACGCCATTCGTTCATCCAGAAGAAATCAGCCTTATCTTCATCATGACCGGTATAGACATAGAGACGGTCTCCGACAACCAGAGGTGCCGGGTCGGTAGTTAACTGTGTCTGCACGATAGGATTCTGCGCATAGGCAGCACCCTGCATGGCAAGCAGCCATGCGCTTATCAGTAACGGCTTTCTGAGAGCCAAGATTTTCGTTGTATTCATCATTATGATTGTTTTTTCGTTTAATGCTGCAAAATTACGAAAAAACAATCATAATGACTTTATCGAATGTTTCAAAAACTTTATTGAGTCTATCTTACTCCCCAAACTTCCACCAATCCAGGAAGAAGAGGTTCTGCTTCTGGATGTCGCCTCCCTTAAAGACGAAGTAGAGGTCGTGAACACCCTTTACTTTCTTCACCTGAGTAGAGAAGGTTTTGTATTCATCCTTGGTGTTCTTGATATCCACCTTGCCGATGCACTGGCCGTTTACCCCATCAAGACGGATTTCGATGCTGCCGCCAAACATGTGGCAAGAGGCAGAAACCTCAAACTTTCCTGCTCCCTTCCTGAAGTCAACACCCTTCACGAGGATGTATTTTCCTTCATCAACATTCGTAACCACCTGGTTCCATCTGTCCTTCTGTGCCCATTGGTTCTTAGGCTGCGTCTTCAATCCATAGCCCCAAGCCATCGTCTCAGCCTCAACCTGGCGATAAGGGTTGAACCATTCTATCTGCTCCAACTTGCAGTCCTGGAAGTATGGCAACTCCTGGATGGTTCCGTCAGGATTGTAAGTCATTTCGGCCGCAGATACAGAACGCTGCTCGGCATGACGCCCCGTCTTCAAACGGAAGATGTCATAATTCAAGCCGAAGCAGTAGCTCTTGCCCTTATAGTCGATGATGCCCGGATGATTGCCACGAGTACGAGGCGTATGGTTCATGATATGTCCCTTATATTCCCATGGTCCGAGCGGATTCTTGCTCATCGCATAACCGATGCCCTCAGGACAGCAGGTAGAAGCATAAGCCAGATAATAATTGCCATTGCGCTTCCAGAACCAAGGACCTTCCTGATAATCCTGAATCTTCGGGAAGTGCATGATGGAATCAGAATAAGAAATCATGTCCTCGTTCAGTTTCACTGCCTTCAACTCCGGGTTGCCCCAATACATGTAAGCCTGGTTATCATCATCTACCCATACAGTAGGGTCGATGTCGAACCAGTCGCCCTCCCATGCCAGAGGCTTTCCGATAGGATCCTTAAACGGTCCGTATGGATTATCAGCTACCAGCACTCCGATGCCATGACCATGGATAGGACAATACATATACCATTTGCCATTGCGCTCGATGACCTGCTCTGCCCAGGCACCATTCTCGCCCTTGAACCACTTGAAGTCTTTCAATGAAGCCACGGCACCACGGTCTTGCCAGTTTACCATATCCGTTGAGGTATAGAGCAGCCAGTCTTTCATCAGGAACCCCTCAGCCCCATCCTCATCGTGGGTGGTATAGAGATAAACCGTATCGTTGTACACATAAGGTGCAGGATCGGCAGTATACTTGGTCTGGATGATTGGCAAGTTGATGTTCTGTGCTGTTGCTGCAGTTCCCATGCCAGCCAAAAGCAGGGATAAAATCATTCTGTATCTAGTCATTTTATAATTTATATTAATTATTAGTTGATTAAATTGTTATTTATGGATGCAAAGGTAAGCAAAAAAGCAGAATTCTACTTTTTCATAATTATCAAATACTTTATTTTATGTAACACTTACATCTGTACCTTTACTGCCTTTCCGACATATTCCACCCTCTTGCTTGCCAGCATAGGCTGATAGCCTGCACTGCTATCAGTACTCAACAAGAAAAAAAACACACGGACAAATTGAATTTGTCCGGATTGCCTGTCCGGACGCTCATAACCGCCCAATAATCAACGCATTACAAACAATCGGACAATTTATCCGGACAAATTCAATTTGTCCGTGTTATTTTTTTAGCATGAAATCATAAAGAAATACAAGGATTTCCATCCTGTCAATGAGTTCCCAAATAGAAAACGCTGACTTCAGACCCAAGAAACGGTGAGTTTTAGAGGAGAAAGCTATGAGTTAGGATTTTTAACATAAAGCCTATTTTACCCAATCCAATACAATCGTCTTATCTTCATCAATCATAAAGTTCATACCAATCTTTTCCACGGTTTTGCCTTTTAGGGCAAAAGCATCAGCATAATGCTTGTTGTTGATTTGGTCAAGAGCCTCTTGTGCCGACTTATTAAATTTCAGTTCTATCACATAGATGGTATCCTTTGTTTCCATCGTAATGGCTGTTCTTATACCGAGACTTAAAATCTCTTTTATGAAATATAGGAGTAGAAAAAGAATACTGAAAAAAGAAAGTCGCTGATTATTAGTCCAATACATGATTTTTAACAGTTTTTTCTTTTTCAGACCTTTTTTTTTATGCCATTACTTTATATAATATTTACTATCAAATCGAGTGCCCTCTTTTTCTATCTCCTTCCCAACCATAGAATAGAGCATCTTTCGAATCTCTTTCATATCTATATCAGGAATGCGCTCTGCTATATCAGATATTTTACTCAAAGGATGCACACGGAGATCTTCCATAATTAGTGCCTTAAGAACATGTGGTTCTATAGTCTTCAAACTAGTAACAATGTTAGATTTTGCATTTTTCAGCAAAGTTGTATTGATTTGGAAAAATGATCCTTTCTTGACGCCACCTTTCGTTATCAGATTGCTTTTGTCTAAGTTATCAATATAGCTTCTCAATCGTTCTTCTGCAGATAGCTGGAGGATTTTAGATAAATCAGTTGCGGCAATGCGTTTCTCTCTGGCTATGATACCGAAAGCTATTTTGTTCTTTTGGGAAAGCTGATAATTATGGTCAACATAATCCATCAGGCGAACAACTTCTTTATCCGTAATCTCTGCACTTTGATATACTGTGACTGTGTTGAATGTTGATTCTATCTCAGGTTGTTTCTTTGCTTCAACGGCATCCAACTCATAAATCAAGTCATAGCCAGAGCCCTCACCTTCCATCAATCCAAGTGCAGTCAGTATCTCAATCATATTCGGATTACGTCTGTGCTTAGTATGAAGGATGTTGTCTTTGGTTACACCCAAAGGGAGACCACCAGGATTGGAGATGCTGATATAACCTGGATATACCTTGATTGTGATGTCGTTAGAGATGGTTCTTGAACTATGAGCCAAACTGTTAACAAGCAACTCTCTGATTAAGTTCTCGTTATAATAGCGTACTGTCTTACGGAAGAGTCCATTAGGCATCTCATAGCTATAGGTCAACTCTACAGCCTTGTCCATAATATCTTCCAAAAGTTCTTTCGGATTACGTGTATTGTCACGCCATTCCAATTTGTTGGTTTTGTTCTCCAAGTCATCATATACGATATATTGCACAGTGATAGGATAGCAAATACGGCTACGCTGTTTGGCTGTACCAATCCATAAGACACCAAGATTAGTCATCTTGTTGCCGTCAAGAAGATGGTACTGTTCGCCAATTTCCATATCATCGAGCTGCTTGACATGCTGCTTCACTCTATCAGATTGGCGTATATCATTAGCGAATTTAGAGAGATTCGTCTTATTCTCATCTTCCAATTCAAATCGTGTTGGCACAAGTTCCCATTGGAAAGCTCCTTTCTCTTCTCCTACACGTTGAATATCTTCACTACGCACAGGCTCGCATTTGTCTGCGACACGGATGTACATTTTGCCATCAGAAGTGGTGGCATATGAATGGAGTGAAGGGAATACTGTGATAGCAAAGTACTGGCTGCCAGTTTCGTCTGCACATACGTCGCCTACTGCAAGACCAACATTGAAACAAAGTCCACGCAATCTTGTAACGGCACTATTTGCCTCTTCTTGCGATATAACTTGATTGGAAGCTGGTTTCTTTGTCTTATCTTCCACGCCAATCATAATCTGTCCTCCTTGCGCATTGGCTAAAGCTACACAAGTAGTAGAGAGTTCCTTGAATCCTTTCTCTCCAGTTCGAATCTTTTGCAGACTCTTGTATTCTATCTTTTGTTGCTCTGTATTCATGTTTACTTGTTAATCTTTAAACAGCTACAAAGATAAGCAAAAATCCCGAAACCGCCAAGCGATTTCGGGATTTATTCTGTATAGAACTGTGTACCCAATACCTTGAAGGGAATTTGATCACTCTATCAACGTCTATCAAAGAGTTTATATGATGTAACAAGTAAGAAGAGGATGTGCCAAAAGTCCAAGACACACCCTCTTTTCATATTTACTCAGCTCCTTGATGATTTTCTCAAGTTACTTAATATTCAATAGAAACATCCAGTTTCTTCAAATCCTTATCAGCCGAACTGCTGCCGTAATAAACCTCATACTTTCCTGCCTTGGCACGGACGGTATTGGTTGCAGCATCGAAGAGTTCGAAGTTTCTGCTATCCAGCGTGATGACAGCCTCAGCAGTCTTTCCTGCCTTCACCTCCACTCTCTCGAAAGCCTTCAAGCTCTTCAATGGTCCTTCGGTATCGGCAGGATCCTTCACATACACCTGCACCACCTCGGTTCCATCCTTCTTTCCTACATTGCTTACCGGTACCTTCAGCGTAATCTTTTCTCCCTTCTTCAGGATAGATTTGGAAAGTGTAGCATCGCCAATACGGAAAGATGTGTAGCTCAAGCCATAACCGAATGGGAAGAGCGCATCGTTCATATAACGATAGGTTCTGCCCTTCATGCTGTAATCCTTGAAATCAGGTAACTGCTCTGAATTCTTATAGAACGTAATAGGCAACTTGCCGGCAGGATTGTACTCTCCGAAGAGTACACGAGCCACTGCCTCTCCACCTTCCTGACCAGGATACCAGGCTTGGAGAATGGCATCGCAACTCGCTGTCTCTGGAGTCAAGGCGATAGCCGAACCCGAACAGTTGACAAAGACAACCTTTTTGCCCGCCTCCTTCAAAGCCTTCAGGAAATTGCGCTGGACCTTAGGCAATTCGATGTTGGTGCGGTCACCACCCTTGAAGCCAGAAATCTCGATAGGCATTTCTTCACCTTCCAACTGTGGAGAGATGCCACCTACGAAGACTACTGTCTCGCAATCCTTCAACTGCTTGAGCGAAGCCTGATAGTCGATAGGATTCTCATGCCCGATATTGAACTTCATGTCCGCATTATAGTTAGGCATCTCGTGATAGCGAATCTCTATCTTATACTCCTTGCCCTTCTCGGCTTGGAACTCGATACGACTCTCGGTAGTGCGCCAGATAGAATGCTCTGCCTTCTTCTCACCATTCAGATAAACCTCGTAGTGACCGCAACCAGCCACGTCGAGCAACACCTTGTCTGTCTGCTTAGGACGGAACACGGTTTCATATTTTGCAGAGAAGCCCACCAGCTTCACATTAGGAGCGAAGGAGTGCTGACCATAGGTCGTTACCTGCACAGGATTCTTCTCCTGGGTGATGACAACAGGCTTGCCTTCCATCTTGCGATTGTTCCAGAAAGTGCCCTTAAAGCCCATCTTGCCATCCATGCTACACTGGTCGAAGTAAGAATTCAAAACTTGGTCGTTCACCAAGTCGCATCCATTAAAGGTGACAACCTGGTTTTTCTTCAAACGACTCCTGATACCATCCAGGATGGTAATTGTCTGTCGTGGAGTACCATTATAGTTTCCCCACATCATCGGTTCGTTATCCACATTCGGTCCGATGAAAGCAATCTTCTTTACTTTTTTATTGAGAGGTAATACCTCATTCTTGTTTTGGAGCAGCGTCATGGTCTGCAGAGCCATATCGAGCGAGAGCTGGCGATGCGCCTTACTGCAAAGCACCGATACTGGAATCTTCGACCATGATACAATCTTGTTGTCATCTATCTCGCCCAAATCGAAACGACCTTCGAGCAGACGAATCACATGCTTATCAACTTCTTCTTCAGTCAAGGCACCATACTTCACAGCCTCAGGCACAGACTTATATGCATAATTATATCCACACTCCACATCTGTACCAGCCAGCACGCCCTTGGCAGCCGCATTTCTGGCATTGCTCGAAACCTTATGATTCTCCCAGAAATCAGTAACAGCGCCACAGTCGGAAACTACCAGGTACTTGAATCCCCACTCATCCCTGAGAATCTGCTGCAAAAGGCGGGTGTTGCCGCAGCATGGTTCATCATCCCAACGCTGATAGGCACACATCACCTCACGCACCTTGGCATCCTGCACCAGTGATTTGAAGGCAGGCATATAAGTTTCCCAAAGGTCGCGCGGTGTAACATCGGTAATATTGTCTGTATGGCGAGCCCATTCCGGTCCGCTATGAATTGCATAGTGCTTGGCACAAGCCCAGAGTTTGCGGTATTTCGTATCTTCAGGTCCCTGCAATCCGCGCACCACGGCACATCCCATCCTACTGGTAAGATAAGGATCCTCACCATAGGTTTCCTGTCCACGTCCCCAGCGAGGATCACGGAAGATATTCACGTTTGGAGTCCAGACCGAGAGGGCATGGAAACGGGTTACATCTCCTCCCTTCTGCTGCAGTTCATTCCATTTGGCACGCATCTCATCAGATGTTGCATCAAAGACTCTATACACCATTCTGTCGTTAAACGAAGCTGCCATTCCGATAGGTTCTGGAAAGACGGTTACATCTCCCATGTTCGCCACACCATGCAGTGCCTCGCTCCACCACTGGAATCTCTTGATTCC
The DNA here is from genome assembly GCF_026015625.1 of Segatella copri. Lineage (NCBI taxonomy): Bacteria > Pseudomonadati > Bacteroidota > Bacteroidia > Bacteroidales > Prevotellaceae > Segatella > Segatella copri. Next base: position 3,480,531 of record NZ_JAPDVG010000001.1, on the reverse strand, counting down.
CAATCGCGGAATAGCCGGCGAATCATCCAGCATCAGAGAAGCTTTCTCTTCCAAAGTGAGACGACCACATAAATCTACCGCTCTCTCATGAGCCGAGAGGGCTGGATTCTGATAAGGCAACTGCTGCGCTGAGGCATTGCCGGAAGACATAGTTACCACAAACATCAAAGCTGCGTATATAACTTTCTTGTTCATTGTAATTACTATTAAGCTATTGGTATATTAAATTGTTATTTGCGCTGCAAAGATAAACAAAAAAGCAGAATACTACTTTATCACAAGTATCAAATACTTTATATGATGTAACACTTACAGCTGTATCTTTACAGCCTTTCCGTCATATTCCACACTCTTGCTTGCCTGCATAGGCTGATCGCCCGCTCCACTATTGGCATCCACCAATACGATATGGAATCTGCGATGCTGGAGCATTCCCTTATAGCTACCCTTGCGTGGAGCGATGCTTAGGGTTCTGCCAGCTTCATTCCAAACAAACTGGATTTCCGAGAATTTACCCTTCTCGTAGTTGTAGTTGTCGCCCTCGTCCTCATAGAGCGTAAACGTTCCATCAGCACCAGGATAAACACGGATTTCCAACTCATCCCAAGGCTTCTCTGAACTATACTGCACTTCAGGACCGAATGGCAGGATGGTACCTGCCTTGATGAATACAGGCATGATGTCGATAGGACAAAGGCGCTGGATATCCTGACCGCCCTCATACTGGGTGTTGCTCCAGAAATCATACCATTTATTACCCTTTGGCAAGTAAACATTCACAGGCGCAGCTGCCTTCCTTACATCAGGATAGATGGTATGGCCCTTCTTCTCCTTATCCTTCCAGGAGTATAAAGGATCGGTTACCGGCTTCACCAGAATGTTGCGGCCGAAGAGATACTCATCGTTCAGGCGGGAAGCCTTCTTGTCTGCCGCATAATCCATTACCAGGGCACGCATCATGCTTCCGCTATTCTGTACACAGTCGCCAGCCGTACTGTAGATATAAGGCAAAAGGCGATAGCGCAGCTTGATGGCCTTAATCATAGCATCATAAGCCCAGTCGCCCTGCTTTCCGAATTCATACAGTTCGCTTACCATCGGCGAAGAACAGTGGTTACGCATCAATGGCATAAAGGTTCCCCACTGCATCCAGCGGGTCTGCAGTTCCTGAATGGCAGGGTTCTTTGGATTCTGTTCAAACTCCCAGTAGAAGAAACCACCCAGGTCGGTGTTCCAGAATGGGATACCGCAGAGCGAGAAGTTCAAGCCCGATGGAATCTGATTCTTCATCTCGTTCCAGGAAGCCAGCACATCACCGCTCCAGCAAATGGTGCCATAATGCTGAATACCGAGACTGCCGCTTCGGGTCATCTGGAGCGAACGCTTTGTGTTGTCCTTCATCGCTCTCTGGTGCTCATAGATGCTCTTGTTGTGCAACAATGGGAAGGCGTTCTTCACGCCCAACCATGAACCATCGAAGGTCTGATAGTTCTCATCGCCCGGCTTCTCAAAATGGTCTGGCTCCGTAGAATCGGTCCACCAGGCATCAAAACCCATCTGGTAGAGATGAGTAAGATACTTCCAGTAGAGGTTGCGCGCCTTTGGATTGAAGACATCGTATGGCATCACGCCACTGTTTCTTGGCCAGGTATCGAAAGGAAGGAGGGCATTCATCTTCTTCAGTTCACGATACTGCTCTGTCCAAGGACCGAAACTTGCCCAGATGGAAATCATCAGATGGGCATCGTTCTTGTGAACATACTTCACCATCTCTTCCGGACTCTTCAGGCGGGGTTCTTCCTGTGCCTTCATCTGCTTCATATCGGTAGGAAGATACTTGGCATAGGCTGGGTCGCCCACCTTATTTATATAATATGGATTCTGGAATTTCATCGCATTCCAGTTGGAGTCGCATCCCCAATACTGCCAGTCCTGCACGATGGCATCAGTAGGAATCTTCAGTTCGCGATACTTGTCCAACACGCCAGCCAGTTCATCACTGGTCTTATAGCGCTCACGGCATTGCCAGAAGCCCATCGCCCATTTCGGGAACATGGTAGCCTGTCCGGTGAGTTCACGGATGCTGGCGATGACTCCATCTTGCGTACCATCCTTATACATGAAATAGTAGTCGGCGCAGGTTCCCACTTCACTGGTAAAGGAAGTGCATGATGGCTGGTTGCCATTATTCTTGGATGCTACGATATCATTGAAATAGGTTTTTCCTGCATTGTCCCAGTAAAGACCATAGCCCTTCTCACTGGTGAAATAAGGGATGGCGATATAAGTATTATTGTTCCAGAGTACGATATTCTGTCTACCACGCTGATTCATGTAAACATCGCGCAACTGTCCCAGACCATAGATGGCCTCGTCATCAGCAAGACGGAAGTCCTGCTCTATACGGTACTTGCCCTTGTTGGCTTCATCCTTGCGAGCTTCCAGACGGGTCTTCGTATCAGTAAGCAGCAGCTTTCCATCCTTCGAAAGAAAGCGGATTTCGCCAGTCTGCTGATTCAGTTCAACGGAAATAAAACTAGAATTGATTTTTACAATATCACCGTTTTCCTGTATTTGAACGCCCTTCATCTGCTGAGGTTTCAAGATGACAGAATAGCTTTTCTTCTGAACAGGAGCACCAAGTCCGGCATCAGATTTCAAGATGCGGACGATGGATGGAGAATAGAATTCGATGGTTACATTCTGCTGAGCCACCTGACGGGTGATAGACTTGGCAGCCACACCTTTCTGGGTGCCTGCCACCTTTACGCTCTTGGCGCTGAGTTCACTTGGAACACCAACGACAGCGATGCCCAAAAGGGCAATGAGAGATAAATTCTTTAGCATACTTTTGTTTATTTTATTAGAGGGTTTATGATTGGGACGCTTCTCGATTGTCAAATCATCATGAATTTATTGTTGCCTGAAATTCCATTTAGAATTATCGCTGTTGAAATCGAAGGGAGCCAAGCCTGGGGTACAGTCGCCGAGTGAAACCAATGCAAGCTTCTCTTCAGTGCCTGGCACTGCCTTAGGCATGATGCGATAGGTGCCATCGGTGAGCTGTTCGATGCGCCAAAGCTGGGCATCTTCACCCGTAAACTCAGGTTTGGCGATGACATCATGCTGAGCGGTTGCGGTAAGATAGCGAGTAGTGCCTTCTATGCAGATTTTATAATAAGGACCACCCAGATAACCACCCTTTCCGGCAGGCATGATACTCCACTTCTGATGAGGACGGAACATATAATCGTTCATTCTTACCTTTACCTCGCCCTTAGGCCATTCTGCCTCTACCTCCTTCAAGGTCTGAGGTTCAATATTCTTCAGAGGCTTGGTTGGCTTGATCCAGAAAGGTTCGATATCCCGCTGCATTCTCACGAAATCTACGGCAATCTCCAGGGCATAGCCTCTTCGTTCCGATTCTATCTCGTAGGTTCCGGCATGAAATTCATCACCAGCCACAGGCCAGTCGTTCTTCCACAACAAAGGACGGATAGCCAACACGCTTCGTCCACCCTGTCTGAAATCAGACTCATAGTGGAACGACATCTTTTCTACACCTTCTTCCTCAATATAGCGTCCGAAGTGACCGGGACCCGTCTTCAGATTGTTGGCTGCAATCACCATCTTTCCACCGCCCTGCAACATCTCTCTGCCCACATTATCTACGTATGGACCGGTTATCTTTCGCGAACGTCCCACCACGATATTGTAGGTAGAATTAGGACCATCGCAACAGGTGCCATGAGTGCCGAGAAGATAATACCAGCCGTTGCGGTAAATCAAATCAGTAGCTTCGCAGTCGATGGCGATATTGACGGGTTCGTTGCCTTCCATCCGCTTACCTGTCTTCGGATCAAGTTCTACCAGACGGATAAATCCGAAATAGGTACCATAGCTGAGCCAGAGTCTGCCGGTAGTAGGGTCGAGCAACAAGCCCGCATCAATGGCATCACAGTCTTCATCATCTAAGGATGAAGCCACCACCACCGGTTCGGTATATTTGAAATCAGGCGATTTCGGATCGAGCGTTTTGTTCCACATCGTCAGGACATCACCGCGATGACTGCCACCCAATCCACCGCCCGTAGCACTGTAGGCTACAAGATAACGGTCGCCAATCTTCAACACATCAGGAGCCGCTCCTCTGCCGGGACGAACAGCACCACCCTGCCAGGTCCAGCCATCCTCCGACCAGAGTCCGCCTTCACCCGTTCCAAAGGTATAATACTTTCCATCACACAGGGCAATGGTAGAAGGATCATGAATGAAAGGTTCGCCCACCTGGGCTTCTGCCTCGTAAGCAGAGGAAGACAACAAGGCAACCAAAGCAGCGGCATAAAGTTTCTGCTGAGCAACAACCGGGCTAAAATATCTGAAAAATATATTGTTCTGTTTCATAACTTTCTTTATTGATTGCACTACTTCACGTGAATAGACAGGTTTCTGACAGGCTTGCCTTGTCCGTCGATGAATCGGACACAGAAGTCACTCATGCCAGGGCCATTGATGACCGCACCACGAAGGATATTCCTACCTTTCTTCAAGGTAAGCTTCTTAGAAACCACATCATCGCGAACCATTCTTCGGTCGCCTTCGAGCATCACCGCCTCCTCACCATTGAGCCACCACATGGAAGCACCATTCGAGCCAACAGACAAGCGGACGTCTTTCATCTCCTCAGGGCAATCGATAATGGTAACCGCCCAGAACAAGACACCATACTTGGACTTCTTAAACGAAGTAGCGAAACGGAAGAGCTTGACATTAAACAGTTTACTATCCAGCGCATGCCATTTCAGTTTTTCCTTGCCCACCTTCACGACGGCTCCATCCTTAGGAACTGTTTCCATCTGTTTAGGGAAATACTGCGTATGGAATATCTCCTTCAGATAAGAATCAGTAAAAACGACATTGCTCTTGACCGGCATAGAGATTGGCTCCAAAAGCAACCATCTCTGAATAAAGCCAGCCGCATTGGGCACGACGGGCTGCTTGCCGACAGGTCCGAAATAAGGATTAATGTCTACAGGTAATTCCTTATTTTGGGCATCCGCAGAGGAATGTCCAAAAAGGAATACACATAAACAAAACAATCTAACTATTTTATTGAAAATGTTGTACATAGACTATTCATTATTATTGAGGTTCGATAATCTGATAACGGCCACTCAGATGCATGAAGGCGAAGAGACGCAACAGTCCGTCGTAATAGCCATCGAAGAAGCCTTCTTTGTCTGGTTCATGTTTGGCATTCCAGAAATGACTGACGAATTCCCTACCCTTCACATGATTGCTGACCAATGAAGCCGCAGCCGAAGTGGCAACAAAACCGATAGAATGGCGGAGTGCCTTAGGAGCTGTACCTGCCGGCAGAATATCTTCTACCATCGTTCCATCTACATTATACTGGTCCAGGAAAGAATCAATGCCCTTACTATACAGGAAGTTCTGTAGCGTATTGGCATATTTCTGCTGCCACTCCTTATCCTTACAAGCCCAGGAATAATCGAGCGCTATGTTCATTGGAACTCGCCATGAGTCATAACGGAATGCATCACCCAACAACTGACCGGTCTTCATCAGACTGCCATCATAGTTGCAATAGTCCGGGTTCAAGCCCGTCTTCTCATTGATGCACTTATGCAGGAACTCACGGCTTTTCTCAGCACACTCCTTCCAGAACTGGGACCGTCCGTCGTTAGCCCATTTCGCCCAAACCTCGTAAAAGGCAGGGAGATGGTAAGAAGGATCGGTAAACTTCCCGCCCCAATGATCGGGCGTAAAGGTGATGAGCTGATGTTCGAGATTGATAAGCGGAGCTGTGCGGTCCATTCCCGCCTTCTGCATGCTGCAATCCAGAATATACTGCGCTTCCTTCAGATAGTTGATGCCCGTATCATTGCCCCATCGGTTGGATGCAAAGATGAGCGAAGTTACGAAATAGAGTTCACCATCCGATGCGGCTCCCTGCGCATTTCTTGTTCCATCAGTCTTGCAGCTCCATGCGAAATAGCCCTTATAAGGTCCTTCCTGATGCTGCATGTATTTCTTGCTCCATCGCCAGAGACGGTCGAAGATGTCCTTCTTGTCAAACTGCACGGCAGCCATCATTCCATACGACATGCCTTCGGTTCTCACATCATTGTTCTTTATATCGCTGACATATCCCATGGAATCGCCCACCTCGAAATAAACCTTGTTCTTACCGTAGAATACATCATTGAACACTTCGTTCACCTTTCTGTCTATATCAGCCTGCTTATAGCCCATCTCGGCAAAGAGATTACGATACTGGTGAGTTTCGAAAGCTCCCTTTTCCCAAGGCAACGCATCAAAGCCCAGCCAGTCAACCTCAACATCGGCTCCACTCTGCAAGGATACATGGAGAGCATGAACACCGAGAGGAGCATGGAGCACCTGGGCACGGATATTCTTCCAGGCTGCCGACTTTGGAATCTTCACCTTAGCAATGATATTACCCTTCTTGCCATCGGCTCTGACTACGAGCACACCGCCCTTTGAAGACTTGGCACGAACGATGATTTCTTCCACCTTCTCATTACCGAAATCCACCTTATTATATATAAGAGCTGTATTCGATTTAGGGAAGAGAGTCTTCCAGCCGGCAAAGCAGTTGTTCTTATCCAGATAATCAATACCAATACCCTTGCCTTGCAGCGCAGAATAGCGGTCAATCTGAATATGCGAACGAGCGTTCGTCAATCCCACACCTCTTAGCGTAGGTATCACCTTCTGTATCGTTCCGTCAGGATTGAAGTTCGCTGAAGCTCCTGTCGATAACGCCAGCATCAAGGCACACATCCATGTTTTCATACATAAATTCCTTTAAAGAAGAAAAAAAGGGAGTGCTTTTTTCAAAACACCCCCTAATTGTCAAACAATCTATAGTTCTTTAAACTAAAAACACTATATTAACAAAACAACTTCATGATTACCAACCAGGATTCTGCTTCAGGTTAGGGTTCTTATCCAACACGGTCTGTGGATAAGGGAAGAACTCATGCTTGCCCTCCTTGAAACCTACCTTGAAATTAGTCTCAGGAGTGTTGGTCGTATAGAAACGGCTGTTTGCTTCTGATCCATGCTCCCAAGTTACATCCTGGTCGTCTGCCTTTGGAGCTCTGAAAACCTTATCAAACAAATGTGGCACGACTGTACCAGCCTTAGTCAAACGCTCTTTGGCCTTTGTATCATTCCATCGCATGATATCGAACCAACGACAGCCTTCAAGCCAAAGTTCATATGACTTTTCTTTCTTCAACACATCCATATCAACAGTTTCACTGACTGTCTTTGAACCGGCGCGCTCCTGAATCTTATTGATATATATCTTAGCTTCATCCAGATCGCCTGTCTGAATACAAGCCTCTGCATAATTGAGCAAAACCTCAGCGTAACGCATGACAAGATAATTATTCAAGCGAATGTTATCACCATATTTCTTGCCTTCAGTATCAGAAGCTCTCATTATTTGCTTGAACGCCAACCAGGTAGAGTTGCCGTAGAGTCCCTGAACAGGGTCATTGATGCCAATCTTGTTACTGGTTTTCTTCTGCTCGTCAGTCATATTATCGATTTCATCCTTGCCGTAAGACATATGATAAACCGCATCATCAATATGCTTTAAAGTAGCCTTCAAGCGATAAGAGTCACCATCATTTTTATAGAACTCGTCACCAAACCACTGAGGCACGCCAAGGCCACCCCAGCCATCAACACCGCCACAATAAACCTTGTTAGGAGAAACAACAAAGTGATCAGCACGCCAATCCCAATAGTTGGTTTCCATCCAGCTAGAACGCTGAATCATACCACCCCAATCGGTCTTACCTGCATTATACTCGAAGTTGACTTCAAATACCTTCTCCTCGTTGGCATCACCCTCGATATGGAAGTTGTCAGCATATTTCTCACCAGGAACAAGATCATACTTGCCCGAGTCTATAACCTTTTTAAGGGCAGTTTTAGCCTTGTCATACTGACCGGCAAACAAATAAGTCTTTCCGGCAAGAGCATATGCAAAGCCCTTGGTTACCTTCACTGCTCCATCCTTGTCATCCTTACTTTTACGCTCATCCAAATCGTTGGCAGCATTCTCACATTCCTGCGCAATCCACTCTATCAACTGTTTGTGATCCATAGGATGCTCAGGATCCTTATCACAATTAAAAGGCAGTGCAGAAGCATCCAGAACATGAGTTACCAATGGTGGAGTACCCCAGAGATTAGCCAACAGGAAATAATCATAAGCACGAAGCACACGAGCCTCTGCGGCACAACGTTTCTGCACAGCGGTAGTAGCATCGGCAAAGTGATCGAGTACAAGGTTACAGGCATATACAGAGTGATAGAGGCCTGTGTACATAAACTTTGGCACCTCAGCCTCAGCATCATAATAGAACTGATTGAGCATGATACCAAACGTATTATCACCAGAGTTGGCACCTGCTGCCAACACATCGTCTCCACACTCATTGACTATCAGTTTCAATGGAGTATAAATACCTGGGCCACCACCATCGTGGTTACGTCCCATCACATTACACATAAAGCTTTCGTATGCAGCAACGAGGGCTGACTCTGCATCAGCATCGGTCTTATAGAAGCTCTCGGTAGGTATTACACCCTTCTGCTCAATGTCAAGCTGATCCTCACAAGATGTAGTGAGCGTCATTGTTCCTGTGGCAGCAAGAGCCAATATTGTTGAAAATAATATTTTCTTCATTGTTTTTGAATATTAAAGGTTAGAATGTTACATTGATACCAAATACCACCTTCTTGGAAGTTGGATAAGTACCATTATCAAAACCACGAGAGGCGCCACTGTTGATAGAAGCGGTCTCCGGATCAGCACCAGGATACTTGGTGATGGTGAAGAAATCATCCAGTGAGCAATATACACGAAGATTGCTGATACCTGCCACGCTAGTGATAGCCTTTGGCAATGTATAGCCCAACTGAATCTGCTTGATCTTGAAATACGAGCCACTGAACACTGCTGCATCAGAACTGAAGAACTTCCAGTCTGTAGAAACCTTTTTCATATCAGGATACTTAGCATTGGTGCGGTCTGCTCTCCAAGAATCCTTCCAGTAGGTATCAATTCCATTGATCAACGGACGGTCTGCAGAAACCATCAAGTTGTAAATCTTGTTGCCAGCAGAGCCTGTTCCAAATACGGTGAGGTCAAAGCCCTTATATTCTGCATTAAGAGTAATACCATAAGTAAACTTAGGAATACCTGAGCCCAAATCCTGCTTATCTTCATCGGTTGGAGCTGAAGTTGTTTCGCCATTCTTATTATAATAGAGAGCGCTACCATCTTCGGCTACACCTGCATACTTGTAACCACGGAAATACCATACCTGATGGCCAGCCTCGAATGTAGGCTTAAGCTGGTTATTGAATCCATCAATACCTATTTCGGTCAAACGGCTTACAAGGTTAGAAACCTCCTTCACCTCATTCTTCAGAGTTGAACCATTTACGGTCACACTATACTTAAAGTCCTTGATGTGATCTCTCCAACCCAACTCGAAATCAAGACCAGAGTTAAGTACCTTACCTGTATTAACAACTCTCTTGTTTACACCAATCTCTGGAAGAGGAGCGATTTCAATCAAGAGGTCCTTGGTTGTCTTACGATACCAGTCTAAGCCCAAAGTCAAGCGGTCGTTAAGGAATCGCGCATCAAGTCCAAGGTCAATCTGCTCTGAAGTTTCCCACTTCAAGTCTGGGTTAGCAAGTCCAGAAGGCTTAGAACCAAAAGTCAGCTTACCATCTCCAATAGAAGGATTATACTGATAGAAACTCTGATTAAGAGCTAAGGTAGAAGCATAACGATAATTGTTCAAGATATTGACGTTACCATTCTGACCCCAAGAACCACGAAGTTTCAAGAAAGAAATGGCATCACGACTTATATTGTCCTTGAAGAACTTCTCATTGCTGATAGCCCATCCTGCTGAAACTGATGGGAAATTACCCCAACGTGCCTTCTTTGAAAGTTTTGATGTATCGAAAGCATCACGACGGAAGTTAACCTGCATGAAGTAACGGTTGTCATAGCTGTAAGATACACGACCAAAGTAAGATAACTCTGTAGCATCTGAAGGAGCGTTACCTACATTCTTGGTTGCATTAGCCAACAAGTAGTCGATGTAATGGAAGTTTGGCTCATAAGATGTGAGTATGTTACCTCCTGTAGAACTGATGGAACTATTGTCCCAATGATTCTTGGTAAACGACATACCTGCCATGGCACCAATAGTGTGCTTGCCGATTGTTGTCAAATAGTTGGCAAAGTTCTCCCACTGATAGTACAAGCCATTATTGGTTTTCGCTTCAATGGTATAGTTTTCACTATGTGCCATAGATGATAACCAATATGGAGTCTCGTAGTTATGATAGTTACTCTGAGTGATACGATAACCTAAGCGAGAAGTAAATGTAAAGCCCTTGAATGGCTTGATATTGGCAGCAACGGTACCACGTACATTGATACCAGAAGTCCATGTGTCATGACGGTCGCGCTGATAGAGAGGGTTACCAGTAGCATCATCTACATATTTAGAAGTACCATAGTAGTCATTGTTATGGCTTGGATCTCTTGGAACTGGGCCACCGGCTTCTACCTGTGCCTTCATGCCAGGAGCCAAATCCTCCACATTACTGATATAAGCTGGAGTCAAAGGATCGATAGAAACCACAGAGTTCAGCAATGAACCATAACCCTTGGTCACGCCTTTGGTCTTCCACTTTTCAAAAGATGTATTGGTAGTAATGTTCAACCACTTGTAAACATCATAATCGGCATTGATCTGACCAGTGAAACGCTTATAAGTATCCTTGCTACCTTTAACGATACCATCATTGTTCAGGATATTCAAGCTGGCGAGGAAACGGCCCTTGCCATTGCTTGCCTGCACGGTGAGGCTATGCTGATGAGCCAGACTGTTCTCAAATACCTCGTCATACCAGTTGGTGTTCTGACCATTATAGTTGTTCTTCTTCAGAAGATCATCGGTCAAGTCGCCCAAATACTTGTGATACTCGATATACTCAGGAGCATCAAAGATATCAGCCTTCTTTCCCAACGACTGGATGGTGAACTTGCTGCTGTAAGAAATCTGTGCCTTACCGCCATTGGCAGCACCCGTCTTGGTTGTGATGATAACGACACCATTACCCGCCTGCGCACCATAGATGGCAGCAGAAGCGGCATCCTTCAATACCTCCATGCTCTCGATCATAGATGGATCCAGGTACTGGATGTTATCCACCTTCAGACCATCGACAATGAGCAACGGACCGATATTACCACTATTGGAAGAATAACCACGGATACGGATATCGGCAGCCTCACCCGGACCACCCGAGTTGATAATCTGCACACCGGCAGCCTTACCCTGGAGGGCAGCACCGGCATCGGTAGCTGACAAACCCTTGATGTCATCGCTCTTGATAGATGCAACTGCACCAGTCAGGTCGCTCTTCTTCTGAACGCCATAACCGATGACAACGACATCATTAAGAACTTTTGAATCATCCTTCAAGGTAATGGAAAGTGTTTTACCAGCCTCAGCTTTCACGGTCTTAGGCTCCATACCCACATAGGTAATTGTCAATGTTGCATCAGGTGCAGCATCAATGCTAAACTTACCGTCCAAGTCGGTAACAACACCCAGTTTGCTACCATCTACTTTAACAGTAGCACCAATCACAGGTTCTCCACTTGGATCAGTCACTATACCTTTTACTATGCTCTGAGCCGAAACTCCCAAAGGAAGCAAACAGAGCAGGAATAGCAATACAAACGGCTTTTCAATCATTTTAAAATTTATCATCTTAAAAATAGATTAATAGTTATACTTACTTGTCAGTTGCTAAATACTACATTATTATATTCTACATCCTAAATTTTCAAAAATTTCATTAAGGATGCTGAAACATGTCGCAAAAATAGATAAAAACATTAAAACGCATTTTACCTCAAGTAACAAATACTTTATCACAAATAACATCTACCCCAAAAGAAACAAAATGAAACATATTCTGAGACATAACAAAGGGAAAAGTTATTGATATATGAGACAAAGCACGTATGGAAATCTTTTCATAACTTTGCAAACAGAACAGAAGATGAAAATCAATCTAATAATTTAATTAAATATAAACTATGAAGAGATTATCAATCTTAGCATCGATGCTCGCGATGGCGTGCCTACCTATGATGGCACAGAAAACGGGCAGTAAGGTTCAGGAAAAGCCTGATCCTAATTTTCAGATTTATCTCTGCTTCGGACAGTCGAACATGGAAGGAAATGCGGCTATCGAAGACATCGACCGAACGGGCGTGAACCCGAGATTCCAGGCTATGTATGCCGTGAATGATGAAAAGGCGGGATGGAAGAAGGGACAATGGCACACCGCCGTGCCGCCACAGGCAAGACCCTCTACAGGACTGACTCCTGTTGACTATTTCGGAAGAAAGATGGTGGATAACCTGCCAGACAGCATCAAGGTGGGAACCATCACCGTGGCCGTGGGCGGAGCCAGCATCGACCTCTTCGATAAGCGTACCTATAAGGCTTATCTCAAGAAACAACCCGACTGGATGAAGAACTTTGCATCCCAGTACAACGGAAATCCATACGCCCGACTGATAGAACTGGCAAAAATAGCCAAGAAGCAGGGTGTTATCAAGGGCATCCTCCTGCATCAGGGCGAAACCAACAACGGCGATGCGAACTGGCCTAACCGAGTAAAGACTGTTTATAACGACATCTTGAAGGATTTGAATCTGAAGGCAGAAGACGTACCTCTGCTCGTAGGCGAAACCGTACAGAAGGATATGGGCGGAAAATGCTGGGCACATATCGCCATCGTTGATGATATTGCCAAGACCATTCCTACAGCCCACGTCATTTCTTCAAAGGGCTGTCCACAGCGTGGCGACGGTCTACACTTCATCGCAGAAAGCTACCGCACCATGGGCAAGCGCTATGCAAACATGATGCTCGCCCTGCAGGGAATCATTCCAGACAGCAACTATCCGCGTGTAGATAAGGACCGTAGAGCTTATGTAAAGCTCCATGCTCCTGAGGCAAAGAAAGTAATCTTCGACATCTGCGGCAAGCAATATGAGATGAAAAAGGATTTGGATGGCGACTGGTACGGCGTGAGCGATCCGCTGGTAGTAGGATTCCACTACTATTTTCTGAATGTAGATGGCGTGCAGGTTGTTGACCCTGCCAGCGAAACCTACTTCGGCTGCTGCCGTGAAGCAGGCGGTCTGGAAGTTCCAGAAGGAGCAGAAGGCAACTACTATCGTCCTCAGCAGGGCGTAGCCCACGGTCAGGTTCGCTCAGTATCTTACTATGCAGCCTCTCAGAAGCAGTTCCGCCGCGCCATGGTTTACACCCCTGCCGAATATGAAACCAACACCACCAAGCGCTATCCTGTGCTCTATCTGCAGCATGGCATGGGCGAAGACGAAACGGGCTGGAGCAAGCAGGGAATGATGCAGCACATCATGGACAACCTGATAGCAGAAGGCAAGGCTGAGCCTATGATTGTGGTCATGGAGAGTGGCGATGTAAAGAAGCCTTTCGTTGCCCGTCCGGGCAAGAATGTAGATGAAGAGCGCAGCCACTATGGAGCTTCTTTCTATGATGTGATTATCAAGGATCTGATTCCGATGGTTGACAAGACATTCCGCACTTATACCGACCGCGAGCATCGTGCGATGGCTGGATTGTCATGGGGCGGTTGCCAGACATTCAACACGGTATTGCCTCACATGGACAAGTTCTCTGCCCTTGGAACCTTTAGCGGTGCACTCTTTGGCGTGGATGTAAAGACCTGTTTCAATGGAGTTTTTGCCGATGCAGAGAAATACAACAAGAACATTCATTATATGTTTATGGGCTGCGGTTCGGAAGAGAACTTCGGTACCGAGAAGATGGCACAGCAGTTGAAGGAGCTGGGCATCAAACTCGATGTTTACGCATCACCAGGCACTCATCATGAGTGGCTCACCTGGCGCCGCTGCTTCAAGGAATTTGTTCCTCACCTCTTCAAATGGTAAACAAACTATCAGACATAATAAATCCCAGAACTGCTTGGAAGAGCGATTCTGGGATTATTTTATATACTTCTTGCCATTGAATTCCCGCACTGAAATTACGTCACGACGTATCTTTTACTACGTCCGGACGTAACTTTTGCTGCGTCGGGACGTAGCAAATACTACATCGGGACGTAGCAAATCCCTCAAAAACACCGTTATTTTGCTGATTTTATGCCAAAAGTGGCAATAGGTGGCAATAAGGTGACAATAAAAACACCCCTTATTGCCACACGTTATCCTCTAATAATCAAAGTGTTAAGTATAAGTGTGGCAAATGTGGCATTAAATTAGAAAAAAAAATACACATGTAATACTACAGGATACTGATATAGCTCAGTCAGCTAACTCAAGTAGTTCAATCAGCTAACCCAAGTAGTTCAATCAGCTAACCCAAGTAGTTCAGTAAGCTAACTCAAGTGACTCAATCAGCTGACGCAGATATCTCGACAAGCCGAAGGATACGTCTCCGTTAGCCTACGGAGTCGTATCCGTAACCCCACGCAGCCATATCCTTAACCTCACGCAGCCATATTCTTAACCCCACGCAGCCATATCTGTAGGCAAACGGAAGCACATCATGGCAAACTATCAGACATAATAAATCCCAGAACCGCTTGGCAGAGCGATTCTGGGATTTTTTATACCATTTGTTTAATATTTATATTATATAGATTAATTCGTTACTGAAATTTCGCATGTAAGCCCCATACGCCCTGAACCAACGGTCACCGGCCGAAGGGAATTGAAAATCGCTGGCCGAAGGGTAAAGCAAAGGTAAAGGGCGTGTGGGTAATTTCAACCGTACAGGTCGAAAAGTTTTAGAAAAAGTTATCAGATAGTATTGGGGATAGCAAAATCTTTACTTTTTTACCTTTTTACTTTTTTACCTTTAAAAATCCTAGAAAACTCTTGCAGATATGAAAATAAAACCGTAACTTTGCGCTATAGAATTTTAAAACAGATGGTTATGAAGTACTTAGACCCTAAGGCAGACCTTACGTTCAAGAAGATATTCGGCAATCATCCTAAAAGACTGATCAGCCTTCTGAACGCCCTCCTGCCACTCAGCGAAGAAGAGCAGATACACGAGATAAAGTATCTGCCTACAGAACTTGTGCCCCAGCTCGAAGGGGGCAAGAACACCATAGTGGATGTACTCTGCACCGATGTCAGAGGCAGGAAGTTCTGCGTGGAAATGCAGATGGAATGGTCCGACGCATTCCAGCAGCGAGTACTGTTCAATGCATCCAAGCTCTATGTAAGCCAGGCTAAAAAGGGAGGAAAATACAGCGAACTCCAACCCGTATATTCTCTCAACCTGATAAATGATATCTTTGCGCATGATACTCCGGATTTCATCCACAACTACCGCATCGTGCACGATAAGGACAGCAATAAGGTCATCGAGGGCTTGCATTTCACCTTCATAGAACTCCCTAAGTTCACTCCTCATTCCATTGCTGACAAGCGCATGATGGTATTGTGGCTCCGTTTCCTCACAGAAATCAATTCCAATACGAAGGATATTCCTGCCGACCTGCTCAATGACCCAGAGATTGGAAAAGCCGTAGAAGATCTTGAAGTTTCCGGCTTTACAGATGCCGAACTCCGTGCCTATGATAAATTCTGGGATTCGGTAAGTGTAGAAAGAACCCTTCTGGATGACAGATATCAGAAAGGAATGGAAGAAGGCATGGAGAAAGGCATGGCGAAAGGTATGGAGAAAGGCATGGAAAAAGGTATGGAGAAAGGTAGAGCAGAAGGCAAGCATGAGGCCAACACAGAAACAGCACAACGATTGCTGGCAATGGGACTTTCTGCCGAACAGGTTGCCAAAGCTACCCAGCTACCTTTGGAAATCATTAAGAATCTGAGCAATACATAAAAAATATAATAGCGGAGATATTGATGACAAATATCACCATAATAAATCCCAGAACCGCTTGGCAGAGCGATTCTGGGATTTTTTATACCATTTGTTTAATATTTATATTATATAGATTAATTCGTTACTCTTCAGCGCCGTCCCAGAGGCCGAATTTACGAGAATGGAATGAAACATCACCTGGAGTTTCATCACTCAATGTTGTATTCACTTCATTGCCAGAGCCAGAGGCAGCCAACAGACTCACATTCTCCAACTTAACAATATCCATAGATGGTTTGATGTATTTCTTCATTATTTCTTTTTTAAAAAGTTCGTATTCCAATTGATCATATTAAGAAAGCGTTGCTATTACTTCAAAACAATCTTTTTGCCATTCTTGATTACAATACCCTTGTAACCCTTATCCACAAGCTGACCTGCAAGATTATACATTGGTGCATTGTTGCCAGCAGCCTCATTCTTTACAGAAGTGATACCGGTAGTAGAACCAGAATGATCTCCTAAGCTAAAGCATTTTGCCGAACTAGCAGAGTTTTCAACTTCGAGATAAGCACACTTAACCGGGATTGTTTTACCTTTGGATGCCCTATAAAAACCATCCTGACCATCAACGGTTGCCAAGCCATAGACTGTTTTTTTGTCAGTAGAAGTAATTGTACCATCCGACATCTTCAAGTCAGAAGTTACATTCTGCCAACCTTCAGCCTTTGTCAAAGCATAATCAGTATCAGCCTTACCCTTCAGCAAGACAGCGACACCAGCAGGGACAACGCACTTAACTTCATTCATCACGATTCCGGTCTTCTCTGCATTGAGTATTACCGTATATGCCTTCAAATCATCAAGTTTACTATAATCTACAGGATAATAAGCTGCATATGTAGAATAGCCAGAAGAAGAAATGGTAACAGTCTCCTCAGGAACATCTAAAGCCACAATCTTCACACTCTTGATATCGATCTCGCCATCATAATTGCCCACATTGAGCAAGAGACGCCTAGCGTTATCACCAGAACAAGTAAATGTCTTTTCGATG
Organism: Segatella copri; assembly: GCF_026015625.1. Taxonomy (NCBI): domain Bacteria; kingdom Pseudomonadati; phylum Bacteroidota; class Bacteroidia; order Bacteroidales; family Prevotellaceae; genus Segatella; species Segatella copri. Next base: position 3,463,449 of record NZ_JAPDVG010000001.1, on the reverse strand, counting down.
GACTTAAAATCGTCGGTAGCCAAATTGATATCCTCGTAATTGCTACATTCATGATAGTTATCTGGATTCTGCAAAACTGCATTGATGGAGCCTGCAACTGACCCCTTTGCTACCATTGTTAACTGAATCTTAGCACCCTTAGGATAAACATTTTCGAAATCTACCTGCACCTCATGAGGCTGTTCCTGCTTGGTAAAGGTAATAACATCAACGCCATCTTTGATTTCAGAATGAAAACCTTTACCCCAACCACCAATGGCTTTTGCATTTTCCGTAGAGAAATCAAGATTAGCCAAATCTAAAGTATAACGAGGAATGTCGGTAGCTGTTGTAGTTACACGCTTGATACTTTTGATATTAATAACAGCGGGATATGTGGCATTCGCATCACAAGCTTGAAGAACTATACTGGTAACATCTTGAGGCTCATTTTTATACTCCTTGTCTTCAATATACTTCTCGGTCTCGCCTTCCACTACTTTTTTAAATGACCAGCCAGTAAAACTACAATCTTCCTTTGACACAGTAAAACTAGCCTTATTGTCCACTATGGTCAAAGGCTTGAATTTCATGGTACTATGACCACCGCCATACTGATTGGGAATAATACAATTGACACAGATTTGCAATTTAACAGTAGGGGTAGCACCAAACTCGATAGTGTAAGTCTGGACAGAACCACTCTCACGAGCATATGTCAAATCTTTGTCCTCACTATCTTTCAAGTTACAGCCTGCATACAAAGCCTTAGCAGTCAACTTGTCAGTAGACTCAAATGTTCTACCAGGCCATTCAAACGCCACGCCGTCATTGACAAACATCTGTCCCCAATCTGAATTACCTGATGAGACCTTAATCACATCCTCTGTCTGAGCGTTAACACCAACTGCCATCAATGCAGCTGCCACTAAAGTTAAAAATTTCTTCATTTCGTTCAGTTTAAAAAATTTATAATTGTTTATTACTCAAGTTTCGCAAGTAAGCCCCATATGCCCTGAAAGGGCAGAAGCTCCTAGCCCAGGGCATCGCCCTGGGTAATTACGGACGCAAACCTGGCGCCCTGTAAGGGCAAAAGCTTTAAAACTCCAGACAAAATATAAAGCTTTTGCCCTTACAGGGCGCCTTACTGATTGCCATTATACCCAGGGCGATGCCCTGGGAGGGCACTGAAAAAGTCCCTTCATGGGTTATGTTAGTTTAACATTCGATCTTTGAAATAGTGTACCCAAAAGTTGCATATGTGCAATATTTTTTGTATCTTTGTAGAAAAATACAAGGATTATGCTAGAGCAACAACAGACCATATCATTCAGTGATTATTCAAGTTTGTATGACTTGATTATCCCAAAAGACAACCTGCTCCGCCAGATTACTGACCTGGTGGACTTTCGTTTCGTATACCAGGAATTGCAGGACAAGTATTGTCATGACAATGGTCGTACAGCAGAGAGTCCTATCCGTATGTTTAAGTATCTTCTTTTAAAGGTAATCTATGACATATCGGATGTTGATGTTGTTGAACGTACTCGCTATGATATGTCGTTTAAGTACTTCTTGGGATTAACTCCTGAGGAGACTAATCTGATTAATCCTAGTTCCTTGACCAAATTCCGTCGACTTCGTCTGAAGGATATGGACCTGTTGGATCTTCTTATCAAGAAGACTGTTTCTATTGCTATAGAAGCAGGTGTCCTCAAGTCTAGAACCATCATTGTTGATGCAACCCATACGCATTCTCGTTCCAACCCTATCAGTGCAGCAAAGAGTTTGGAGTATTATTGCAAGGCCGTAATCAAGGTCGTTAATTCTGTGGATGACAGCATGGAATTGCCTGAGCTTCCAAAAGAAAAGAAGTATTCTTCTATCATGACTGCAGCCAAAACGATAGTTGCTACGGTGGAAGCTGATGCTGCAACTGCCAATATGCCTGCAGTCAAGGAGCGTCTCAATATGCTGAAAGAAACCATTTCAGACGCAGAGACCCGAGGCGTAATATCAAAAGATGCAGATGCCCGTACAGGACATAAAACAGCGCATTCTTCATTCTTTGGCTATAAGACGCATATAGCTATGAGCGATGAGAGAATTATCACCGCAGCTACCGTCACCTCCGGCGAGAAGGGTGATGGACAGCAATTGCCAGAATTGATAAAAAAGACAGAGGAAGCAGGAATGGAAGTTGATTCCATAGTAGCAGATAAGGCATATTCCAGCAAGGAGAATCTCAAAATGGCAAAGGAAAACAATATGCGCCTCTCTGCTCGTTTAAGCTCTGTAATTGACGGTAATCGAACAAACAAACTCCCTTTTGAATACAACAAGGATGCAGATCTGTACGTCTGCCCAGCAGGGCATCTGGCGAAATGGAAAGAGATGAATTATCGCAAAAATGACAAGCGTCACAGAAACTCCAGCATTACCTATTATTTTGATGTGGACAAATGCAAGGTCTGTCCATTACGTGAAGGTTGCTACAAGGAAGGAGCCAAGACAAAAACATATGCGGTTACCATCAAATCGGATGAACAGTTGGAGCAAATCGAATATCAAAAAACAGAAGAGTTTATAAATCTTCAGAGGAAACGATACAAGATAGAAGCCAAAAACTCCGAACTTAAGAATGTCTTAGGATATGACAGAGCCCTGTCATACGGTTTGTCGTGCATGGAAATGCAGGGAGCTTTGACTATTTTCGCTGCAAATGTGAAGAGAATCATCAAATTGATGCAAAATGCATAAGGGGGGAAGTAGATTTCTCTATATATTGCCGAATTAAACGCCAGAAACGCTATAGAAAGCTGTTTGAGACTATATTCCTGTCCAAAAAAGTATTTCACTTTTAAAAGATGAAATGCGTCTTGGACAAGAATTAAAGTTCAAAAACAAGCTATGCAACTTAAAATTGGGTACCTTTTTCAGTGCCCTCCCTGGGCTAGGAGCTTCTGCCCTTTCAGGGCGTGCTGCTTCTGGAGCTTTTGGGCCTTCAGGGCGTGCTGCTTCTGGAGCTTTTGGGCCTTCAGGGCGTGCTGCTTCTGGAGCTTTTGGGCCTTCAGCCCGTACTTGAACCACATGCGAAACTTCTGTTTGTTATTTAATCACGATTTTCTTACCACCATGGATATAAATACCCTTGGTAGGGCGAAGAACCTTCACACCTTGAAGAGTGTAGTATGCCTTATCCGCTGATTTCATCATGGTTGCCACAGCTGGCTTCTCGATGCCTGTTGATGCATTGGCTTCGTTGGCAAGAAAATAGCTTGGACCTTTCCAGTTGGTGCTCCAGCCCTGAATATTGCGGGCTGAGAAATCGGAGTTGGCTATCAGATTCTCTGATGTTCCTTCCTTCACCAACACCATGTCGTCAATATCGAGTGTACCACCATATTTGCCAAATACAAACTGGAAGGTATCCAAGGTGAAGTTGGCTGTGAAATTCCAGGTCAGCGTTTTCCAGTCGCCAGCCTCTACAGAATAGGCTGCCAGATACTGCACATCATCGCTTCCACCCCACTGGTTCTTGTTGGCACTTGCATTCCAGATAGGCCAGAATCCCAGTTCAGCGCAATCTGCTGAAGTTCTCATCTTCATGGTCAGCGTATACTTAGCACCCTTTTCCAAAGCCTTTGGCAAGGTGTAGACAGCCTGACGGTCCCAGAGGTTCTCGCCCACAGTACTCTCGTAACGGATGAAATAGTTGCGGTTTTCCACAGGTACCGGATGCTGGTTCAACTGATGATGCTTGAAGAAGTTCCACAGTTCCTGGGTAGAATTTACCCCGTTAGGTTCATTGGAATGCCAATGTCCCTTACCGTCAATGGAGATAAGGTTCACTTCTACATCATCGTTCACATTATTATAGATAGTACGGGTAGCACTGGCAGTTTTTCTGCCGGAAGGATAAGGACGGATTACCTGCGGATTGCTTACATCGCAACCCTCGTAGGCAGCCCACTTCTTTACATATTCCTCAATGCTAGGATAACCGCCAGCCATGTGATAAGGATCGCCCGTATATTTGAACACATCATCAGCGGTTCCGTGAATATGCATGATAGGCACCATGCGGTTAGCTCTAGGCTGCTTACCGATGTCCACACCGCTCACTGGTCCGAAGGCAGCAATCTTATCGCCAAGCGTTTCCAGGCAGTGGTAACCCAGCCAGCTACCCATAGAGAAACCCGAGAGATAGATGCGGTTCTTGTCCACATGGTGCTGTTTTATCATTTCTTGGATGACAGTCTCCACAAACTTCACATCAGAAGTACCGTTAGTGTCCCACATCTTGTTATTACCCAGCGGATAGGTAACAATAAAACCCTCGGTATCAGCCAGCGCGTTCCATTGCGTCTGATTCTGCTGAAACCCAGGGTCCTGATTCATACCATGAAGAGAAATCACCAGAGCTGGTGATTTCTCTACATTCTTTGGTACATAAGTGAGGGTCTTGCGAGTAGAAGTCCCCACTTTTACATCTTCCCAGGTCTGTGCCGCCATTTGTAGGCACAGAACCATGAGGAGAGATGCGAGCATTGTAAAACGTCTCATCTATTACTTGATAACCATCTTTTTACCATTCTTGATCACAATGCCCTTGTAACCCTTACCTACCTGCTGACCAGCGAGGTTGAAGCACTTGCCATCCTGGGCAACCTTCAGATTCTCTACCTTAGAAATACCTGTGGTAGTATTAGTGATGATACGCTTTGCACTCTTAATCTTTACGGTCTGAGTAGCGCCAGCAGCACAATTGCTCTGAAGAGCAATAGACTTAATAGAAGTCCACTCTACAGGAGCTTGATCCTTTGTAAACTCAATTTCACTATTGAGTTCAAGTTCAGCTTTCTCACTTCCAACAGGAATGCCGATATAAGCAGGGACCTCATCGTCACCAGCAGTAACAGCCATCGGCAACCACTGCAATGCATCCTTAGTAGGCTCAGCGAACTCGATAACATATTTCTGAGACTCCTCAGCAGACTTTGTATAGGTCAACAATGTGCAAGTCTTGTCACAAAGATACTGCAAATTCCACTGAGTGAACTCAAACCAAGGAGTAGCAGTTACCTGCTTTACCTCTCCACTTGCAGAGGTACTCTGAATTTCCTCATCACCATTCTGCTTCACAAATACCACCTTATTAATAGTGATAGAAGCACCTACTTTCTTAAGCCAATGTCAACTTGTCAATAGACTTGCCATCATATTTATCGCCAAGTTCCAATTCTACGCTCTCCTTTGCAGGATCAACGTCTACATAATCAGCAGGATCCAAATCCCAGTTGTCCTTACCATAGCCTGGAGCCTTAACACCAATGACAAGTTGCATCTTGTTGTCACCAACCTGTGTAAGATCAGAATAGTAAACCTTAATCGCTTTATAATCTGAAGTAGAGATAGAAGCCTTGTCTGTCAAAGTAACTTCATTCCAATCTTCTGTTGCTGTTACACTCAAAGGTAAAGGACCATTAATGTCTGCAAACTTCTTGAATGCCCAGCTTGCTGCACCACCGAAATAAACTGTTTCTTCAGTTTCAGCGGCATTACCCAATGTTGCAAAAGCAAACATTGCTGCCAATACAAAAGTAAATTTTTTCATACGCTTTTAATTTTAAGTTTATTGATAATAATTGTTCATTCGTGGAACGAGAAATGTTTCTCATTTCCGCTTGCAAAAGTAACAGAAAAGGCTGAAAAAGACTTTGCGTGGTATAACAAATACTTTGTGAGAAGTACCAAATAGGTTTGATAGCCAACATTATAATGAAAATGATACACCATCAAACCTATTTGTAAACGTCTCATTTGTTATATGTTAAATATCAATTACTGAATTATCTTTTTCTGATAACATTGCCTTTATAGTTATGTTTATCGCTGCCCAGAAAGGTTGAATGTCTCGCCAAGTTTTGGGCGGATGATGACCCTTCTGTAACTGGTCAGCGCCGGAGTCCCATTGTCTGTCACTTCACAGATTATATGCAGTTCTTTTCCTGCTGCATCCTGGGGGATACGTAGAATGGCATTAGCTTTGTCTGCCTCTCTGATACTTACCGTTGAGGTGTAAGTACCCGCTTCCGGCAATATCCACCAGTGGAATGTCAGTTTATCTTTATCCGGATCCACAGATTTTGAAGCGTTTAATTGGAGTTCCTCTTCTGTTTCTGGTTCAATTATAATCGGGTTCAATCCCTTTTCACCATTTACGATGACTATCGGGTTACGGTTTCCTTTGCCGTATGCAGCCCAATCCATACGTGCCATGAAGTTGGCGAATATTGCGGGATAGAAGTATTTTTCATATTTCTCCGATATGCATCTGACTGCCGGATCTGCATTTGTGTAGCATGTTGTCAGACTGTCTGGTGACAGTCCCCATCGGAAATAGCCACCCCAACCTACCTGGCTACATACGGTCGGATCGTTTAATCCATTTGGGGTTACATGTAGGAAAGAAGGAGTGTCGCCTTCCACTCCGTATTTGTTTTTCGGATATATTTTCCCTAGATTCCCGTGATTTTGTATATGAGTTGCGTATTCGTTCCAATTCTGGCTTCCTATGGCGTTCTGCACGATCCAGGCGCTGTCGTCCCAGAAAAAGCGGATATCCTTGCCGCAAGTCTTGCGGATCCATTGATGAGAACTGAAGGCATAATCCACAGGGGGACCTCCGCATACATCTTGGTCTGTAATTGTATAAACACACAACTTATTCAGAAACTTTTTAAACACCTGAGCAGCAAAAAGTTCTTGAACAAGTCAAGCGGCAGAGCCGAGCGGCCCAGGATTTTGCCATGTCGAAGAATTCACTTATCTTAGTGTTGCAAAAACAAACAAGAGAATCCAACGATAGCACAGCTTCCATGCATAGTCTCCTCAGCGCGGGATACGTACAGGAAGTTAAGGAGAGTGCATCATAATGGGCAATGCACCCTCCTTGTCATCAGGAAGTTATCATTTGAACTTCCATTCGTCGAATGTGATATTGTTTCCTTTCAGGACAAAACAGAGGTCCATTGTGCCTGTCATATTCTTTTGAAGTTGGGATTCTATGAGTTTCATTTGCGGGGTACCGACTTTGATTGAAGCTATGACTTCTCCGTCCGGCCTATCCCGGCGGACTTCTATGATTCCGTTTCCGGATGCCTTAATTTCCAGACTGGAAGGTACTTTGTTGAATTCCACACCTCTGACAGCAATGATGCCAGTCTTGTTGGGAACGGTAACGGCATACATGTCCCCGATGTTTTTTCCATTTGTGAACTTGACACCTTGTGTGGCTGCTGTGGTTTCGGCCTGCTGGATGATGAACGGATTCATAGGCTGTATCTGTTTTACGCCTTTCAGAGTCTGATTACCCATGTGGATATTCACAGTATTCTCGTCAACTTGTATTTCATCGACACAAACATTACGAAAACCAGCTGTTGTATTGAAACTATGTTGCAAACTCATTGTGTGATAGAATACATACCATTTCCCGCGGAATTTGTGTAGATGTGTATGATTGTTGCTGTAGTCAAATCCATAATCTCCAGGGGTTTTCATATAGTTGTGCTGGTATTTCCAACTTTTGGTTACCAGCGGAGTTTTGCTAGTCATGTAACTCATGCAACAGGTGGTTGGTTTCTCTGTCGGGAGAGGCCAGTCGCTAAAATCTTGCCAATCTATGTTATAAGTATAAACGTATGTGCCGTTGATGTAGTTTAATTCGTTAGCTTCGAAATGATGGGGAGCCCTGATGGGCTTTATCGGGCCATCCACACTAATCATGTCTTTTCCCAAACGCATAATGCGAGCACATCCTCCGCCTACTGTCAGCCAACCTTTTCCTTTGTCATCGATGACTACACCCGGATCGAAAGCAGCTTTGCATTCTCCTGCTATGCCGGGAGTGTTTGTGTCTACCAAACTATGATTCAGCGGGCTTGACCACGGTCCTATGGGGGATGTGGATGTCAGCACTGCGGTTCCACCCCCGCTATTGGAGAAATAGAGGTAGAAGTGAGTCTTGCCGTCCGCTTCCTCACGTTTTGCGATCGACGGTGCCCATGATGTTTGTATCCATGGGGCGATGCTGTCTGTTTTAATAATTCCGTGATAGGTCCAGTTTGTCATGTCATCGGAAGACATCATCACCAGAGATTTGATGTATTCGTAGGAGTTTTTTCCGTAACCGCCTATTGAATCATATTGTTGCTGATCGTTTGTTGCGTACACATAAATTCTGCCATTATATTCTACTGCAGTTGGATCCGCTGTAAACATAAAATCCAGCAGGGGATTTCCATCTCCTGTGGTGAGTTTAGGGGAAACGTCCGGCATGGTTACATAAGGCACGGAATCATTTTGCAGGGACGGTTTTTCTCTGCCCCACGCATTTTGCTGGTGAGATATCATACATGCAGCAATGGCCATTGATAAAACGGGGGTCTGGATATTTTTCTTTTTCATTCGTATATGATTAAATTGTTTATTCGTTGCAAAATTACAAGAATAATCCGACATAGGCTTTGCGCCATATATCAAATACTTTATCAAACGTATCAAAATGCACTGGAAGGGCAGGTTTGTTACCTGCCCTCCCAGTACTGAATGATTACAAGCGTAGGGCTTGATGCCTACAAGTGACGTAAGTAATAGTGAGAAGAATGCCTTCCGCATATCTTTTGGCGGTCGCCAAAAGATATGCGATTCTAGGACTTGCAATCATTAGGAACAGGAGTTAAAGGCATTAGCTTCTGGAACAACAATCATCAACTCCTAGGGCTACAAGCAACAGATACTAGATTAAGAATTTTCACAACCCATAACATTGGGTATAAACTAAAGTTACATGGCACCCTATTAACAAGGCAAAAATAGCTCAAAAATGTCCCTAATCCAAAAAATCAGTACGAATTTTCGGATTATAATCCAAAAAAACAGTGTTATTTTTTGGATTAGCGAATATTTTCATTACCTTTGCAGAAGATTAGCTGCACTCGGCAATTTGAAAGCGAGCTTTCATTGCGCTCATTTGCATAATCTTTGCAGAAGATTAGCTGCACTCGGCAATTTGAAAGCGAGCTTTCATTGCGCTCATTTGCATAATCTTTGCAGAAGATTTAAACATAAGAATAAAATGATAAGAAGGAAACTACAAGAAACGATAGAGGCCAGAATGTTTGGTGGTAAAGCTATTATTATAATAGGTGCCAGACAAGTAGGAAAAAGTACGCTTTTCAAAATGATACTTGAAAAACGTACGGAACCTATATTGCAATTAAACTGTGATGAGCCAGAAGTAAAAGAAATGCTATCCCAGGTGAATAGCCAAGAACTAAAATTGCTCATTGGCAAACACAAGATTGTCATGATAGACGAGGCACAAAGAGTAGAAAACATAGGGCTAACCCTAAAATTGATTACCGACAACTTCCCTGAAGTACAATTACTGGTAACAGGCTCTTCCTCATTTGAATTACAAAACAAGCTCAATGAGCCACTGACCGGCAGAAAGTTTGAGTATCATCTCTTTCCATTGTCCACTGGTGAATTACTCGAATCTCAAGGCTTACTTACAGTAAAGCAAACACTAGAGAATCGCCTCATCTATGGCTCATACCCAGATGTCATCAATCATACAAAAGATGCAAAAGACATCTTGTACAATCTGTCCAATAGTTATCTCTATAAGGACTTGCTCACCTTAGAGAGTATACGCCGACCTGCATTGCTTAGCAAGCTACTCACTGCTTTAGCACTGCAAGTTACTAGCGAAGTTTCATACAATGAGCTGGCACAGACAGTAGGTACGGACAGCAAAACCGTGGAAAAATATGTAGACTTGCTAGAAAAATGCTATATCATCTTCAAGCTAAATGGTTTTAGCAGAAACCTGCGCACAGAACTGAAACGAGCCAAGAAGTTTTACTTTTACGACAATGGTATCCGAAATGCCATATTGCAAAACTTTGCGCCTTTGACCCTTCGACAAGATGTTGGTGCCTTGTGGGAGAACTTCGTTATCAGCGAAAGAATAAAAGCTAACCAGTATGAAGGAAGATATGTAAACAGCTATTTCTGGCGAACCAACCAACAGCAAGAGATAGACTACATCGAGGAAAGCGACGGACAGTTTACTCTCTTCGAAATGAAATGGAATCCAAAGAGAGCAAATACTCAGTTTCCTGCTTCCTTCCTAAACACATACGATGTGAAGGATAAAACGATCATCACTCCCGAGAATTGGCTAGAGCACCTATAAGAAACAAAAAAGTCCTTTCACCTTTCATCTATCTGAAATGCAAGAAGATAGATGAAAGGTGAAAGGACATCTAAACAACAAAACGATTTTTATTTTATCACAAAACCTAACTACTTCATCACAATTTTTCTACCCTTGTGAATAAAGATTCCGCTTGTAGGATGCCTAATACATCACGTCCTTCTCTGGGAAGCCAAATTAAAGATTTTGGCACGAAAACGCACTTTTTCTCGAAAAAAAAGTGAGAAAAAGTGCGTTTTCGTGCCATTTTAAGGAATAGTTGAGGTCCCAGAGACCAGTAGGATCACCCTTTGTAGTTCCCTATATTTTAGGTGGTGGTAACGGTGGTAATAAAATCGAGAAAAAATTATTTTTTCTCTATGTCTTTCAACTCCACTTTATCCTTCACGAACTCGGGAATATTGAATGATTTCAAGCACTTGTCGTAGAAATCAGGAGATTTCTGTGGCAGAAGGAATGGCTTGGAAGCCTTGCCGTTCTTGTCGATATGACAAATATAAGGCATCGTATAAAGCCCATTTACTCGGCGCGAGCCAAAGACGAGCCATCTACCATTGCTACTCCATGAGTGATAACTCTCGGTATCTCGGCTATTGGCAGCCGACAAAGGTTGACATTCCTTGGTTTGGAGATTGATGATACAAAGATCTGCCTCATGATGCCAAATAGGGAAACAACCATAATCGGCTACCGTAACCACCAACCATTTGCCATCTGGCGAAATGCGAGGCATTACGGCACTTTTACCTGTCGTATGAGCTGAAAAAAGCGTATCTACCTCGGTGCCAAAAGCATGATGGGCAGCATCAAAGGCTATGGAACAAACGCTATATTTCACGTCCTTATAACGACGAGGCATCTCCACACTATCTGCGGTACAGAAATAGAGACGCTTGCCATCTGGTGAGAAACAAGGATAAGTTTCAAAACTTCGTTGCGAGCTCAATAAAGGAGAAGTAAAGATATGGTTGGATGCCAAGTCATAAACCACGACATCCGACTTCTGGTCATAGACCTCAATGCGATTTCTGTCTGATGAGTGAAAACCCTGATGGGTATCATTGGTTGAGAAAGCGATCAACTTGCCTGAAGGATGCCAAGCTGGATAAACCAACGACTTGATACTATCCACATCGATGCTCAACTTCTTAGCCAACCCATCTCCTTGCATCACGTATGTGCCTCCCAACTTTCCCGCACGCAGATGCAGCATCATCTGTTTGGCATTCTGATTGCAGAAGTTGTGACAGTTCATGCAATTATTCCCCGTCACCGTATTCTCCAAGATAGGCGACTGCGAATAATCGGAAAGACAACGTTGATAGATGCCCATCTTGTACCATTGCTCATAGCCTGGTTCGATTAGGCGATAAGCAATATAGGGGTCAATGCTATCAGGCGAGACGTGGATTGAGAAAGGCTTGAGACCACAATTATTCTCACCTCTTCTCACAACTACCTGTACTTCGATGCGAGAAGCGGAAGTTATGAGATTTTTCCAATCACCCTCGCCGATACAGACTTCTGTATCATCCGCCTGAACCGTTACGCTCTTTCCATCGTCTGTGGAAAAAATGGCAGCGACAACCTCGCCTGGCTCTTTTTCCACTCGGAAATGGAGCGGAGCCATCTGACTAGGAATCGTTACATTCTGATAATCCGGAAATATCTTAGGCGACTCGGAGAGTTGCTTATCAACAACCACTCGTGAAGAACAACTTGCCAACAAACATAATCCGAGGCAAGCCATCACTACCCTACCGATTCTGCATTTCACATTATTATATATATAGCACATCATTTTGCAAACACTTATTATTGGATTAACATAATCTAATCACTCTTTCATTCTGGATTTTTACAAAACACTTCCATTGCCTTGGCAAAGGAGGCTGGAATGTGCGGCATAGCCTTCGTTCCCATGTATTGCTTCATCAGAGCCAAGAACTTGGATCGTTGGTTCGCCACGATATACATCGCTCCCAAATACTCCAAAGTGGCACGATGCTCAGGACAAGCCTTGACGATGGAAGCCAAGTCGTTGTCGAAGCCACCGTTGCCAATCAACTTATCATCGGAGAAGATACACTTGCGTTTCATTCCCAACACCTTGTCTGCCCTCACAGCCTTGTCGTTATAGAGAAATCTGCGTCGTTCTTTAGCCCAATCACGGTAAGCCAAGGTTCGCTCCAAAAGCTTGATATATTTCTCTGCCACCGCATAGGCGCCATTCTCGATGTTCGTATCCACCAATCGTTGCCAAAGATATGGGCTTTTATTATCCATATACTCCTGAGACTCAAAGGCACAAAGCTGCGACATGTTCACATAGCCCATCGCATAATAGACATCCATCATAAGCATGCTCATCTGCAAGGTCTTAAAATCGGAAGCCATGATACTGTTCATGCCTTGCTGGTCAAACATCAGCAGTTTTTCTCCCAGTTCTCCCTTCTCGGCGAGTGCCATATTGCGACAGAGTTGGAAGGTGACATTGCCCTTGGCACCACGGCTATTGCTACGGTTGATAATCTCATCCCATTGCTGGTGACGAACATAATAATAGATTTTCTTCATATATTCGTCCTGAGCTTGATAGCTAGAAACAAACAGGACAACAACCGCCCCTAGCACAACCACACACTGAGCCATCAAGCCATACTTGCCGAGTTGCTTTTGCAGATAAACATAACAAAGTTGCAACACCCCCACGACCACAGCCATAAGCCAAGGCAGATAAGCCATGAAGTTTAGCACAGAACCTTCTCGAACCAAGCAATTTCTTCTTACCACCAAAGCTATCATAGCGACTGCGACAACCTTCAACCAAAGTCTGCAACGAAGTACAACCGCCACCAAGAACATAATCATCACCAAACACACACTGCCCGCAAGCAAACAGCTCATATTGGAAACAAGTGTCATCAGCATCGCAACCGCCGTGATGCAACCTAGGTATCTGGCTCCCTCTTTCACCCATAAGCTTTGGGCATAAGCTACCAAAGTCATCAAGATACCATACACAACGGGCCCAGCCCCATAACAGAAGAACTGCATAAGGAAGTCTGCCAATACAATAGCCACCCCACCCGGCTTAGCCAAGGTTTGGCAGACGGCATCGGCATCCCAATAAAACGTATTCCACTGTTCCAAGTAATAAAAATGGTAAGTAGCGGCAGAATGGCAAATGCATACAAAGACGATGCAGATGCCAAGCCATATCATCAGTTTAGAGTTTATCATTAATCGTTTCATCATATATGTTATTTTTTACGAACCATTCCCGCTATTAGGAGAAGGCCGATCGGGCCTTACGGCTCAACCGACCTTCTATTTTAGTTTTTTATTGCTTAACAAAAGAATAAGTTTTCTCCGTTCCATCCTCATAACGCGTCTTCACAATGTTCAAGCCATGCTGAGATCTCGGTAACTTTACACCTGACACATTATAAAACTGGCGAGAAACAATACGTTTAGTCTTCGACTCTACTTGCTCAATGGCAGTCAAATCGTTGAATTTATTTTCATCAACAGTCTCTTCTGTCGAGAACCAATCCACATCCACATAGCCTCCATTCTGCTGGGTTGCATAATTAAAGATGGCAAAGCGATTGCCTGTGAATATCTTGAGGGTATAGCGCATCTCGGTTTCGATGTTCTTGCCCAAATCAAACCACTTCTGATTGTCCCAACTGATATAGAACTTCAATTTATTGGTTTTGAAATTGGCCACTGCCCGAAGATAGATCTTATCGTTGTGCGAAGCAGTAGATGTGCTAAACGTCCTATAATGTTCCGTATCATCTACTACACCCTGCCAAGCAGCCTTTGGTTCCCACCAAGGAGCACGATAGTAAACCACTCTTTTCTTGCCGTTGATCATCTTTACTGCAACATAAGCATGGGGGTCTTGGAATACACAAAGCCCAGCCACATCACCTTCCTTCATATGGGATACATCTAAGCAAATCGTGCCATACGTATCGGTAGAAGTAGAGGCACCCTCCTTATCGTATCCAAACATGCGTTGGGCCAAGGTATTGCGCGCCTGTAAGAATTCGTTGAGCTTGGTGTCGGTGCCTTCCTTCACAATGCCCGACGTGTATAAGCGCAAGAATCCAGGTCGTTCGGTCAAAGACCATGCCGAATTGTCAGGATTGTGGTTCCATTCCCACTGCATCCCAAGCTTGTCGGTGTTGAAACCATCATTGGTTGGCAAGTATGTTTTTGGATATTCCTTACCTACATTAGGCTTCTTGTAAGACTTGCCACCCTTGCTCACATCAATGCCATTGTTACCGAGAATAGGCCATCCATCTTTCCATACCACAGGTTCGAGATACGGAATACGCCCGATAGTACCTGCATCCTTGAAGAGAATCGTCCACCATTCGCCTGTCTGCGTCTGTACCAATCCCCCTTGATGGATGTCCTGCTTTTCGAAAAGCAATCCAGTCACCACCATCGGCAAACTTTTCATGGTTGAAGGCGATGAAGTGAAGGTAAAACTTACCTTGGTAGTATTTCAGACTAGGAGCCCATTGCCCTTTGGAATACTGATTATATCCATTCTGGAGATTAAAAGGCTCCGACTCCGCTATTTTTTGGAGAGGATTGGCACAATATTCCCAGTTCACCAAGTCGTGCGACTTCAAGATTGTCGCACCAGGGAAATAGAACATTGTGGTAGATACATAATAATAGGTATCCCCCACGCGGATAATGTCAGGGGCAGGAAAGTCTGAGTTGATGATTGGATTGGTATAAGTACCATCACCATTGTCAGCACACCACTGCTTGGCATAATTTTGCGCATTCGCCTGCAAAGACACCAATAAACCTGCTAAAATTATCAGTTTCTTCATCATCCAATTTATTGAGTTAAGTTTTTAAAAGATATGCCTTTTACACTCAACGCCTTTGCGTGGTGTAAAAAAGAGAATTCAAAAAGGTCAGTCGAGCCTCATGGCTCAACTGACCTATCACGACTAACATATATTTCGGTTAATCATTATATGATAAAACCTAAAAACTAATGTTCTATTTCAATGTTCATATTTCATGTTGCTAACCCAAGCATTAATCTATAGGATGCCCAGTTGGTCCGAAAAAATTCTTATGATATACGAATTTAAAAGTCCTAACTATTTCAGGGTATCCTGTTGACTCATTTATTATACATACCTTAAAATCAAACTCCTCAGTTTTTCCATTTTGGCTTATATAAGCGATGCGAGTTTCAGGCATGACTTGGATTTGCACACCCTCGGCTCCATACATTGGTAGCCATTGGTAATGATAACCTTCAGGTAGGACGTTCAAACAGACTCCAACAACATCAGACTTCATCGGAAAATCATTCGAATCCAACAACAGGTAATTACCAGGATACGCACTGGTATTATACGTTCCTTCAATATTAAAGAAGCCATTAACAGATTCACTTCGCATATTGTTTGCAGCCATAGCAACACAAGATACAACGACAGCCACTAATGTCAATAAAAACTTTTTCATACTTATTTTCTTTAATACTCATATTAACAGTTATTCAGCTAAGTTCTCCCAATACTTAGGAGCACCAAGACCTACAGCGAAACCTGCATAGGTATGCTTGCGAAGATAGTTGAGATCCCAGAGACCAGTAGGCTCACCCTTGCGCCAACCTGAATCCTTAGGAGAATCTGTAGCACACCACTGAGTGATGCCATACTGCTGAGCAGCAGGGATAATCTCGAAGTACTTCTGGAGAACGAAGGTGTAGAGGTCACGCATTTCCTTGTGTTGTTCCTCGGTCATCTGATCATAAGTTACAGAATTGCCAGCGGCATCGACATAACCCATATCAAGTTCAGAAATCTTGCAAAGCTTTTCACTTTTCTTCATCAACTCCAACATCTTGACGATATGTTTTTTCACACTTTCCTGTTTGACAGGATCAGCATAGCAAGAGATATGCATCTGAGATGCGATACCATCAATCTTGGTCACGCCATCAGCCTCCCAATCCTTGATCCACTGAATCAAACTCCTCAACTTGCCATTGTCGTCCCAATCGCTCTCCAAGTTATAATCATTGATGAAGAGTTTCAATTTGTCAGGGTCACCATTATGGGCGGCAAAACTCTTGCGAGCATCAGCCACGGCTGTGCGAACATAGTCGATGTCGCCGAGATAATCCTGCCAGTAGAAATTGTTCTTTGCATCGTCAGCTGAAACGTTGCCTCGTTTAGCAGACTGCAAGTCAAACTTGCCATCACCATCTTTATCGGCACCAGAAAGGGCCTCGTTCACAACATCCCAAGATGTAACATAACCATCAGTAGCCTCCATCATACCATCAATCCAAGTTCCCATGGCAGTGGTAAGAACATTTTTCTTCTCTTCATCGGTGAGAGGAATGGAGTTGAGATTCTTGACCTGATAAACCTTAACAGAATGTACATCCAAAGTAGCATCTGCTGTCTGTGGTTTCAAGATAATATCATAATTACCTCCAGCAATATTAGGCATCGGAAGTTTTACGGTATGACGACCAGCAGAAACAGGTACTTTTACAGTAATTTGCTGGTTACTATTTGCATCCCAACCATTCTGCATAGTCAATTCTACTCCACTAGCATCCTTTGAAGCTGACAAGTCAAGATAAACCACATAATTACCCTCCTCAGAAAGCGTATTGTTGCTACTTGGCATAACAAAGAACTGAGACCAATCTCCTGTTGGAACAAAATGGATAGCCCCATTCACAACAGGTGGTTCGCAACCCATAGCATAGAATGGGAAAGGTCCATCAGTATAGGTTTGCTCATGAACTAGTTGTTCTACCTCGACAGCTGCGGCTGCAGAAGCCACCTTGATGGTACAGCCAGTCGGATTCCAACCACGAGCTGACTCTTTTGCAAAGTCTCCATTTTCAATAAGATTCTCATCAGAACCAGCTTTCGTCAACTTAAAGTCATCGCAAGAAATGGTTCCTCCTACGTTACCGAACACAAACTGAAGCTTATCAATAGGGAAATTGGCAGTAAACTCCCAAGTCAAAGTAGAATAATCGTTAGTGATGTCATAATCAGCCAAATACTGAACATCATTACTACCACCCCATTCGTTTTTATTATCACTTGCTTCCCAAATAGGCCAAGCAGCAAAAGTTCCACCATCCGAAGCCTTTACCTTAACGGTCATCACGTAACTTTGTCCCTTAACCAATGCCTTAGGCAACACATAACTAATCTGTTTATCCCATTTATTGGCACCAGCTTCGCCACAAGCAATCTCCAAGTACTTGTTTCCACCATTTGGATCAGGTGGCAACTCCTTATCCTTGATAAGATTTTTGAGGTACTTATTGGCTGCCTGAGAATGCCAAGCCAGCGTATGACCATAAATCGTCATATCTGCATCTTTCGCATTCTTGACGAACTCCTTGACTAACGAAAAATCCATACTGCCATCATCTTTCACACAAGAAGCCATTTTCATGGCATTACCAGCAGTCATTTCATTGAAATTGCTACCAGCAAGGCAATATACAAGTGCCTGCTTGTTGAATTCGGCTGCTTCAAGCGCAATGCCCAACTTAAAGTTGGGATTGCACTTGCCGGCAGCTTTCATATCTTCCACGTATTTCTTCAAAGGCTCGTAGTTATTCAGATACTGATATTCCTTCAAATTCTTGGTCATATCAGTTCTGTACTCCGAGAACTTGTCATCAGCACAAGAAGACAAAGCCAAGAGAGCCATCAAGCCTAAACCTAAATTAATATTTTTCAATTTCATAATAATCAAATTATTAGAATGACACTTATCTATCAAGAATATTACTTCCTGATATACTGAGGACTGAATTGAACAATACCATTGGTGTTACCACGAGTCTGGGCAACAAACTGATCGGATGTTTCCAAAACAATGCCTGAACCGAAATCAACCTTGTAATTGAGAGTCAGGATGTCACGATCCTTGTTACCCCAAGCCAACTTTGCTCCCTTTTCTACAAACTTACCTGTACCAGAAGCAGTCATGCCCTCTGTATCAGAAGAAACGGTACAATTACCATTATCATCGAACGTAAGTTTCAAGTTGCAAGTGACCTTTGAGCCGTCAGCTTTACTTACAGAGGCTACGAAATTACATTCCTTCAAACTCTTGGTTGTAATTCGACTCACTTCATCCTTTTCAATAGTTGCACCTTCACGCTTTACCTCATGAGTTTGTCCATTCACTGTAATCTTGTCAGTTCCTCTACGGAAATAAAAGCCATCCCATGGATTCATAAACTTAACGCAATAAAGGATATAATCCTTAGGAACAATAAACCAAGCTGAAGCATCAGTACGAACAGGAGTTGTACCTGCAACGATAGGAGAACCCGAAAGAATAGAATCGGCTCCCACCATATCCTTGATGCGAACTGGGATTACATATGTATTCTTTGCACAATCTGGGTCAGCAAAAAAAGCATCCTCCAACTTAACCTGAAGACGTCCCTGCAATTTCCCATTATACGCAACCGTCTTGGTAGGAATTGTATAATAATTGCTAGGCATTGGCTTTACAGGAGTGACTCCATCCTCAAAATACAGATTGTCACACAATGAATTATCAACATCTACATTCAATGTGATGTTTTTTCCATTATATGCTCCACCCATTGTAGATACGATATACAATACATGATTATTATCATCCGTATTATCGCGATTCTCATCATTGCCTAAAACTACAGAACGTTCGATATACTGATAAGGATAATATACAGTAGTACCGCCCTCATAATCAGGAAATTCTTGGTTGCCATTCTCACAAGAGTTAAAGCCAAAAGCCAAGATTCCCAATGCAGCCATGGACAAATATTTGCTTATCTTCATTGTTTTCATCATTTTAAATATTAGTCGTTATTTTTTTACTTCCCAGCCCTTATTCTGCTGCAAGTTGCTCCACTTCAATATTTCGCTCTGTGGTATAGGACCGTAATACATGTAATCTTTATAGCTGCGATCCTCAACCTTCATTTCTTTGTATGATGGAACACCAGCCTCTGAAGTGATTTCTACACCACGCGCAGCCTCATTTAGAGGAGCTTTCCAACGGCGAAGGTCATTAAAGCGCTTATTTTCAAAACAAAGTTCCAAACGACGCTCGTTTCGAATCAACTCACGCATTTTCTCTTTGCTACCAGCGCACTCATCCAAGTATGGATCCTCGCCAAACTCGCCAATTCCGGCACGCTCACGGATTGCCTTGATTACATCGTAAGCTGAGTAGTTGTGAGTTCCCTTACCCTTTGGTCCCCAAGCCTCGTTGGCAGCCTCAGCGTAATCAAGGAATATCTCAGTATAGCGAATATACACAGGATAATGATACTGAGCATTCTTTGCATTAGGGTCAGGATTACAATCCTCACGCAACAGCTTTTTCATGTAATAGCCTGTACGAGTAGAATTGGAAATCTTATTCAAACCATCATTGTTATTAGCCGTCGTAATGTCTGTATGAATGGTCTTTCCCTTATAAGTACTACCATCATGAATGATATAAAGGTCAAGACGAGGATCTCGATTGCTGTAAGGATTCGACTTATCATACTCTGAACGATCATCGGTGATAGGATAACCATTTACAGCAGGGAATGCATCGACCAGATTCTGAGTTGGGTTGATTCTACCCTTACCATAAAGAGACGGAGGGAAATTATCAGACTCTTGGTTCAGACCAAGATCCCAGTCATCAGCACCATTGGTACGACTGCCACGCCAAAGAATTTCAGCAGGACAAGCACCTGAGCCAAGCGCATCGATTTCCCTGGTTTGCATAAACCAATTATTACCTGTAGCAGACAATCCATTCACACCATTGATACGGTCAAGAACGGTAGCTGCATCGTCAGCAGCCTTAGCATAATCCACGTTTGTACCTTCAGAGAAAGCAGGACTAGCTGCAAGCAAAGATACCTGTGAGCGAATAGCCTCAGCGATACGACCGCTGATACGACCACGCATAATGGAACCAAACACACGGTTGTAGTCTCCTGCGGTCTTTACTCCGATTTCCTTATACTTGGCAGGAACATCGTTATCATTAGTCAAATCATTGTAATCAAGAGGGAGAAGCTTGGCAGCCTCGTCCAAATCGCTATAGATTTGATCCAAGCACTCTTGGAATGTATTACGTGGCTTGTTGAAATCATCAGTAGAAGTCTCTGGTTCTGTCAAATTAGGAACGCCAAGCAGTTTGCCATCGGCTGTCCATCCACCATGATTCATCAAAAGATAATACAAGTTGAGAGCTCTCAAAGCATAAGCTTCACCTTTACGGCTATCACAATACATCTTACGGGCATTCTCGTCCTTTGCCCAGTTTACCTTATCTACCTCCTGAAGGAAGATATTGAGATATTGGATACTAGCACGACCATTTGTCCATTTAGACATAGGATCGCTATTAGCAGTCCAAGAACCTGTAGCCATCTTGAGAAAGCTATTTGTCAAGTCATTGCTTACAGCGTCATCTGTAGCAATATCAGTAACACTCTTGGTATTGTAAGGAAGCATCGCATAACCATATCCCAATAGTCCCTGAGCGTATGTTGGCTCATTGTAAATCTCATCCAAGCCACGGTTGTTTTCCTCTGCAGGCTCGAAGAGATCTGAGCAAGAAACCAAGGTAAGCGACATTGCTGCTAATATAAATATATTTTTTACTTTCATTTCTTTCTACATTTTAAAATGATTAGAATGTTGCCTTTACACCTATATTATAATAGCGTGTCTGAGGCGCAGACCCAACGTTCATCTCTAAGACTTCGCGCTCTCCTGAAATGGTAAGCAAGTTAGCTCCGCTTACGTATGCCGACAACCCCTTAAGCCATGTCTTTTGGAACAAAGTACTAGGCAAGTCGTAAGTTATCTGGACCTTAGCCAAGCGGAAAGCATCCGTCTTGTACATCCAGAAGTCTGATGTCTGGAAGTTGTTGTTACCATCAAGAGATGTCAAACGAGGATAGGTTGCAGTCTCTTTGGTTTCCTCTGTCCATCGGTTACGAACTACAGCAGAATATTTGCTATCGCCCTTTACCCACCAATAAGAATTATTCTTGACTCCCCAAGCACCGAAGTTACCGGTACCAAGAGCGAAGAAGGTAAAGTTCTTCCACTTAGCTGTAAGATTGACACCAAGCGTGAATGGTGCTCCATACCAACCACCCTTACCCAAGAAGACTTGGTCGTATTGGTCAATTTTATTATCACCATTTACATCCACATACTTGATGTCACCAGGTTTAACTGTTCCACCAAAATAGCTTTGGTCTGGAGAAGTTTTGATTTCCTCCTCGCTTTGGAAGAGACCTGCGCTCTTGTAACCCCAAATGCCATCAAGTGCCTTTCCTTGTCTGTTCTGATACTGCTCTACGTTGTTCTCATCTCGTTTGGTAGCCTTGGTTGTATAGTAAGTACCTGTCACACCAAGTGAGAGATCCACATCACCTACCTTCTTATTGAAGTTGGCTGCGAAATCAAATCCTACTCTACGATTATTGTTGTAATTCAGTACAGGCATAAACGAAGCCGCTGGATAACCAGTATTCAAATGAGATGGATAGAATGTTGGCGAAGAGATGAGATAACCCTCCATCGAATTGATGAAGAAACTTGCATCCAATGTCACCAATTTCTGCCACAGGGATGTCTTGAAATTCAGAGACAACTCTTTGCGCTTGATAAAATCAAGGTCTTTGTTCTCACCTCTTTTTGAATAGGTGTATTTATCGCTAGATCCATCATACCATCCATAGCCGTAATCAGAAGCCCAAATACTCTGATAGAGATAGTAGCGATTGTCACCATTTGCTATATCAATATCCTCATTGATAATACTACCTGATACACTAATCATCATGTCATCTACCACCTTGGAATTCTTCAAGAAAGACTCATTCTTGAGTCTCCAACCCAAAGAAAGTGATGGTGAGAGAGCCTCACGATGACCTGGAGCCAACTGGGCAGAGTGAATGGCAGCTAATCCAAAATCTGCGTAATACTTCTGGGCATAATTGTAAGAAGCATCGAATGCAAGATTGGCACTAGAGTTCTTATGATACTGTCCAGACTTCGACTGCTGGAAGCCAGAAGCTATCAACATTGCCGACAGATTGTGAACCTTGTTGAAAGTATTGTTGTAGTTGAACTGACCAGAGAAAAACATGGTCTGGTTATCTGTACTTCCGCTGATGTTCTGGTTGCCAGACTTTTTATCCTCACCTTCCTTCTTCAATGCGACAATCATATCCTTGCCATCAACGTTAGCCCATGTTGGGATATAAACAGCATAGCTATTATCGAAAGAAGTATTATAAGAGGTGGCATAGTCAACTGCGAAATGAGTCTCGAAAGACAAGCCCTTCAACACCTTGTGCAAGTTGATATTGACACCCGTATCAAACTGGAATTGACGACTAGTAAATTTACTACTTCCTGCAGAATAGATATCAGCAAAAACATTGGAGGAGTTTGCCTGAGTACCAGCAAGGAAGTATTTGCCATCAACCAACTTCGCAACGCTCATCAAGTCCCAAGCAGCCTTAGCATTAGGGGCTATCATATCTGTGGAGATAAGAGGAGCTGCATTCTGTGGAAAATTAGGACGCCAAGTAGAAGCAGCTTCCCAGTAATTACCCTTTGCAGAATGAGAATCATAGAAGGTTGCACTGGAGTTGACCCAAGCCTTAATATCATCAGTAATGTCTATATCCACATTACCACGAACGCTGAAGCGCTGGGTATTATTATTCTTAGCCTCACCAAACTTGAAATAATCGCCCTGGCGATAATAGTTGATATTGCTATAGAAATGAGCTCGCTTACCACCACCGCTGATTTCTGCAGTAGCCTCATAACGGCTGTTCATCTTTCTGAGATAATCAGAAGAATAGAAATCGAGATTAGGATAACGATAAGGGTTCAAACCTGCTCCATGATTATAGATGTCCTCAGCAGAATAAAGCTCAGACAGACCATCATTACGACGAGCCTCGTTATAGAGAGTCATATACTCTGCACTGCTAAGATACTCAGGATAAGACTTTGCTACATTCAAACCTGCATTAGCCTGCACCTCGACCTTCAAGCCGTCATTATGACCACGCTTGGTGGTTATGACTACAGCACCCTTGGCAGCCTTGCTACCATAGAGCACCACAGCCTGCGCACCCTTGAGGAAAGAAATCTGTGCAATCTCACTTGGTTGAACGTTATTAGCTTCACGAGGCACACCATCTACCAAGACGAGATAACCAGCGTTGTCGGCATCCATACCCCAGAGAGAATTGCCATTCCAACCACCTACATAACCTTGCATATTGTCGAGGCTATAAGTATGGTAATTCTTCTTCATCAAGTTCTCTACATCGACTACAGACACACCGCCCAAGATGTCATCCTTGGCTACCTTTCGGTAAGCCACCTGAACCATCTCCTTGTCGGCACTGGCTGTATCGGATTCGCTTGTCTGTGCAGTCTTGGCATTGGCACCAAGAGGAGCCAAAGCCACGAGACTTGCTACAAAAAGCTTATAATTATATGATTTGAATCTTGAATTCATACTATCATTATTCATTTAGTATTACTAATTTATAATTTTAAACCTTACCAGCCAGGATTTTGATTAAACTCTGGATAGAGCTGAGTCTCCTTGATTGGCAATGGGAACCAATAGTGCTTGGTAGTGAAATTACGAGTCAATATCAACTCTCTGCGATAATTGGCAACCTCAGCGTCCTTAGGATCATGATTCTTATAGAAGTCTGCACTTTCCACACGGTCAAACTCCTGTGAGAATTTTTGATTATATGGTGCCTCTGTCAGAAGCAACCAACGCTGCAAGTCACAAAAACGGAATCCTTCGAAAGAAAGTTCTACCTCACGCTCACGACGGACCTCGTCCATGAACTTATGGTTGTCTGCAACAAATTCTGGAGCAACATGACCAGCACCACAACGGTCGCGAAGTGTATTAATTGCATCTTCTGCGGTCTTACCAAAGTTTGAAGACTTGCCAGTAGCACCACCGAATGCAGCACAAGCCTCTGCATACATCAAGTATATGTCTGCAAGACGCATATATGGCAAATAGCAGTGGAAAGCTGCACCCCAGTCGTAATCTTTATCCACTTCATTACAAGTATGAGGCACCAACTTCTGAATGAAATAACCCGTACGGCTTGCATTTTCTATAGGGCGCATATTACCACCCGTATATAATTGGCAATACTGTAAATCTGCATACTGACCAGGTGATCCGTTCAAATACTTAAAACCATCAAAGACGATATCGTGGTAGAAACGGGGATCACGATTTTTGAAAGGATGCTTAGGGTCGAAACCAGACTTTGGATTAAGTACATACTGACCATTCTCAACCAAATAGATTGGTTCTCCGTTAGCCATTCCATAAGCCTCTACAAGGTTGGCCGTAGGTTGGTGAATGACATTATCATGAGCAACTACTTTCTGTACCTTAGGGCCAAAGACCTTAGAGGTGTTCCAGTTAGAGCCATTAAAATCAGGAGATGGACCACGGAAGATAGCTTCAACCGTTCCAGGCATTTTCCAGTTCTGCTTCTTGGTATAGAATATATCAGAAAAACAGCTATTGGCATCATCAGATTTCTCATGATTGTAGATGTCTTTGTACTTAAACTCTGCCAATGCATATTGTGTCTGACCAGCTTCTACAAGAGAGAGCAGTTCACCAAAAGCCTCAGCTGCCTTCTTAGCATATTCCTGATCATAATCATAAGTCTTGCCATTCTTGCTGGCACCAGTCTGCGCACCATTCTTCATCAAAGGACTAGCAGCCCAAAGATAGGTTTTACCAAGATAACCAAGAGCCATGATCTTATTGATGCGAAGATCATTCTTACCTTGTGTGGCAGCACCTGCAGAAGTCTTATCCCAATTAATAGGCAACAAATCGGCAGCCTTGCGGAAATCTGCTGCCGCTTTATCAGCGCATTCCTGATAAGAAAGGCGTGGCAAATTCAGCTCGGCATTGGCATCGAGATAAGTATCCACATAAGGCATACCACCAAAATACTGCATCATTTCCTCATGCCACCATGCACGGAAGAAATAGAGCTGACCCTCTATCAGTTTTTTCTCTTCAGCACTTCCAGTCACAAACTTGTCGATATTCTGTAAACCGAGATTACATTTTCTGATGCAATACCACGCATGGTTCCAAATACCGTGGTCGAACTTATTAGTGGAAGTAGAAGCACCATCACGCTTTAACCAGTTACCAGTAGATTCCCATGCACGGAAGTTACCTAAATCAACCTGATGGGTCATTCTATTATCAGCCTCAGGATTGAAGATTTCATCATCACCCCAGTTCCATGAAGGACAATAGTTACATTTCTCTTTATCAGGGATACAGTTGTATATTTCCTCAACGAAACCTTGGAAATTACGGAAATTGGCAAAGGCATCGTCTGCAGAAACTGTTGAGTCTGGCTCCTTGTCCAAGTAGTCTTGACAAGAACTCAGCGAAGTACCGAGAGCCAGCGAGACGCATCCCGTCAACAATAATGTCTTTATCTTATTTTTCATCTGAATATTTTTTTTAATAATTACAATGAGAATTTAACACCTAAGTTGAAGCGGCGAACCGTAGGGTATGCTCCCAACCAGCCACCACCACCGAGGTTTGCCTCACGGTCATCAGGCATACGAGTCCAGAGCCAGAGGTTATTACCATTCAAGTAAATCTTGAGGTAGTTTACGCCTAATGCCTTAATCCAACCCTTGGTCCAGGTATAAGCAATCTCGACATTCTTCAAACGAATGTAAGAGCCATCATACATATATTGTGTACCATCGGAGTAACTTGAAGCAGTGGCACCCCAACGAGGGAGGACACATTCTGCATTGGTTTGATTCTTATTCCACCAAGTACCAATATCATAAACATTATCAAGCTTATTACCAAAACTTCCCAATCCTACGTCACGGGTCACATTAGTTACTCCATAGAACTGAGCGAAAGCAGAGAACCCCTTCCATTCGAAACCAATAGTAGCATTATAGGTGTTCTGCGGACTACTGCTATAACCTACAGGAGCCGAGTCCTTGCTATCAACAACACCATCACCATTGAAATCAACAATGTAATAGTCACCAACCAAACGATGATTGTCATTGGAGTCGTGCGCCGGAGAACCTATCAAATCATCAATATTATTGATAAAGCCCTTATCTATATAAGAGTGATACTGATTCATGGCAAATCCTGCCTCCTTTTGATAATTTGGAGTAAGGATGGCATCATCCTTCAAAATTACCTTATTCTTGGCATGGGTCATATTGAAATTACCCCAGAGTCGCAAGCCATTAGCAAACACCTTATTAAGTTTCAATTCCCACTCGTAACCACTAGTACGAACCTTACCTTTATTAATAGTAGGTGCTGTCGTTCCGAAATAAGAAGGAACGGAACGGTTGGAGCCGAAAATCAAGATGTCATTACGACGATCACAGAAGAAATCCAAAGAACCAGTAATCAAGCCTCCCAAGAAACCATAATCAATACCGAAGTTGGTTTTCTTAACTGTTTCCCATTTCACATTATCATTTCCAAGAGTGTTCTGTCGATACCATGTATAGATGCTCTCTGTATGGTCGAGATCCATCGTAGTCTTGCCGCCATACGCCCACTGACTCATATACAACCAGCGACGAGTAGAATCAAATGGGTCTGGACCTAGGTTGTCATCACCAATCTCACCGTAGGAAGCACGGAACTTCAACATATCGATGATGTGCTTGTCACGAAGAGACTTCATGAAGTTTTCCTCAGTAATGGTCCATCCGATAGCACCTGAATTGAAGAAGGCAAAACGATTGTCCTTGCTGAACTTTTCTGATCCGTTATAGGCGCCATTATACTCGATGTTATAACGACCTGCATAGCTATAGGTAGCACGGAATGCCCAGTCCTCACGGTAAGTTGGCATCACACTACCACGTGCATTCTCCTGACGTGAGAACAAGCCCATGGCAGACACATCATGCTGTCCAAACTTGCGAGCCCAGTTGAGCTGCAACTGATAGTAGAGGTTGCGAACAGTCTGGTTATTATCTACAGAACCACCTTCCGTTGACCAGTTCACACCTTGCTGCCAATCAAACTTATTCTGTCCCTCAAGTTCTTTACCATAAGTAACCTGACCTGTTTCAGGATCAATATACTTAGTCTGGGCTTCATTATTCAAGTCATTGATACCTCGTCCTGTCTCAACAAAAACATTATCCCAAGAGATAGTACCACGGAAATTTAAGCCTTTGGTTATGAAATCCAATTTCTGCTCAAGGGTAAAGTCTGTATTGATACGAGTGGTTGTAGCCTGTGCTGTACCACCGATAGCAAGATTCTGTGCAGAGTTACTTACATTGGAAGCAGATGGATAGAATCCCCATGAGCCGTCAGAATATTGTGGCAAGAA
Source organism: Segatella copri (assembly GCF_026015625.1). NCBI lineage: Bacteria > Pseudomonadati > Bacteroidota > Bacteroidia > Bacteroidales > Prevotellaceae > Segatella > Segatella copri. The sequence continues at coordinate 3,435,679 of NZ_JAPDVG010000001.1, read as the reverse complement.
CACATCTGGGGCGATGTTATAAGCACCAGCCCACTGCTGACCAATCTGCCACTCACTATTGCTCATGTTACTCCAAGGAGCTTTTCTTACGCCATTGCTACCAGCCACATTTACCTTCAAAGTAGTGCTACTTGTGATGGCAAAGTCCAAGTTACTACGAACATTGATACGATTGTATCCATAGCCAGAGTTGTAGTTACGACCATTATCATACTCACGGAAGAGGTCACCCTCATGCACGAAATCAGCAGAAGCGAAGTACTTAACGAATTTTGTACCACCACTCACGTTCACGTTCGCATTATAGGACATAGCAGACTTTTTGAAAAGTGCATCCTGCCAATCCACATTGGCATAACGTTCACGCTGCTCCTGCGTAGTCTGGTTTCGATAGTTGTCTATAAAAGACTGAGGACGAAGATATGAAACACCTTCAGGATAAATGCCCAGTTCACGTTCTACCACTTGGTTGCGAAGCATCAACGCATCATAAGAGTCGTACTTATTAGGCAACTTAGAAGGAGCTTTCAACGTAGCATTGAAACCAATGTCAATCTTAGCCTTGCCTTCCTGACCACGCTTGGTGGTAACCAAGATGACACCATTGGCTCCCTTCACACCATAGACTGCAGTAGCAGAAGCATCCTTCAGTACAGAGATGCTCTCCACAGAAGAGATGTCCACGCTGCTCAGAGGACGTTCAATACCATCAACAAGAACGAGAGGGTCGGAATTGTTCCATGAACTAGAACCACGGATGATAATCTGAGGTTCCTCCTCACCAGGCATACCATTGCCTTGGATTGTAACAACTCCTGGGAGGTTACCTGTCAAGGCTGAACCAACGTCGCTGACACCAGCTGCACGCTCCAAAACCTCACCAGTAGTCTGGGTGATGGAACCTACGACAGAAGCCTTCTTCTGCTGACCATAACCAACGACTACAACTTCGCCGATGGCGTTGTCGTCTTCAAGAGTAAGTTTGAACTCTCTCTTCTTACCAATCTTTACTTCCTTGGTCTTCATACCTACGTATGTAAATACGAGGATAGAATTCTCAGAAGGAACACTGATGCTGAAATTACCATCTAAGTCGGTGACCGCACCGACGCTGGCATTACCTTTCACTTTTACAGTGGCACCTATCAGAGGCTCACCTGTACCGTCAACAAGATTACCCTTGACCTGGATATTCTGTGCCTGAGCATTCAGGCTGCAGAAAGCTCCCACCAAGCATAAGGCTGCTGTCCGTTTCATTGTTAACACTTGTTCAATCATGTTCTATTCATTTTTGATTTATGCTTTAAAAATTTAGGCGTGCGCTAAAACTGTTTATTCACGGCGGCAAAGGTATGGATTTCTTTCGAAACATACTTTGCGTGGTGTAACAGAAAGTTTATCATTTTAGAAAAACCTTGCGAGAACGTATTTTTCCATTACTTAACAGTTGTTTTATTATATAAACACCTGCAGTTGGCTTTTCAACTTCTTTTCCTTCTATATTATAATATAAGGTGGAAACCACGTCTGCCTGGGTTTCTAATTGTTTAATTCCCGTTGTATTTTGTTTCAAATACCACTCTTTATACCAGTTCATACAGGCATAGCCGCAACACTCTTCGAACAATCCGTGTTTCTTGGCATTCTGGAAACCTGGAATCACCTTGCCCGTTTTAAGATATACATCAATATCGTAATATTCCTGTGGATGGGTAATCGTCATTCCGATATTGCCAAAGTGGTCGTGAACTGCCTTCCATGCCAATCCCCATTTCGAGGTAGATGCTGTTGCCCAGCTTCCCAGATTAGGTTGTGTCCACTGTCCCCACTCATTCCAGTGACCTTCGCTCGCCTTGTCAGGATCTTCCGGACTCCAGTCTATCTCCGTTACCATGATAGGCTTCGTCTCTACCATCGGCACCTGACTTTTGAAGTTGCGGATGAAAGTATCGTGATCGTAACTCTTATCGGTCATATTTCCATACCATCCGGAATAAACATGTACTGCATAAGAGAAGTTGTTCTCGCTATCGGTGATAGGATTCTTGACGTAATCCTGATACTGGCTCTGATAACCTGCGCCCGGAACCCAGATGATTCCCTTGAACCCCTGCTCGCGAATCTCATCAACCACCGGCTGGAAGTAATCATGCAGTGCTTTATCCGAATTAGAGCCATCACCCATATGAACCCTCACCGGCTCGTTGGCTAGTTCGATAGAGATAATACCCGAATTCTGCCGGATATACTCATCGGCAGCAAAAGTTTTCCAGATACCCTTCAGATAGCGGTTGTACTTATCGCCCACGCTAATGTCCTGAGGACAGACTCCCGGTGGACGAACGATGACATAAAGCCCATGTGCTATAGCATCCTTGATGAGAGGAATGTAGAGTTTCTGGAGATAGAGACGATAGCGCGCCATGTTGAATGCCGAGATATCAGCCTCGTTTTCTACTTTCCCTTAATTCCGCAACACTATAGTTTGACATTATTTATAAGTGCCTGAGCAACAAAAAGTTGCCCAGGATTTTGCCATGTCAGAATTTTCACTTACCTTAGTGTTGCGAAAAGAAGACAAGCAAAACTCTAATATGACATGGCAAAGATACAAATAAAATCTGAGAAACTCACTCCTTTTGGGGGAATTTTTTCGATTATGGAGCAATTTGATGCTCTTTTAGCTCAAACCATAGATTCCACCTTGGGATTGAGATGCACTATGTTTGGTTATCAATATAGCGAGATTCTACGCTCTCTGATGTGCGTATATCTTTGTGGTGGCTCATGTATTGAGGATGTTACAACTCACCTGATGAAACATTTGTCTCTTCATCCAACTCTTCGCACTTGCAGCGCAGACACCATATTACGTGCTATCGAAGAACTGACTTTTAAGAGCATCACCTATAAGTCTGCTTCTGGCAAATCCTATGATTTCAATACTGCAGACAAGATGAACTGCTTACTGGTCAATGCCCTGCTTGCTACTGGTCAATTGAAATCCGGTCAAGAGTATGATTTTGACTTTGACCATCAGTTCATTGAAACAGAGAAGTATGATGCAAAACCAACCTACAAGAAGTTCTTGGGCTATAGTCCAGGTGTAGCTGTCATTAACGACATGATTGTTGGTATTGAAAATAGAGACGGCAACACAAACGTGCGCTTCAACCAAAAAGAAACTTTGGAAAGAATCTTCAAGCGATTGGAGGCTTCGGAAATATATATTTCTCGTGCCCGCATGGATTGCGGCTCATGTTCGGAGGAAATCGTAGATATGGTAGAGGCTCATTGCAGGCATTTTTATATTCGTGCCAACAGATGCTCTTCTTTCTACGATTCCATGTTTGCCTTAACTGGATGGAAAACTGTTGAAATCAACGGTATTGAGTTTGAGTTGAATTCTATCCTTGTTGAGAAATGGAAAGGAAAACCGTATCGTCTTGTCATACAGAGACAAAGGCGAATAGATGGAGACCTTGACATTTGGGAAGGCGAATATACCTACAGATGTATACTGACTAACGATTACAAGTCGAGTGCAAGAGACATCGTGGAATTCTACAATCTTCGTGGTGGCAAGGAACGCATCTTCGATGACATGAACAATGACTTTGGCTGGAATCGATTGCCAAAATCGTTCATGGCACAGAATACTGTATTCCTGCTTATGACAGCTCTCATCAGAAACTTCTACAAAGCTATTATGCAGAGATTGAAAACCCATGAATTTGGATTGCGTGCCACCAGCAGAATCAAGACCTTTGTTTTCAAGTTCATCTCTGTTCCTGCGAAATGGATTAAGACATCACGTAGGCATGTATTGAACATTTACTCAGACAACAATGCTTATGCCAACCTGTTCAAGACAGACTTTGGTTAAAGACCATGCTTTTCTGGTTAAACCAGCGTATTACCTCAAGTCGCTTTATGGGGTAAGGGGATTTTGTGTCTGCGACATTTCTGTTGTGCAAGAAATATGTACAATAAAATGAATTTTGTCGCTTTGCAAGCAAAATCCCACTAAAACCTATAGGTTGCGGATTTGAGGCTTTCTTTGCCGGATCGTTGGTCCAGCATGGATCCATGTGCAATCGGAACACGGTACAATAAGCACCCTGCTTCTTGTCGGTGATGGCAGAAAACTGCTTAGAGAAATATTCCAAGCAAGGTTTGATGTCGGCTTCAGAATAATCAGGCTTCCACTGTTGCCATCTCCAACCGTTGAAGTAGCGGTTTGGCGTATCCATTACGCCATGCAAGACAACAATCTTACCATTGGCATCCACCAGGTTCCTACCCTCCACACGGAGTGCCGGCAGATTATCTGCAGCCAGTCCCGCCATTGACAGCATAGCCATAGCGAGTGATATTAACAATTTCTTTCTGTTCATTGTTACAATTATTTTTAGATTTATAATTTATTGTCAGTCACCTTATTATATTATGAAGAATTGCCAGGTTCTAGTTTACAGAAAAGGATGCTGGTCTTTTAAAATAGAATGGCGCGTAATCACTACGCACCAATCCCGAAAACCAATTAATCATGATTCTATATAAAAACCATAATATCAAAATCTCTTAGAAATTCTAAACCTATTCTACAAACTATTATGTATAAACCTAACTAACCTAAATATACTAAATATATACAACTTAAAAACCGATGCAAAGATACTTCTAATCTATCATATATACTTTATAATAAGTAACCAATAGTTTTTCTCTCGTACCACATGTAACATTATCTTTACCCTACGTAACATTTTAACATCTTTTTTAATATATTCTCGTAAAAAACATACCTTATCATGCATTATTCTCCCATTAATTTTGTATTTTTGCAAACGAATATAAAAAAGCCAAAAAAGACAATGAAACCAAGAATCATGATGATTTCCATGAAATCAAATCTCAGAACAATGAGATACATCGGTCTTTTACTGATGTTTATCTTCTGTCTCACTGCGCAGAACATGATGGCGCAGCGAGGAAAACTTTTCAATTCAGACAACCAGCTTTCGAGCAACCTTGCCACTCAGGTGTTCCAGGATTCAAATGGTTTCATTTGGATTGCCACCCGTAACGGCTTGAATATCTATGATGGCTATAACTTTATGGTCATCAGAAAAGCCTACAACAACAGTAACGGGCTCAACAGCAACTATATCAACTGTATAACACAGGATGAAAAGGGGCGTATTGTGCTGGGAACAAACAAGTCGCTACTTATACTTAATGGTAAAAGATTCAGCAACGTACCTATGCTCGATTCAAGAAATAAGCCTATAAACACTTACGTTACTCAGGTAAGCCGTTTGCACAATGGCGATATTGCTGTCGTTACCTCCGGTTACGGCATCATGACCAAGAAAACAGATGCAAACGCCTGTTACACCATGAAAGGAGAAGTGGAGAACCTGAAATACATACATAAAATTCTGGAAGACAAACAAGAAAGGCTCTGGATTATCCTGGAAAACGGAAAGCTGTTACGGAAAGAAAAGAACGGCAAGCTTGTTTCACGCATCATGGGAACAGAGCAACTTAACACACAAGATATCAGGCAAGACGACAAGGGCAACATTTATCTTGCTACCAAGAATGAAGGTGTTTACCTTCTCAAGGCTGGTTCAACCGCCTTCACCAAGATAGCCGGCATTGGCAATCTTCCTATTGACAACATCTATATCAGCCGCGACCAGCGCTTGTTTATCGGTTGCGATGGTATGGGTATCTTCGTGTATAATCCTGTAACAGGATTCTTGCAAAATAATCCTCTGTTCTGCCATGAAGTAAATCTTGCCAAGAGCAAGATTACCAGCATTATAGAAGATTCTACGGGAAACATCTGGGTGAGTATGCTCCAGAAGGGCGTATTCATGCAGTCGCAGGCTCAATGCGATTTCAACTATATGGGCTACCGTTTGGGCAACCGCAACGTGATAGGCGAAAACAGCATCACAAGTCTGTGTGCCAACCAGGGCAATCAAGTCTGGGTGGGCACCGACAAGGATGGTCTTTACCTCTTTGACATAAAAACCGGTAGTATCAAGAGCCATTTATTAAGCAACACCACGGTACTGGCACTCTGCAAAGACAAGAAAGGCAGAACATGGGTAGGAACCTATACTGACGGCATCGGATTTATAGATGCGGGGGGGTCTTTCCATCCATTCAGCCTAGGCATTGGCAACCAGGCGGGCATCTTCGATATCCAGGAAGACCCGCAGGGCAATGTATGGTTTGCTACCATGGGCAAAGGACTTTTCCGCCTTTCTCCAGATGGAAGCATCAAGCAATGGAAAAAACAAGATGGTGCCGACAACAACCTGAAAAAGAACAGCATTCCTAATGATTTCCTCGTAAAACTTAGCATCTCAAAAGATGGTAAGCGGGTTTTCGTAGCCACTTCTGTGGGTCTGGCTTGCTATGACCAGCAGAAGAATAGCTGGACTTCCACTTTCGGTGGCGTCAACTGTCTGAACAAGGGCAGTTTCTCACATTGCGTTTATTCGGACAGCAAGAACCGCGTATGGTTTGGCACTGAAGACGGCGCAATCTGCTATGATCCGAAGAAGGGATATGCTCATCCGAAGATTTATAACACAGAACTTGGACTTTCAAACAACAGCGTAGCCAGCATCATAGAAGATTACAAGGGCAGAATCTGGATAGGAACTACCTGTGGTTTAAACCAGGTAAATACAGAAAAAGGTACCATCAACAAGTACTTCTCGGACAATGGCTTACAGAGTAATGAGTTCAGCGATGCAGCAGCCTGCACACTTTGGGGAGGAAAGATGCTGGTGATGGGCGGAACAGGCGGTATCAACTGGTTTGATACGGACAAGGTGAAACAGCATCCTTGGCAGGCAAAAGTTACCATATCAGGACTTCTTGTTGGCAACAACCCTGTATACCCGGATATGGAATCGGGCATCTATACTATCACCGACAAAGGCGCCTACAACAGCGACAAGTTCTCCTTATCTCATGAAGACAACACCTTCACCATCCAACTGTCTACTCTTACATATAATAATGTAGAGCAGATCAGTTACGCCTACAGCATCAATGGTGAGGATTGGCGAACCATACAGTCTGGCATGAACGAACTGTCATTCTCACATATGCCAGCAGGTACCTATAAGTTCCGTGTCAAGGCCATCTGCAACGGATACGAAACACCTGTCAAGGAGTTCTCCATCATCGTCCACCCAGCCTGGTACGCCAGCATCTGGGCAAGACTCTGCTATCTGCTTGCCTTCCTGGGGCTCTGTCTGCTCTATATCAAGCACCGCAAACGCAAGATGGAAGACCAGCTCATATTGCAGCAGCATATCCATGCGGAAGAGATGGGCGAAGCAAAACTGAAGTTCTTCATGAACATCAGCCACGAAATCCGTACCCCATTGACCCTTATCCTCACTCCGCTGTTCACGCTGATAAAGGAAGACAAAGACGCTCACCGACAGGGCATCTACGATATGATGCGCAAGAACTCGGAACGAATCCTGCACCTGATTAACCAGATGATGGACCTGAGAAAGATTGACAAGGGACAAATGGTGATGCACATGAGCGAAACCGATATGGTTGCCTTTATTGGCGATGAATACAAACTCTTCTGCCAGCAGGCGATAGCCAAGAGCATCCAATTCACCTTTGAGCACGAAGACGAGGCCCTCCCGGTATGGATAGACCGCGACAACTTTGACAAGGTATTGATGAATGTCCTGTCAAACGCCTTCAAGTTTACTCCTGCAGGCGGCAGAATCCGTATCACCCTCTCCCACTCGCCTCATCATGTCCGCATCGCCATCAAGGACAGCGGCAAGGGCATTCAGGAGGAAAAGCTCGAAACGATTTTCCAGCGCTTCTATCAGAGTACCACCACTTCTTATGACCGGAATGTAGGTACGGGAATCGGTCTCGACCTGACGCGCTCACTCGTGGAACTGCACTACGGAACCATTACAGCCGCCAACAACAAGACACTTGATGAAGCCGACTGGAAGGAAGGAAGCCAGTTCCTCATCACGCTGCCTCTGGGCAACGAGCATCTGAAACCGGAAGAAATGATAGATGCACCGGAGCCACAGACTGCTGAAGACATCAAGGAACTGGAAGAAAACATGGAGGAAGGAAACGAAGAGAATGCTGCCGATACAGCCAATGACGCCGAAGAAGATTTCAAGAGCAAGGCAAAGAGCACCATCGCTGTGGTAGAAGACGATGAGGCAATACGTAATTTCCTGAAGACCCAACTACAGGAAACCTACAATATCCTTACCTTCTGCAACGGAAAGGAGACGCTGCCGGAGATTATCAAGCAGAAGCCAAGCCTCGTTATCTCAGACATCATGATGCCAGAGATGGACGGCAATACGCTCTGTACCAAGATTAAGAACAATGTGAACACCAACCACATTCCAGTGATTCTGCTTACAGCGATGAGCAGAGAGGAAGACCAGCTGACCGGTTTGCAGTCGGGTGCCGATGCCTATGTGGTGAAGCCGTTCAATATGGACATTCTGCGCCGCACCATCATCAACCTGCTCAACGTGCGCCGTACTTTGAAAAACAAGTTTATGGGCAACGAGAGACAGAGCGACAGGCAGATTGCGATAGAAAAAGCCCTTTCACCAAAAGACCAGCTGATGGAACAGGTGATGAAGGTAATCAATGACAACATGGATAATGAGGACCTGAGTGTGGATATGATTGCCCGCGAAGTAGGACTGAGCCGTGTGCATCTGCACCGCCGAATGAAGGAACTGACCAACCAGACGCCACATGCCTTCATCCGCAATACCCGTCTGCAATATGCCGAAAAGTTGCTGAGTCACTCTAATAAGACGATAACAGACATCATGTATGCCTGTGGTTTCTCCAACCCAGCCAGCTTCAGCACCATGTTCAAGAACTTTTATGGCTCTTCGCCTCGCGATTATATGCAGGCACACCGGAAAATCTAGCCTTTTCACTGCAGAAAAGGCCAGATGTTTCCCCAAATAAAGTATTTGTTACAAATAGAGCTGTTTATGATACGCCTCGCAAAGTGTTGGTAACATTCTGTGGGGGTATATTTAAAAGGAAAGCGGTAACTTTGCAGCAGAATTCTGAATACATGTTTCAGCCATGAGTTCAGATACTCATTCTGTAATTTTAAACCCAATAATAAAATGAAGAAAATTGCAATCTTATCGCTTTCCCTGACGCTTGCAGCCGCTGCACAGGCGCAGACAGCTGAGTTTGACTATTTCAAGTATGCGGGAAATGACGCTCGCTTCAATGTTGAAATTGACAAGACTCACCAGTATTACAACCCGGTACTGGCTGGTTTCTATCCAGACCCATCACTCTGTCGCGTAGGCGACACCTACTATCTGGTAAACTCTTCGTTTACCTTCTTCCCAGGTGTACCTCTCTCAACCAGTAAAGACCTGGTCAACTGGCAGCCAGCCGGTCATGTGCTCACCCGCCAATCACAGGTTCCATTGAAGGGTCAGCACGTATCAGGCGGTATCTTCGCACCAGCCATCAGCTATAACAAGAAGAACAAGACTTTCTATATGATTACCACCAATGTGGGAGCCGGCAACTTCTTTGTGAAATCAAAAGATCCTTCCAAAGGCTGGAGCGAGCCTATCTATCTGAATAAGATTGACGGCATCGACCCTAGCTTCTTCTTCGATGACAACGGCAAGGGCTACATCGTTCACAACGGTCCGGTAGTTGGCGGTGCCGATTACGAAGGTCAGCGCTCTATCCGCTGTTTCGAATTCGACGTGAAGGGCGACAGTATCAAGGGTGACTTCAAGGAGATTCTGCGTGGCGGAACCCATGTAGAGGCGCGTCCTATCTGGATTGAGGGTCCTCACCTCTTCAAGAAGGGCAAGTTCTATTATCTGATGTGCGCCGAAGGTGGTACAGGCGGATGGCACAGCGAGGTTATCCTGCGTGCCAAGAATCCGATGGGACCATGGGAGGAATGCCCTAACAACCCTATTCTTACCCAGCGTACCGGTCTCGACCCTAACCGCAAGGACCCAGTATCAAGTGCTGGTCATGCCGACATCGTAGAAGATGGCAAGGGTAACTGGTGGGCTGTATTCCTGGCTTGCCGTCCTTATGAAGAGGATATGTACAACACAGGTCGCGATACTTATCTCCTGCCTGTAACCTGGAAGAATGGATGGCCAGAGATTCTTGCCAAGAATACTCCTATCTCTACCGTTGGAGAGAAGGCAGGTTTGAAGCCTGCCGCAAAGAATGAGTTCTCAGGCAATTTCTCTTATGTGGATAACTTCGAAGCAGATAACAATAAGGCGGGTCTGAAGGAGTTGAATCCACGCTGGATGTTCCTCCGTGACTTCGTTGACTGTTACAAGGTAGAAAACGGCAAATTGAAGTTCAATCTCCTGCCAGGCAATATCTACAAGCGTGAGCCGATGTCTGCCATCTGGGCACGTCAGCAGCACGGCACCTTCACAGCTGAGACAGAAATCAACTTTACTCCTCGCAACGACAAGGATATCGCAGGCTTGGCACTTCTCCAGAAGGAAGACCACAACTTCGTATTGGGTAAGACCATGAAGAATGGCAAGCTGATGATTACCCTGACCCGTGCCGAGAAGAACAACGTAACGATCGCCTCTGCTCCTATCAAGGGAGGTAAGCTGAAGCTGAAGGTAGAAGGTCATGACAGATATTATGATTTCTATTATGCTGAAGAAGGCGGCAACTGGCAGCTTCTTGCCAAGGGTGTAGATGCCTCTAACCTGAGCACCCAGAAGAGCGGCGGCTTCCTCGGTGCCTGCATCGGTCTCTATGCTTCTTCCAACAAGGAATAAAGGATTTGAGAAAAGATTAACGTTTTAGGAATAGATAATTAAAGAAAAGGTTGATACCTCGCGTTTTGCCTGGTATCAACCTTCTTCTTTTATTTATTCTTCACAATATCCAATGTCATTTTTCCTACCCAGATGGCGCTCTTGCCGTTCTGGTCGATTGGCACCGGTTTGCCATCGAGGTTATTCAGATACTCCAACTGCTTGAAGTAGGTATGGCTATGACCGCCCAGTATCAGGTCGATGTCACGGGTGGCTGGGGCTACCTCAGAATCGTCGATGCCATCTATCTTCCAGCCCAGGTGGGAGATGCAGATGATGACATCACACTTCTCTTTCTTCTTCAATATCTCTGTCATTTCCTTTGCCTTGGCGATAGGATCGAGATACTTGATGCAGCCATAGTTGGCTTCAGTTACCAGACCGGCAAGTTCCGGACACAAGCCGAAAACGCCAATCTTCAGTCCCTTGCGCTTGATAATGGTATAAGGCTTTACGATATTTGCCAGTTCGGTACCAGTGAAATCATAGTTGGAGCAGACGATAGGAAACTTCGCCATCTTGAAGATGCGCACCATGTTGTCTATTCCGAAATCAAACTCATGGTTGCCGATGGTAGCAGCATCATATTTCATCTCGTTCATCAGTCCTACTTCCACATCTCCCTTGAAGAGAGAGTAATAAGGTGAACCCTGCGAGAAATCGCCACTGTCAAAGAGCAGCAAGTCGGGATTCGCCTTACGTTCCTGACTGATCATCGCCACCCTACGGAGGAAACCGCCACGATTGGCAGTAGCCGTATCTGCGAGATTCGGATTGATGGGCATTACGCATGAATGCGTATCGTTGGTATGGAGCACTACGAGCTGCTTTACCACCTTTGCCTCGTTCTTAGCTTTAGCCTGAACGGCTGCCGGCTGCATCATGAAGGATGCCAGAGCCAGACCTATATATAATAATGTATGTTTCATCAGAATTATCAACTATAAACTATTAACTATTCTACCACGCAGCGGCCTTCAATCTTAGATTCCACCATCTTGCCCTGTGCCTTCATCTCACGGAAATAATTCATGATGATGTAGCGCACATTGTTCTCTTTCTGCTTAGGAGCAAAGACCTCGGTTCCGCTCTTGAAGGCTACGAGCTGGTCATTACCTTCGGCAAGATAATCGAGGGTTGCAACACGGTAACTCTTCTCCGGATCAACAGGTTCACCGTTCAGCGTAACGCTCTTCAGCTTGCCCTCCTTGGTGATAACCATTCTAACAGCATGACTCAAGCCTTCGCCGCCACGATGAGCTATCTGCCGGAAGAGTTCCAGAACCTTATCGCCCTTCAGGGTCAGGAAACAGATCTTGTTCTCGAAAGGAGCCATATCGTTCACATCGCCTACAGTAACCTTACCCTTGGCAAGATTAGAACGGATGCCACCCATATTGTAAACAGCGAAAACCGGCTGTTCTTCAAACTGCTTGCCACCCCATACCAGGATGTCACAGAGCAAGTTACTGAGTTCGCTCTCCGGACGGTGGCGGGTCATATCATGAGCTATATGACCTACAACAGGGCCCATGATACTGTCTACCTTACTCTTATAAGGAGCGATAAACCTGGCAGCCTCAGCATCAGGCTGTGCATCCCATTTCTGATCAACCAATATTCGGGTTCTCTCCACCTTCGCCACCTTGTATTTCTGGGCGAAAGCCGGACTTGCCATCAGCAGCATGACTGCCGAAGCAAGGTAAATCTTGATACTATTTTTTTTCTTCATACTTAATACAGTAAATACTTTTAGACCGCAAAGATACAAAATAAATCGGCGAAATCGGCAAAATCGGCAAGAAAATTCCATTGCAGAAGTAAAGAAAACAAAAAAACAAAGGGAAAAAGTGAAGAAAGTGACTGAAAATTTGCGAGATACAAGAAAAAGTAGTAACTTTGCACCCGCTTTTCGGCGTAACCGCTGTTGTCTGGGCAGAAGTGTTGTCCAAGTCCATGTTGCGTTGGAACGACAAACAATTTTTAATTTTATACAAAAAATGGATTTGATTAAAGTTGCTGAAGAAGCATTTGCAACCGGCAAGAAGTTCCCTGAGTTCAAGGCAGGTGATACTATCACAGTCGCTTACAAAATCGTCGAGGGTACTAAGGAGCGTATCCAGCTCTACCGTGGTGTTGTTATCAAGATCTCTGGTCATGGTGACAAGAAGCGTTTTACAGTTCGCAAGATGTCTGGTACAGTAGGTGTTGAGCGTATCTTCCCTATCGAGTCACCAGCTATCGATTCTATCGAGGTGAACAAGCATGGTAAGGTTCGTCGCGCTAAGTTGTATTACTTGCGTAAGCTTACTGGTAAGAAGGCTCGTATCGCTGAGAAGAAGACTGTAGCTAAGGGTGCAGAATAATTTTTCTTAGGAGACCTAATCAGAAAAAAAATAAAGGGAATCTTGTCTCACGACTGGGTTCCCTTTTTTATATCTACAATTTTAACAAAAAACGTCAAACCAATCATGGTTGACAGCTAAACCAACCATGTTCCATTCTTTTATTTTTCGCCCGCATCATAATTCACGAGCCCATCCTCCGTGCCGTGTAAAGCACCTTGGAAATCATCCCAACTCTGGAATCCGGCGAGCAGCGCCAACTTGTCCAAAGTCTGGCGGGAAGGCTTCTCCTTCCCTTTCAATACATCCCACATTTTGTGGAAAACATGCGCCTTGCCAACCTTCTTTTCTATGTGTTCAGCAAGGACTTTCAAATCCTGTTTCATAACAATCCTCTCATATTTACTAACTGGGAGCAAAAGTACTGAAAAAGAATGAAACAGAGTTCATTTTTCCCGACTTTTTTATGTTTTGGGATAAAAAAAATGCTTTATATCATAAAAATGCTGTTTTTTAGGGCTTTTTACGAAACAGAAGTCCAATATCTCAATCATTTTTTGTAACTTTGCGCCAAATTCCAAAATACATTTCTTAGAAGATGAAAGAATTAGCACTTAAGTACGGATGTAATCCAAATCAGAAACCTTCTCGCATCTATATGGATGACGGAAGGGAGCTTCCTATCGAAGTGATCAACGGCCGTCCTGGCTACATCAACTTCCTGGATGCCTTCAATTCCTGGCAATTGGTCAAGGAACTCAAGGCTGCTACAGGAATGCCTGCTGCCGCTAGTTTCAAACACGTTTCTCCTGCCGGTGCAGCTATCGGCTTGCCTCTGAGCGACACATTGAAGAAGATTTACTTCGTTGATGATGTCAACTTTGAGCTTTCTCCATTGGCTTGTGCCTATGCTCGTGCCCGTGGTGCTGACCGCATGTGCTCTTATGGCGACTTTGTTGCGCTGAGCGATGTATGCGACGAGGCTACAGCCCTCCTCATCAAGCGTGAGGTGAGCGATGGTGTCATTGCTCCTGGCTATACTCCTGAGGCTATCGAGGTTCTGAAGGAAAAGCGCAAGGGTACCTACTGCGTTATCAAGATTGATCCTGACTATGTGCCAGCTCCTATCGAGCACAAGCAGGTGTTCGGTGTTACCTTCGAACAGGGACGCAACGAGGTGAAGCTTGATGATCCTGCTCTCTTCGAGGATGTTCCTACCAAGAACAAGACTTTCACTCCTGAGGCTAAGCGCGATCTGATTATCTCGCTCATCACCCTGAAGTATACTCAGAGTAACTCTGTATGCTACGTAAAGGATGGTCAGGCTATCGGTATCGGTGCCGGTCAGCAGAGCCGTATCCATTGTACCCGTCTGGCTGGTTCTAAGGCTGACGAGTGGTGGTTGCGCCAGTGTCCTAAGGTGATGAACCTGCCTTTCAAGGAGAAGATTCGTCGTGCCGACCGCGACAATACCATCAATGTCTACATCTCTGATGAGTGGGAGGATGTATTGCAGGACGGCGTTTGGGAGCAGTTCTTTACTGAGAAGCCTGAGCCATTGACCCGCGAGGAGAAGAAGGCTTGGATTGCACAGAACAAGGGTGTATCAGTAGGTAGTGATGCTTTCTTCCCATTCGGCGACAATATTGAGCGTGCTCACAAGAGTGGTGTTGAATACATAGCAGAAGCAGGCGGTAGTATCCGTGACGATCATGTTATTGATACCTGCGACAAGTACGGCATCGCTATGGCGTTTACTCACGTTCGCCTCTTCCATCACTAATTTATTATATAATTAAGGTATATGAGCGACATTGACGATATTATCATGGGCGGTATGGTCTTCAAAGGCGGCGGTGGTCCTAAGAAGGATGACGACGACAAGGTGAAGACCAAAGCCAAGAAGAAAAAGTACATAACGGGTGCTCACGGTAGTGGCTCTGCCCGTCAGAAGGCAAAGTATCGCCAGCAGAGAGCCAATCGTAAATCCCAGAAGAAGAAATAATACTTCTCTATCATAAATACATGTTTCGCCCGTGTGCTGTATGATAACAGCGCACGGGCGAACTGTTTTCTGATAATGGGAGCCATGAATAGAGTACTGGCAAGCGAAAGACAGCATACTGGTATAAGTGAGACAGCCCACTAGCAAGCGTATTGCCAGTGGGCTGTTCTTCTTAAACAGTTACTGGTTCTTTACACTCTTTACGCCTCTGCCCTTCGTTAGATGAAGGGTTACAGGCTTCAATTGATGCTTGCCGTGGTCATAAATGATGGCTGGGTCCAGTCGTCTACCATCAAAGCTAACCTCGAAATGAAGGTGCTCTGTGGTAGCCCTACCGGTGCGGCCCGTCAAACCGATTACCTGACCAGCCTTTACCTTATCGCCCTTCTTCACCTTGTTTCTGCTCTGATGGCTGTAGAGCGTCTCGAAACCATAAGCATGCTTGATACGGATGCAGTTGCCGTAACCATAGAAGGGTCCTGATGCAACAACCGTACCGTCAAATGCAGCCACAATCTCATCATTCGGGCGCGTCTTGAGATCCACACCCGAATGGCGGCGCTTGCCACCATAAGGACTGATTACCTTGGCACCCGGCAAAGGATAAGCCCAGGCTGTCTTTTCTATCTTCTCCAAATCAAGTTCGAAAGTATTGGTAATGGTAAACGGATCATGAACCTCATCAGGGTCGAGCGTCATTCCATCTCCTATTCTACCCTTTTTCTTGCCAGATGCCTCCTTGTCAGCCTCAGCATTTCTTCCTACAGAAGAATCCTTGCCACCGATAACCGAAACGATGACACGGGCACCCTGCTTGCGGAACTGCACAGTCTGGCGGCGCAACTTATGCGATTTCAACTCTATGAAAGTTTCCGGATTCAACCTACCGCCATTCACCATAATAGAGAAGTCGCAATAGGTTTCACCCTCCTTAGAGCCTACAATGGCTATCGTCTGTCCGGCATCCACATGCTGTCCAACCTTAACCAGGTTCTCGGCATTGTTGGCATAAACGGTTTCCAGACCGCAATCGTGGCGCACCACGATGACATTACCCATTGATTCCGACTTTCTGGAAAGTCGCACATAACCTTCGAGCATCGCCTTGACAGCATCGCCTTTAGAGGTAGAGATACGCAACACATGATTGTTCAGAAGGGTTGCTTTGCCCACAGGAAGCGGGAAGGAATATTCCTTAGCACGGAATATCTCAAAGTCTACATTAAATGCCTGACTCTGGGCAAAGAGACCGGGTGTTGCAATACTCACCTGCTGCTGTTCGGCTGCCGTGAATACATTTTTAGCGGGCATAAAGCTGCTCAGCGAGAACACCATGAGTCCTGCCACAGCCAATAGCCTCAATCCTTTTTTCATTCTTTTCATTATTTACTCTTTCTTTCTGATTTTCAAAATATTCTATAAACTATTAACTATAAATATTAACTGAAAAACATCCATTTCTCCCTCTCCGTTCTTACAGAAAAGGAAAAATGGATGTTATCTTGAAAACTATCTGATACTTACCTGCTACCAGGCTTTTACTTCAGCAAGATGCCTGTATAGATTCTGCCACTCTCTACACCCAGCTTTCTGGCAGAGAAGTACTCATCGCTATGGGCAAAGGTACAGATGCCACAATCCTGGATATTCTCTTCGGCCACTCCACAATGCAGAAGTATCTGTCTGTTGCAGAGCGGAAGATTGAGATGCCATTTCAGCGGCTGCACGATATTACCCTCAGCTGCCAGGCGCTCACGCTCAGCAGGATCAACCGAGAAGGCGGCATTAGGACGCTGCTCGGCAATCTCTTCCATAGGGAAAGCTGCCTGCTCGAACGCCTCGTAAACCTCATCGCCCACCTCGAAATGGTCGAGCGAAATGCCCGGACCTATCACCGCCTTCAACTTCTTCGGGTCGGTATGATAGGTAAACGCCATCTCCTGAATGGTTTTATGCACGATGCGAGCCAGCGTACCACGCCAGCCGGCATGGATGGCAGCCACAGCATGATGCTCCTCATCATAAAGAAGCACAGGGATGCAATCGGCAGTAGAAACACCGATACATACACCTTTCTGGTCAGTCATCACGGCATCTACACCTTCGAGCACCATCTTGCGGATATTCTCAGGCATGGTGAGAAACTCACCGGCAATATTGCGCACCTCTACTCCATGCACCTGATGGGGCATGATGATATGGGCTGTATCAATACCCAACTCTGTGGCAAGACGCTTGCGGTTTTCAGCCACATGTTCTGCATTGTCACCGCAAAACTCATTGATATTAAATTCGCCATAGTTGCCCTGGCTCACTCCTCCCTTGCGGGTAGTAGAGAAAGCCTTGACACCAGAAGCTACCTGATATTCTTTGATCATAACATTTATTCGTATTCGAAATCATCGAGGTCGTCAACATCCTCGATTTCATCCTCATCAATATATTCTACTACATCCTCGCCCTCTGCAGCCAGTTCCTGCTGGAAGCGAGACATATCCTTGTCACGGTGAACAAGCGTATCTTCGGCAGTAATCTCCTGAAGTTTGTTGCTCTCTGAATTGAGTTCCTTCCAGAGCACATCCTTCAGTTCCTGGATACCCTGTCCGGTAACAGAGGAGATGAAGACCACCGGCAAATCGGTAGGCAAAGTTTCCTTGAGCATTTCAATCAGCTCTTCGTCGAGCAGATCGCACTTGGTGATAGCCAGCACGCGATGCTTGTCGAGCATCTCTGGATTGAAGTTCTTCAGTTCGCCCAGCAATACTTCATATTCTTTCTTGATGTCGTCGGTATCGCCCGGAACCATGAAGAGCAGCAGAGAGTTGCGCTCTATATGACGGAGGAATCGCAAGCCCAAACCTTTTCCTTCGCTCGCGCCCTCGATGATGCCAGGAATATCAGCCATGACAAAACTCTGGTGATCGCGATAATCTACGATACCCAGCGATGGTTCGAGCGTAGTAAACGGATAGTTTGCAATCTTAGGACGGGCACTTGATACGGCACTCAGCAAAGTTGACTTACCGGCATTAGGGAAACCTACCAGACCTACATCGGCAAGGAGCTTGAGCTCCATGATGATGGTCATCTCCTGCATAGGTTCACCCGGCTGTGCATAGCGAGGAGCCTGGTTGGTAGAGGTACGGAACTGGAAGTTGCCCAATCCGCCACGACCGCCCTTGAGGAGCAGAACTTCCTGCCCGTCATAAGCCACATCGCATACAAACTTGCCTGTTTCGGCATTATATACCACGGTACCGCAAGGCACATCGATATAAATATCCTTGCCATCGGTTCCATGACACTTATCACGGCCACCATTTCCACCATGCTCGGCAAAGAAGTGGCGCTGATACTTGAGGTGCAGCAACGTCCAGTAGTTATGGTTGCCGCGGAGATAGATGCTTCCTCCACGTCCGCCGTCGCCACCGTCAGGACCGCCGTTAGGCTGGTACTTTACGTGGCGCAGGTGCATGGAGCCCTTGCCACCCTTACCAGAGCGGCATTGTATCTTTACGTAGTCTACGAAATTGGATTCAGCCATTTATATATTGTAATGTTAAATGTTAAATGTTAAGTGTTAAATTATCCCGAAAGGAATATTCCGTGTCAACATCAGGCTAGGTTTTCCCCGAAAGGCGTACGCCCAACTTAACATTTAACATTTAACACTTAACATTATATCAATTAGAGATTGTCGATTACATTGCAAACACGTGCGAAGATCTCATCTACAGTACCGAGACCCTCGATGTGGTGATGAATGCCTTCCTTCTCATACCAGTCGATGAGCGGAGCAGTCTGTGTATGATAAACATTGAGACGCTTCTTGATAGTCTCCTCGTTATCATCAGAACGGCCGCTTTCCTTACCGCGGTTAATCAGGCGAGCCATCAGCTCATCCTCAGGAACAGCCAGCTCAATCATCGCAGCAATCTTATGACCACGCTCAGAAAGCATCTTCTTCAGAGCCTCAGCCTGTGGAGTGGTACGTGGGAAACCATCGAAGATTACACCAGCGTGATCCTTACCGAAGCTATCGTATACACCTGCGAGGATGTCAATCATCAACTCGTCTGGAATCAACTGACCATTGTCGATATAACCCTTAGCTGTCTTACCAAGTTCTGTACCGTTCTTGATTTCGTTACGAAGTACGTCACCTGTAGAAATGTGACCGAGACCATACTTCTCGATCATCTTGTCGCTCTGTGTGCCTTTACCTGCACCTGGAGCGCCGAAAATTACGATATTTTTCATTTTTACCTTAATATATATATAAAATATTTATGTTGTGTCAGAAACTAATATTCATTCATCCATTTCTGTCCCCAAGGAGACAAAAGTATAGCAATAGTAACACCAAAGAAAACGGCAAACATGCCTAAAAAAATTAAAGTGTTCATACTTACATCCTCCTATTTTTATTATTAAACTTATTATATTTTTTACGCTTTGCTTCTTTTTCTTTCTTACCTTTCTTATCAAAATACAGAGCGAACCCGAAAAGTCCCGCTGCCAAGATAAAACTGACCAGATAAATAAGCCAATGCAGTTCTTCCCCCATATCTCCAACAAAAGTCGTAATAAACGTAGCTGTTATAAGATATTTGGAGATATCAAGAAAATAATCACTCAGTTTCTCCCACATGCTTCACCCCCTATTCTTCTACAATGGTGTAGATGTCGCGGAGGTTTCTGCCTTCTTGGTCATAATCCAATCCATATCCCACGATGAAATCGTTAGGGATTTCCATAACAGCATAGTTGATATCAAGATCAACCTTCAAGTTGCCTGGTTTCACGAGGAGCGAACAAATTTCGATGCTGGCAGGATTTTTCTTCTTCAGGTCTTCAATCATGTGAGCCATGGTGAAACCGGAATCTACGATGTCCTCTACGATAACCACGTGGCGGCCTGCCAAATCCTGGTTCAAACCCATCAGGGTCTTCATGCTGCCCGTAGAGGAGGTACCCTCGTAAGAAGCATACTTCACGAATGAAATCTCGCTTGGCACGGTAATCATTCGCATCAAGTCGGCTGCAAAGATAAATGCGCCGTTCAATACTGCCAGGAAGACAGGTTTCTTGCCTGCATAATCCTTGTTCAGACGGTCTGCTACGACCTGTACTTTCTTCAGAATCTCAGCCTCAGGAATCGATGTCTTGAAGCTTTTATCCTTGATCTTTACTATGCTCATAGTCTGTTCTATAATAATATTTTCTGCAAAATTACGAAAAAAACATGAAACTTCGTGCTTTCATCAACTATTTTTTGTACTTTTGCATGAAAATAACCGTTTATCTGCATGAGTTGACAAATTATCACGACAGTTCGCGCAGATAATACTAAGATTATCAGATAATATGAAGATTTTCACAAGCGCTCAGATTCATGAGTTAGATAAATATACCATTGAGCACGAACCTATCAGTTCGCTCAACCTGATGGAACGTGCAGCCAAAGCGCTGACACGTGCCATAGAAGAGGAATGGTCTAACCGCACTCCAGTGGTCGTTTTCGCCGGTCCGGGAAATAACGGCGGCGATGCGCTTGCTGTGGCGAGAATGCTCAGCGAGGATGGATATGATGTAAGTGTATACCTCTTTAATGTACAGAATAAACTGTCGGCAGACTGTCTTGCCAACAGGAAGCGTCTGCTGGATGCAAAGAGAGTGAAATTTACTGAGATAACCACCAACCTGGACCCTCCCAAACTGAATGCAGAAACGCTGGTGGTGGACGGACTCTTTGGAAGCGGACTCAACAAACCATTGGCTGGCGGATTCGCCGCGATGGTGAAATATATCAACCAGAGTCCTGCCAAGGTAGTAAGCATCGATATCCCTTCGGGACTGATGACCGAGGACAATTCCTATAATATCCATGCCAACATCATCCGTGCCACTCTGACCCTTACCCTGCAGCAGAAGAAACTGTCGATGCTGATGGCGGATAACCAGCAGTACCTGGGCAGACTGCGCGTTCTCGACATCCGACTTTCCCAGGAATTCATCCAGAATACGGAGTGCCGGTGCCGCATACTCGAAGAGAACGACATCCGTCCGCTCCTGAAATCGCGCAGCGACTTTGCCCATAAAGGCAGCATGGGTAATGCGCTGCTCATAGCGGGAAGTTACGGCATGAGCGGCGCTTCGGTATTAGCCACCAAGGCTTGTCTGAGAACAGGTGCGGGCAAGGTTACAGCCCATACCCCAAAACGGAATTATGAAATCATGCAGATTTCGGTACCTGAAGCGGTACTGCAGATGGATGCTGAAGAAACCATATTCAGCGAACCGGTAGATACAGAGATGTTCGATGCGCTGGGCGTAGGTCCCGGATTGGGACAGAACGAGACAACAGCCATCGCCCTCATCGCCCAACTGCGCCGTGCTACCTGTCCGCTCGTCATTGATGCCGATGCGCTCAATATTCTTTCCAGCCACAGGGCGTGGATGCAGCAGTTGCCTAAGAATATCATCATGACACCTCATCCGAAGGAGTTCGACCGGCTTGCCGGCAATGCGAGCAGCAGCTGTACCGAAAGACTGATGAAGGCAAGCGAACTGGCAGAACGCCTCCAGGCATACATTATATTAAAGGGACATTATTCTGCACTCTGCCACCCTGACGGAAAGATTGA
The DNA here is from genome assembly GCF_026015625.1 of Segatella copri. Classification (NCBI taxonomy): domain Bacteria; kingdom Pseudomonadati; phylum Bacteroidota; class Bacteroidia; order Bacteroidales; family Prevotellaceae; genus Segatella; species Segatella copri. Next base: position 3,413,781 of record NZ_JAPDVG010000001.1, on the reverse strand, counting down.
CTTCTGCAGTACGGGCAACAGCGGTATGGCTACAGCAGGCAGCGGTGATGTGCTGACAGGTATCATCACCGGTCTTCTGGCAAGAGGATACAAACAGGAAGATGCCTGTCGACTGGGTATGCATCTTCATGGTCTGGCTGGCGATCTTGCTGCTAAAGATCTGGGCAAAGAGAGCCTCATCGCCAGCGACATTATCCAGTATCTTCCGAAAGCATTCCTCAGATTGGAAGAATAATGATCAAGAAATAAGAATATCCATAAAAGTCAGGAGTTCTCGGCTTCTGACTTTTTTACTTGTTTCTGCGCATCATAGAACCTTACTTCCAAGGTTCTCCTCAAATCATCGCGACGGTCCATATTCAACTTTTTGCGAATATGGCAACGCTGGCTGGTGATATTTGATTCACTCTTATTGAGTTCTGCACAAATTTCCTTTAAAGTACGCCCCTGAAGAATCAGCTTGCATATTTCCTTTTCGCTGAAGGTAAGCCCATCACAAACCTGATCCCATGCCACTCTATTCAATTCTTCATTAAACAGATGTTCAGAAGCATGGGTAATAATCTTCTCCCGGACATCAGGAGTCAGACGCTTCATCAGGCTTTCTGCTGCTTCCGGTTGATTATCCTTCAAATCGGCAAGCATATTCAACGCCTTGTTTTCAACCCGAGCCATCCGTTTCGGCTGGCGTAACCCCTTGGTTACAATACTCATATTATATACTGCCACATAAACCAGCATCATGAAACCCAGGAAAATAGTCTTCAGACTGAACAGAACTGACATAAGCGGAATGCTGAACAGGTATATCAGCAACATCGGTATCATACCCACCGTGATGATGGTACAAGTCTTATACAAAGCTTGGCTTAACGCTGTAATAGCCAGGATAAAGACGACAAACAGGTTGCTGATAACGCTCAAATTATCATTAGCCAAACCGAAATTGATGCAAAATACGCTATCAAGAGCCAGTTTGGCGAACATCAGAAGGTAAAGAGAAGAAATACCTTTCACGAAAGCAATCTTCCGTTTCCAAATCAGGAACTGCAGGATGCAGAACACGAATGTATGCAAGCCACAGAGGCTTAAACCATAAGGTTCTTTCACCAGCAGAAAGAGCATAATATGATAAGGTATGATAACCAGCTCGCTTATCGTCAGAAGTAGAAAGGCGATAATGCGTCGGCGGTCTACCACACCACAATATTGAGGGCATAAATGATGCTCAACCCTCACAATCAGGTTTACAATGTCATTCTTCAGTTTCATTTCGCATTGGTTATTTTCTTAAATCTTATTTTTACTTTCGTAAGTCAAACGGCTCTTTTTCTAGGAAATTGTCATTTTTTTTAGGGAACTATTGATTCCGGCTGCAAAATTACAAATTATATCAGAAATCCTTGTTCAAATATCAGAAAATCGTGCAACTTTAACGATTTTAAGCATAAATCAGTGTACTATTTTGCTAAAAATGGCATTTTTCAGTATTTTTCAGTGATTAAAAATGTAAGCGGCTCCGCGTTTATACCTTGCATAATTCAAAAAAAAGCAGTAACAGCTGATTAAACAAATGCTGTTACTGCTTTTTCCATCGGTCAGGAAGTAAGTCTCTATATTTTTCTAATGGGGTATTGGGTTGCCATTCTACAGTCTTTTCTATTACGTCGCATATGTATTCAAACAGATTAATGCCATTCAGCCTGCATGAGATTGCGATAGAATATAGGATAGCCGCCCGGCTTGCTCCTTCGTGCGAACCAAAGAACATTGAGTTTCTTCTTGATAGTGATATGTACCTCTGGATTCTCTCAATGTAGTTGTTATCGAGAGCCGTATCACCTCTTTTGAAGATGTCACAAATGGCATTATATTCATTAAGGGCATAGCCGACCGCCTGCGCCAAGGTAGACTTGGGCAGCAAATCTTTCCTGGAAGATATTTCCTCCAGTTTCTCCAATAAATCCTGCAAAATGTCCGGTGCATATGACTGCCGATAGGCTAGATGGTCTTCAACGGTCCATCCATTTACCCCAACCTTATGTTTTTTGTCTTCTCGATAAAATCTGTTGAGGATATCTACGACCTCCTGAGCATCCTTGTCTTCCTTGCCGCAGTCGATGAAATCTCTCTTGACATGCTGCAGGCAGGCGATTCTCATAATGTCAGGATAAGCATCCGACTCCAGTTTCCGGTAAGGAGCATATGCATCACTCTGTATGGTACCTTTATAATCAGAGAATATGTTAAGTATGACCTGCTCAGAGCGTGATCCATCCTCATATACGAAGAAGACAAGTCCCAGTTTAGGCGCACTTACAGCCCAGAAGTAGCCTTTCTTCGAACCCTTGTCCGTAGGCTTTGTCTTGGCTAACAGCACTTTATGGTATGTCTCGTCTGCCGAGACATAATCCTGCTGCAACACTACTTGGCAGATAGCCTTATAGAAGTTTTCCAGTACATCGGCACTTCTGGCAATCAGTTTGTTTGCCGTGGCTTTCCTTAACGTAAACCCATTGTCGGCAAAGTATTTGATGATTCGCTCTACCGGCATGGAATAGATGTATCGCATCTGCAGGAGTCCTGCTGCAAAGGAAGGTGAATAGGAAGAATTCAACAACAGAGCCGGCGGAGTTTTCCCCGGATACATGATACTTCCATCAGTATAAGTGTTGATGTGATACACGGTCTTGATGAATTTGATGGGTTCCATGCTGTAACGTATACAGGTACGAGTTCCGAAGAGACGCAACGTCTTCAAAAACTCTGCATCCATGACAGGATCTATCGTAACATGCACCTCTTTCATCTCGTAATGCATGTCACGCTTGGCTCCGTTGTTTTTGCGTGCCTTTCTCTTTTCGGCCTGCTCTTCTTTCTTCTTGTCAAATTCCTCCTGGGTCATCGAGTCTTGTGGATTCTTTTCCTGACGTTCGGACTTCTTGCCTGAAACGAGCTTGCCGAGTGCCTTGTTCTGACGATTCGCTTTGTCAATGGCGATTCCTTTCTGGACGAGTAATTCTTCTAATGACTTTATACGTTCAATGAGTTCGTTGACCTGTGTAGTCAACGAACTCACCGTAGCATTAGCTTGCTGAAGCTGTTCGTTTGCAAGCTGAAGCTGTTCCTTTAAAAGTACTATAATTTCGTCCTTTTTCATAGTGCAAAGGTACGAAAAAATATCGAGATATGCAAGGATTTTTAGATATTTATTTTTCTATCTTGTTGATACACAGTTCATTAAATATAATCTTATGCGCCTATAGATTAAGCCGTTTCCTATATCTCATACTTTTCAGGCAAATTCCGCTCATGATGGCAGATAGCGTCTTGTACGGCATTTTGCATTGTTTGCTTTGGGGATCAAAGAATGGTAATTCAAAGGTTCCTCGCTCCAGTCGCTTCTGATACAGCAAGAAACCGTCGCCATCCCATTTTAGCATTTTTACCTGCTGGCGATTCTTTGAGAAGAAGATGAAGACGGCACCACCGAGTGGCGGCAGCTCCATCTCCGTCCTCACAATCTGGTACAGGCCATTTATGCCCATGTTCATTCGGACATATCGCTGGCAGACGTAATACTGGGTGTTTTCGTTTAATCCAAACATAGCAAGTCCTCCTTCTCGTAAAGTTTCATCAGATGCATGACTGATTTGGCACTACCTTTCTTGATGGTGACTATCGTTCCATTGGGAAAGGTTAAGGTTATGCCGAAAAGATAATTTTCCGGGCAGACGGAATCGGATGGCATTTCTATGGGAAGGAACATCATCCCAGTGTCCTTGGCTGTTGCTTCGGAACATTCCTTACGGGCTTCGGCCTGAAGCAGACGAATCTGTTGTTTGGCTAACCTAACAGAATAACCTTTCTCTGACATCCATCTATGCATCGAGCGATGGTTTACATGCCGTTCCTTTAAAAAAGGAATCAAACTGGCTTTTGGATTATGATTCAAATGAATCTGGAAGGCATTCCATGCCCTCTCATAACGTTCTGTTGCTCTCATAATTGCGTTGCTTTTAAAATTATATGGTGCAAAGGTAAGAACTTTTACGATAAAGGGAAAGGTATAAACGCGGAGCCGCTTACTTAAAAATTTGGTTGTATCCAATATTCGTTCTAATTTTGCGCCAGAAAACCAACGATATGAGATACAGACGAACTGAAAAGTAAGTTGAAAGTAAACTGAAAGGAGAAAAAGAACAGTTGAAAGTAAACTTCAGGAAACTAGAGTTCTCAGTAGATTCAGGTATTGGTAATCATTATAATTATAAAAGAGTATACGAAAGTAAAAGGTGATTCAAAATCACTCAATGTATTAAAAAAAAGAAAAGTTTAATTGAGGTATGAAGAAAAGGATTTTAATTGCGTTAGTAGCACTCGGCAGCCTTATCTGTCCTGCTCTAGCGCAGAAAGCTGCGGTAAAGACCAACTTGCTGTATGATGCAACGACAACCATGAACTTGGGTGTTGAATTCGGTCTTTCTCCAAAATGGACACTTGACGTATCCGGAAACTACAATCCTTGGACGTTTTCAAAGAACAAGAAATGGAAGCACTGGCTCGTTCAGCCAGAGGCCAGATACTGGTTCTGTAACAAAATGATGGGTTCATTCATCGGCTTCCATGCCTTGGGTGGATCTCACAACATCGGTGGCATGGATCTTGACTTCAAGTTCCTGGGCACTGATTTCTCTAAGCTGAAAGACTATCGGTATGAAGGATGGTTTATAGGTGCAGGTGTAGCTTACGGCTACGCTTGGGCTCTCTCGAAACATTGGAATCTGGAAGCTGAACTTGGCGTAGGCTATATCTACTCTAAGGCAGATAAGTTTAACTGTGCTCAATGCGGAGATAAACTTGAAGATGACAAGGCACACAACTATGTGGGCCCGACGAAAGCAGCCCTCAACTTAGTGTATGTTTTTTAAAAAGAATCAGAGATGAATACATATAATATAATAGGTAGTATGTTCGGAGCCTTGCTTATCGCTCTTCCTATATCAGCCGATAATACCCAGCAGGCTTACAAGAATCTGAAAATCCAGAACAAGGCAATCAGAAAGGTTGGCAACCAGGTGAAAGTGGCTATGGACTTGAACCTCGACCAAATTCAGCTTGCCAGCAACAAAGGTCTCATCTATACCCCAATGATCCTCAACGAAAAGGATACGCTCTTCATGCCGAGTGTTGAGGTGATGGGTAAAAAGAGATATATTTACTATCAGCGTAACCAGAAAACGGCTACGGCAAACCCACTCATCGTGGCACTCCGTAAGAACAAGACAGCACAAACGCTTCATTATGAATACGCCGCTCCGTTCAGCGACTGGATGAAGAACTCAAACTTCGCCATCAGTAATGATGCCTGCGGTTGCAACCAGCAACTTCTCGACGAAGGTATTCTGAATGCGGAAGGACGTGCATTCTCTACTCCGAAGAATCTCTTCAACGCTTATGTCCAGCCTAAGGCAGAAGCCGTAAAGGCAAGAAAGGAGAATGGTTCTGCCCGTTTGAACTTCAAGGTGAACAAGTGGGATATCCTGTACGATATGGGCAACAATGCCAGAGAACTGGATAATATCCGCAAGACACTCGACCTTGTAAAGAACGACTCGGATGTTACCATCACCAAGATAACCCTCCACGGCTATGCATCACCAGATGGCGGATATGCCAACAACAACAAGTTGTCGCATAACCGTACACAGGCGCTTTTGAAGCATATCCTGAAGACCTATCCTATTTCTTCAAAACTGTTTGCGGCCACAGCTACAGCAGAGGACTGGGCGGGAACCATCAAGTATGTAAATGAGAATGAGATTCCTCAGAAGGAAGCTGCACTTGAGATCATCAACAGCAACATGCAGCCAGATGCCAAAGAAAAAGCATTGCTCAAGAAGGCTCCTCAGGCTTATCGCTATCTCCTGCAGAATGTATGGCCATCACTTCGCCGTACCGACTATACGATAGAATATGATGTTCAGGCATTCAATGTAGCAAAGGCTAGAGAGGTTATCAAGCCCCGTCCTCAGAAGCTCTCACTTCAGGAGATGTATCTGGTAGCCCAGACTTATCCTAAGGGTAGCGCCGAATTCAACAATGTTTTCGACATAGCAGTAAGAATGTTCCCTGAAGATAAGCTTGCCAATCTCAATGCAGCCTCAGCAGCCATCGAACGTGGCGACAAGGTGAGTGCAGAGAAATATCTCCTGAAAGCTGGCGACAGCGCCGAGGCAAACAATGCCCGCGGTTGTCTGGCTTCCATGAAGGAAGACTATCAGACAGCCAAGCAATACTTTGAGAAAGCTATTGCCGGTGGTTTGAAGGAGGCGCAGGAAAACCTGGATAAAGTAAACCAGGCACTTTAAAGTAACTATTTACTTTCTATTTATATAAGTATAAGATAAAAGATGATGTAAAATACGATCTGTTTTCAGCGGATTGTGCCAATATGTGCGAAACTTAATTTTGAGAACAAGAATTAATAAAATATATTGTATAACTTTTTTTGTATTAAGTAAAAAGATTATGAAAAAAATGAATTTGCTCGTAATGAGCTTGGTTTCAGCCGCAGCTTTGTCTTTCACTAGCTGCAGCGACAGTGAGGATTTGGCTAATGACAAAGCAGGTCAGGAGAAGGTAGATGGTTTCTACATGACTTTGACCGTACAGTCTCCAAATGCTAGCGGTACTAGAACTTCAGTTCTTGATCCTACTGAGAATGCTACAGCAGGTGAAGCAGCTATCAAGACTGGTACTTTGTATTTGGTAGATAAGGATAATAAGATTGTTTTCTCTAAGGATCTTACGGAGCTGAATTGGTCTGGAGCCGTTAATGGTGAAAATGGTTCTACAACACCAAAGCAGGATGGTAATCAGACTTTCGAAATCAAGGTTCCTGCAGTTGAAGCAGGTCAAACATATCGTGTATATTTCCTGGCTGGTAGCAACAAGCCAGCAGGTGGTATGGACTTCGCTGCTACTAGCAACAACTTCTTCACTGCTGCTGAAAATAGCTTTGCATCTCCATTTGCAAACGATAACAACTTTGCTATGTTCAACCAGAACGATGCACAGGTAAATGGTAATGGTTATTCTGTAACCTTCATCCAGGCTAACAACAACTTGCAGAACCCTGCAAAGGTAACTTATAAATCAGCTGATGGAAATACTGAACAAAAAGGTGCAGCAATCAAGGTTGAGCGTGTAGTAGCTCGTATTGATGCTCCAAGTAGCACATCTGCAATTAGTACAGACGATCCAGCTGGTGCTTCAGAGGCTTTGAAGGTAGCTTTGAAGGATGCTAGAAAAAAGGTAGCTTCGTTTGAGTTGACAAACTATGCTATTTCTAACTTGGCAAACAAGTCTTACGTAATGCAGAATTGGAATTCTTCTGCACTTGTCATTCCTAGTGACAAAGATGGCTTCAGCTACATCCAGCCAAAAACTGCTTTCGGTGGAGATTACGATTACAAGAATGGTGGTTTCACTACTACAGCAACTAAAGTAAATTACGTATTCGAGAACAAATCAACAGAAAATCCAACATCTATGTACTTTGAGTACAAAGTTACTTTGAAAGACTACAGTGATGCTGATTTCAAGGATGATGCTACCAATGCAGGTACATTCTATCGTTACAACAACGTAATCTACACCTCTTTCGATCAGATCTTCAAAGATTATGCTGATGTTGCAAACCTTTTCGGCGAAGGCATGGATGCTAAAAAGATGAAGGAAGAATTGATGAAGGTCATCAATGACGAAGATAAGTTGGCTGAGTTCCGTCATACATACAACATTGAGGTATTCAAGGGAGGTAAGACATACTACAAGCAGGTTATCAAGGATAATCACATCGCCGGCATTATCCAGCGTAACAGCATCTATCGTCTCACTGTTAACAATATCTTCAATGTAGGTGCCCAGGTACCTAATGGTACTCCAACAGAGAATGATTTCTACTATCTCAACGTTACCGTTACTGTTAACCCTTGGGTTCTCAACAACCAGTCAGTTGACTTGCAGTAATATTCCGTCAAACCAGACAGATAAAATATAAATACTTATATATACCAATACTCTCGGGGGAGCAATCCTCCTCCGAGAGTTTATCAATCAAACGTTCGTTCTGAAAAGAACGAAAACATTCTTAAAAGATAACTAACATTGCCGCCCATGTATAAAAGGCGGGAGATACAAAGACGTGCCGTCATACCCCCAACCCGAAAGACTGGCACTTTTCATCCTTAGATAATAACGATGCCGAAGGCAACGAAACAGAGAGCTGATGAAGCAAAGATATTCGCTACCTACGGCACTCACTATATAAAATAAGTAAAAGTAAAAGATTATAAAAGATAAAGAATATGGCACATTTCCTCAACAACAAATGTTGCAAGCTGGTTTGCATCTCAGCCATCGCACTCACTTCTCTTTCATCATGCATGAAAGATGATATCACGAGCTGCCCTACAGCTAAGTTGTCGCTCAAATTCGACTATACTTATAATGTGAAAGAGGCTGATGCTTTCTCTGCTGAGGTGAAGAACCTCAACGTTTATGTATTCGACAAGAACGGTAAGTTCGTAGATAACTATACCGAGTCGGCTGACAAGTTTGAAACAGGTCATAAGATGGAAATCACAGACCTGCAAGCAGGCAAGTATACCTTCGTCTGCCTGGCTCGTGACAAGCAGCCTGCCGCAATGGGAACAAGAGCCGAAGGTGATGATGAGACCGAGTTTAGCTTTACTAAACTTACCCCAGGTATCTCTACCATCAACGACCTGCAAGAGGAAATGGGCAAAAAAAACGCAGAAGAATCCGTTAACGACAAGCACTTCACCGCCCTCTATACCGCACAGGACTCCCTCAACTTTGATGGAGAAAACGATGTGCAGGGAAAATTGAGTCTGATGAAGTGTACCAAGACATACCGCGTGGTGATGCTTCCATTCGAACCCGACCAGGAAGGATTCACAGCCGAAAACTTCGATGTAGAAATCAAAGGTTCCGCTGCCCTACTCGACTATAAGGGCGACAAGGTAAAGCCAAAGGCAATCACCTATCTTCCTTATGAGAAGAAACTGGTAGAAAACCACAGCGGTAAGACCGAGGTAGAAGGCGAAGACGTAGAAAAGGCGCTGGTTTACGACCTGTCATCATCACGTATGTTCGAAACCAAAGATGACAACAAGAGCCGCGCTGCCGACGGATCCAGCCAATATGATGACAAGCGCATCGTCATCACCGACAAGCGTATCAACAAAGTCATCTTCAACCACTCCCTGCCTTGGTTCCTCTCACTCTGTGCCAGCGACCGCTACGGCAAAGACTGGAGCGACCAGCAGTATCTGGACCGTCAGGACCATTACACCCTGGTATTCTACGTGCCAGCTCCAAGTTCTACCTACAGCATGGATGCAAGAATCAAGGTAAACAACTGGGTTCTGAATCTTCAGAATGCCGACCTGGGAAAATAAGAAAAGAAAGAAGTATAAGTAAAAGAAAGAAAACATGAAACGCTATCAATCTACTCTGACCAAGATGACACGCCCAGTGTGTATGGCACTCGCTGCTTTGCTCATGGTAGGCGCAATGGCATCCTGTTCAGAGAACGAAAATACAGAAACAGCTCAAAGCGACAATGCCTATCTGAGCCTCAGTTTCTCTACCGGCACCGGAAACAGTACCAGAGCCGGAGAAACTAGCGGAAAGGCTCTTGCCGACAATGAGACTGATGCAAATCCTACTCAGGAGAGCGACATCCACAACATCAAGGTGTGGGTGTTCAAATCAAATACCGGCGATGAAGCCACTCCTATCTCTTATAAAGCAGAGACGCTGAGCGAAGTGAAGAACGGTAACTATACCCTGAACCTCCGATTCCTGAGAAAGATTGGCGGCAAAGAAGTAAAGAACATCGACCTTTACATCCTGGCAAACTCTGAGAGCATCAACATGCTGGACCAGATGAAAGGCAAAGACCTCAGTTCTGTTACCCGCAAAGATCTGAAAGAAGTCAGCTTTACCTCACCTTTCGGTATCAATAGCGATGGTACTGCAGAAACAAAAGAAGTGCCAGCCGGAAAGGGACTCCCTATCTCCCGTGCCATCACCGAGATTTCTGTAGATAGTCATGTGGCTGATACAGAAGAAGGAGCCAAAGACAAAGGCATCAAGATTCCTCTGGTGCGCGCCGTTTCGAAACTCCATTTTTACTTTGCCCGCAAAAAGGGTAATGATGCCAATACCAGTCAGGTAAAGGTAACAAGAATAGAGGTAGAAGGCAATACCATCCCTACTGCCAGCTATGTTTTTCCCGACGAAGCGACATATAACGAGAATGGTTACAACCAGGACGTTACTAGTCAGAAATACAATTCGGCTACAACCTACGTATCAGACGCTCTGAAACTGGCAGGTGTAGAGAACAAGGATATCATGGAAGTGGAGGATCCTAAGAGTTTCATCAAAAAGAGTAATCAGTCAGCCCAGGAATATCTGGATGCTTTTGATAAGAAAGGAATCAAATCTCATGATCTCTGTTATCTCCGTGAAACCACCAAAGCCATCAAAGGCACCATCTACTATTCATTAGATGGTGGGAAAAACGAGAAGCACGAGACCTTCAATATTCCTTCTGATGGAAATGCCATCAGAAACAGAGAACTGGTAGTTTATGGTTATTTCCTCAACGGACAGATGGGCAAACTCACCGTTACTCCATCTATTCAGGAATGGCAGGATGGAGGAACATTCGATTTCATCGATGCCTCTACCAACGTGGTTATTCCTGACAAAGATCAGACCGACTGGGGCTACAAGGTATATTACGGTTTCCCAAAACTCGGACCGATGATTACGCTCGAGGATATCGATACCAAAGGTAAGCCTTGGATTCTCCAGACAGACAACCCGATGTTCGGATTCGTACAATGCGATAAGGATGGCAACTATGATGATCATAAAGATCCGGTTTACGATCCAATCATTTCAGACCAAAACGATGGAAACAAAATAATTGGATATACTTATCATATAGATGATTTCATCATCAATAAAAGTGGTAAGAAGGATACGCTTTACTTCTATGTGGTTCCGAAAAGCAGACTGGATCTGGCAAAGCCACACAATGTAAAGGCGCATGTCTTCCTGACGAAATATCCAAACGATAAGTTTATCCTGAATCCAGGTTTCAAATATAATGGATGTAAGGAGGGCAAATTCGCCGGTAAAGATATTCACTTTGAACAAGTATTATAAAGACAACAGAAAATAACATTCATCATGAAGAAGTTATATATAGACATAAGATTCGCAAAATGCATCTTGGCTCTTACGGCAGGATGGCTCATGGCAGGATGCTCAGCTGAAGACGAACTGGGAAACGGTTCGGCTACACAACAGCTGAGCATGACTCCCATGGTCAACGACCTGCAGACCACAAGAGTGAAGGAAGAAGAGAATCTTCATGAAAAAACTCTGTCTTCTCTTGACTTTAAGATGTTCGAACCAACAAATAATGGTGATTGTAGAATCGACTGCCAGTTTAAAAGTCCGGCAGAAAACCAGAAAGAGGTATTGGCTTCGGGCAGCTGGAAATCGAAACACCAGCTTGATGAGAATAATACTTATCCTTACTATGCAGTAGCCAATGCAAAGGATAATCTCAAGGGTAAGGACCTGGCAAAACTTCTTGCCAGCACCCAGCAGGATGATGATATCTGGATGCCAGCTACCAAGGTAAGCGACAAGAAATTCCTGATGAGCAGCCAAGGTGAGTATACCATCACCGAAAATCCGGAACAGGATATTCCAGTAGAACTGGTAAGAGCTGCTGCCAAAATCAAGCTGAACATCTCTTCTACGGTGAAGGATTACCATATTTCAGACGTTCAGTGGAAACTCATCAATTACAATACCAATACTACCATCTTTGCTGGTGATCAAACCGCAACTCCATCTATCATATCAGACAACAATACCTGGAGCCCGGCAGCATCTGCAGAAGATGAGAAGGGGAATAAGGTCTTCACGGTAACCACCTACAGTTATTCCACCCAATGGAAAACTCAGGAAACAATGCCACAGATTGTAGCAAAGGTCAACTTTAAATATAAGGACGATTCTAAAAAGGATACCCTGAAGGTATTGAATATACCGGTTCGTGACCCTCAGGGTGACAAGAAGTTAGACCGCAACTATATCTATACCGTCAATGCAGTCATCAAGTATCTGGATACCAATACGCATATCGATTACGACGGAGATACTGATTATCTGAAATGGGCGATTGCCAAATGGACCCAGGGTGGAGATACTTATGTGAAGGGAGATAAAGCAAGTTTCCTCGTGGTATATCCTACCCAACTGGACCTCAAGGATCCGATGGATTGGGGAACAGCAAACCAGTGCATCGACTGGTTTGCATCCTGCCCTATCTTTCAGCAACCAGAAAAGGAAGGATATTACTTTGATAAATATGGTAAAAAGATAGTGGATAACAACCTGGCTGGTCAGATCATCAGCCAGTCTGACAAAAGCGTTAGTGACGATAACCGAGGAAAGATAGATATTCATGGTAACAAACCAGAAAATACCATCAGCTACATCAACTTCCTCGTAAAGACTATCGACGGCTCCAAATCTCAGAAAGTGAATGTAAGGAAGTACCCTGCCATCTATTCACTCAATGTAGAAAGTACGGGTACTAAGAATCAATACCAAAATAAACGCCTATACACGATTCAACACTCAGTGACAAAGAGTAGTAACACCTATAGCGTGGCAAAGCCATCAGATAAAAATGACAATACGGTATCACCTGCTTTCATCATTGCCTCAACCATCAATAGTAGGTTGCAATCAATAGGCAGCAACGACGAAGCCAAGAAATACTGTGAACAGTACAAAGAAAAGGCTAAGACAAGGAAAGGCGAGGATCTTGATCTAAGCGGTTGGCGTTTGCCTACAAAAGAAGAGGTTAAAAAAATAATTAGTTTACAATCAGGCAATAACGCTATTCCTAATGATCTGTTACAAGGTGAATACTACTGGACATTCGATGGCGATAAGTCTGAAGAACAAAGTAACGCTAATTACAATGGAGCCTTTGTTCGTTGCGTACATGACTTGACACCAGATGAAATCGAGAAAATAGAGGATCAAGGTATAGAATAAAGAAGGTTAATGATATGAAACAAATAAGATTACATATTGGTATGATAGCAGTGCTGTTAACATTTATGTTGGCAGCCTGCACTGATTGTATAGTAGACAACGAGACTTCAAGCAACGAGGCTGAAGATGGTTACTATACCGCTCACTTCAATGTATCCATCCCCAGCTTCGAACAGCAGGTTACCCGAAGCACCCTGTTTACGAATGAAGGCATCGGGAAAAACTGCGTCAAGCTGTTCTGCTTCGATGAGGAAGGTCAGTTCGTGGGTTTTGGAAAAGTCGGGGAATTCGGTGAAATCAAAGGTTTCAGAAGAGACGTAAACGGCAACATCATACAAAACGGCGACAAAGATATCGACAATAATGGACAAACCACCCCTCGAAATTTTTCTGCCCAGATTCCCAATAAGACGGCTCGCATCCATCTGGTGGCAAATACAGAAAGCCAGTACAAGACCATCGACTGGGAAAACCAGTCAAAATGGGTGGGTATGCACGAGAATATACTGATGACCACCTTCGAGACAGAGTATGGTGAGGATCAGGCTGCGCTGACCCGATACTGGGGCTACATCAAGGAAGATTCACCAGAGAAGCTCAAGGAATATCTCCGCCAGGATAATACCAAGCAGGATTACATCATCCATCTTATCAGAGACAGAGCCAAGATTTCGGCAGAATGGAGTAAGCAAGCCAAAGAAGCTCCCAATTCAAACCTCAAAGACGAGGACTTGACGATGACTGTGGTGAATGGTATGGCATACGGAACGCTGGCTCCCTTCAACAGAGACAGTCTGTTATTCAACCCTACTACAGGAGATGATAAGTGGGAATGGAAGGTGGATTATGTAACTCCTGCCATCAGTAACAAAAAGATGAAAGGTGATAAAAAACAGATGTATAATCCTACCGCAGCATTCGAAGATAGAAACCTGCCTACTGATCCGGCAAAGGTATTGCTGAAATACAACGGACTATGTTACCTGATATACTTGCAGGATCAGGACAACGTTCCTTATGCCATCAAGCGAAATTACGAATATAAAATAATCATCGACAAACTGGACGAAAGCTGGGGTAAGAATAGTTTGGAGGAAGCGCTGAAAAGCGCACCTATCAATAATCCTTGGATTAGAGTGGAACAATACATTCCGGGAGTGAAGGATGGTAATTATGAACTCGCCATCAACGAGGGCACCTATCAGACCACCAATGCAGCTTCCGGTTCTGAACAATTCATCGAATTCACCTATAAGGGCGATGATGCAGCCGACAAGAAGCCTACGGATTTCGTGGCTTTATGGACTGAGAACCTGTCATTAGGAACTACAGCTGCACCAGTGGTTACCAGCTATGATTATAAGACCGGTACCGGTACCATTAAGTACAAGCTGGGCACGGTAGACAAGACCTGGCGAGAGGGCATCATCTACCTCACCGACAAGAAGCATGGACTCAACAGAAACATCCATCTCTATAGTGTGAGTGAGGCTAATTATGGCTTCCAATGGAACAATAAAGGAGAATTCACCATCACCATTCCTAAGGATTATCCTGACGGACTGGTGCCTGTGAATTTCAAAATCGCATCCAACGATATCTACCCAGAAGACTGGAAGGTAGAAATAGGTGATACTCAAGCCGAAACGGAAGGCAAATGCAAAACAGACAGCTGGTTTACCTATAAGGCTGAAGTAATCAAGAGGGATTCAAAAACTCTTCAGGAAAATGGAGAAAGAACCTATACATATACCTTTAAGTTGAGGAAAGTGCGCAGCAATGCCAAAAAGGTATGCTTCTGGCTGAAGGCTGATAACTTCAACCAAGGAAAGGCCAAGAAGTTTGAATTCACCTATCAGTAGTAAGTCTAAGAAAAGTTTAGTTCATATATCTGTATCGGGGCGCATATCGTTTCAAAATTTAAATGCCCCCAAATATCAATGAAATAGGTAATAAAATAATTATCATTTACTATACAAATAGAATGCGGGAACCAATAAATTAAACTAGACTGGTCGTTGGAACTGTAGTTGCCGAGGTGATCTCACCTTCTATAGTTCCGCGGCTTTTTTTTATATAAAAAACCTTGCCACTTTCAATTTTATTTTGTAATTTTGCACCCGTTAGTAATATCATTAATTCCAATATAAAGATGATGGCAAGATTCATATTCCTCAGTTTCTTCATGCTGGTTGGAGCCTTAGCCCCAACCAAGGCTCAGAACAGTTTCCCATACCCTGCTCTGCCAGACAGTCTGCGCAGCGTAGAGCAACGCGCAACATACCTGAGTGAGCACTATTGGGACAACTTCAACTTTTCCGACACCCTGGAACTGGCAAACAAGGAGATGGCAGAACAGGGCTTTGTCAACTTCATCGATATTCTGGCACGTTTCGACCAGGAAATAGCCCAGAAGGGTATCGCTGCCTTTACAGCCAAAGCTTACCAGCAGAAGCCATCTAAGGAGAAGTTTGAAAGCCTCATCGAGCATTATTATGAGAACCCTGAGTCGCCCATGCGCAACGATAGGGTATATGCCCTATTTCTGGAAGACATGGCTAAATCGCCATACTTCGATGAAACCGAGAAAGAAAGGATAGGATTTAAGCTGAAACAGGCAAGAAAGAACTTGCCTGGCACACAGGCTACCAATATCAGTTTTATGCTGGAAGACGGCAAGCCTCATCAGTTGAGCGATTACCGGGAAAAGAAGGTTATCTTATATTTCTACGATCCTGACTGCGAGAACTGCCACAAGATATCTGCATGGCTCGACAAACAGACAATACCAGCCGGCTTCAGTCTGCTCCGCATCGTAGCAGATAACCGCTTGAGCACGATTTACGGGCTCAAAGCCATGCCAACCATTTACCTGTTGGATAAAGAGAATAAGGTGATATTAAAAGACTGTACACCTGAACAGCTCATAGAAGCATTACAGGGAAATGAAAACAGAAAGTAAAACTAGACTGGTCGAAAGAAGCGACATCTGTTATTGAATAAACATATCATTTACTATCATTTGTCTTAACTTCGTATATTATATATCAACATACCATTCATTATAATTGTAACTTCATATCATTTATTATATATCTGAATTGCATTTTATAACTTAATTAGCTCGGGAAGAGTCATACTTCAACTTGAACTCCTCACGGGCGTGATTATTGCGCATGACAACAACCACATAGTCACCATCCTTAACTGTTCCTACCTTGGCAACAAGCGTATAATAACCATACTGACCAGACTTTCCATAATCACCTGTTTCGGTAATGATTAACTTCTTGCCAACCAACTGAGTTGCAAACTTGATATTTGTACCTTGGTCGAAGATTACATTCTTATGAGTCAGCATCAGCTGACCACCCGGAAGAACCTTGCAAACCAACTTCTCATCATTCTCAGCCTTACTGTTAGACTCCTCGCTTACGGCAGAGCCCGCAGTCATGGAATAGCTGAGCAAAGAGAAACCTGACTCATCGGTGGTAACGCGACTAACTGTTTCACCCATTTCATCGTCAGATGCACTGCAACTTACAAATCCTATTGTCATCATAGTCATAGCGATGACCATCATAAAATACTTCTTCATAGTTATACCATTTACTAATTGTTTTCATTATCATTTAAACCAGTCATCTTCAGATTCCAGCCTTTCGGCCTTACCATCCGATGCTTTTAAAAACAAACACCTTTCGGTTTAAATCATCTTTTACAATTACACAAATGATATGTTGGGAGGAGTGATATCATTTACTATTGGTTATCATTTACTATTGCTTATCATTTACTATAGGGCTTATACCCCTCTTACATGTCCTGTTCTTTCGTTTGAACATTGCAAATATAGGAAAAAAGTCAATAGGATGCAAGTTTTCTCAGTTAAATAATGTAAAGATTTTCATGTTATCGTGCACAATACGCATTACTTGCTGACAGATTGTATGATTGCGGGAAAAAAGGGGATAAAACAAAAGCGGGAACCCTTTCGGATTCCCGCTCATATCTTGTGTTGTAAAATCTCGAAGATTAGTCGAGGTTAGCCAACTTGTTGTCAGAATGAAGAACATCCTTGATCTTGTGGCTATAGAGGTCAACCATGTACTCACGAGCCTTACCGCAGTACTGACGTGGGTCGAAGTACTCTGGGTGAAGAGCCAATGTCTCACGAACACCTGCTGTGAAAGCAAGACGAGAGTCAGAGTCGATGTTGATCTTGCAAACAGCGCTCTCAGAAGCCTTAGTCAACTGCTCCTCTGGGATACCAACTGCATCTGGCAACTTACCACCGAACTTGTTGATGATATCAACATACTCCTGAGGAACTGAAGAAGAACCGTGGAGAACGATAGGGAAACCAGGAAGCTGCTCCTCAACTGCTGCCAATACGTCGAATGCCAATGGAGGAGGAACGAGGTGACCAGTCTTAGGGTCACGTGTGCACTGCTCTGGCTTGAACTTGTAAGCACCGTGAGAAGTACCGATAGAGATAGCCAATGAATCAACACCTGTACGTGTAGCGAAATCTACAACCTCCTCAGGCTTTGTATAGTGAGACTCCTCAGCTACTACGTCATCCTCAACACCAGCGAGGACACCGAGCTCACCCTCTACAGTTACACCGAACTGATGAGCGTAATCAACAACCTTCTTTGTCAATGCAATGTTCTCCTCGTATGGAAGTGCAGAACCGTCGATCATTACAGAAGAGAAGCCGAAATCTACACAGCTCTTACATGTCTCGAAGCTATCACCGTGATCGAGGTGAAGAACGATCTCAGGATGGTTGCAACCCAACTCCTTAGCATACTCTACAGCACCCTCTGCCAAGTAGCGGAGCAATGTAGGGTTAGCATACTTACGAGCACCCTTAGATACCTGAAGGATAACTGGTGACTTCAAGTTTGAAGAAGCCTGGATGATAGCCTGGAGCTGCTCCAAGTTATTGAAGTTGAAAGCAGGAACGGCCCAACCGCCCTTGATAGCTCTTGCGAACATGTCCTTAGTGTTCACAAGACCGATTTTCTTGTAATCTACTGCCATAATTTTACTTAATTTATTGTTTAATGAAACATTCTTTTTTTTCTTATATATAATAAGGTGTAGAACTTATGAGGCTCTTTCCTTACCGAGTGCAAATTTACCTTTTTCTTTTGAGACAACAAAATGATAATTCGATTTTTCGTGTTGCAATCGAGTTAAAAAAGTTAATTCCGCACCAATACCCTACAAAACACAAAGCTTTTGCTAAACGCAGTTAGCAATTTAACATCTTTATATTTACATCTTTCTGTCCAACCGCCAGTTACTTCTTGGTAAGTTTATATTCACGAGCCGCATAAGCCAGAACGATGACAAATCCTACGAGCGGTACCAGGAAAGGAAGCGTGAAATGAGTACGGTCGGCGATGAGTCCCATCAACAGGAAACCGCACCCTCCGATTGGCGTCATCATCAGAAGCGAAGAGGCTGTCTTGGTAAGGTTGCCCAAACCCGTGAGGGCGATACTGAAGATGGTAGGGAACATGATGGCCTCGAACATATAGTTGCAAAGCAGGGCTACCAGCGATAGCTTACCCAGATTTGACAGGACTAAAAGTATACAGACAACACACCCCACAGCGCAGATCAGCAACATCGTTGTTGCCTTGATTCTGCGCATAATCCAGGAACCGAGGAATCTGCCTACCATAAAGAATGCCAGCGCACAAGTCAGGGCTACGGAAGCCGTACGGTCGTCCATCCATTTCATGCCCGTAACGAAATTGATGAAGTAGGAATTGATTGAAATCTCTGCCACTTCATAGCTCAGCAAAGCCAGAAGTCCAAACACGAACATCTTGTGATGGGAAAAGAGTTTGCTGATATTAGAACCGGCTGCCTCATCTTCTGCTGTTGCCACATGACTGATTTCCGGTAAATCTACACGTGAGAAAACCAGAGCTATCACCAGCACCAGAATACCCAGAATGGTATAAGGCACCACCACATTGCCGCCCTCTTCGGTCTGGTTGAAGAGGAACTGACCGATGCAAAGTGTGGCGAAAATGCCACCCAATCCATTAAACGACTGCGATAAGTTCAGTCGGCTGGTAGCTGTTTCCTTGGCACCCAGTTCGGTAACATAGGGATTGGCGGCTGTTTCCAGGAACACCAAACCGCACCCGATAATGAAAAGGCAGAGCAGGAATGCTGAGAAACTGCCCACCGTAGCACCCGGGATAAAGAGCAAGGCGCCCACACCAAAAAGGAGCAGACCGAAGACTACTCCACGGCGATAACCATACCGGTTGATAAAGAAGCCAGCAGGTATTGCCATCAGGAAATAACCCAGATAGGTAGTAACCTGAATAAGGGCGGAATGAGTAATACTGATGTGCAGAGCATTCTGGAAGTGCTTGTTGAGTACATCCAGAATGGCACGAGCGAAGCCCCACAAAAAGAAGAGCGACGTAATGAGAATGAACGGGACAAGATATTTCCTGTCGGTTGTCTGATTTGTATCTGTCTGTTGTTCTGTTAACATTTTATTTATCTTTTCTTCTATAAAGAGTTATAGAAATACATTTTATTTTTCGTTGTAATGGAAATAGCCAAAGTCGGCATATCCACTCTTTTCCTTGCCTTCTGCAAACATACCGAGAACCACGCCTGTAAATCCACCGGCAACCTCAGTACTCATCAGGGAACAGTTCATGGAACCCAAGTCATGGAATTTCTTTCCATCAAAAGAATAGGCAAAACGGTACATCTCGCCATCGCTGCTGATACGCAACCTTACGGCGTCTTTGCGCAAACGGGGAACGCTTTTCACAACATAGTCGATGCTTTTCAGTTTGCAGCGCAAAGCCACCTGTTTCTTTGAAACGAAGAGGTCGAGATGACCATCATGAATCTGATAGACAGACAGACCTGCCTCTGCATCACCTTTCGTTACGACATCCGTCTCCAGGATAAAGTTGGCACTCTCCTGCCTGCGCCCCACAAAGGTAGGCTGCAGATTCTGCGTCAGGGTTCCATGAGGATAAAGACGCACGAAGAACTTCTCATCCACGGCCATCGTATCATTACGCAGATAATTGTCAGGAATAGGATTCTGCAACTGTACCCATTCGAAAGATCCGCTCGTCGGTGCATCCTCTGCATCTGCATCAAGATGCTTTTCCAAAGGAACACCAGGCAACAGTTTAGCCTTCATCAAAGTATCTGCAGGCAATCCACCGTTCACAACAGGCCATTCTCCCTCCTTCCACTCCACAGGAGCCAGGTAGGTTTCTCTTCCGAGATGATGATAAGAACCGCCAAAGTTGCGATAGGCTAGGAATACCATCCACCAGCTTCCGTCGGCAGCCTGAACCAAGTCGCCATGACCGGTACCCTGAATCTGCATCGACTGTCCCAGACGGCTGCAGTTGGTAAGAAGCGGATTGTTCGGATTACTCTCGTAAGGTCCCTCGATATTCCTGCTACGGGCGATAGTAAGACGATGCGCCAGTTCGGTTCCACCTTCTGAAATGAGAAGATAGTAATAGCCATCTTTCTTATAAATATGCGGTCCTTCAGGATAGCGTCCGCCATCCCCCTGCCACAGTTTCCTGCTCTCTGTAAGCTGTTCGCCCGTCTTTGGGTTTATCTCACAGAGCCAGATGGCATCGCCCGGATTGCTCACCATGTAGCATTTTCCGTTTTCGAAATAAAGCGAAGGATCGATGCCCTGCTGCTTCAGCCAGACAGGCTCGCTCCAAGGACCACGGGGGTCTTTGGCTGTAACCATGAAGTTGCCACCGTTGCCTACATTGGTAGTTATCATATAGTAAGTTCCCTCATGATAGCGGATGGTAGGCGCATAGATGCCAAGCCACGAACTGGCACCCTTCAAAGGAAGCTGACTCTCGCGGTCGAGCACATTACCAATCTGTTGCCAATGAACCAAATCCTTACTCTGGAAGATTGGCACACCGGGGAAATACTGGAATGAAGAGTTGACGAGATAGAACGTATCTCCTACCCGACACACGGATGGGTCGGGATGATAACCCGGAATAACGGGATTACGATATTCCTGAGCTGATACCGGCAAGCATGTCAATACCAGCATCCATAATAGTACAAACAGTTTTTGCTTCTTCATAAGGCATTCATTTTAGATGGGAACAAAGGTAAGGCTTTTCGATGGAAATTCCAAACTTTCCCAGGATTATTTGTTGTTTATATCAAATATAATTGTCTTTACTATCAGATGAAATCTCCGTTCATAGACGTTGAACGGCGGTTCAGCGTCGATGAACGGCGGTTCAACGTCGCTGAACGGACATTCAGCGTCGATGAACGAAGATTTCATTCTACTGTAAATACATCTTTAACTAGAAATAGAACGTTTCTGATGTCTATTCTGAGACAACTCTTCCCGTCATTCCTTCGGAATCAAGACGGCTCCCTCCTGCTTCTTACCATCCATCAGAATTCTCATCGGGTGCTCAAAGCGCACATGACGGACATATTGCGTCTCCTCTACAGCCGGCATGGCATCCAGGATTTCCTTATTTACAAAGCCGCCTTCACCGGTATTTGTATCTACCGTAAAGTATCCCACGCCAAAAGAGGTGAGGTTCTGGAAGAAGTGAGTACCCTGACTAGGATCGATATTGTAATTCTTCAGAGCCACCTCTACGATAACCCGGGCAGCGCTGATATGCGGCCACTTTACAGGTACACCCAGATAATGGTCGCTGGAACCCCAACGGCCAGGACCTATCAGCACATAGTTCTTGCCGTCAGCAAGGAACTTGCGGTTGATTCGTTCTATATCATCGGCTACATAAAAATTATTCATCGCAGAGAAGTGGTCATCATACTTCACATAAACCACATCAACCACATCTTCGCTGATGCCATGACCCAACGAATTGTGCGAACGCAACAGGCAGTCGGAATCAGGGATAGCCTTCACATCTTCATCAAGCATCTCCTTGGCATCGACGATAGGACGAATCTGAAGAAGATAGAATTCGCAAGTCCTGTCATTATTGATATTGCAGGCAAACTCTATCTCCACAGGTCTGCGCATAGCCCCTGCTCCATACTTCATCGACATCTGCAGTATCTCTGGCAAAGGCACCACTCCATGCTGGAGCACACTTGAGAAGGTTATCAGTTTGCGGCCATTCTCATAGACTCCATCATTGATGACCTGATCGTACGGATCGAAAGTAGATGCGATATAGGTAAGACTCTGGTCTTCTACGGCATCCTTCACCCGAAGTTTGAGAATATTAAAGCCATCATCTACCTTGAAATCATTGCCCACATGCTTCATATCCAGCGCATAGAACTGGGTCTGGGTGTCGCGCAGAGCCAGCTCAGTTTCCGATGTCTGGAGCACCTGATTCGGATGGTAAGGACAAACACGAAGGGTCTGACCTCCATCTACGATATATTTACCCAAGCCCAAGGCCAGACTGGCTATACCCTCTTCAGCCTCTTCATCACCTATCGGATAATAATTGAGCGAACGGAGCACACCGCTCATGGTAGGATAAAACCTTGTACCATAGTCTTTACCCACAACCTGCTGCAAGATAACAGCCATCTTTTCCTGATCAATGACATTACTCGTTGCGGTCATGTAAGCCTTCGAATCGCGATAGAACACAGAAGCATAGACACCCTTGATGGCACAGGCCAGCATCTGCAGCATCTGATACTTATCTTCCAGATACGGAATCATATAGGTAGAATAAATACCGGCAAACGGCTGATAGTGGGCATCTTCGAGCAGCGAACTTGAACGGATTGCGATAGGACTCCTGGTTGCCTCAAAGAAGGTGAAGAAGTCGGCTATCAGCGAATCGGGCAGCTGGGCATGCAGGAAGTGCTTCAGAATCTCATCGTCGCTAGCATCACTCAAAGCTATCGGATAGAGATTGTTGCTCATCATGAACTCGTCGAAGATATCGGTACAGAGCACCACGGTCTTCGGAATCTGCACGGTGGCATTCTCAAACTGATTGAACTCAGGATGGCGCTTGATGATGTTGTCGAGGAATGCAAGACCTCTACCCTTTCCGCCCAGGGAGCCTTCTCCGATACGGGCAAAGTGGGCATACTTGTCAAACTTCATGCGGTCGAAAACAGCCACTACACCGATGTTTTTCATGTGACGATACTGCACGATGGCATCGAAGATAATCTGTCGGTGAGCATCTACATCCTGTAATTTCTCCCAGGTAACATGCTTCAGGAAAGCTGATACAGGGAAGATGGCACGAGCACAAAGCCAACGGCTCATATGGTTGCGGCTGATATGATAGAGCATGGAATCGTTAGGAATATTGAAGATGTTATCCTGCAATTCCTTCAAACTATGAATGCGCATAATCTCCTCATGGGTCTTAGGATCACGGAATATGAAATCGCCAAAGCCCATGTGCTCTTCCATCAGACGGCGAAGATCTACGCTCATCTTCTTCGAGTTCTTGTCAACAAAGCGGAAACCTTCTGCCTCTGCCTTCGCACGGTTCTCACTTTCAGAACTTTCTATGATAAGCGGAACGAAAGGATCGTTCTTCCTGATATAACGGAAGAGTTGCAAACCTGCATCAGGACATTTCTCGCGACCGAAAGTATCCGTACGATGCTTAGGCTTCTCTTCAGGCATCACCTCATTACCAAAAGCTTTGGCAGCACTCTTTAGCGGGAAACGTGCATCGCTGATTACACCCAACGTGTTATCAGAATACTTATCATACAGTTTCTGGGCTTCCTCGTAAGTACGAGCCAAGACCACCTTAGGACGGCCACGCATACGCATGGTAGCCGCATGCCGGTTCAGAGCCTCCTGAGAAAAGTTCTTGCTCTGCTCCAATATATAATTATAGAGATTAGGCAATATAGAACTATAGAAACGGATAGAATCTTCTACCAGGAGAATCATCTGAACGCCTGCTTCCTGTATGTCATGTTCAAGATTCATCTTATCCTCTATCAGCTTGATGATAGAAAGAATAAGATTGGTGTTGCCAAGCCAGCAGAAGACATAATCGAAGATACTCAAGTCTTCATTCTGCATACGCTTGGTAATACCATGAGAGAAAGGCGTAAGAACAACACAATGGATATTGGGAAACTTACCCTTGATGTCGCGCGCTACGTCGAAGGCATCATTATCAGCATTGCCAGGCATGCAAATCACCAGATCTATGACGGTAGAACGCAGCACGGCAGCAGCCTCTTCGGTAGTAGAAACTTGAGTAAAGGTTGGCGGATAGCGGAGACCCAGCTCCATATATTCATTATATATCTTCTCTTCGATACGTCCATCATCTTCAAGCATGAACGCATCGTAAGGATTGGCTACAATCAGTACATTGTAGATACGGCGCATCATCAGATTCACAAACGATACGTCTTTCAAGTAGAATTTATTCCACTCCTGAGGTATATTATTTTCCATAAATGAAGTTAAAGTTTGTGCAAAGATACTGATTTTCTGAGATTTACTTGCATCTTTCAACATTTTTTTTTATATTTGTGCCATAAAATATGAAGATATGGTTACAAAATCTTTCATCACAGCCATCTTGGCTATATTCAGCCTGGTTCCATGCTACGGACAAAAGCACCAGCACGGCAAGGCATCATATTACTCTAAGAGAGCAACAGGTGCCCGTTCTGCAAGCGGCCAGAGAATACATCATGACAGTTTAACATGTGCACATCGGTTTTATCCCTTCGGAACGCACCTCAAGGTTACAAACCTTAGCAATGGCAAGAGTACTATCGTAAAAGTCATCGACAGAGGGCCGTTTGGAAGAGGTAGAATCATCGACCTATCATGGAAGGCTGCAAAAGAAATTGGTATGATTGCACAAGGCGTAGCGACTGTAAAAGTTGAAATGGTGGAAAACCCGATTCCTTACAAGCCAGAGGACACAAAATTACCTAAGATTGATTTCGAAGTGGCTGAAACGGAATATGAATTTCCAAACAAGTGGGGAACTACTGACAGGAATAAGGAAAATCATCACAGCAGTAAAAAAGGAACAAATAAAATTACTTCAAAGGTAATAAATAAAACAGAGCACCATAAAAGCAAAGAGTAACCAAGGCAGATCTAAAAAAGCACAATACAGATATAGCAAAAGTAAAGGCGAGAATCATCATTGATTCTCGCCTTTACCTTTTTATATATAACTGAATCCTAAAATAAGATACTATCATACAAATTCATGATCTTACCGGAATCTTATCTGGATTTTGTCGGAATATCAAACTGATTAACCTTGGAAATCGTCTTACCGCCTTGTATCACAGAAACACAGAAACAAGCTGTACCATTCTTCAAACGGTTATCAGCCTTGACCATTGCTGTATAGCGAATCACAGGACCAGGAGCAATACTTTCTACATGAACGCTTGGAGATATGAAAATATGTTTATTGCCAGTGGTCTCAATAACGGTTGGAACTACATCATACAACGTGTGAGCTCCGTTATTTCGGATTTCAAAAATAACCTTGGCTGTTTCATTCCGATTCAAAGTATTGTCCTCATTTGAATCAACAAAACGAGCATTCATGATTTCCAAAGAAGATGAATAAGCATAATTCTGCCCCAGTTCTTCCAGAGTAGAACTAGGAATAGTAGCTACAGGCTGCTGAGCACTATAACTTCCGGTATAATCCCTATCATTGAAATCATAAATCCTATCATCCCCCGAATGAGTTGAATCAAAGATTTCGTCATTGGAATAAACAGGTGAAGATTGCTGGTAAACTCCATCCTGATAAGAATGATGATCACGGTGTGATCTATCTCGATAAACAGATTCTCTTTGCTGCTGGGATTTCTGGTCAGCCTGACTACCAATGGCCGCTCCAACGGCAGCACCGCCAGCCATGCCGATAATAGTACCCATATCTGAACCTCTAGGACCACCAGACAAGCCACCGATAGCAGAACCAAGAATAGAACCAAATGTGGCACCAGCATAAGCACCACTTCCCGTATAAGTATCGCAGCTACTCAACAGCAAAGAAGAGCAAGCTACAAAAAGCATAATCTTTTTCATCTTCATTAAGCTTTAAATTTCTGCTGCAAAGATACAAA
Organism: Segatella copri; assembly: GCF_026015625.1. NCBI lineage: Bacteria > Pseudomonadati > Bacteroidota > Bacteroidia > Bacteroidales > Prevotellaceae > Segatella > Segatella copri. The sequence continues at coordinate 3,387,480 of NZ_JAPDVG010000001.1, read as the reverse complement.
GAACTAAAAGAATAAAAACAAAAAAATCCCTAATAATGATTAGGAAAAACCCTAAAAGAGCAGATAGTTTTGAAAAGGGGACAAAAAAAGCGCCCTTGTCAAGACAAGGACGCTAAATTTATCTGAGATGATTGAAAATTATTCAGCCTTTGGAGCCTCCTCAGTTGCAGGAGCCTCAGTCTCAGCTACAGGAGCCTCTTCAGCCTTTGTTGACTTACGACTACGACGAGTCTTCTTAGCAGCAGCCTTCTGAGTCTTAGCCATATTCTCATCAAAGTCAACGAGCTCGATGAAAGCAATCTCAGCTGCATCACCCTGACGGGTACCCAACTTGATTACGCGAGTGTAACCACCTGGACGGTTAGCTACCTTCTCAGCTACCTCACCGAAGAGAGCCTTAACAGCATACTTATTCTGAAGATAACGGAAAACTACACGACGTGAAGTTGTTGTATCGTTCTTAGAACGAGTAATCAATGGCTCAACATACTTCTTAAGAGCCTTTGCCTTTGCGAGGGTCGTAGTGATTCTTTTGTGCTCGCTCAAGATAAGTGATGAAGCCATGTTAGCCAACATCGCATTACGATGAGAAGCAGTACGACCTAAATGGTTGAATTTCTTATTATGTCTCATTTTTTGTTTTTGCTTTTTGGACTACGAACCTTTAAGATTCCTTGTCTAATTTATACTTTGAAATATCAGTTCCAAAAGACAGATTCAGACTCTCGAGCAAATCATCAAGCTCTGAGAGCGATTTCTTACCAAAGTTGCGGAACTTCAAGAGGTCAGTCTTATTAAACTGAACCAAATCACCAAGAGTCTCGACATCAGCTGCCTTCAAGCAGTTGAGGGCACGAACACTAAGATTCATGTCTACGAGACGAGTCTTAAGCAACTGGCGCATATGAAGAACCTCTTCATCAAACTCCTGATTGCTCTCCTGATCCTGAGTCTCAAGAGTAATCTTCTCATCAGAGAAGAGCATGAAGTGATAAATAAGAATCTTCGCAGCCTCTTTCAGTGCATCCTTTGGACTAATGGAACCATCTGTTGTAATTTCAAGTACGAGCTTATCATAGTCGGTCTTTTGCTCAACACGATATGGTTCTACAGCGTACTTTACATTACGAATAGGGGTGTAGATGGAATCGATTGGGAGAACGTTAACGTCAGTGCAGAATTGACGATTCTCATCAGCAGGAACATAACCACGTCCCTTATTAATAGTCAAATCGATCTGCATCGAAGCTTTGGCATCTAAATGACAAATCACCAAATCAGGGTTTAACACTTCAAATCCAGTCAGATACTTACCGATATCACCTGCTTTGAATTCTGTAGAATTCTCAACGGTGATACTAACTTTCTCATTCTCGAATTCTTCTACTACTTGCTTGAATCGAACTTGTTTGAGATTCAAGATAATGTTAGTAACATCTTCCTTTACACCAGGAACTGAAGAGAACTCATGCTCAACACCCGCAATGCGGATCGTGTTAACAGCATAACCCTCCAATGATGAAAGGAGAATGCGGCGCAGGGCGTTACCAATGGTAACACCGAAGCCAGGCTCCAAAGGACGGAATTCAAACTTTCCGAACTGGTTATCAGCCTCTAACATTACTACTTTATCAGGTTTTTGAAATGCTAATATCGCCATTAATGTAATGATTTATTTAGAGTACAACTCAACGATTAACTGCTCCTTAATATTCTCTGGAATGTCGGCACGCTCTGGCTTGTGCAAGAACTTACCGCTCTTTGAATTATCGTCCCACTCAATCCATGGGTACTTGCTATGATTGAAACCTGCAAGAGCTGCTTCGATAACCTCGAGAGACTTAGACTTCTCACGAACACCAACAACCATACCAGGCTTAACTGCAAATGAAGGGATATTAACTACCTTACCATCAACAACGATGTGCTTGTGACCAACCAACTGACGCGCAGCAGCACGTGTTGGAGCGATACCAAGACGGAATACAACGTTATCAAGACGGCACTCGAGATTCTGAAGAAGAACCTCACCAGTAATACCATCAGCCTTAGCAGCCTTATCAAACATATTACGGAACTGACGCTCTAATACACCATAAGTGTACTTAGCTTTCTGCTTCTCTGCCAACATGACACCGTACTCAGACATCTTACGACGACGGTTGTTGCCATGCTGTCCAGGAGGGAAGTTTCTCTTGGACAAAACTTTGTCAGCGCCGAAGATTGGCTCACCAAAACGACGCGCAATTTTAGATTTCGGACCTATATATCTAGCCATAATATTATATAAATGCTATATTGTTTGTATCTTAATTAATAATGCTAACCTCAAGCGTTATACACGACGACGCTTTGGAGGACGGCAACCATTGTGTGGTAATGGAGTTACGTCAACGATTTCAGTAACCTCGATACCTGCACCGTGAATAGCACGGATAGCAGACTCACGACCATTACCTGGACCCTTAACATAAGCCTTAACCTTACGAAGACCAAGATCAAAAGCGACCTTTGCACAATCCTCTGCAGCCATCTGAGCAGCATAAGGAGTATTCTTCTTAGAACCACGGAAACCCATCTTACCAGCAGAAGACCAAGAAATGATCTGACCCTCATTGTTAGCAAGAGATACAATAATGTTATTGAATGAGCTATGAACGTGAAGCTGACCGATAGCGTCAACGCGTACATTTCTCTTCTTAGATGTTGCTTTTTGCTTTGCCATAATTAATTTCCTCCTTCAGAATTACTTAGTAGCCTTCTTCTTATTAGCAACAGTCTTCTTCTTACCCTTACGTGTACGAGCATTATTCTTTGTGCTCTGACCGCGAACTGGAAGACCATTACGATGTCTAACTCCACGATAGCAACCAATATCCATCAGTCGCTTAATGTTCATCTGGATCTCTGAACGGAGATCACCTTCAACTTTGAACTCAGCGCCGATAATTTCACGGATCTTAGCTGCCTGGTCATCAGACCACTCGCTAACCTTCAGGTCACGGTTTACACCGGCCTTATCCAATATCTTTGCTGAACTACTTCGACCAATACCGTAGATATAGGTCAATGCGATTTCGCCACGCTTATTCTGGGGCAAATCTACTCCAACAATTCTTATTGCCATTGTTTAAATAAATAATTAAAAAATTAATACCTTTCGTTTAAAGCGGTGCAAAAGTACAACTATTTTTTGAAATAACGGCACTTTTACAATACTTTAACATTAACCCTGACGTAATTTCATCTTAGGGTTCTTCTTGTTGATAACGAACAGACGACCTTTACGACGAACGATCTTACAGTCAGCTGAACGCTTCTTTAATGATGCTCTTGTCTTCATAACCTTATATATGATTATTATTTGTATCTAAAAACAATTCTACCTTTGGTAAGGTCATATGGACTCATCTCCACCTTTACCTTATCACCAGGTAAAATCTTGATGTAATGCATTCTCATCTTACCAGAGATATGAGCTGTGATGTCAACTCCATTCTCTAATTCTACTCGGAACATCGCATTTGACAATGCTTCTACAATTGTTCCATCTTGCTCAATAGCGGCTTGTTTTGCCATAATATAAATATTTGTCCTTCTTAATGTTAAACTTCTACGAATGAAGATAAAATTGTGCTTTATCTTTTCGAGCAACTTTGTGCCATCACTATCAGATAAAAATCATAATTAGATGACATATTAGCGGGAAAAGGCTCTCCAAGTGGATGAGGAATTACCTATCCAAATGGAGAGTCGTCTCACATAATATAGTAAATTCAAGTCAGCTTTACTTGAAGATGAAGTAAAACTGCACTCTGAATAATTTCATCTTCTGTCTTCAGAAATTTCTCATTTCAAAAGAAAAAGATTAATATGCAGCAACACCACCCTGACGCGTATGGCCTGAATTCAAAAGACCATCATAGTGGCGCATAAGCAAATGACTCTCGATTTGTTGTAATGTGTCAATGACAACACCAACCAAAATCAATAGAGATGTACCTCCAAAGAATTGAGAGAAAGCTTGCTGTACATCGAGAAGTCCTGCTAATGCAGGCATGATTGCAATAAACGCAATAAATAACGAACCTGGTAAAGTAATACGAGACATTACGGTATCAATGTACTCAGCTGTATCCTTTCCTGGTTTTACGCCAGGAATGAAACCATTGTTACGTTTCATATCCTCAGCCATCTGAGTAGGATTCAATGTAATAGCTGTATAGAAATAAGTAAATGCAATAACCAAGATTACATAAACAACATTATATAGCAAGCTACGATTATCCATCAACTGCTGAACAACACTACTAGCATTTTCAGACTGATAGCGAACTATTGCCAATGGAATAAACATTAAAGCCTGTGCAAAGATGATAGGCATTACGTTAGCTGCAAAAAGTTTCAAAGGGATGTACTGACGTGCACCACCATATTGCTTATTTCCAACCAAGCGTTTAGCATACTGAACAGGGATCTTACGTGTACCTTGCACCAAAAGAATTGATGCACAGACTACAGCATAAAGGATAAGAATCTCTACAATGAACATGATAAGACCACCACCTGAAATTGCCTGCAAACGAGAAGTTACCTCCTGAACGAAAGCCTGTGGCAAACGGGCGATAATACCAATCATAATAATAAGAGAGATACCATTACCTACTCCCTTGTCAGTGATACGCTCACCTAACCAAAGGATAAACATACTTCCTGCGGCCAAGATAATTGTTGCCGGTATCATGAATACCGTCCAACTAATACCTGTGGCTAGAGCATTGGCAGCCTGCATTTTCAAATTCAAAAGGTAACTAGGAGCCTGAAAGACCAAAATGGCCACAGTCAGGACTCTAGTATACCATTGTATTTTTTTGCGGCCGCTCTCGCCCTCGCGCTGCATCTTCTGGAAATAAGGTACAGCAACAGCAAGAAGCTGCATAACGATTGAAGCTGAGATATAAGGCATAATTCCGAGTGCAAAGATAGATGCATTGGAAAATGCACCACCAGAGAACATGTCCAATAGCGACATAAGACCGCCAGAGGTCTGCGACTGAAGTTTTTCCAACATGCCCGGATTGATACCTGGAAGTACCACAAACGAGCCAAAACGGTAAATAGCCGTAAACAGAAGAGTAATGAGGAGTCTCTGACGGAGATCCTCTATCTTCCAACAGTTCTTTAGTGTCTCAATAAACTTTTTCATTTACTTAGATTATAGTTGCGTTACCACCTACTGCCTTGATTGCTTCTTCGGCAGTCTTTGAGAAAGCATTAGCTTCAACTTCCAATTTTGCTTTAAGTTCACCGTTACCGAGAACCTTTACAAGCTCCTTGCCGTTTGTGAGGCCAGCAGCCTTAAGTTCCTCAATACCGATTTTAGTAAGGTTCTTTGCTTCAGCAAGAGCCTGAAGAGTTGAAAGGTTTACTGCGAAGTACTCCTTATGGTTGATATTCTTAAAACCAGCCTTTGGAACACGACGCTGCAATGGCATCTGACCACCTTCGAAACCAATCTTTCTCTTATAACCAGAACGAGCCTTGGCACCCTTATGACCACGTGTAGAAGTACCACCGAGACCAGAACCTGGACCACGACCAATACGACGACGTGAATGGGTAGAACCTGCAGCAGGTTTCAAATTATTTAATTTCATAATCGTTCCTAATTTAAAAAGATTAATTAATCAACTACACTTACGAGGTGATGAACCTTACGGATCATACCACGGTTGCTAGGAGTATCCTCTACCTCAACAACCTGAGAAATCTTGTGGAGACCAAGACAAGCGAGAGTACGCTTCTGATCTACTGGAGCACCGATTTTACTCTTAATCTGCTTGATTTTAATTGTTGCCATATTCGATTTTTCCTAATTAACCGTTAAATACTTTATCCATACTGATACCACGCTCACCTGCTACAGTATAAGCATCACGCATCTCTGCAAGAGCTGCGATAGTAGCCTTCACAAGGTTATGGGCATTTGAAGAACCCTTAGACTTAGCGATGACATCCTTGATACCTACGCTCTCAAGTACTGCACGCATAGCACCACCGGCCTTCAAACCAGTACCGGCAGCAGCTGGCTTAATAAGAACCTTAGCACCACCAAATGAAGTTTCAACCTCATGAGGAACAGTACCCTTGAGTACAGGAACCTTTACCAAGTTCTTCTTAGCAGCTTCAGTACCCTTTGCGATAGCAGCAGTAACCTCACCTGCCTTACCAAGGCCGTAGCCGATTACGCCATTACCGTCACCTACAACGACGATAGCAGCGAATGTGAAAGTACGACCACCCTTTGTAACCTTAGTTACACGGTTGATAGCAACCAAGCGATCCTTAAGTACTTCTTCGTTATTTACTTTTACTTTATCCATTGCCATAATCGTTTAAAATTTAAGACCACCATTACGAGCACCTTCAGCCAACTGCTTTACACGACCATGGTAAAGGTAACCATTACGGTCGAAAACTACTGCCTCAACGCCAGCAGCCTTAGCCTTCTCAGCAATGAGCTCGCCAACCTTAGTTGCCTGCTCCTGCTTAGGCATCTTCTCCAAACCGAGTGAAGAAGCTGATGCAAGTGTAGTGCCTGTCAAATCGTTAATAACCTGAGCGTAAATCTGCTTGTTAGAGCGGAATACACTAAGACGTGGACGCTCAGCTGTACCGTTCACACTCTTACGAATGCGGAACTTTATCTTAATTCGTCTTTCTACTTTCTTTGTTGTCATAATCGTAAATAATTAAAATTACTTAGCTGAAGCACTCTTACCAGACTTTCTGCGAATAACTTCACCCTTAAAGAGGATACCCTTACCTTTATAAGGCTCAGGCTTGCGGAAAGAACGAATTTTTGCACAAACGAGTCCCAACAACTGCTTGTCGCAAGACTCCAATGTCAAGATTGGGTTCTGGTTTCTTTCAGACTTAGTCTCAACCTTAATCTCCTTAGGCAACTGGATGAAAATAGGGTGAGTGTAACCCAAAGCAAACTCAATGATATTACCCTGGTTAGAAACACGATAACCAACACCTACCAATTCCAAAACCTTTGTATAACCAGCGCTTACACCAACAACCATGTTGTTAACGAGAGAGCGATACAAACCGTGGAAAGCCTGCTTCTGCTTAATATTTACAGGACTATTTTCATCGATTTCAAAGCTAATATGACCATCTGCATTATTAAACTTGATAGATGGATCAATCCACTGAGAAAGTTCACCCTTAGGGCCCTTTACTGTACAAACATGAGAAACCTCATCATAATTTACAGTAACACCTGCAGGGATACTAATTGGCAATTTTCCTATTCTAGACATATAAAAGCCTCCAATTAATAAATATAGCAAAGAACCTCGCCACCGATCTTAAGATCAGAAGCTTCTTTGTCTGTCATTACACCTTTGGATGTAGATAAGATTGCAATACCTAATCCGTTAATAACTCTTGGCATGTCCTTGTAACCGGTATACTTACGCAAACCTGGAGTTGACACGCGCTTCAAACACTTGATAGCGTTTTGCTTTGTAGTTGGGTTGTACTTCAAGGCAACCTTAATTGAGCCCTGAGGACCATCCTCTACAAACTTGTAATTGAGGATGTAACCTTTCTCGAAGAGGATCTTAGTGATCTCTTTCTTCAAGTTAGACGCAGGAACTTCTACAACACGGTGATGAGCCATGATTGCATTTCTGAGTCTTGTCAGATAATCTGCTATTGGATCTGTCATAAAATATAAATGTTTAATTAATCGGGACTACCCCGACAATATTAAATAAAAAAATATTCTTACCTTTGAAAGGATTACCAGCTAGCCTTCTTTACACCTGGAATCAAACCAGCAGAAGCCATCTCACGGAACTGGATACGAGAAATACCGAACTGACGGATATAACCCTTTGGACGACCAGTAATCTTGCAACGATTGTGAAGACGGATTGGGTTTGCATTCTTAGGGATAGCCTGAAGCTTACGAGCTGCCTCGTATGCTTCGGCTGGATCATTAGAAGTTGCAATAATCTTTTTCAGTGCTTCGCGCTTTTCAGCGTAACGAGCTACAAGCTTTGCACGCTTAACCTCGCGAGCTTTCATTGATTCTTTTGCCATATCTCTTAATCTTTATTTGCGTTCTTGAATGGAAGACCAAAAGCCTTCAAAAGAGCAAAACCTTCTTCATCAGTCTTAGCTGTTGTTACGAAGGTAATATTCATACCCTGAATACGATCGATCTCATCGATATTAATCTCAGGGAAGATAATCTGCTCTGTGATACCTAATGTATAGTTACCACGACCATCAAACTTGCTCTCAATACCCTTGAAGTCGCGAATACGAGGAAGAGAAACACGAACGAGTTTCTCCAAGAACTCGTACATACGCTCACGACGCAATGTTACCATAACACCGATAGGCATCTTCTTACGAAGCTTGAAGTTTGCAATATCCTTTTTAGAATATGTAGCAACAGCCTTCTGACCGGTGATAGCAGTAATCTCATTGATTGCTACATCAACAATTTTCTTGTCCTGAGTAGCATCACCAAGACCCTGATTGATGACAATCTTCTTCAATACTGGAATCTCCATAGCTGAAGAGTAGTTGAACTGCTTCTGAAGAGCAGGAGCGATTGTCTCCTTATATACTTTCTTTAACTGTGCTGTATCCATTACTTGATTTCCTCCCCTGACTTTTTAGCGATGCGAACAACGTTTTTACCCTCATGCTTGATAGCAACACGAGTAGCCTTGCCACTCTTAGGATCAATCAAACTCAAATTTGAGATATGAATAGGAGCCTCCTGCTTAACAATACCTCCCTGAGGATTCTTAGCAGATGGCTTAGTGCTCTTAGAAACCATGTGCACACCTTCTACGATAGCACGGTTCTCCTCAACGAGGACCTTAAGCACCTTACCAGTCTTGCCCTTATCTGCACCGGCAATAACGATAACGGTATCGCCTTTCTTAATATGTAACTTACTCATTACTTCTTACTTTTTAAATATTAAAGAACCTCAGGTGCCAAAGAAACGACTTTCATATTTACTGCACGAAGCTCACGAGCAACAGGACCGAAGATACGGCTACCACGAAGCTCACCTGCATTGTTAAGCAATACACAAGCGTTGTCATCGAAACGGATGTAAGAACCATCTGCACGACGAATTTCCTTCTTTGTGCGAACAATCAAAGCCTTTGATACTGCACCCTTCTTCAAATCACTTGATGGGATAACGTTCTTGACTGCAACAACAATAACGTCACCAACGCTAGCGTAACGACGGCCTGTACCACCGAGAACTCGAATGCAAAGAGCCTCACGAGCACCGCTGTTATCACATACTGTAAGTCTTGATTCAGTCTGTATCATAATTACTTAGCTTTTTCTACAATTTGTACTAATCTCCATCTCTTTGTCTTAGACAGAGGACGAGTCTCCATGATCATAACTGTATCACCTACGTTAGCCTCATTATTCTCGTCATGTGCATGGTACTTCTTTGTCTTCTGGACAAATTTACCATAAATAGGGTGCATCTCCTTGAACTTAGCTGCAATAACAATGGTTTTATCCATCTTGTTGCTAATAACAACACCCTGTCTTACTTTTCTTAAATTTCTTGTTTCCATCTGGACCATTATTATTTGTTAAGTTCTCTCTGACGAAGTTCAGTTTTCATACGTGCAATATCACGACGAGCAACCTTAATCTCTGATGGATTCTCAAGTGGAGTTACATTATGATTGATCTTCTTCTTGTTCAAAGCATCAACAGCTGCCTCCAACTTCTCAACCAATTCTTTGGTCTCGATATTTTTAATTTCTGCAATCTTCATAATTAAGCGTTTTTATCGTAATCACGTCTAACAATAAACTTAGTCTTAACAGGAAGTTTCTGAGCGCAAAGGCGAAGACCTTCTTTTGCAATATCGAAACTAACTCCTTCAACTTCGAAGAGAATTCTACCTGGTGTAACAGGTGCAACCCATCCTGCTGGATCACCCTTACCTTTACCCATACGGACATCAGCAGGCTTGCGAGTGATTGGCTTATCAGGGAAAATTCTAATCCAGACCTGACCTTGACGGTTCATATAGCGGTTCAATGCTACACGAGCTGCCTCAATCTGACGACTATCGATCCACTTTGATTCAAGAGTTTTGATACCAAAAGAACCGAAAGCCAATTGTGTACCTCTGTGAGCGTTGCCTTTGTTGCCACGACCATCTTGAGGTCTTCTATATTTAACTCTTTTTGGCTGTAACATGATAGCTTTCTAAAATTTAACGGTTATTGTTTCTTTTACGATTACCACCACGGTTGTTAGAGCGACCGTTACCACGGTTGTTGCTCTTATTGTCCTGTGAGAAGTTTGGAGTAAGATCAGCCTTACCATAAACCTCACCACGGCAAATCCAAACCTTAATACCAAGCAAACCTACCTTTGTAAGTGCCTCGCACTGGCAATAGTCGATGTCTGCGCGGAATGTATGAAGAGGAGTACGACCCTCTTTGTACATTTCTTTACGTGCCATTTCAGCACCATTCAGACGACCTGTAATCTGTACCTTGATACCCTCAGCGCCAGCACGCATGGTGTTAGCAACTGCCATCTTGATAGCGCGACGATAAGCAATCATGTGCTCAATCTGAGTCGCAATATTCTTACCAACTATAGTAGCATCAAGCTCAGGCTTTTTAACCTCGAAGATGTTGATCTGAATATCTTTCTTATAAAGCTTCTTCAACTCTTCCTTCAACTTATCAACATCCTGACCACCTTTACCAATGACAATACCTGGACGGGCTGTACAAATAGTAATGGTAACAAGTTTCAATGTACGTTCGATAATAATACGAGAAATGCTTGCTTTAGCAAGACGCTCGTTAAGATACTTACGGATTTTCTGATCCTCAACGAGGTTATCACCGAAGTTCTTACCACCGAACCAATTTGAATCCCAACCACGGATAACACCAAGTCGGTTACTAATCGGATTAACTTTCTGTCCCATTCTACTTAATTATTTTTCGTCATTAGTTTTTGCATCAACAAAAAGAGTTACATGGTTAGAACGCTTACGAATTCTATAACCACGACCCTGTGGTGCAGGTCTCATACGTTTCATTGTAACGCCTTCGTCAACGAAGACCTTACTGATATAAAGCTCACCGTCTTCAGCCTTGCGATTATTCTTAGCTTCCCAGTTAGCGATAGCTGAACGAAGTAATTTCTCTACATCAGCTGATGCCTGCTTCTTAGAGAAGCGAAGTACTCCGAGTGCACGGTTAACCTCCATACCACGAATCATGTCTACTACATAGCGCATCTTACGTGGAGAAGAAGGAACGCCTACCAACTTTGCGAAGTACAAGTTTTTACGGGCTTCTTTCAATTTCTCAGCCGCAATATGTTTTCTTGCTCCCATTATTTACTTAAATTTTAAATGGTTTAACCCTTAGCTTACTTTCTGTTACCAGAGTGACCGCCAAAGCGACGTGTTGGAGCAAACTCTCCAAGCTTGTGGCCAACCATATTCTCTGTAACATAAACAGGGATAAATTTGTTACCGTTATGAACTGCAACAGTATGTCCTACGAAATCAGGAGATATCATTGAAGCTCTAGCCCATGTCTTAACAACATTCTTCTTGCCACTCTCGTTCATAGCGAGAATTTTCTTCTCGAGAGAAACGTTGATGTATGGACCTTTTTTAAGTGAACGACTCATAATTTACTCTTTATTTTTTGTTAGCTCTTTCGATAATATACTTGTTAGAAAGCTTCTTAGGTGCGCGAGTCTTAAGACCCTTAGCGTACAAGCCCTTACGTGAACGTGGGTGACCACCACTCTGGCGACCTTCACCACCACCCATTGGGTGATCAACAGGGTTCATAACAACACCACGGTTGTGTGGACGACGACCCAACCAGCGAGAACGTCCAGCCTTACCAGACTGTTCAAGAGCGTGGTCAGAGTTACCAACACTACCAACTGTAGCTTTACAAGCACTCAAAATCTGGCGTGTTTCACCAGAAGGGAGCTTAATTACACAATAACTGCCCTCACGAGAAGTCAACTGAGCAAAATTACCAGCCGAACGAACCAACAAAGCACCCTGACCAGGACGCAACTCGATGTTGTGGATCACTGTACCTACAGGGATGTTTGCCAAAGGAAGACAGTTACCGATCTCAGGAGCAGCTTCTGCACCTGACATCAAAGTAGCGCCTACCTCAAGTCCGTTAGGAGCAATAATGTAACGTTTTTCACCATCAGCGTAGTAAAGCAATGCGATACGAGCCGAACGGTTTGGATCGTACTCGATTGTCTTAACAACTGCTGGAACACCATCTTTCTCACGTTTGAAGTCGATTAAACGATACTTCTGCTTGTGACCACCGCCAATGTAGCGAACGGTCATCTTACCGGTGTTGTTTCGACCGCCGGTAGAACGTTTACCGTAAACGAGAGACTTCTCTGGCACGGATGCAGTAATATCCTCGAACGTGCCAATAACCTTGTGTCTTTGACCCGGAGTAACCGGTTTTAATTTACGTACTGCCATTTTTTATTTTAAATATTGCTGTAAAAATCAATTGTATCGCCCTCCTTAAGAGTAACGATTGCCTTCTTGAACGCATTCTTCTGACCCTTAACAAGACCTGCCTTAGTGTAACGGGCAGAGCGCTTGCCAGCGTAACGAATAGTGTTCACGTCAACTACTGTAACATTATACAGACTCTCAACTTCCTTCTTAATCTCGAGCTTATTAGCCTCAGGACGAACAACGAAGCCATAGCGGTTAGGCTGCTTGTCTGTAATCTTGGTCATCTTCTCAGTAACCAATGGTTTGATAATAAATGCCATATTCTAATATCTCCTTTATTTTGTTAAGATCTGGTCGATAGTCTCCAGCGACTTTTCTGTAATCACTACTACATCAGCGTTCAAAACTTTGTACGAATTGACGTTAGATGCGAGGATAACCTCAGCGCGCTGTAAGTTACGTGCAGACAAATATACGTTTTTATTTGATTCTGGCAAAACGAAGAGCACTTTTTTGCCCTCAATTTTAAGATTCTTAATAATACTTAAGAATTCTTTAGTCTTTGGAGCCTCAAATGTAAAGTCTTCCAACATTACGATTGCGCTTTCCTGTGCCTTATAAGACAGAGCAGACTTACGAGCAAGAATCTTTACTTTTTTGTTGAGCTTGAAGCGGTAATCACGTGGTTTAGGACCAAAAACGCGAGCACCACCTACGAGTACAGGTGAGTTAATATCACCACGGCGAGCACCGCCGCCGCCCTTCTGACGACCAAGCTTACGAGTAGAACCGCTCATCTCGCTTCTCTCCTTAGACTTAGCTGTACCCTGACGCTGGTTAGCGAGATACTGCTTTACGTCAAGATAGAGAACGTGATCGTTAGGCTCAATGCCGAAGACTGCATCATTAAGAGCTACCTTGCGGCCGGTCTCCTGACCTTTGATATCTAATACGCTAACTTCCATTATTTCTCAATTAAAACAGTTGAACCTTTGCATCCAGCGAAAGAACCCTTAACAATAAGAAGATTCTGCTCTGGAATTACCTTTAACACCTGAAGGTTCTGAGTTGTAACTCTGTCACCTCCCATTTGGCCGCCCATGCGCATACCCTTGAATACCTTTGCAGGGTAAGAACAAGCACCAATAGATCCCGGCTTACGAGCGCGGTCATCCTGACCGTGAGTAGACTGACCTACACCACCGAATCCGTGACGCTTAACAACGCCCTGGAAGCCTTTACCCTTTGATGTACCAATTACATCAACGAACTTGCAATCGTTGAAGATTTCAACTGTAATTGTGTCACCGAGGTTGTACTCCTCATCAAACTTGAACTCGGCCAAGTGCTTCTTAGGTGTTGTGCCTGCCTTCTTGAAGATTCCCATCATAGGCTGAGAAGTACGCTTCTCCTTTGCCTCTTCGAAACCTAACTGATAAGCCTTGTAACCATCCTTTTCTACAGTTTTCACCTGGGTTACAACACAAGGACCTACTTCGATAACAGTGCACGGAATATTCTTACCGTCGGCACTGAAAACGGATGTCATTCCGATTTTCTTTCCAATTAATCCTGGCATTTCAATTTAATTTAAATAATTAGACTTTGATTTCTACTTCTACACCACTTGGCAATTCAAGCTTCATCAAGGCATCAACTGTCTTAGCTGTTGAGCTGTAGATGTCAATGAGACGCTTGAAATCTGAGAGCTGGAACTGCTCGCGAGACTTCTTGTTAACGAAAGTACTGCGGTTTACAGTAAAAATACGCTTGTGTGTTGGCAATGGAATAGGACCACTAACGATAGCGCCTGTTGCCTTTACAGCCTTCACAATCTTCTCAGCTGACTTGTCAACCAACTGGTGGTCGTAAGACTTCAGCTTAATTCTGATTTTCTGACTCATTTTTAAAATTAAGTTATTATTATATGAATTATTTAGTCTAATGGAAGAAGAGGTACGCTGCTTAAGAGTCATTCGCTAAGCAGCGCCTCATCTTACCGTTATTCTTTGTTATTAAAGAAGATCTGCGTGACCCTTAACCTCCTCCAACACAGCCTTAGCAATTGTTGAAGAAAGAGGTGCATGATGATCGTACTCCATAGAACTTGTTGCACGACCAGAAGTGATAGTACGCAAAGCTGTTACATAACCGAACATCTCAGCCAATGGAACCATTGCCTTTACGATGCGAGCACCGCTACGACCTTCTTCCATACCCTGAACGAGACCACGGCGCTTGTTCAAGTCACCGATTACGTCACCCATGTTCTCTTCTGGAGTAACAACCTCTACCTTCATGATAGGCTCCATCAAAACAGGACCAGCCTTAGGGCAAAGTACCTTGAATGCCTGATGTGCTACCAACTCGAATGACAACTGGTCAGAGTCAACTGGGTGGAAGCTACCATCGGTCAAAGTCACCTTCAAACCTGTCATTGGGAAGCCACCGAGTACACCATTTGACAAGCAATCAGCGAAGCCCTTCTGTACAGATGGGATGAATTCCTTAGGAACGTTACCACCCTTAACCTCGTTGATGAACTGCAAGTCGCCTTCCTTGTAATCCTCGTCCTTAGGACCGATGGTTACATCGATACAAGCGAACTTACCGCGACCACCAGACTGCTTCTTATAAGTTTCACGGCTCTGAGCTGTCTTAGTGATAGCCTCCTTGTAGTTAACCTGAGGCTTACCCTGATTACACTCAACCTTGAACTCACGCTTCAAACGGTCAATGATGATATCCAAGTGGAGCTCACCCATACCAGAGATAATTGTCTGACCGCTCTGCTCGTCTGTACGAACTGTGAAGGTTGGATCCTCCTCAGCCAACTTTGCGAGACCATTATCCATCTTAGCGATGTCAGCCTGGCTCTTTGGCTCTACTGCGATAGAAATCACAGTATCAGGGAATGTCATAGACTCCAATACGATTGGGTGTTCCTCGTCACAGAGTGTATCACCTGTACGGATATCCTTGAAACCTACACCTGCACCGATATCACCAGCATCGATAGACTCCATTGGGATTTCCTGCTTAGAGTTCATCTGGAACAGACGGCTGATACGCTCGCGCTTGCCAGAACGTGGGTTGTAAACATAAGAACCGGCAACGACCTTACCTGAGTAAACGCGGAAGAATACCAAGCGGCCCATGAATGGGTCAGTAGCAATCTTAAATGCGAGAGCAGATGTTGGTTCATCCTCAGATGGTTTACGATCCTCTTCCTCCTCTGTATCAGGGTTAGTACCGATGATATTTGGAGTATCCATTGGTGAAGGCAAGAATGCACATACATAGTCGAGCAATGGCTGAACACCCTTGTTCTTGTATGAAGAACCGAGCAACATTGGGCAGCACTCCATAGCACAGCAACCCTTACGGATAGCAGCAAGAAGCTTTTCTTCTGGAATATCCTTACCATCGAGATAAAGTTCCATAACCTCATCATCGAAGTTTGCAGCACCCTCGAGGAGCTTATCACGCCACTCAGCAGCCTCGTCAGCCAAGTCTGCAGGGATATCCTCTACATCATACTCAGCACCCATAGTCTCATCGTGCCAAAGGATAGCCTTCATCTTAATGAGGTCAACTACACCCTTGAAGTTCTCCTCTGCACCAATAGGAATCTGAATAGCAATTGGATTAGCGCCCAAGATATCCTTCATCTGCTGAACTGTCTCGAAGAAGTTAGCACCAGAACGGTCCATCTTGTTTACATAACCGATACGAGGTACATTATACTTATCAGCCTGACGCCATACAGTCTCAGACTGTGGCTGAACACCATCAGCTGCAGAATATGTAGCAACAGCACCATCAAGTACACGGAGAGAACGCTCAACCTCAGCAGTGAAGTCAACGTGTCCCGGAGTATCGATCAAGTTGATCTTATAAGACTTACCGAGATAGTTCCAATTACAAGTTGTAGCCGCAGAAGTGATAGTAATACCACGCTCCTGCTCCTGGGCCATCCAGTCCATTGTAGCAGCACCATCGTGTACCTCACCAATCTTATGAGTCTTACCTGTATAGAACAAAATACGCTCAGAAGTTGTTGTCTTACCAGCATCGATATGCGCCATGATACCGATGTTACGAGTCAAATGTAAATCGCGATTTGCCATTTTCTTTTAACTATATTATATATTAAATTAGAATCTAAAGTGAGCGAACGCACGGTTAGCCTCAGCCATACGATGCATATCCTCCTTACGCTTAAATGCACCACCCTGATTATTAAAAGCATCCATGATCTCTGCAGCAAGCTTATCAGCCATAGTCTTACCACCGCGCTTACGTGCAAAAAGAATAAGATTCTTCATAGAAATACTTTCCTTACGATCAGGACGAATCTCTGTAGGAACCTGGAAGGTTGCACCACCGATACGACGGCTCTTAACCTCTACCTGAGGAGTAATATTATCAAGTGCCTGCTTCCAGATTTCAAGAGCAGACTTTTCCTCGTTAGACATCTTAGCCTTTACAATGTCAAGTGCATTGTAGAAAATCTCATAAGATGTATTCTTCTTTCCATCATACATCAAATGATTTACGAACTTTGAGACCTTCTGGTCATTGAAGACAGGATCTGGAAGGATCACTCTCTTCTTTGGTTTTGCTTTTCTCATTTTAAATAAAACTTTTTTTAATTCTGCATGGGGCTGTATAATGTTCTTCAACGCTCGCACCCGAGCATTTACTCAACCTGATTACTTCTCCAGCAAAACTTTTATTAAATATTTTAACCCCAACTCCCGACCTTCTCCGACCGTGAGTCTGCGGTTTTGTCTAAAATTTAAGAAGCTATATTACTTCTTTGCCTTAGGACGCTTAGCTCCGTACTTAGAACGACGCTGTGTACGATTCGCAACACCTGCAGTATCAAGTGTACCACGGACAATGTGATAACGTACACCAGGAAGGTCCTTTACACGACCACCGCGAACCAAAACAATTGAGTGCTCCTGCAAGTTGTGACCCTCTCCTGGAATATAAGAGTTTACTTCCTTTGAGTTTGTCAAACGTACACGTGCAACTTTACGCATTGCTGAATTAGGCTTCTTAGGAGTTGTTGTATAAACACGAACACAAACACCACGACGCTGAGGACAAGAATCCAAAGCTGGTGACTTGCTCTTGTCTACAAGAACTCGTCTGCCTTTTCTTACTAACTGTGAAATAGTAGGCATAATTTTACTTTTTAATTTATATATTTATTTTTATTTATTGTCTTATTTCGATGTAAGCCACTACTTTATAGAGCCTTTTCGGGGTGCAAAGGTACGATTTTTTCGGCAAACTACCTAAATATTAAGGAGACTTTTAAAAAACGAAGGCTAGTTTTAACTTTATATAACTATTAAAAACGAATATTATAAAGAAAAAGCGGAATTTAGCAGAGAATTTAGTCTTAGTATGTATGCTGTAGTACATTATGCCTCACCCTTTGGTGTGCCAAATGGAGCGATTGTACGTTCTTGCTCATCAGACAACTTAATTTTACCGAAGGACTGCTCATAGTTATAAATATTGCTCTGCAATGCCTGGAGCAATCGCTTAGCATGCTCAGGTGCCATGATAACACGACTCTTGATCTGAGGTGCAGGCATGCCAGGAAGTGCACATGCAAAATCCAAGATGAAGTCTGAACTAGAATGAGTAATCAGTGCCAAGTTAGAGTATGTACCCTCTGCAACTTCAGGGCTGATGCCCATCTGGAACTGATTCTGCTGCTGTTGATTATTCTTATTTTCTTCCATAATTTTACTAAGTTAATAGGATTAAACTTTAAATGATAGTGCAAATTTACACATAATATCTGAAAAAAACGAATAATCTGCCACTTATTTTAAAAAAAACATCATAAGACAACAGAAGATGGAATCTTGATTCTTTGCTTTTTTTCATCTGTTACAGATAATAAAAGGGTGCGCCATAGACTTATGACGCACCCTCATTATACCTATTTATATATAGTACTCTATTCTACGATTATTCTCCTATTGGAGAATCAGCATAGTCGAGCACATTTTTCTTATTAGCCTGCATACGCTCATATTCTTCTTTAGAGCCAACGATGAGCTTATCCCACTGACGAAGACCAGTACCTGCAGGAATCAAGTGACCACAGATAACATTCTCCTTCATACCCTCAAGGTAATCAACCTTACCACGGATAGCAGCCTCATTCAAGACCTTAGTAGTTTCCTGGAATGATGCAGCACTCATAAAGCTCTTAGTACCAAGAGCAGCACGAGTAATACCCTGGAGGATCTGTGTAGAAGTTGCAGATACGGCATCACGAACCTGTACAAGTTTCAAGTCACGACGCTTCAATGCAGAATTTTCATCACGCAATCTACGAGCCGTTATGATCTGACCTGGTTTGAGACTTTCACTATCACCACCGTCAGTAACAACCTTCTTACCCCAGATACGATCATTCTCTTCTGCAAAGTCAAGTTTATCAACCAACTCTTGCTCCAAGAAGGTAGTATCACCTGGATCGTCAATACGAACCTTACGCATCATCTGACGTACCACAACCTCAAAATGCTTATCATTAATAGCCACACCCTGAAGACGGTAAACGTCCTGGATCTGGTTAACAATATATTCCTGAACAGCGGTAGGACCCATGATGGCGAGAATATCGCCAGGAGTTACACTACCATCAGAAAGAGGAGTACCAGCACGTACAGCATCATGTTCCTGTACCAAGATCTGCTTAGAAAGAGATACAAGATACTTCTTCTGATCGCCTGTCTTAGATGTCACGATGATCTCACGATTACCACGCTTTACCTTACCCATAGTTACCTCACCATCGATTTCAGATACAACAGCAGGGTTAGAAGGGTTACGAGCCTCAAGAAGCTCAGTTACACGAGGGAGACCACCAGTGATATCACCTGCACCACCTACAGCACGAGGAATCTTAACCAAAACCTCACCGGTATTAATTGTCTGTCCATCCTCAACTGCCAAGTGACCACCTACAGGGAAGTTGTATGTACCAAGGATTTCACCATTAGCATCGATAACATCACAAGATGGAACCATTGCCTTATTCTTGGAATCGGTGATAATCTTCTCCTCCAAACCTGTAGTCTCATCGACCTCAGCACGGTAAGTCTGATCCTTCTGAACGTCATTGAACTTCAATGTACCCGCATACTGGCTGACGATAACGGCGTTGAATGGATCCCAACGGGCGATAACGGTATCCTTCTCTACGATTTCACCCTCCTTGTGATACAATGAAGAACCGTAAGGAACATTCAAAGTTGCAAGAACGATGTTTGTATTAGGATCCACGAAACGGATTTCAGCCAAGTGGCTTACTACCTTTTCGCACTTGATATCGTTTCCTTCCTCGTCTTCCTCTACGAATGGTACTGTGCTCAACTCGTCAAACTCGATACGAGACTTATTCTTCGCAGCAATCTTAGCATTGGCAGCAGCATTAGATGCAATACCACCGGCGTGGAATGTACGGAGAGTCAACTGTGTACCAGGCTCACCAATAGCTTGAGCAGCGATGACACCAACGGCTTCACCCAACTGTACCATACGGGCTGTTGCCAAGTTACGGCCATAGCACTTCATGCAGACACCCTTTTTGCTCTCACAGGTGAGAACCGAACGAATTTCAACACTCTCGATAGGAGATTCATCAATAGCCTTTGCCTTAGCCTCGGTGATTTCTTCACCAGATTTGACAATCAGTTCACCAGTTGTTGGATGAATAACATCATGCACAGAAACACGACCCAAAATACGCTCATAAAGAGATGAAATAATCTCATCACCATTCTTTAAAGCTGTACAAACCAAGCCACGCAATGTACCACAATCCTCTTCGGTGATAATAACATCGTGAGAAACGTCTACAAGACGACGAGTCAAATAACCAGCATCGGCAGTCTTCATAGCGGTATCAGCAAGACCCTTACGGGCACCGTGAGAAGCGATAAAGTACTCCAATACAGACATACCCTCCTTAAAGTTAGAAAGGATAGGGTTCTCAATGATCTGCGCGCCCTCTGCACCAGCCTTCTGAGGTTTAGCCATCAAACCACGCATACCAGACAACTGCTTAATCTGATCCTTAGAACCACGGGCTCCGGAATCAAGCATCATGTATACGGCGTTGAATCCCTGGTCAGCTTCGGTCATCTCCTTCATCAAGATATTACCCAAATCTGTATTTACGTGAGTCCACGCATCAATAACCTGGTTGTATCGTTCCTTGTTGGTGATGAAACCCATATTATAGTTATTGGTAATTTCCTCAACCTCCTTGCGACCGCGCTCAACAATAGCTTCCTTCTCTGGTGGAATAATAATATCACCAAGGTTGAATGACAATCCTGCGACATAAGCCATACGATAACCTAAGTTCTTGATTCCATCAAGGAATTCACAAGCCTTAGCCATACCAACAGCCTTGATAACATTAGAAATCAAACCACGGAGGGTTTTCTTGGAAATCACATCATTGAAGAAGCCAACTTCATCAGGAATGATACCATTAACGATGACACGTCCAACAGAAGTTTCTACCATTCGTTTCTGGATTGTACCATCAACCAAGTCGTCAACTACAACCTTAATCAAAGCATGAAGATCACATCGGCCCTCGTTACGAGCAATCAATGCCTCTTCAGGACCATAGAATGTCAAGCCCTCACCCTTTGCACCTGGACGAATCTTAGTAATATAGTAAAGACCAAGCACCATATCCTGAGAAGGAACGGTGATAGGCGCACCATTAGCTGGGTTGAGAATGTTATGACTCTGAAGCATCAGGATTTGAGCCTCCAGAACAGCCTCATTACTCAATGGGAGGTGAACAGCCATCTGGTCACCATCGAAGTCGGCGTTGAACGCTGTACATGCCAATGGATGCAACTGAATAGCCTTACCCTCAATCATCTTAGGCTGGAATGCCTGGATACCGAGTCGGTGAAGCGTAGGGGCACGGTTCAACATAACCGGATGACCCTTCATTACATTTTCAAGAATATCCCAGATAACTGGCTCGCGACGATCAACAATCTTCTTGGCACTTTTTACAGTCTTTACGATACCACGCTCTATCAACTTACGAATGATAAATGGTTTGTAAAGCTCTGCAGCCATCAGTTTTGGAAGACCACACTCACCCATCTTCAACTCTGGACCTACAACGATTACAGAACGGGCAGAATAGTCAACACGCTTACCCAGCAAGTTCTGACGGAAACGACCCTGCTTACCCTTTAAAGAGTCAGAGAGTGACTTCAAAGGACGATTGCTCTCACTCTTTACTGCAGAACTCTTGCGTGAGTTGTCGAACAAACTGTCAACAGCCTCCTGCAACATACGCTTCTCGTTACGAAGAATAACCTCAGGAGCCTTGATTTCAACCAATCTCTTCAAACGGTTGTTACGGATAATCACACGACGATAGAGGTCATTCAAGTCTGATGTTGCAAAACGACCACCATCCAATGGTACCAACGGACGAAGCTCAGGTGGAGTAACAGGAATAATCTTCATGATCATCCATTCTGGCTTGTTAATACCTTTACTAGCACGGAAACCTTCTACAACTTGCAGACGCTTCAGAGCCTCAGTTTTACGCTGCTGACTTGAATCGTTATTTGCGCGATCGCGGAGTTCGTATGACAAAGAGTCAAGGTCTACATTCTGGAGCAACTGATAAATTGCTTCAGCACCCATTTTTGCTATAAACTTATTTGGGTCAGTATCGTCCAAAAGTTCATTGTCACCATTAGGATCATACTGGTCAAGAAGAGCCATATATTCATCTTCTGACAAGAGATCAAGTTTGTGAGAACCGTTCAATTCAAGACCATCAGCATCAGTCTTTCCCTCAAGAATACCAGGCTGGATAACTACATACTTCTCGTAGTAAATGACAGCATCTAGTTTCTTGGTCGGCATACCCAAAAGGTAACCAATCTTATTTGGAAGAGAACGGAAATACCAAATATGAGCAACAGGTACGACAAGCTCAATGTGACCTGAGCGTTCACGACGAACTTTCTTCTCTGTAACCTCTACACCACATCGGTCGCAGACGATTCCCTTATAACGGATACGCTTGTACTTGCCGCAGGCGCATTCATAGTCCTTAGTAGGACCAAAAATACGCTCGCAGAACAAGCCATCACGCTCCGGCTTATATGTACGATAATTAATGGTTTCCGGTTTAGTAACCTCACCATACGAATTTTCCAAGATCTCCTCTGGCGAAGCGAGACCGATGGTAATCTTCGTAAAATTATTCTTTACCTTTGTATCTTTTTTGAAAGCCATGTTTCTATATATAAATTAGGGGTTCTCAAAATTAATCAAGTTTGATGCTCAAACCAAGGCCACGAAGCTCATGGAGCAATACGTTAAGTGACTCAGGAATACCAGGAGTTGGCATTGGATCGCCCTTTACGATTGCTTCGTATGCCTTGCTACGTCCTACAACATCATCTGACTTAACAGTCAGGATTTCCTGCAAAACGTGGCTTGCACCGAATGCCTCGATAGCCCAGACCTCCATCTCTCCGAATCGCTGACCACCAAACTGTGCTTTACCACCAAGTGGCTGTTGTGTAATCAAAGAGTATGGACCGATAGAACGAGCGTGCATCTTATCCTCAACCATATGACCTAACTTCAAGAAGTAAGTCATACCAACAGTAGCTGGCTGGTCAAACTGCTCTCCAGTCTCACCATCATAAAGGTAAGTTGAGCAGAAACGTGGCAAGCCTGCCTTATCTGTCCATTCAGAGAGATCATCCAATTTAGCACCATCAAAGATAGGAGTAGCAAACTTTACACCCAACTTTTTACCTGCAGCACCCAAGATACACTCGAAGATCTGACCAAGGTTCATACGTGAAGGCACACCCAATGGATTCAATACCATATCTACAGGACGACCGTCAGCCATAAATGGCATATCCTCCAAACGAACTACCTTAGACACAATACCCTTATTACCATGACGACCGGCAAGTTTATCACCAACCTGGATTTTACGCTTCTTAGCAATATACACCTTAGCCATCTGAAGAATACCTGATGGAAGTTCATCACCAATAGTGATAGCAAACTTACGACGCTTTAATTCAGCATCAAGTTGCTTATACTTGCGGATATAGTTCATAATAAGTCTCTGAATCAAGCCATTGGTATGCTCATCCTTAGTCCACTTATTAGACTGAACACCATCATACTCCAAATTCTTCAAGGCTGTAGCAGTAAAGGTACTGCCCTTGGTGATAATCTCAGCACCTGTATAATCCTTAACACCCTCAGAAGTCATACCTTCTGTAAGTGTAAGCAACTTGTCTACGAGGATATCCTTCAAGTCATCACCCTTTGCCTCATACTCCTCATCAATCTTAGCAAGAATAATCTTATCCTGCTTCTTTGACTCACGGGTCTTGATAGCACGAGAGAACAACTTCTTGTCAATAACAACACCACTCAATGATGGATTTGCCTTCAATGAAGAATCCTTCACATCACCAGCCTTATCACCAAAGATAGCGCGAAGCAACTTCTCTTCTGGTGAAGGATCACTTTCACCCTTAGGCGAAATCTTACCAATCATGATATCACCTGGCTCAATTCTTGCGCCAACACGCACGATACCATTATCATCAAGATCCTTTGTAGCTTCCTCGCTGACATTAGGGATATCAGATGTGAACTCCTCTACTCCACGCTTAGTTTCACGGACATCAAGAGAGTATTCGTCAACATGTACAGATGTCAATACGTCATCACGAACCATACGTTCAGAAATAACAACAGCATCCTCATAGTTGTAACCCTTCCAAGGAATATAAGCTACAAGCAAATTACGACCCAAAGCCAGCTCACCGTTTTCTGTCGCATAACCCTCAGTCAGGATATCACCCTTCTTTACACGCTGTCCCTTATTACAGATAGGACGCAAGTCGATGGTCATATTCTGGTTGGTACGACGGAACTTAGGAATACGATACTCCTTCAAAGCTGGTTCGAAGCTTACAAACTCATCGTCTTCTGTGCGATCGTAAAGGATACGGATAGTTGTAGCATCAACATATTCGATAACACCCTCACCTTCTGCTGTAACCATAGTACGTGAATCCTCACAAACTTGCTTCTCAAGACCAGTACCTACGATTGGAGCATCATTATGAAGCAATGGTACAGCCTGACGCATCATGTTACATCCCATCAACGCACGGTGACCATCATCATGCTCCAAGAATGGAATCAAACCTGCGGATACAGAAGCAATCTGCTGTGGAGAGACGTCAACATAATCAACTTGATCCGGACCTACAACAGGATAATCAGCATCCTGACGACACTTTACTACATCACGAATGAAAGAACCATCAACAGTCAAAGGCGCATTACCCTGACCGATAATCTTAGACTCTTCATCCTCAGCAGTCAAGTATACAACATCCTCATTAGCCATATCGACCTTGCTATCATTCACCTTACGGTAAGGAGTAACAATAAAACCAAGATCATTAATCTTTGCATACATACAGAGAGAAGAAATCAAACCGATGTTTGGACCTTCAGGACTCTCAATAGGGCAAAGACGACCATAGTGTGTATAATGTACGTCACGAACCTCGAAACCGGCACGCTCACGAGACAAACCACCAGGACCTAAGGCAGAAAGACGACGCTTATGAGTTACCTCAGCCAGAGGGTTAGTCTGGTCCATGAACTGTGACAATGGATTAGTTCCAAAGAAAGAATTGATAACACTAGAGATTGTCTTAGCATTAATCAAATCTGTTGGAGTAAACACCTCATTGTCGCGAACATTCATACGTTCACGGATAGTACGGGTCATACGTGCCAAACCAATAGAGAACTGGTTAGCCAACTGCTCACCTACAGTACGAACACGACGATTAGACAAGTGGTCAATATCGTCAACTGTTGCACTAGAGTTGATCAGCTGAATAAGATATTTAATGATCTCAATAATATCTTCCTTAGTCAAGACACGAACATCAATGTCAGTATCAAGATTCAATTTCTTATTGATACGATAACGACCTACCTCACCCAGATCATAACGCTTATCAGAGAAGAACAGGTTTTGGAAAACCTCACGTGCACTTGCGTCATCTGCAGGATCAGCATTACGCAACTGACGATAGATATAGTTAACAGCTTCCTTCTCAGAGTTACTTGGATCCTTTGCCAAAGTATTGAAGATAATAGTAAACTTGTTGGCAGCTTCCTCATCCTTATGAAGCAGAACAGTCTGCGCTCCACTCTCAACAATCTCCTCAATATTATCAGCAGTAAGTTCAGTCTCACGCTCCATGATTACTTCATTACGCTCGATAGATACTACTTCACCGGTATCCTCATCAACGAAGTCCTCATTCCAACTCTTCAAAACACGAGCAGCAAGCTTACGACCAATAGCAGCCTTCATATTCTTCTTGTTAACCTTCACCTCCTCCGCAAGATCAAAAATCTGAAGAATATCCTTATCCTGTTCGTAACCAATAGCACGCAACAATGTGGTTACAGGCAACTTCTTCTTACGATCGATATATGCATACATTACATTGTTAATGTCAGTTGCAAATTCAATCCAGCTTCCCTTGAAAGGAATGATACGAGCAGAATAAAGCATGGTACCATTTGCATGAACCCCCTGGCTAAAGAACACACCAGGAGAGCGATGAAGCTGAGAAACAACAACACGCTCAGCACCATTAATCACGAAAGTACCATTATCGGTCATATATGGGATAGTACCAAGGAACACATCCTGAATAAATGTACCGAAATCCTCATGATCAGGATCAGTACAATACAGTTTCATCTTAGCCTTCAAAGGTACACTATATGTAAGACCACGCTCCAAACACTCATCAATAGAATAGCGAGGAGGGTCGATATAGTAATCCAAGAACTCAAGAACGAAATTGTTACGTGTATCGGTAATAGGGAAGTTCTCAGAGAACACCTTATACAAACCGTCATTCTTGCGTTCCTCAGGCGGAGTATCCAACTGTAAGAAGTCCTTGAAAGACTTTAACTGCACATCGAGGAAATCCGGATATGGATACGGATTATGCACGCTGGCAAAATTTACTCTGTTATCAACAATTTTTGTAGCCATTAGAAGTTATTAAATGGGTTTTATTAATAATATAATAAAAGACACAAAAAGGTTAGGACTCACCTACTTGGAGAATCCTAACCATTTATATAAAAAATGTATTACTCTAATTACTTGAGCTCTACCTTAGCACCGGCCTCTTCGATAGCCTTCTTAAGGTTCTCAGCCTCGTCCTTAGCTACACCTTCCTTGATTGTAGAAGGAGCACCGTCTACGAGATCCTTAGCCTCTTTCAAACCGAGACCACAAGCCTCCTTAACAGCCTTTACAACCTGGAGCTTAGCGCCACCAACCTCAGCGAGGACTACGTCGAATGTAGACTTCTCCTCAGCTGCAGCTGCACCACCAGCAGCAGGACCAGCAGCTACAGCTACAGCTGCAGCAGCAGGCTCAATACCATACTCGTCCTTGAGGACTGTTGCCAACTCATTAACTTCCTTAACAGTAAGATTTACTAACTCTTCTGCAATAGCTTTGATATCTGCCATTTTATTCTAAATTTTATTTTTGTTTATACTATAATTAATGATAACATTGTGATTGATTACTCAGGACGCTCGCCCAATGTCTTAAGCACACCATGAATAGTGTTGCTTCCTGATTGAAGAGCTGAAACAACGTTCTTTGCAGGTGACTGGAGCAAAGCAACAATCTCTGCGATAACTTCGTTCTTGCTCTTGAGAGCTGAAAGCTCTGCAAGTTTGTCTGCGCCAACGTAGAAGCTTTCCTCTGCATAAGCAGCCTTCAATGTTGGAACATCTTCCTTGTCATATTCCTTCAACAACTTAGCTGGTACATTAGCTGTATTAGCAAACAATACAGCAGTAGTACCCTTCAAGCAGTCATAGAGCTCAGAGAAATCGATATCTGAAGCCTCGAACGCCTTGTGAAGCAAGGAATTCTTAACAACAACCATCTTAATCTCGCTCTGGAAGCACTTACGACGGAGTGCACTTGTCTTCTCTGCATTCAATCCTGTAACATCTACAAGATAGAAATGAGGAAACTCCTGCAACTTCTGTCCAAGTTCAGCGATAATAGTATCTTTAACTTCTTTCTTCATTTTACAAAACTTTTAGAGTTATTCAACTGATTTAGGATCAATCTTGATACCCTTACTCATAGTGCTAGAAATAAAGATACTCTTGATATATGTACCTTTAGCAGCAGCAGGCTTCAGCTTGATAACTGTGTTGATGAACTCCTTAGCATTTCCATAGATCTGCTCAGAAGTCATTCCAACCTTACCGATTGAAGTATGGATAATACCAGCCTTATCAACCTTAAAGTCAATCTTACCTTGCTTAACTTCCTTTACTGCCTTAGCAACATCCATAGTTACAGTGCCACTCTTAGGGTTAGGCATCAAACCACGAGGACCGAGTACACGACCCAAAGGACCAATCTTACCCATACAAGAAGGCATTGTGATGATGACATCAATATCTGTCCAACCACCCTTAATCTTCTCAACGTATTCGTCAAGACCTACATAATCAGCGCCTGCTTCCTTAGCAGCAGCTTCCTGATCAGGAGTACAGAGTGCGAGCACACGAGTAACCTTACCTGTTCCGTTTGGCAATGAAACAACGCCACGAACCATCTGGTTAGCCTTACGTGGATCAACACCTAAGCGTACATCAATATCAAGAGATGCATCAAACTTGGTAGTGGTAATTTCCTTTACCAACTCTGAAGCCTCCTTCAATGTGTATGCCTTCCCTGCTTCAACCTTATCAGCTACTGATTTTTGATTTTTTGTCAGTTTACTCATTTTTCTAATTGAAGTTTTAAATTATTTACCAGGGAAGTCCCCTTTTACAGTAATACCCATACTTCTTGCAGTACCAGCGATGAGCTTCATAGCTGATTCTACAGTAAAGCAGTTCAAGTCCTTCATCTTATCCTCAGCGATTACCTTTACCTGATCCCAAGTAAGAGAAGCAACCTTCTGACGATTAGGCTGAGCAGAACCTGACTTGATTTTGGCAGCCTCTTTCAATTGAACTGCAGCAGGTGGAGTCTTGATAATAAAATCAAAAGACTTGTCAGTATAATAAGTAATAACTACTGGCAACACTTTACCTGCTTTGTCCTGGGTACGGGCGTTGAATTCCTTGCAGAATCCCATAATATTAATACCCTTAGAACCCAATGCAGGTCCTACTGGAGGTGAAGGATTCGCAGCGCCACCTTTAATCTGTAATTTGATTAATCCAGCAACTTCTTTAGCCATTTCTTTGTTAATATTTAAAATTGAAACTTATAAGGAATAACAATCTCGTAACAGAATCCTATTCCTTTTCTACTTGCATAAAACCTAATTCCAACGGAGTTTTACGTCCGAAGATCTTAACCGTAACTTTCAGCTTATGCTTTTCAGCATTAACCTCTTCAACGATTCCGCTGAAACCACTGAATGGACCTTCCATAACCTTAACGGTATCATTAACCAAGTAAGGACAATCAAGATTCTCCTCGAACTCAGTCTCCTCAGCAGAACCCAGCATACGATTGATATCGCGCTGTGGAACTGGTGTTGGTTCATCCAAACCTCCAAGGAAACCCAAAACATTAGGGAGGAAACGCAACGTATGCGCAACATCTCCCTTCAGTTTGGCCTCCACAAAAACATAACCTGGAAGAGAGACCTTTTCTTTAACGACTCTCTTTCCATTACGCACAGTTGCATGCTTCTCAACTGGTATCAATACCTGAGAAACATTTGCTGCTAGTAAGTCATTGTGCTTCATTTCAGCTTCGATGTATTCTTTCACCTTAGCCTCTTTACCACTAACGGCTTTAAGCACATACCATTTATTTCCTGCGTCTGCCATTTCCTTAAAAAATTAACCTGGATAAACTACACCCATAAAGGCTTTGAAAATAGAATCCATCGCGAACACAACAAGTGCAATGACTAGGGAAGCAGATAATACAACCATTGCACTATGAGTAAGTTCGGCACGTGATGGCCAAGTAGTCTTATGCGCAAGTTCATCGTAACATGCCTTGCAATAATTTACTATTTTATTCATATTATCTTCTATTTAGCACGGGTTGAAGGGCTCGAACCCTCGACACCTGGTTTTGGAGACCAGTGCTCTACCAACTGAGCTAAACCCGTAGAAAGACTCCCACTCCCTTAGGAGGGGAGTCTGATATATATAGCAAATTAGATAAATCTAAATTACTTGATATCGTCGAGAATTGTTGTAATCTGACCAGAACCTACTGTACGACCACCCTCACGGATAGCGAAACGAAGACCCTCGTTCAAAGCAACCTTGTAGATCAACTCTACCTCAATCTCTACGTTATCACCAGGCATTACCATCTCAACTCCCTCTGGAAGCTTGATTTCACCTGTACAGTCCATAGTACGGAGATAGAACTGAGGACGATACTTGTTACCGAATGGAGTGTGACGGCCACCCTCTTCCTTCTTCAATACATAGATAGAAGCCTTGAAGTGATCGTGAGGAGTAATAGCACCTGGGTGTACAACTACCATACCACGCTTAACCTCAGCCTTATCGATACCACGGAGAAGCAAACCTACGTTATCACCAGCTTCACCCTCAGCAAGGATCTTACGGAACATCTCAACACCAGTAATAACTGACTT
Organism: Segatella copri; assembly: GCF_026015625.1. Taxonomy (NCBI): domain Bacteria; kingdom Pseudomonadati; phylum Bacteroidota; class Bacteroidia; order Bacteroidales; family Prevotellaceae; genus Segatella; species Segatella copri. The sequence goes on along the minus strand of NZ_JAPDVG010000001.1, from coordinate 3,357,114 downwards.
CTTGTCCTCACCAAGACCGAGCAACTGAACTTCGTCACCTACCTTGCAACGACCTGTCTCAATACGACCTGTAGCAACAGTACCACGACCTGTAATTGAGAATACATCCTCGATAGGCATCAAGAATGGCTTATCAATCTCGCGCTCTGGCTCCTGAATCCACTCATCAACTGTATCCATCAAAGTCTCAACAGACTTAACCCACTTCTCAACACCGTTCAAAGCACCGAGAGCAGAACCACGTACAATTGGAGTATCCTCCTCGTAACCATACTGCTCGAGGATCTCACGAAGCTCCATCTCAACGAGCTCAAGCATCTCCTCATCATCAACCATATCGCACTTGTTCAAGAAAACAACCAAACGAGGTACGTTTACCTGACGTGCAAGAAGTACGTGCTCACGTGTCTGTGGCATAGGACCATCAGTAGCAGCACAAACCAAGATTGCACCATCCATCTGAGCAGCACCAGTAACCATGTTCTTTACATAGTCAGCGTGTCCAGGACAATCAACGTGTGCATAGTGACGCTTTGCTGTCTCATACTCGATGTGAGCAGAGTTGATAGTGATACCACGCTCTTTCTCCTCAGGAGCATTATCAATCTGATCGAATGACTTAACTGCCTCAGATGTACCGAGCTTCTCGTTCAATACCTTAGAGATAGCAGCGGTCAGAGTAGTCTTACCATGGTCAACATGACCAATTGTACCAATGTTAACATGCGGTTTGGTACGCACGAATTCTTCTTTAGCCATAGCTTTTCTTTTTATTTATATAAATGAATAATCTGTTCCTCTACCATCCTAAGCATCTAGAACGATAGAGCTGTAACTGAGAGTTGAACTCAGGACCTCTTCCTTACCAAGGAAGTGCTCTACCACTGAGCTATTACAGCAAGTTAATAAATTGAGCGGAAAACGGGGCTCAAACCCGCGACCCCCAGCTTGGAAGGCTAGTGCTCTATCAACTGAGCTATTTCCGCTTATCAAAGAAAGTGGGTAGTGATGGATTCGAACCACCGAAGGCATAGCCAGCAGATTTACAGTCTGCCCCATTTGGCCACTCTGGTAACTACCCAATTTTCTTTTTCTGAGCCTCTTGTCGGATTCGAACCAACGACCCCGAGATTACAAATCACGTGCTCTGGCCAACTGAGCTAAAGAGGCAATCTTTACAGCCGCAATACGGCTAAATTTCCATCTATCGGAAAACGGCTGCAAAGATACAACTATTTTTTGAATCAACAAAATTTTTTCGAGTTTTTTTTATCGATTCCTTGATTTTTCTTTAAATTTGGTCAATTGAACCTTCATTGAGTCCACTGCCTGGTCAATTCCTTCCTCAAAAGTGTCACATGTCTTTTCTACGAACAACTTGGTTCCAGGGACAGCAACTTCCAGATGAACTTCCTTATTCAAGGCAGTAGCAGGCTTCACGACCTTTAATTGCACCTCTACTTTCTGTATGTCTTCAAAAGTTTTTTCTAACTTGGCGACTTTCTTTTCGATAAACGCCTGTAACTTCTCGGTAGCGTCGAAGTGAATCGACTGAATCTTAATTTCCATAGTTACCTCCATTTTTTTTAAAAGGTTACGCCCGAGGATGGGCTTCAATATAAACTCGTTTCAACTGTTCAAACGTTGTATGCGTATAAATCTCGGTCGTCGAGAGTTTCGCATGTCCTAACAGTCTTTTCAAACTTTCAATTCCTGCACCATGATTCAACATTGCAGTAGCAAACGTATGCCTCAACACGTGCGGACTTTTCTTTTTCAACGAGCAAACCCTTGCGAGGTTCTCCTTCACGATTTCTCTGACTTGAGCCGGACTCATCCGTCCGCCCTTATCCGCAAGCAAAAGAGCTCCAGACTTAGCCATCACCCTTTGTGCTCTTAGAGCCAAATATTCTGAAAGAGCATTTTTAAGCTCGTCACCAAAAGGAACTATACGTTGTTTGTTTCCCTTACCCGTAATCTTTATCTCTTTTTTGATAAAGTTCACATCGTCAACATCAAGTCCTATCAACTCTGACAATCGCATCCCCGTCTCATAGAACAATATTATAATAGTACGTGCGCGTACATTATTATAATCATCGCCCCACATTTTCCTGTCAAGCAACTCATCCATCTCATTTTCTTTCAAGAATTGAGGTAGCGGTCTACTTTCCTTAGGTCCTTTGAGGCTATGAGCGGGATCCGACTCCACATAATGTCTGACTAAAGCAAACCGATAGAACATTTTCAAAGCACTCAACCGGCGATTAACCGAGGTTGCCTTATTTCCTGCATCTATCATATGCTCCATCCAGTTGCGAATCATATCAGAATCAACAGATTCCCAAGTGAAGGATTCAGACAAGTTCCTAGCATACTGCTCAAAGAGTTTCAAATCTTCGCGATAGTTTTCTACCGTCCTCTGCGACCTGTTCAGTTCAGAGCGCAAATATTCCAAGAACTTATCTATACTCAACATAACGTCGTACCTTTTTCATTTCGGCAACGAAGTTACGAAAATTATTTTAAACTACCAAATTTTTTGAGGATTTTTTACTTTTATTCCTCGTTTGCACGCAACTGCTGTACGTAGATGGCGTGTTCCATCTTGAGACGCTTCAAAACAGAAGGCTTGTCATACTGCTGACGAGCACGAAGCTCCTTAACAACACCTGTCTTTTCGAATTTTCTCTTAAACTTCTTGAGAGCTCTCTCGATGTTCTCACCGTCTTTAACTGGTACAATAATCATTTTTTTGCTTTTAATTTATTATGTTAAACTTATGTTATTCAATGCGAAATATGGCAATGCCACAATTTGCGGGTGCAAAATTACATCTATTTTATCAAACTACCAAGTTTTTCTTCAACTTTTTACTCTAAAATGTTCATTTTATGGGTTTTGTAGCATTTTCAAGCCATATTTTCTCCTCTTCATCAAGGAAAGGAGACAATTTTTCATAAACAGAATGATGATAAGCATTGAGCCAGTCAATCTCTTCAGGCAACAACATATCAACATCTATAGGAGTGGTATCTATAGGACAAAGAGTAAGAGGCTCTATCTGCAGGAATTTACCGAACTCAGTAGACATGTAGTCTGAAATCAGCACCGTATTTTCTATTCTTACGCCGAACTTACCTGTCAGATACAAACCAGGCTCATCCGTCAAGGTCATTCCAGCTCTCAAAGGTGTAGGCATCCACTCCATTCTTATTTGATGAGGGCCTTCGTGCACACAGAGATACGAACCTACTCCATGGCCTGTACCATGCAAGAAATTATATCCTTCACGCCACATACACTCTCTTCCTACAGCATCCAACTGTGTTCCTGATGCCCCATCGGGGAATTTAACCAATTCCAACTGAATATGCGCTTTCAGAACCAAGGTATAAACATGCTTCATCTCTTCAGATACAGGTCCCAAAGCAATGGTACGGGTAATATCAGTAGTACCATCCTGGTATTGAGCCCCAGAGTCTATCAGGATCAAGCCTTCCGGTTTCAGAACGCCATCTGTTTCAGGAGTTGCCTCATAATGAACAATTGCTCCATGCTGCGCATAGCCGGCAATCGTATCAAAAGAAATATCTCTGAACAGTTTCTGTTCGGCACGTAGCGACGTCAATTTCTCATCAATGGAAATTTCTGTTTGTCCGCCAGCCTCAACAGCAGGTTTCAGCCACTTCAGGAACTTAACCATAGCAACACCATCTTTAAGCATCGCACTACGGTAGCCCTCTATTTCTGCTTTATTTTTCACAGCCTTCATAGCCGGAATAGGAGAACCTGCAGCAACAATTTCCTGGCATTTTACAGCTTTCCACAGATAATAGCTCGTTTCATTTCCATCTAACAGGATATTATATTCCGAATATGATTCAAGGCATTTTTCCACCTTATTATATTTATAGAGAGAAACCTGATTGTCTTGAAGATACTGTTTTACTTCAGGAGATAATTTATTATCATCCACGAAAAGAGAAACTTTATCGCTCTCAATCAACAAATAACTTACAAATACAGGATTGCAATGAACATCCGTACCACGAAGATTCAATGTCCAAGCAATATCATCCAAAGCAGAAACGAGCATACCATCTGCATGAAGTTCTCTCAAAGACTTACGGATACGGGCCACTTTAGAGGCTAGCGTCTCTCCAGCATATTCCAATGGTTGAATTTCTACAGGATTTGCAGGAAGCGAAGGACGATTCTCCCAAATCTGTTCCAAAGGGTCCAAATTAGTTCTAAGCGTAATTCCACCGAGTTTACGGAGAGAATAGCTTAAATCTTTAACATAATTATAAGAGTTGACCATGCCATCAAGTCCAACCTCAGGAGATTGTACATTCTGCAATTCTTTTCCCAACCATTCTGCGATAGTAGGCGTGCCTTCCATTTTCAGCCTCATCAGCTGATATTCAGTACCTTCCAACTGTTCTTCTGCAGCCAGGAAGTAGCGGGAATCAGTCCATAAAGCTGCCGATTTCATTGTAACGACAGCAGTACCAGCCGACCCGTTAAAACCAGAGATCCACTCTCTTCCTCGCCAATGGTCGGCAACATACTCGCTCTGATGAGCATCTGTACTAGGGAAGATGAAAGCAGAAAGATGTTCACGCTTCATCAACTCCCTCAATCTAGCTAAACGTAATTCGATTTCATTCATAATTGTTATGCAATTTAATGTTTAACTTAACTCAAAATAATGCATTTTGCTAATTAGAGATTACAAAGATAACATTTTTAAGAATTAACAACAAATTTAAGCGCAAAAATATGCACGATTTACATTACTTTTTATTAATTTTGCGGTCGGAAAGTAAAAAGAAGGAGTTTTACAAACTTTATTCCAGATACATTCCGCTATTTTTCAGAGAAAAAGATTATAAACATTTAAATAAGAATTGTAGTTATGAATTTTTTAACAAATGACAAACTCGTTATCGTCGGTGCAGGCGGTATGATCGGTTCTAACATGGTACAGAGCGCTTTGATGCTCGGTCTTACTCCAAACATCTGTCTTTATGATATCTTCGAGCCAGGTGTACATGGTGTTTTCGATGAGATTCAGCAGTGCGCATTCCCAGGTGTTAACGTAACTTATACTGTTAACCCAGAGGAGGCTTTCACTGGTGCTAAATATATTATTTCTTCTGGTGGTGCTCCTCGTAAGGAGGGTATGACTCGTGAGGATCTTCTTAAGGGCAACTGCAAGATTGCTGCTGAATTTGGTGACAACATCAAGAAGTACTGCCCAGAGGTTGAGCACGTAGTTGTTATCTTCAACCCAGCTGACGTTACAGCTCTTACTGCACTTATCCACTCAGGTTTGAAGCCAAACCAGTTGACATCACTCGCAGCTCTCGATTCTACTCGTCTGCAGCAGGCTTTGGCCCTCGAGTTCGGTGTACAGCAGGATAAGGTTACTGGCGCTCACACTTATGGTGGTCACGGCGAGCAGATGGCTGTATTTGCTTCTCAGGTTAAGGTTGACGGCAAGCCATTGGCAGAGATGGGTCTTTCTGACGAGCGTTGGGAAGAGATCAAGCACCACACAGTACAGGGTGGTTCTAACATCATCAAGCTCCGTGGCCGTTCTTCATTCCAGAGCCCAGCTTACAATGCAGTTAAGATGATCGAGGCTGCTATGGGTGGCGAGAAGTTCACATTGCCAGCAGGTTGCTATGTAAACTGCGACAAGTGCGGTTTCAAGAACGTAATGATGGCTATGCCTACTACTATCGACAAGACTGGTGTTCACTTCACAGAGCCTACAGGTACTGAGGAAGAGCTCGCTAGCCTCGCTAAATCTTACGAGCACCTTTGCAAGATGCGCGATGAGATCGTAGAGCTCGGCATCGTTCCTCCAGTAGCTGAGTGGAAAGAGATGAACCCTAACTTGTAATTCTCCGCTTCGGATTTTTAGAAGTTAACTCGATAAGGGCTGAATCGTGAAAATGCTTCATGATTCAGCCTTTTTTCATTTATTTTTCCCCTATAGCGACCATTTATCCCCAAATACGCCATATCGTTACATTTTTCTGTAAATCAGGTTATACGAATTTGGCATTATTTTTGTAATTTTGCACACAGAAATAACAAATAAAAAAGGATAATAGAAAATTATGGAATTGATAAAGAACAAATCATTCGGGGGCGAGCGCCCTCTTTTCGGTGCTCACGATGTACGTTTAGAAGATATTACGATTACAGATGGCGAATCGGGCATCAAGTGCTGCCAAAACATAGAATGCCACCATTCCAAGTTTTATGGCAAATACCCTTGGTGGCATGTGGACGGTTCCCTTATCACAGACTGCTACTTCGCCCCAGAAAGCCGTTCGGCCATCTGGTATAGTGATAATATGGTGATGAAAGACTGCACCATCGATGGACCTAAGTTCTTCCGCGAAATGAAGAATCTGGATTTGGAGAACGTAAACATCACAGATGCTGATGAGACTTTCTGGAAGGTAGATGGCTTGAAACTGAAGAACGTAAAACTCCACGATGGAACTTATCCATTCATGTTCTCCAAGAATATCTATGTAGACGGACTTGAGAGCGACTCTAAATATGTATTCCAATACTGCAGAAATGTGGAGATTCACAACGCAAAGATTACAACCAAGGACAGTTTCTGGGAATGCGAGAATGTAACCGTCTATGATTCGGAACTGAATGGTGAGTATCTGGCCTGGCACAGCAAGAACATCAAGTTCGTACGTTGCCACATCAGCGGCGAGCAGCCTCTCTGCTACATGGACCATGTAACTCTGGAAGATTGCACCTTTGATAAGGAATGCGACCGTGCCTTCGAGGATTGCACCAACATCGATGCACAGATCAAGGGAAGCATCACCAATATCAAGAACCCTATCTCCGGAAGAATCGAGGCAGACGAAGTGGGAAGCGTAACATATACTGAGTTTGCCAAAGCGCCAAAGGGTGCATGTGAAATCACAGATAAATCGAAATAGTTTAAGAGGTAATTACAGAAATGACAACAATCAAGTAAATTACTTATTGTTCCCATAACTAATTATTCTTACACTTAACTGAAATCTCCGTTCATAGACATTGAACGGCCGTTCAAAAGCTTTGAATGTACGTTCAATGTCTTTGAACGGAGATTCAAAGTCTATGAACGAAGATTTCAATTAGGAGGAAAAGAGAATTATCCTATATAGATAGAAGAAACAACATAGATAGAAAACAAATATGAAATACAATTTTGATGAAATCATCGAACGTCGTGGAACCAACTCATACAAATGGGATTTGGTGAAGGAAGACGGCGTTATTCCGATGTGGGTAGCAGATATGGACTTCCAGACAGCTCCCTGCATCATCGAAGCCCTGCAGAAGCGTGTAACTCATGGCATCTTCGGCTATACCCTCGTACCTGATTCTTATTACGAGGCTATCATCAGCTGGTTCTCCCGCCGCCACCAGTGGAAGATAGAGAAAGACTGGATTCTCTATACTTCAGGCGTTGTACCAGCCATTTCTTGCTGTCTGAAAGCCATCTGCATGCCTGGCGAAAAGGTATTGGTACAGACACCTGTCTACAATTGCTTCTTCTCCTGCATTACAAACAGCGGCTGCGAAGTAGTAGAAAACGAACTGAAACGTGTGGGCAACTGCACTTATGAGATAGATTTCGAAGACTTCGAGCGTAAATGTGCCGATGAGAAGACCACAGCCTTCATCCTCTGCAATCCTCACAATCCAGCCGGAAGAGTGTGGAAGAAAGAGGAACTTGAGCGAATGAACGACATCTGTCTCAAGTACGGGGTAAAGGTCATCGCAGATGAAATTCATTGCGAGCTCATCATGCCAGGCTATCAGTATACTCCATTTGCCAGCATCAGCGAAGCTTGCCGTGACAACTGCGTAGTATTGAATTCTCCATCAAAGTCATTCAATATTGCAGGACTTCAGATAGCCAACATTATCTGTCCGGATGCAACATTGCGCCGCCGCATCAACCGCGCCATCAACATCAACGAGGTTTGTGACGTAAACCCATTCGGCGTTATCGCTCTCCAGGCAGCTTACAATGAGGGAGAAGAATGGTTAGATGAATTGAACCAATATCTCTACGAGAACTATCAGGCAGTAAAGGAATTCTTCAATACCGAATTGCCACAAGTTCGCGTTACCCGCCTTGAAGGCACCTACCTGGTATGGCTCGATATCCTGCCATTCGAACTGTCAAGCGACGAGGCTTATGAAAAGCTGATGAACGATGGCAAGGTATTCGTCAACAGTGGTACGATGTATGGCAGAAAGGCTGGTCAGGGCTACCTGCGCCTCAACATCGCCTGTCCTCGCAAGACCCTGATGCAGGGCCTGATCCGCATTGCTCGGGTTCTCAGCCAGTATATGGATGAAGAGGATTTAAGCGGATGCCCTGCATAAAAGAACGAGGAAAGAGAAAAGATTTCTAAATAAAATGTTTAAAACAAGATAAGATGGAAAATGAAGTTTTGAAAGCCATTAAGGAGAGAAGAAGTATTCGTCGCTTCAAGGCAGATCAAATTACCGACGAAGAGTTGAAGACGGTATTGGAAGCCGGCACATGGGCAGCAACAGGTCATGGAACCCAGGAGCCTTTCATCATTGCCGTTCAGAATCCTGAGATTTGCGCCCAGCTTCGCAAGATGAACGCAGAAATCATGGGTGTAGAAAGCGATCCTTACTATGGAGCGCCAACCATCGTTATCGTTCTGGCACCAGAAAGCAACGTTAACGGTGTGAAAGATGGCAGCCTTATCTTAGGAAATATGATGCTTGCTGCCCACTCTATCGGTCTTGCATCATGCTGGATTAACCGTGAAGACGGCATGTTTGCATCAGAAGAAGGCAAGAAGCTGATGAAGGACTGGAATCTTCCAGAAGGTTTGATGGGAGTAGGAGCCTTAGCCTTGGGTTATGCTTCTGCGCATCCTCATACCGTAAAACCAAGAAAAGAGGATTACTACCGCATTATCAAATAAAGGCAGGATGCCTGGTTTACGGCACATACATTTACAAGAAAAGGTCTCATGAAGAAAAACATTCATGAGACCTTTTCTTGTATAGGATACTATAAATTACAACTTTACACTTGCCAAGACCTTATCTGTAGCGCCAGCCAAATGAGCCACGAAGGCACCAGCCTTATCGCCAGCCTGTTTCAGGAAGGCCTCATCATTCATCAGAGAACCCATCAAGCTCGAGAAATCTTCATAGGTATTGATTTCAAAACCTCCACCCGACTTCAGTAAGCCCTGAGCCTCCTGAAACTTTTTGTTGTTCGGACCAAAGATAACCGGCATATTCCATACGGCAGCCTCCAGGGTGTTATGAATACCTACACCAAAGCCACCACCGATATAAGCCACATCACCATAGTTGTACATACTGCTCAACAATCCGAAACAATCGATGATCAAGACATCAGCCTCCGCTGCTTCTTCAGGAGTAGTTTGCGTATAGCGCACCACCTTCTTGCCCTTTATCAGAGAAAGAATCAACTTCAGATGCTCTTCAGCGATGACATGAGGAGCAATCAGCAGGCGCCAATCCTTATGCTCATTAAAGAAAGGTATAAAGATATTCTCATCTGGTGGCCAAGAACTACCGGCAACAAATACCTTGAAATCATGATGAGGTACATCAGCAGACTGAGATGAAGCTACTCCTGTTCTGAAAGCCTCGCAAATCGGCAATTGCTTGGCAGCCTCCTTTATCTGGAGAACACGGTCGAAACGGGTATCGCCTACCACATCCACAGCCGTGATGCCTATACCTTCGAGCAATCGCTTACTCTCTTCGTTCTGTACGAAGAAACGGGTAAAGCACTTCAGCACTCCAGCATAGTTTCTGCCATACCATTTGAAGAACACCTGATCCTCGCGGAAGATACTGCTCACGCTATAAGTAGGAATGTTGCGATGCTTCAGGATATGAAGGAAATTAGACCAGAACTCATACTTGATGAAGAAAGCCATCACAGGACGTACCAGTCTAAGGAAACGGATGGCGTTCAACCGAGTATCCACCGGCATATAACAGATGATATCAGCTCCCTCATAGTTCTTGCGCACCTCATAACCTGAAGGAGAATAGAAGGTAAGCAAAATCTTATACTGAGGATAGTCCTTGCGGATACGTTCCATCAAAGGTCGTCCCTGTTCAAACTCACCGAGCGATGCAGCATGAAACCAAATGTACTTAGCGTTAGGATCCACCTTCTGCTTCAATATTTTGAAAGCCTCACGCTCACCACGCCACATCTTGCGCACCTTTTCATTGAACAGACTTGCAATGGCTATGCCCCAAAGGACGAAATATATTACGATATTATAGATCATAATATTTCTTTATATTGGTTACTATCTATAAATACGTGAACTCTCTGAATAGCCTTCAGCAACATGCTGCAGAAAGCCATTCAGAGAGAAATTATTGTGAATTAACCCAAAACTTCGATTGCCTTGCGAAGACGGCGCAGAGTTTCCTCCTTGCCAAGGAAGGCAGAGATATCGAACATTCCCGGGCCCTTACCCTCACCTACGAGAGTCAGACGGAATGCGTTCATCACATCACCCAGCTTATAGCCCTTATCCTCTACCCATTTCATCACGACAGGTTCCTGACCTTCGATAGAGAAATCCTCAATACCTTCAAGCACATCAGCAAGTTCTGTCATCTGCTGTGCAGAATATTCCTTCCAGCGCTTCTTGGCTGTCTTAGCATCATACTCTGTAGGAGCAATGAAGAAGAAAGAACACAATGGCCACAGTTCATATACAAAGTTCACACGATCCTTCATCATGTGTACCACCTGCTTTACGCGGTCCAGAGTTTCCTCTACACCATTGTTGGCAACAATAGGGGCAAAGAGGTTAGCTATTTCATCATCGCTCTTCATCAGAATGTATTCGTGGTTGAACCAGATTCCCTTCTTGAAGTCGAACTTGGCACCAGCCTTAGAGCAACGTGAAATATCAAAAGCCTTCACCAGTTCATCAAGAGAGAAGATTTCCTGTTCTGTACCAGGATTCCAGCCGAGGAGCGCCAGGAAGTTGACTACAGCCTCTGGGAAGTAGCCACTCTCACGATAACCGGAAGAAACCTCGCCAGTCTTAGGATCATGCCACTCCAGCGGGAATACCGGGAAACCGAGGCGGTCGCCATCACGCTTACTCAGCTTACCTTTACCTTCAGGCTTAAGAAGCAAAGGAAGATGCGCAAAACGAGGCATGGTATCTTCCCAACCGAAAGCCTTATAAAGAAGTACGTGCAAAGGCGCACTAGGCAACCACTCCTCACCACGGATTACATGAGAGATTTCCATCAGGTGGTCGTCTACGATATTTGCCAGGTGATAAGTTGGCAATTCATCAGCACTCTTATAAAGTACCTTATCATCCAGGATATCACTCATTACCTTCACATCACCACGAATCATATCGTTCACGTGAATTTCCTGTCCCGGTTCAATCTTGAAACGTACAGTATACTGCTTTCCGTCAGCAATCAGCTTATCAACCTCTTCCTTAGAAAGAGTCAGAGAGTTGCGCATCTGCATACGAGTATGAGCATCATACTGGAAATTCTGGATTTCGGCACGTTTTGCTTCCAACTCCTCAGGAGTATCAAAAGCAATATACGCCTTATCATTATCCAAGAGCTGCTGAACATACTGCTTATAGATATCACGACGTTCACTCTGGCGATAAGGTCCATGCTCTCCACCGAAACTTACACCCTCGTCAAACTGGATACCCAGCCACTTGAAAGATTCCAGGATATATTCTTCGGCTCCAGGCACGAAACGATGAGAATCTGTATCCTCAATACGGAACACCAGCTCACCTCCATGTTGGCGAGCAAACAAATAATTATACAGAGCGGTACGAACACCGCCAATGTGCAATGCACCCGTTGGACTAGGGGCAAAACGCACCCTTACTTTTCTATCTGCCATGTCTTTTTATAGCTATTTTCAAATTTTTCTGCAAATTTACATCTTTTTTTGCGATTTTAGCCGTTTTTTTTCGTATTTTCGCACTGTAAAACGAAATAAGTAAGAAAAAAGTAGGAAAATGAGCATATTTAACAACCCAGAAGAGAACTATTGGCGCAATTTCGCCACAAAAACGGTTTTGATATTAATTACCGTTGCTATCATTGTTTGGTTCCTTCCTCGCAACGAAGGAAGGATGTTCAGGTACGATGTTGGAAAGCCATGGATGTATGGTTCCGTCATCGCAAAATTTGACTTTCCGATCTATAAGACCGATGAAGCCATCAAGCGTGAACAGGATTCGCTGATGAAGCAATTCCAACCTTATTATACTGTCAATGAATCCATCGGCAGCGAACAGGTGAGCCGTTTCCTGCACGACTTCAGCCAAGGTGTACCAGGTTTGCCAAAAGAATATGTGGGACTCATAGCCCACCAGCTTCAGCGCCTTTATCAGACCGGTATCATCGCTACCACGGAATATAATCGTATCTACAAAGATTCTACCAGTATGATACGAATTATCAACGGAAAGAATGTGAAGAGCGTACCTATCGGTTCGTTCTACTCTACTATTGCCGCTTACGAACGCATCTTCTACGATGAGAAACTGGCAACCCAGCGACAGCTTTTATCCCGTTGCAACCTCAACAATTATGTTGAAGCCAACGTCATATACGATAAGGGAAGAAGCGAGGCAGAGAAAGCCGACATGATGAGCAGCATTCCACTGGCAAGCGGAATGGTGATGAGCGGACAGAAGATTGTGGATCGTGGTGAAGTGATTACGAACAACACCTATCGGGTGCTCAATTCATTCGATAAGGAGATGAAGCGCCGCAGCTCTACCCAGGAAGAGCTGACAACCACTATCATCGGACAGGTACTGTTTATCTTCATTCTTGTCATGCTGTTTACCTCTTATCTCTCACTTTTCAGAAAAGACTATTTTGATAAGCCGCGCAGCATTACCATGCTTTATGCGATGATTACGCTGTTCCCTATCTTTGTGTCACTCATGATGAAACACAATTTCTTCAGTGTCTATATCATCCCATTTGCCATGGCGCCTATCTTCGTACGTGTATTTATGGACTCGCGTACAGCCTTTATCAGCCACGTTACGATGATTCTTATTTGTGCAGCAGCGGTAAAATACCAATACGAGTTTATCATCGTACAGCTGGTAGCAGGTCTTGTTGCTATTTACAGTTTGCGTGAACTCAGCAAGCGCTCGCAGATATTCATCACAGCCCTGTTGGTAACTATAGCCAGCAGTGTAGTATATCTTGCCCTTCAGCTGATGCAGGACAACCAGGTGTTCAACGTAGATGCCAGCATGTATACCTACTTTACCGTAAACGGCATCTTCCTGCTACTCTCTTATCCGCTCATGTACATTATAGAAAAGATGTTTGGATTTACATCTAATGTTACACTTTTCGAGTTGTCAAATACCAACAAGGGATTACTCCGCAACCTGAGTGAGATTGCTCCAGGCACCTTCCAGCATTCTATCACCGTAGGTAACCTGGCAGCAGAGATTGCCAACCGCATCAGAGCTAACAGTCTCCTGGTACGTACCGGAGCACTCTATCATGATATCGGTAAGATGACTAACCCTGTTTTCTTCACAGAGAATCAGGCGGGCGTTAATCCTCACGACCAGTTAAGCGACCTTGAGAGCGCACAGATTATCATAAGCCATGTTTCAGAAGGTCTGAAGATGGCAGAGAAAGTTGGTCTGCCAGGCATCATAAAGGATTTCATCACTACTCATCACGGAACGGGCATCACCAAGTATTTCTATATTAATTACTGTAATGCTCACCCTACAGAGGTGATTGACAAGTCGCAGTTCCAATATCCTGGTCCGAACCCATTTACCCGCGAACAGGCCATCCTGATGATGGCAGATACGGTTGAAGCGGCTTCGCGCTCTCTGAACGAATATACTGAAGAAAGCATCAGTAACCTCGTCAATAAACTCATCGACGGACAGGTGGCAGATGGTTTCTTCAAGGAGTGCCCTATCACGTTCCGAGACATTGCTCTCGCTAAACAAGTACTCATCGAACGACTCAAGGCTATTTACCATACCCGTATTTCGTATCCTCACTTAAACGTAAGACAGAATGCCGGCAAAAAGACGAGTCAGGAGTCTAAAGAACAAGAGTAAAGATACAATTCGTGAAGTTCTTATGCCGTAAAGCGTATAAACGGATATACAAAAAGGTAAAACATAACCGATAAAAGCCCTTTTTCTTGCACAGTTTTTTAAATCTGTGCAAGAGAAAGGGCTTTTTGCGTTAATATGTTTTAAATATTTAATAAAACCAATAGCGAAATAGAACATTATAATTACCTTTGCGGACGTTTTTATTTAATATTATTAAGATGAAGAAACTAAAATTAGTTGGTTTGGCCATTGCGATGGCTTGTGCAACCCCATCTTTTGCAGGCGGTTTGCTCACCAACACCAATCAACATGTAGCATTCAACAGAATGATGAGCCGTGAGGCTTCAATTGGTATCGACGGTGTTTATTATAATCCAGCCGGAGTTGTATTCATGGGTGAAGGTCACCATCTCGCCATCAACTGGCAGTTGGCTTACCAGACACGTAGCATTGAAAATGATTATGCTCTGTTCACAAACAATGTGAACAATCCTATTACTCCTCGTACTTTTAAGGGTAAAGCTTTTGCGCCTGTCATCCCTTCATTCCAGTATGCTTATAATAAAGGTAGATGGTCACTCCAGGCTAGCTTCGCCCTCACGGGTGGCGGTGGCAAGTGTACCTTCGATAATGGTCTTGGCTCTTTCGAGAAGATTGTAGCTGAGACAGCAATGGCTGCTTGCGATTTGGCAGGTGCTGTGGATAAGGTTGCAGCAAAGTATGGCGTACCAGCTGTTTTTACTAGCGATAAGAATTTCGGTAAAGAAGGCAAGTATAGCTACAACAGCTATATGCACGGCCGCCAGTACTACTATGGTCTCTCTCTGGGTGCAGCCTATAAGTTCAGCGACAACTTCAGCGCATTCGCAGGCGTACGAGGTGTCTATGCATCTACTAACTACTACGGATATGTAGAAGATATCAAGGTAGGCAACATGCCTCTCTATAAGGTGCTCGACCCAACCAAGGAAACAGCTGCCAACATTGAGTTGAGCTGTGACCAGAGCGGTGTGGGCTTCACTCCTATTATTGGTGTGGATTTCAAGACTGGCAAGTGGAACTTCGCTGCCAAATATGAGTTTAAGACTCGTATCCGCCTGAAGAACAAGTCAGTAAACCAGGTACCTAGTATCGGTAACCTGCCAGACAACCTCCGCAACGCCTACATTGCAGGTGGTGTACCAGAGGCTGCTGCAAATGCCATCATCGGCAACCCAGATATTCAGGGAGCCATGGGACAGTTGAAGACCGAGTTCGACACCAAGCTCGAAAAAGCTATCGGCGAATATGAAGATGGCAAGAAGATTGCGGGTGATATTCCTGCTTATCTGGCACTCGGTGTTGGCTATAGCCCTGTTGATGCAGTTAGAGTAAACGTTGGTTTCCACTGGTTCGATGACAAGCACGCTACATCTTACAACAACCGACAGGAGAAGTTAAAGCGTGGTACATTGGAGTACAACGCAGGTGTCGAGGTAGACGTAAACAAGAAGATTACCTTGAGTACTGGCTGGCAGAACACCAACTATGGTTTGCCTGATGAGAACCTTGACACACCAGCTTCAAAAAGATACATGGACGACAAATCATTCGTTGTCAGTTCAAACTCTGTAGCAGTTGGTGGTGTATACCACATCAACAAGAAGATGGATTTGAACGTGGCTTACTTCCACACCTTCTATCAGCACAAGAAGACTTCAGAGAATGTAGAACTAATAGGAAAGACCTACAGTTCTGACTACACACGTAACAACAACGTATTCGCAGTAGGTCTTGACATCAACTTCTAAACATAACTACAAATATCATAATTAAAAGGCTACCCGTTCTTGCAACAAGTAACGGATAGCCTTTTTCATTTTATTTACCAATCATATTTTCTTCCATTCTGCCAGAGAAAAGGATGTCCAGGAAACTACAATGGGTCTACATCATAATAAATCTGCAGAGCTCCATATCTCGGATCCTTTCCCATCTGCTGTTGAGCAAACTTCAGATATTCTCTTACCTTCTGCTGATCAATACCATTTTCCAGTTTGATAACAATCTTTCGGATGTTCATCGTCTTAACCCTTGCCACAGCAGGTTTATCGGGTCCCAACACACGCTCGCCAAACCAGCTTCTCAGCGTTTTGCTGAGCTCATGGCTAGCCTGTTCGCATACCTTATCATATTTATGTTTTACATACACATTAATCAGGTGGAAGAAAGGTGGATAATGAAAAGTTCTTCTCTCCTCCAGAATACCCTGATACAAGCCTTCATAATCATTATGCACCACCTGTCCGATGACAGGCAAGGTAGGATTCTTGGTCTGTAGAATCACCAAGCCACGTTTACCTTTTCTTCCAGCTCTACCACTCACCTGTGCCATCATCATGAAAGCATGCTCGTAGGCACGGAAATCGGGATAGTTGAGCATCGAATCAGCATTCAGGATGCCTACTACACTCACCTTATCGAAATCGAGACCCTTAGAAACCATTTGCGTACCTATGAGAAGATTCGTTCTGCCTTCAGAGAAGTCTGCGATAAGACGTTCGTAGGCATTTCGTGTACGTGTTGTATCCAAATCCATTCTGGCAATCTTGGCTTCCGGAAAGATTTCCGCTATCTGGTCTTCTATCTTCTCGGTACCAAAACCGCGTCCCATGATTTCCGTACTGCCACAGTTAGGACATTCCGTAGGAACCGGATAAGTGTAACCACAATAATGGCAAGTCAGCAGGTTGATACTCTTATGCAACGTAAGCGAGACATCACAGTTCTTACATTTCGGCACCCAACCACATACCTTACATTCAACCATCGGCGCAAAACCACGACGATTCTGAAAGAGGATTGCCTGTTGCCCATTCTTCAAAGCCTCTCTTACTGCAGCCAAAAGCTGTGGAGAGAAAGGACCGCTCATCATCTTACGGCGGCGCAAGTCTTTTACATCTACCACCTGAATTTCCGGCAACTGAATACCTTTGTATCTTGTCTTCAGTTCTACCAGTCCATACTTACCTTGCTGCGCATTATAATAACTCTCCATCGAAGGCGTAGCCGTACCCAATAAAGTCTTTGCCCCATACATTTTGGCAAGCACAATGGCAGCACTTCTGGCATGGTAGCGCGGAGCGGGATCCTGTTGTTTAAAGGAAGTCTCGTGCTCTTCGTCTATGATGACGAGTCCCAAATTCTTAAAAGGCAGGAAGACGGCACTTCTTGCACCCAGGATTACATCATAGGGATGATCAGAGAGTTGTTTCTGCCAGATTTCTACACGCTCAGCATCACTATATTTAGAGTGGTAGATGCCCAGCCGGTCACCGAAAACTCTATGAAGGCGCTCCATGATTTGTACGGTCAGAGCGATTTCCGGCAGAAGATAGAGCACCTGCTTATGCTCCTCTATGGCTTTTCTGATAAGATGAATGTAGATTTCCGTCTTTCCGCTGGATGTCACACCATGAAGCAATACAACATCCTTTTTCATCATTTGCATCAGGATTCCATTATAGGCATCTTGCTGAGCCAAGGAGAGAGGTTTAATCAAATCAAGATGAGATTCTCCATTCGTATTCAATCGTCCTATTTCCAATTCATAAGTAAAGAGAATTCCCCTGTCGATAAGCGCCTTGACAACAGCAGCCGTACAATGGCTCTCGTTCATCAGTTCTTCCTTGGTCACTTTTTTTATGCCTTCTCTAGGCGTATCTCCATCAAGACTGTCCCAATGTGAGAGACTCAGAAAGGTGGTTAATGTTTTGGCTTGCTTCAAGGCTCTTTGCACCAGGTTGAGCGCTACATGAAGTGCCTGCTCACTACGGTACGTACTGGCAAGTTCTACATAGAGTTCCATCTTGGGCTTGAATTTCTCTGTAGACTTCAGACCACCAGGCATAGCTGCATTGTAGACATCGCCTAACGGAGCCATATAATAATAGCCAATCCATTGCCACAATCTCATCTGCTGAGGCAACAGCGAAGGCGTATTGTCAAGTATCGCCTCGACAGGTTTGCAGGAGAATGCAGGCTTATCATCATGCAGCCGGGTAGCCATTGCGATATATTTCTTACTTTTCCCAAGAGGAACCAGCAAGCGTACCCCAGGCACAACTTTCCCTTCTATCCCATCAGGGACAGAATAAGTAAAGGTTCCGTCGAGCGGAAGGGGTAATATCACATCTACATACTTCATATCTAATATTCTTTAACCTTGAAATATCCACCATTCAGACTTTCGACTTGCAAAGTTAGCAAAAAAAAAGCAGATACCCATCATCGGATACCTGCTTTTATATATTTTAAGATGTACTAGGCGAGACCATACGATGTTCTCACACATAATCTGTCCTGTTCTTTTACAAGATTAGAACCAATAACCCAAAGCAATCTGCCAACTGTTATTCTTACTGTTACCATTCACAATCTTTTCGCTTGTTTCCTCCCAGGTAACATCTGCAGTCTTACCGCAAGCGATGTTATAGTTTGCAGAGAGCTGGAGATGGCTCAGCAGGGTAACACCCAAACCTACGTTTACACTGAAGTTTGTTTTCTTCAGAGAATAACAGCCTGATTTATTCCACTCGAAGTTCTTGTCACCAACGTTGATACCCCACTGTGGACCAGCGAAAACGAAAACATTAGCCAAACTGCTCAAACCGAAGCCATAACGTACGTTTACTGGGATATTAAGAGATTTCTGAGTCATCGTTGTCTCTGCATCATTTACAGATACCTTAGCTTCCTTCTGATCGTACAAGGCAGCAGCATCAAAACTCAAGCCAACAACAGGGATAGTAACCTTTACCATTGGACCTACAAAGAAACCAGTCTTGTTAGATGCATCGAATACATCGTTACTCAAAGACATGTTAGTAACATCCAAACCGCCCTTCAAACCAAACTTAATCTGGGCATTTGCATTTGTAGCAAACATCATGGCTGCTACAACCATTAATACTGATAAAACTTTCTTCATTCTATATTTACTTTAATTCTAATATAAATTAATGACGCTCTCTACGAACCGTTACCCTAGCTGAGCCACCAGAAGAAACATAGCTTCCTCCTGATCTGCGTTTTTTAACAGTAGAAGTCTTAGCTGGTTTAGATGCAGAACCACTTCTTCTGTTACGGCTTTTCTTCAGAGTCTTGGCATCCATATTCTTTTCTGCCTTGGCAATACTGTCAAGAGAATCCTTCCGAGCCTGATTACCCCAGATATTCTTCTCAAAGGCAGCCAACTCAGCTTCTATGCGTTTCTGTTCCTTCGCCATGGCAGTATCCGAAGGACAGTATTGTGCCAGGGTATTGCCCTGCATATTATTGGTCTTGTAGATTTTACCCTGATACAGATTCTTGGTAAAATAATCTTCTGCGCTCATCACAGCAGCATTGTTCACATTACTGGTCATCAGCTGCTGCTTAGCCAGGAAAGGAGCCAAATCATCATACTTCACCCAGAAGAGCGGATACTTGTTTCCTACATCTCCAAAGTCATCATTACGGGTCATGATAGGGCACAAAGCCAATACCTTGGTATGGAAAGAAGCTGTTTTCTGGTCATAATAAGAAGTCTCCTTCACATAGTACGATTTCACTTCTGCTGACGGAATATCGCTGTCATCAATATGCACCTTTCCATTATCAGTCTTCTCGTAGTAGATATGATAATTATCTACGAATGCTTTCGGAGTAAGACGGTTGGCGGCAGAAAAATCTTCATTACCATCCATACGATACTGATAAACAGGCACTCTACCCGTAAACATCAGTTTAAAGATATAGGTAAAGAGATTCATCTTACCATCTGTTGGCTCTACAGGATAATACAAGGCAGCATTGGCATCATCTGTGAGATTGAGTTCACGATAGATGTCTCTTCTCCAAACCACGTCCTCATCCATCGGAATGGCTGTAGGGAAATAAAGTTTGGCACGCAAGGTCATATTATCAGCATTCGACTGTTGTGCCTTTTGCTGAGCCTGCTTTCTGCGAGCCGCTGGCTGTGCCATGATGCTCTGCACCATTCCCAAAAGCATGAATATGAATAATATCTTTTTCATTACATTGAACTTTGAACATTGAACTTTGAACTTTATGATAAGTAAAGCCGTTGAACTCTTCACTTACTTCACTTACCTGACGATAACTTCCATTGCTGCCGGCAGATTTCGGGTAATTCCATCAGGACCTACAGCCTTGATATGCGAGATATAGAAGCGTCGGTTTCTTGACAGTTTTCTGAACTCTTCGCGCTGTCGTTCTGAGAAATTGGAACCCGCCGAAGCCAAAGGTATGGCATTTCCCATATTATCGAAGAATACGGTTTCGAAGCCCAGTACCTTAAACGGAATATCAAGGAGTCCGTCATCTATGGCTGCATGAATGCCTGGAGCACCCATCAGAGCACCTTTCGATAGAGCACCACCTCTAAATCTGTCTGTACCCATCGCAATATAAGCTGTTGGGTCAGGAAGTTTTCTTACATGGAATACGAATGGAGGCAGACTTCTCACCTGTCCCTTATCGCGGGCTGTCACATGGATGGTAACATCCTTACCCACCGCTGAAGGTGTAGCCACGAAATGACCATTGCCCTTAGCTACGAAAGAACCGCCTGTCATGGTTGCAGAGATAGCATTTGCCGGAACACCAGGAACGCTGATGCTGATAGGATTGGCATAGCCTGCATAGAGCACATTCATCAGGTCGGCAGCAACGGTAGCTGTATTAGGAACAGGCAATACGGTGTATTTCTGAACGAAATTGCGTCGCATCATCTCGCCATTCTTGCCTCTCATCAGAATGTAACCGCCAAACTGATGCTCACCTACGCCACCTGCCACAAAACTGTATCTGCCATTCTCGGCATTAAGCCTACTACCATTCACATAGATTTCCGGGCGCTGTGTACTGTCTATTGCAGCCATCACCACATGCGAATTGAAACGTTCACCGGCATAGAGGGTTGTTTTCTCTGGAATAACGAATGCATCGAGTTCATTCACATTCAGTTCTACCAGATCTATATTTTTCTTCTCCTCATCCGATTTCTTCCCATCATCGGCAAGACTTTTCTTGATTTTCTCGACAATAGACTTGCCTTTGACACCGAATTCCTCATCTGTAGGAGTATTCAGCGCCAACATAGCCATCAGGATGACATACATCAGGTTAATCATCTTCTGGCGAGGCGAAACCGGTCTTTTCTTGATTGCCATGGATATAAATTTGCTTGATTCTATTTATTTTCTTCGTCTTTACTCTTCACTTGTTACATGAGGAGCCGCCACACGCATATTGATGGTCATGGCATCAATCATACGGGTATAAATTTTGTTCAACTGTTCTATCTGCTTTGCCATCATCTTGGTCTGCTCATTGATCTGGTCAATGGTACCAATCTGCTGGCTGGCACTTTTCAGCTGCATCTCGTATACCCTGCTGATACCTGTCAAGGTACGGTTCAGATTCTCCATCTCCTCGCTGTCACGAGTCAGTCGGCTACTCTGTTCGTTTACCTTACTCAAGGTTTCTACCAGGCTCTTCAACTGTTCTACGTAGCTGTTCTGAACTTCCACCACCTCAGGATTAAGTGGAGTCAGTTCTGGCGCAGCAGTCATTACAGGAGAGACAGGAGAAGAAACCTGAGGTTGAATGGTTTCAGAACGATTCTTGGCAGTCATCATTTCTTCAGCCGACACCTTTCCTTCCAGATACTCCTCTGTAGCATGGGTAGGCAGGTCTCTACCTTCGGCTGTCTTGTCGAAAGGACGGTCGAAAGCAGAAAGGAAGAACACGAGAATCTCCGTTCCCATACCTAAGAAAAGCATGAGATTGGCACCAGGAAGATGGGTCAACTTAAAGAGGGTACCAGCGATTACGATAGAGGCACCCCAGCTGTAAGCATAGTTAAGGAATGTCTGACCCGGCACACTATCCATCCACTTCTGTAAGCGGTATACGATATTGAATTTGCTATAATAGCTCATATTATTTATCTCCTATTCTTATTCTTCAATGGTTTCTGTTTTCCGCTAGCCGTAGTAGCAAGACTTCTCACACAACGGAATCCGATGTATGAGCGAGGCTGATTCTGGTACTCGAAAGTGCGCCATGCCGAACGGATAAACGACTCTGGGTCTTTCCAGGAACCACCTCTTACACTCTTCTTCTTCAAACGGTAAGGATCTTCTATGGCAGCATTATACTGTAAAGTTGGGTTAAAATCGCTCATTGCGTCAACACCCGCCTCTGTATAAACGGTACTTGTCCACTCTGCCACATTACCAGCCATATCGTAAAGTCCATTAGAATTTGGCGAATAGATAGCCACCTTGCTGGTTATCAGGTTGCCGTCTTTGGTATAGTTGCCCCTGTCTGGTTTGAAATTGGCGTAAAAACAACCATCCCCGTTCTTCACATCCGCATTGTCCCAAGGAAATTCATTCTGGTTCTTGCCTCTTGCAGCATATTCCCATTCTGCCTCGGTTGGCAGACGGTAACGCTGCACATATCTTGCTTCAGGACCTAAGCCCTTCAACAGATAGTCTGTTCTCCAGGCACAGAAGGCATTTGCCTGTTCCCAGGTAACACCGACTACCGGATAGTCATTATACGCAGGATTGCTGAAATAACTTCTCAGATAGGTTTCATTCTCTGCATTTCTGAAGTCGTTTACCCAACAGGTAGTGTCAGGATAAACATTCACGATATAGGTATTCAGGAAGTCCCATGGTCCTGAAAGCGGACGGTTGATGGTCTCACGCACCACTCTACCCTCATCATCATAATAAGCGGTATCTTTTGAAATCATCACCACCTCGTCCGGATTTATCTTCACATCGGTGTTGAAGGTACGTTCCTGGGGATTCAGACGGAACTTACGCTGAGCCGCAGCTGTATAATCATAGATTTCGTATTTATAGTTGAGCTGGCGCCAGTCGATGAGTTTTTCTCCTGTAACCGGATTGGTTTCATACAAACTTTCAAAAGCTCTCTGCTCATCCTCATTAGGTTTCTTAGGCAGCGCTTTCTTCCAGTTTACATGAGGTGTAACCGGATCGCCATTCTTATCTTCAGTAATCATGTAAGTCTCGTCGCCTCCATAAGCAGGATCAGCCAGACGGGTACGAAGAATAGAATCGCGCACATAAGCCACAAACTGCTTATATTCTGAATTGGTGATTTCGGTATCATCCATCCAGAATCCATCCACCGACACATCCTTGCGTGGTGTTTTCATTCCCCAGAGTGAGTCTTGGGTCTCCATTCCCATTTTCAGGAAGCCACGGTTTATCTTTACCATACCATAAGGGGCTGGCTCTACAAAGCTTCTACCGCTCACGCCAACCACCTCGCCACCTCTGCCTGCAACAGAAGCTTGCTTGGCACCGAAGCAGCCGCTCAAGGTGAGCAATATAGCGAATGCACTAAGGAGCAATATACTTTTCTTCATTGTTTTATGATTCTACTATGTTCTTATTTCTATTTACATTATAATATTCTGACGCTCTGATGACGTTTTCTGCCTTTCTTGGTCAGGTTGATATCGGTCTGATACCCTACAAAGAGTTCATGACTGCCATTTCCGGCACTGAGTTTAGAGGTGTATGCCTCGTAACTGTAACCAAGCACTACCCCATGGAAACTACCGCCTACCAGCACGGTTACCGATCTGTCCGGACTATAGGTTACTCCACCATACAACATCCGTTTTTCATATTGGTAAACCAATCTTCCTGTCAGGTCGCCTCGCCATGTGGTACCATCTGTTGTAACAAGAACAGACGGCTTTATTGTTAAGAACGGATTTCTCAGTCGAATATTGTATCCACCTGTCAAATAATATGTGGCATCTATTTTCAATTCGTTGGTCTCACCTAGATTTATCGTAGGCGATGTAAGATGCTGGGCAGAAAGTCCTACATACCAGGCCTTATGCTGATAATACAGACCCAGACTCAAATCCATTCCGCTTCCATTTACGTCTGAAGTAGAAAAGGCAGGGTCACCACTTTCTCCCAAATCCACCTTGCTTCCATCAAACTTCTCACTCAGCATACCTCCTTGTACACCCACGCTCAGCGTTCCACCCAGGAGTTTATTCTGCAAAGCATATTGTAAAGCCAGCCGCTGATGAGTAAAAAGACCAATCTGGTCATTCTGTAACGATAAGCCTACTCCATGCCGGTGATTGAGCAAGAAGAAAGGCATGTCAGCCGCCACCTGAAAGGTACGGGGGTTATGTTCGAATCCAGCCATATCAAGTGCGTAGGCCGCCGCAACATTAAGTTTCGACTGCTTACCCACAGCAGCAGGATTGAATGATGGTTCCAGGTCAAAATAATGACTGAAGGAAGGATCATACTGTGCCCTCATTTCGAGCACCCCCACTAGCAGAATCCATATAATGATAAATCTTTTCAACACAATAAGATAACGGAATTTCTTACACATTATTATATATAAGCAAGAAACAAAAGATGAAAAAGGCTACCCTCTTATAAGAGAGCAGCCCTATCATCGAGATTAATACTCGTCATCATTCCAGAGGAATATTAGGGCTGAATACCAAGCACTTATAGTCTTCCAACTTTTATATTGAACATTTTATTAAGGAGTAAAAGTCGCTAAAAGGCTTTTCTAAACCTATCTTGCAACTCCTTGATTCGCTCTAAAAGTTTTTCGAAAGATAAAGTCTGACCATAGATAAAGTGGTTACACATCTCTGCATAATCACCCTCCCAATCCTTCATCAACTCTTGCCTAGGAACGAAATCAATCTCACTCGGCATCAACTTAGAATAATCTACATAACCTACAGCATAGTATATGGAACGATGCTTAACAATACGCTCATACAAGTCCATATCCTGCAGGGCTTGTTTGCCAAATTCTGTATCCATCAAGCGTTCTAAATCATAAAGATGCCTAGACATTCGGACATAACGAGGAGACTGTTTCTGAAACTCCTCACATAGCAAGAATGCCTTCTCCAGGAATGTTCGTGTAGGCACAACTGTCCTTATAGTAGCTGTAGCCGCCTCATCTTCTCCAGGGAAAGTCTGCTCAATATATGATGAAATCAAACGGTCTTCCGTAGGCTCGTTCATAGACAAGCAACTAATCTCTATCTTTACTCTTGGCGGAATATACTCTATCGTATGACCAAGCATAGACTCATAATGAACGAGAATGACAAATGGATCCTTATCACTTGCAACAGGACTTGCCTTACCATCCTCATCAATTTCCTCTACTACATTTTCTATATGGTATCCTTCCACACCAAGTTTCTTTAGATTTTCATCCAACTCTGCAGAAACTGTATCAAGAAAATACCTACGTGCCTTCTTGCGAAGTTTTTCACGCTGATTCTTTGTCGTCTTCTCTATACCGAAGAATTCATGGTTTACAGATAAGTCTATATCCTCACTGAATCTTTCTATCAAATTCCATCCTTTACTGAGACTTGTACCTCCCTTAAAGATGAGTTGATCTGCACATGAACATTTGAAAAGAGCGTTGAGCACCACAGTTACCCACCAGTCCTTTTCAATTGCAACCTGATTAATACGAAACTTCTCTTCCGCACGTTGCAACATTGCTATTCGTTCATCTATTGTGTGATTTAACCAAAGTGTCATAATGCTCGTTTTTATCTATTATATCAGTTATCAGCTTTCTCATCCATACTGGCATGAGAGTAAGATCTTGTACAAACAAGTCTTTATGTTCCTCTTCATTGACCAATTTTCTAATGGTAGAGAGTTCTTGATTACCTACATTCTTTTGTCCTAATGTTCTAAGAGCTTGAACAAGAAGCGCTGCCAACACTGTCTGAAAAGCAAAGTTCTTAGGAACACTTCTTTTCAACACTATAGTTCGATTACCAAGAGTCAAGACTCTTCCACTTCCCGAGGTCAGATAAGTATATTTGGTAGGCACCTGTGTTGAGAGTCCAAGTTTGTTGAGCGCTGTAACTCCTGAAGGTTGTATTTGTACCTTATCTCGCTGGGCTATAGCCATCACCATTTCATCTATAGATGGATAGACTATCCCAAATCGGGTATTCTTAGGGCGAAGATAAACCCCATTAGCTAATCGAACTATATTTCCCTTTTTTTCTTCTACAGAAAGTGCACGACTTACCACCTTCTCATTATCATTGATGTCAGAGAAGTCTGAGATGAAGAGAATCTGCCCTTCACTTGTCTCGTATATACGGTTTGCTATTTCTGCCATATCGTTTTCTTTCTTTAATGGTGCAAAAATACAAAAAATCAGCGATATGTGTAACACCCCGCCGATTTAATTAACTTTTTTTATGTAGAAAACTTTGCAAATATTTTCCACAATCACTTATTTTTATTCACTCTTAGCTGTCTGTGGTACTCACGGCTCTTGCATTGTAGTTCTTCCTTATGACTGGCATAATATCGACGTTGATACTCTTTTTTCGTGGCAGTTTTTCACTCTTTAAGAGACATACAGGCAAATTCTCCGAATGAATCTGGATACTGCTTGATTATTGCAGTAAAGACTGCGGACAAGACCTGCACGACAATGGAGTTTCCGGCTCGCCAATATAGAGAATAGTCAGAAGTCTTACGATGACGACCATTTATAAACATAAGTTTCGCTATTTGTTCTTTTGTGTAACCTTCTTTACCTCAAATCCGCAACCTATAGGTTTTAGTGGGATTTTGCTTGCAAAGCGACAAAATTCATTTTATTGTACATATTTCTTGCACAACAGAAATGTCGCAGACACAAAATCCCCTTACCCCATAAAGCGACTTGAGGTAATACGCTGGTTTAACCAGAAAAGCATGGTCTTTAACCAAAGTCTGTCTTGAACAGGTTGGCATAAGCATTGTTGTCTGAGTAAATGTTCAATACATGCCTACGTGATGTCTTAATCCATTTCGCAGGAACAGAGATGAACTTGAAAACAAAGGTCTTGATTCTGCTGGTGGCACGCAATCCAAATTCATGGGTTTTCAATCTCTGCATAATAGCTTTGTAGAAGTTTCTGATGAGAGCTGTCATAAGCAGGAATACAGTATTCTGTGCCATGAACGATTTTGGCAATCGATTCCAGCCAAAGTCATTGTTCATGTCATCGAAGATGCGTTCCTTGCCACCACGAAGATTGTAGAATTCCACGATGTCTCTTGCACTCGACTTGTAATCGTTAGTCAGTATACATCTGTAGGTATATTCGCCTTCCCAAATGTCAAGGTCTCCATCTATTCGCCTTTGTCTCTGTATGACAAGACGATACGGTTTTCCTTTCCATTTCTCAACAAGGATAGAATTCAACTCAAACTCAATACCGTTGATTTCAACAGTTTTCCATCCAGTTAAGGCAAACATGGAATCGTAGAAAGAAGAGCATCTGTTGGCACGAATATAAAAATGCCTGCAATGAGCCTCTACCATATCTACGATTTCCTCCGAACATGAGCCGCAATCCATGCGGGCACGAGAAATATATATTTCCGAAGCCTCCAATCGCTTGAAGATTCTTTCCAAAGTTTCTTTTTGGTTGAAGCGCACGTTTGTGTTGCCGTCTCTATTTTCAATACCAACAATCATGTCGTTAATGACAGCTACACCTGGACTATAGCCCAAGAACTTCTTGTAGGTTGGTTTTGCATCATACTTCTCTGTTTCAATGAACTGATGGTCAAAGTCAAAATCATACTCTTGACCGGATTTCAATTGACCAGTAGCAAGCAGGGCATTGACCAGTAAGCAGTTCATCTTGTCTGCAGTATTGAAATCATAGGATTTGCCAGAAGCAGACTTATAGGTGATGCTCTTAAAAGTCAGTTCTTCGATAGCACGTAATATGGTGTCTGCGCTGCAAGTGCGAAGAGTTGGATGAAGAGACAAATGTTTCATCAGGTGAGTTGTAACATCCTCAATACATGAGCCACCACAAAGATATACGCACATCAGAGAGCGTAGAATCTCGCTATATTGATAACCAAACATAGTGCATCTCAATCCCAAGGTGGAATCTATGGTTTGAGCTAAAAGAGCATCAAATTGCTCCATAATCGAAAAAATTCCCCCAAAAGGAGTGAGTTTCTCAGATTTTATTTGTATCTTTGCCATGTCATATTAGAGTTTTGCTTGTCTTCTTTTCGCAACACTAAGGTAAGTGAAAATTCTGACATGGCAAAATCCTGGGCAACTTTTTGTTGCTCAGGCACTTATAAATAATGTCAAACTATAGTGTTGCGGAATTAAGGAATATGAAAAAAACAGAAAAAAGCAAATCGTAGTTTTGTGTATAGCTTTAGTTTGCATCTTCATCTTGGTGTTCTCATTGTCCCATAAATCAGCTACAAAAGGTAGCGCGAATCCTCCATTAACAGATGTTTTGACTGATAGCATTTCTCAGATTGTCTCGGCTTGTCCTGGTGAAATTGGTGTGGCGGTTATTATTAATAACACAGATACGGTTAGTGTTAATAATAAAAGCATTTATCCTATGATGAGTGTATTTAAGGTTCATCAGGCATTAGCTCTTTGCAATGATTTTGACAAAAAAGGCCTTTCCCTTGATACCTTGGTAAAGATAAATAGGGAAAAACTTGATTCAAAGACATGGAGCCCTATTATGAAAGATTATTCAGCACCAGTTATATCGTTGACAGTAAGAGATCTGTTGCGCTATACTCTTTCCCAGAGCGACAATAATGCAAGCAATATCATGTTTAAGAATATGCTCAATACTGCACAAACAGACAGTTTTATAGCGAAACTCATACCACGTTCGAGTTTTCAGATAGCTTATACAGAAGAGGAAATGTCCGCTGACCATGACAAAGCTTACTCTAATTACACATCTCCTCTTGGTGCTGCAATGTTGATGAATCGTTTGTTTACAGAAAGTCTTATCAGTAATGAGAAACAAGATTTCATTAAGAATGCATTGAAAGAATGTAAAACAGGTATAGATAGGATAGTAGCTCCACTTCTTGATAAAGAAGGGGTTGTAATAGCACATAAGACAGGTTCTGGTGATGTCAATGAAAATGGTATTCTTGCAGCTCAGAATGATGTAGCCTATATATGTCTGCCTAATAAGGTCTGCTATACCTTAGCTGTATTTGTTAAGGATTTCAAGGGAAATGAATCACAAGCGTCACAATTTGTTGCGCATATATCAGCGGTAGTATATTCTTTATTAATCAATACTGCGTTAAATTAATATTTAATCGTCTGTAAATCAATAACTTATATTAAGAAATGCTTATGAAAACTTAACTGTAAAAAGTTGGTCAAGTCGCTGATTTTCAGTAACTTTGTAGATCACGACAAATACAATATTACATGAATACAGGACTTGACCAATATATGGATATCTTTAAAGATGCAGTTGAAGATTCAGCTGCAAAGATAACAAAAAGTTTCGAGAAAATACTCATCGAGGTGATAATTTTGTTCATGGTAATACCAAGAAAGATAAATTTCACCCAAATGGGGAGGTATGGCTTGCATGTTGAGCAAACCTATCGCAACGCATTCGGCTTGAAAAAGTCGAAGTGAATTGATTGGCTCAAACTTAATGTCTCACTTGCCAAGCGCTTCTTGGGTAAACAGGGAAGATGGGCTATTGCCATTGATCCCAGCTACATCAGTAAAGCTGGCAAGAAGACTCCACATATCGGTCGTTTTTGGTCGGGATGTGCACAGTCTGTTAAACATGGTCTCGAAATCATGGGTATTGGCCTCATTGATATTGATGCCAAAGACTGCATGATGTTAAAAGCACACCAGTCGCTAAGTAATAAAGAACTGAGTCTTAGAAACAAGACTATGGTAGATTTCTATATCGGCGTCATTAAGCGTTATCGCAAGGAACTTCTCAAACTCTCAACCCTCATAGTTGCAGATGCTTACTTCTCTACAAGTACATTTGTTAATGGGATAAAGAAAGAAGGGTTCTCTATGATAAGCCGCTTTCGTGACAATGCTTGTCTCTTTTATGTCTATGCTGGTCCACGTACTGGAAAACGTGGTCGCCCAAAGACCAAGGATGGCAAGATTGATATGAAGAATCTTGACCTCACTCGAATGGAGAAGATGGAGATGAAAGATATAGAAGGAACAGCTTATACTTTGATAGCCTATTCCAAGGCACTCCGGTGTAAAGTTAGACTTGTCATCTGGCAGATGCCGAATGGCAAGAAGAAACTATTCTTCTCTACAGACACCTCACTTTCGGGTGAAGAGGTACTTCTTTATTATAGAACCAGGTTCCAGATTGAATTTTGCTTTTATGACAAGAATAACATTATGAGAAGTGAATGGAAAAGTATTATTGAAGATCAGAACTTTAGGAGAATGCTTCTCCGTTCGACTTCTCATAATGATAACTATTTCTTCAGACCTCTGAGCCAATCTCTGAGATTTTTATTGTTTTCCCAAGATTTATCAGCCTCTCGGTTAGGTGTGAGATCTGTATACGCCTTTTCGAACGCCTCACGTTTTGCTTTAGAGTCTGCACGAGCATAAATGTCCGTTGTTTGAATAGAGACATGTCCTAGCAAATCTCTAATATAAATAAGGTTGACTCCAGCCTGTAGAAGATGCATAGCTCGACTATGACGTATAGAGTGACAACTAATCCTTTGCGGAATAAGTTCTGGAGACACCTTCCTTGCCATGTTTGCATAAGTACAAAGAATGTATGTGATACCCTCACGCGTTAGCTTTTCATTTCTGCCATTATAGAAAAGTGGAGACGCAGCTTTGTTGCAATCGTTAAGATGATTCTCTTCCATATATTCACATAGAATTGACACCTGTTCCTTTACAAGCGGTACTATTCGTGCTTTGCGTCCTTTTCCGAACAGACGTATGGTATATGGCTCATGGGTTATGCGCACACTATCCACAGTAAGATCTGCTATTTCAGAGACTCTTGCTCCCGTATCATACATTAGTGAGAGTAAAGCGAGATTTCTTCGGCCTCTCCAAGTTGATGTATCAGGCTGAGCCAGCAACAACTTGATACCTTCTATTGTCAGGTAGTTAAGTGTTGTCCCTGATGTTTTTATGGCTTTAATAGTTAGGATCTTTTGCCATTCTTCTATCATTTCTATGACGCTATATTGCAAGTAATGACAAAAAGAATGAATGGCAGCAAGCCGATAGTTACGTGTCGCTGCAGAGCATTTTCGCTTGTTAAGTAGCCATTCGAGATACTCGGTTACACTTACTCTCGTGAGATGTTTCAATTGCAATTTTTCAACTGTGATTCCTTTAATATCTTTCATGAAGTCAATAAATTGTACAAATGCATCTCTATAGGAGGATATGGTGTTAGGGCTTACATTACGCTCATGAGGCAGGTATTCTACCAGAAAGCGGCTTAAATGTTTGGCAAAGTCAGTCGTCGTAGTCATAGGCTTTACATATCTTTGGATAGACAAAAGCGTTGATTTCAGAACATTGCTCTTCCAATTCTGGATACATGTTGCATGTGAGGCGAACATACTGCTCTGTCGCTTTCAGCGAGTGATGTCCCAGGCATGTTGAGAGAATTGGCAAACTGGCATACAAGTCCATTCCTTTGTGCCCCATCTGTACAAGAGCATGTACTGCATTCGTATGTCGCAGGTCGTGAACGCGTGGTCCATGATGATTCCCCTTATGGGGAATTCCGCATGTGTCCAGCAATTTGCGCAGATGCTGATATACACTATTAGCCTTGATGCTAGTCCCGTCCGATTTTACAAACAAAAAACCATTTCCTGCAGCTATGTCTTTGATGGGCATATTGTTTCTATACTCCATATAAGATGTAAGTACCGTCTTCATCGACTCACATAAAGGTACGATCCTTTCACTTCCGTTCTTGGTTTTATCTAAGCGAATGTAACCTTCATCCAGATGAACATGTTTGTTGCGGATGGAAAGAGCCTCAGATATACGCATTCCTGTACTATATAGTAAACGAAGAAGAGCTGGCATGGCTATGAGAGCTGTACCCATGCGTATGTCATATAGTCTATATTCGTCCGCTGCAGAAAAGATTGCGCCAATCTGCTCCTTTGTGAATATATACGGAGTAAAATCAGACTTCGGTTGCTTGGGCATTCGTGGAATGAAGCATACACAGCCACACCTGCACATCAGTCTTGTCAATTGACACCATACGGAACATTTGGAATATAAAGTTCTGTCACAGTCCGCCACACGTGTAGCTCTCCACTTTTTGAAGAACACCTCTTTGATATGAGGATCCTTTAGGCACTCTGCATTGGCAAAGTCGTCAATCTCTTTCAATATCCATCTGGTACGCAACGCACTGATTCCTGCAGATATTTTAATGTCAAGAAGATGATTCATATATGAGGCTAACACGCTGGAATATTTAAATTGCTCAGCCATAGAACGCACCTCCTCTCTGTTTGTAAAAGGCATCTGGAACTGGCGGTACAGGAATGGCACACTCTATCAAAGACTTTATGTCAATCTTAAGATAAGTGAGAGTTGTTTCCGTACTGCGATGCCCTAGCGATTCGGATATGACAGGTAACGTCGTGCCTTTCTCAAGCATGACGCTTGCAAGAGAATGACGTAGAGAATGTGGACCATGATGCTTGGCCGATACATCTATTCCGGATTTACAGATGATGTTGTTTATTGCAGAGCATACCATACTTTTGGTTGCTGGCACATAAGGTGCCTTGCAAGAAAGAAATACATTCTGTGAAACTGTCTGAGGTCTTCCATGCTGCAAGTAATCTATGATGGCATTACCAACATCCGCAAGCAATGGCAACTCTATGACCTTTCCGGTCTTATGCATCACAAGGGTTAGTACATTGTTGTCCCAGTCTATATTAGAGAACTGTAGGTTGGCTATGTCCGAAGCTCGCAACCCCAAACGTGATGCAAGTAATAACATTGCATAGTTTCTCTTGCCAACGCCGCTGCTTCTATTCACGGAGTTCTCTACTATATTTACCTCTGCTGCTGTGTAAAACGAAGGAATACGCTCTTTCTTGCGCAGCTTATATGTGTCAAACAGACCATCAAACCTTCCATCTACAATATGCTCCGCTTTCCAGAAACGAAAGAGGACACGCAGGGCAGAAACTATGTTTACCTTGTTGGTCGGATGGGACGAGACAAACGACAAGATGTGTTTATCCGCAATCTCGGACACACTGTTGACACCACTGAGATTGAGATGAGTTAAGAACTCGCTTAGATACAAACGATAGTCATTTATAGTCACCAGACTTCTACGAAGAGAAGTAAGATGGATGATGAGTTTTTCCATCTCCATGCCAATCTTCCCATCGAGGGTATGGAAAACAGGAGTGAAACAACGCTTACGTATAAGCCCTAACGAAAGCATATCGTCAAGGACTTGAATACTGCGAATCATTTCACGCTCCTGGTGACGAATCTCACCATAATGATGACAGGTTGACAGGAACTCTTCACCAATAGAAGGGGAATAATTCTCAATGTCGTGAGCCGACATGTAGTGGACGATGCCTTTACGCCATAGACATTTATACACAGATATTCTATTCTCTGTGTAACAATGGTCTTCAAAGTACTTGATGCATCGATCCATTAGGACTTGAATCTTTACTTCTTGCATAATATATAATATTTAGTTTTGGGGCTTATGCCCTATACTGTAATATAACGTTATGAGAAGTATTTATGATAAGTTTTTGCTGTAAAATTCATATAATCAACAATTTTTCACAGGTCAAATCTGTCTAACTTGACATAATGATATTCTTGTCATAAAAGTAATTATGAGAAGCTTTACATAATTACTTTCGTGACGCCAAAGGCTATACTGGTCTTATGGACTGCCAGGCTCGCGATAAGTGGAAACTCGATTTTGCTTTCAATGCTTCGTTCACATCACTAAATGTTGCCAAGGTAACTATGAAGGAGATGGGAATGGAATATTCTATGTCTTCATTCAAGTCACTGATGACCAACATTTATCTGGTGAAACGAATTTTTAAAGCATGCGGGTACATCCCGAACCGAACTTTAATTAGCAAGATTTTCAAAGATCTCTCGTGCTTACAGCGTATAGCTGCTTAGCACATTATTGAATTATTAACGAACTATTGTACAAAATCAAGTCCGTTTCATTGCAAAATACTGCATAAAAGACTATAATTCAACTGTTTCAAAGATCGAATTGCCCTTTTTTATTGGACAGTAGTGAAATCGATTGACAAGACATGGAATCAGATTTAGCTATCTTTGCATCCCAAATGCATAATATAAAAGTACGCTACCACATTGTGGGAAAACAAGAAGAGTTGCAAGAGATATATGACCTCTATCAGACTTTCATACAGAAAGAACGCCCTGCTATGGAAGAAGACGAGGCCGATGATTGGGAAGGAAACATCATCTTAGCTCTTGGTGTGGACTATGGGACTTGCAATCTCTGTGGTAATATCAAGAAATGCGAACTTTCAGAAGGCTTTCTCTATATAGAAGCGGAAGAACTCGCATTGATTACTGACTTCCGCGTTCTTCTCAAAAATCGTTTCAAGGATTTGGAAATCTATTTCGCTACAGAAGATCCAGAAAACGAAACATATGTGACTAATGATGCAGATGGCAAGTATTTTCACGACCTGCCTGATGATCATTTCATAGCTCCATTAGATTATTGACGTATGGGACCAAAAACATTTCTAGCAGCTCTAATGTGCCTAATCATCGTAGCCCTCATGTGCTCACCCATTTTCCTCGTATGGCACGGTTTTACTATGGGCGGTTCAGTAATAGTCAGAATAGCATTTATCGTGATAGGGCTCATTCTATTGCGTTTATTCAAGCCAATTTCTAATCTTACTGGCAAGGACTACAAGATATTCTGATAGTTTCGACTATAAAGGCTACAAATTTGATCGAAGGTGGTATCACTCTGTTTAGCGTGATACCACCTTCTTTTGTTTGGCATTCATATCAGGAATGAAGCAGAAGCCAAGTTTGCTTACTACAGTCGCAAGGTTGTCTGGCAAGAATTCTGCATAAACTCGCTCTGTGACGCCTGTTGAAGCGTGACCTAACAATCTGCTTATCTCACTGATTTCAGCTCCGTGTGCAAGCGCTAAAACTGCCCAGGTGTGTCTTGATACATGGAAAGTCAAGTCTTGATTCCATTTTAAATCATGAGATATACAGCGAAGCGAAGTATTGATGGTATTATTCCAGGAATTTCTACGACGGTATATCGCCTCATGGTCATTTATATCGAAGTTCTCTGGCAATAGATCAAAAACAAAGACTTTGTTTCTACCCTTCCATTTTTCAAGAATACGAATGAGTGGTTCACTCAAAGGTATGGTGTTTCGGTTTCTCGTCTTGACTTGTATTTTACTGATGAAATTCTTGTTGAAATCAATGTCTTTCCATCGGAGCGTCATCACATCAACCATTCGCATACCGCAAGCATGGAAGGCAAACAGCCACATCTCCAAAAACTCTTTTCGTCGAGGCTGTTCGATGGTATTATAAACGGAAACTAACTCAGCAAGTCTCTCTTCAGTGAGATACTTGATATTCCTCTCTTCTTCATCAAGCCGGTCCTCTTCTTTCATATACAAGTCCTGGAGAGATACATTAAGCTGATGAGAGATATAACCTAACTGACAAGCATATTCACACGCCTGAAGAATCGGACATAGAGTCTTGTTGACTGTTGTTGCTTTCTTTTTTGCCAAGAGTCGATACTTACGGAAGTCAAGCAATAAGTCTTCACTAATATCTGAGACATAAATGAATTCCTTATGCTCACCATATGTACCTTTGTGTTCAAGCAACAGGTATTCCTCAAACTGATTGAGATATGAAATACCATTCTTGCAAGTACTGAAACCTATCTTACCTTTCTCATAACGTTTTTCCATCAACTCTTTAGCAAACTCTATGAAGTCTTTTCCTTCATCAGGTCGCAAAGCATTGTCATTGTCTTCGAGAAAAGATCGAATCACATCACAAGTAATATGTTGATGCATTTCATAATACTTATGTATCTTCACATCTATGTCTTCGATACGCTTATGAAGAGCATGATTATAATACTTATAGTCAATATCAGTCGTGGCACGTATTTCACCAATACCGCAATAGCCTTTCTCATTCCATTCCTTTACTGACACACTTATACCAGTTGATTTACGAATAGAATCAGCATGCCAATTGTATTCTATATACAATGGATACTTTTTACCAGACTGCACCATCTTTGGTATACGCAGTCTCAATCGTCCTTTCGGATAAAGTCTTGAAATTCTTCCCATATTAAAATACCTTTTTATTAATTATGGCACTATGTACGCGAAGATAGTAGAAAAGTTTATCATATCACTCCTTTTTTATAAACTTCAGATGATTTTAGTATGAAGTAAGGAGAATAATAAGAGAAGAAAAGATGAAATTAACCGATCAGAAAAGAAAGAATTTCAGGATATACCGATTATTGATCATTTAATTATGTAAAATAAGGCCATTAGAACGGTAAAATTGGCGGTAAAAGACGGCAAAAAGCCATATAGGAATTTCATGAGAAATCACCTATATGGCTCATTTCCATTATCTTATACTGATAATCGTAATCGATGAACGATTAGTACTCGTCATCATTCCACAAGAAGTCATCCTTTGAAGGATAATCTGGCCAGATGTCTTCGATGCTTTCGTAAACATCGCCTTCGTCTTCTATCTCCTGCAAATTCTCTAGAACTTCTAGAGGCGCACCAGAGCGAGTTGCATAGTCAATCAACTCTTCTTTTGTTGCAGGCCATGGTGCATCTTCAAGCTTTGAAGCCAATTCAAGTGTCCAATACATAGCTCTATAATTTAACGTTTCTATTATTTTGGCTGCAAAAGTAATACTTTTATTTTAAATTCCAAATATTTATGGAACAAATTTACGCACAAATCAATAATTTACATTAAAATTCTGCTTATATTTGGTTTTATCGAAGAAAACTATACCGCAATCAACCAAATTAAAGGTCAAAATCGTACGATTATCTGTTACAAGTCGGAGCCATACTTTCCCATATTCTGCATCGAGATTGATGTCTGTAACTACTAAAACCGTATCATCAGACACATTCCAGAGAAACTGCTGGAAATCCTCTCTCTTTAGCAGGGAAGATGCAGAGAGTTCTACTACATTAGGATAAACAGTTCTGATGCGGAAGAGAAGACGTTTCTGTTTGGAGGCATCTTGGGGATAGGAGGAGGAGATTTCAGAATGAGTCTGACAATAGATTCTGAGAAATCCCTTTTCGTTAACCACCTTGCGCAGGAAAGAATAGGCTGTAGGTGATTGTACTCCGAATCCTCGGGTACGAGGCATCCGTAGCATACGCTGACCTAAACTAGCAAACTTCTTTTTAATTCTTTTCCTATTCATGCTGCAAAGATAATAAAAATCTGCGAAATTCCAGACCGAACAGGTCTAAAATCTGTGAGCATCTGTGAAATCTGTGGGAAAACAAAAAAGCCTCAGAAATCTTTCGAAATCTGAGGCTCTTGATAAAAGGAGGCGGCTACCTACTCTCCCGCATTGCATTGCAGTACCATCGGCGCAAGTGAGCTTAACTTCTCTGTTCGGAATGGGAAGAGGTGGGACCTCACCGCAATAACCACCTGATAATGGGTTATGACGTATTTGCACACAAGCAAAACAAGATAATGAACTGAAAATACAGTTGAAACTATGAACTTTCTAAAGAAAGTGTTCGGGCAATTAGTAATGCTCGGCTTTGACATCGCTGTCTTTACACCTGCATCCTATCAACGTCATCGTCTCTGACGACCCTCAATGGAGTTCTCATCTTGCGGCTGGCTTCGCACTTAGATGCTTTCAGCGCTTATCCAATCCAGACTCAGATACCCAGCGGTGCGCCTGGCGGCACAACTGGTAAACCGGAGGTCTGTCCATCACGGTCCTCTCGTACTAGTGACGGCACCACTCAAAACTCCCACGCCCACGATAGATAGAGACCGAACTGTCTCACGACGTTCTGAACCCAGCTCGCGTGCCACTTTAATGGGCGAACAGCCCAACCCTTGGGACCTTCTCCAGCCCCAGGATGTGACGAGCCGACATCGAGGTGCCAAACCACCCCGTCGATATGAGCTCTTGGGGGGGATCAGCCTGTTATCCCCGGAGTACCTTTTATCCTTTGAGCGACGGAGTTTCCATACACATCCGCCGGATCACTATGCCCCAGTTTCCTGCCTGCTCGGCATGTCTGCCTCCCAGTCAAGCGCCCTTATGCCATTGCACTCTTTGAGGTCGGTTACCAATCGACCCGAGGGCACCTTTGGAAGCCTCCGTTACGCTTTTGGAGGCGACCACCCCAGTCAAACTACCCACCAAGCAGTGTCCGCGTATCACGCGTTAGACCTCAGACAGCCAAAGGGCCGTATTTCAAGGATGGCTCCACGAAAGCTGGCGCTCCCGCTTCAAAGCCTCCGGCCTATCCTACACATCGGATGACCAAGGTCAATGCTAAGCTGTAGTAAAGGTTCACGGGGTCTTTTCGTCCCATCGCGGGTAATCGGCATCTTCACCGATACTACAATTTCACTGAGCTCATGGTTGAGACAGCGTCCGGATCATTACACCATTCGTGCAGGTCGGAACTTACCCGACAAGGAATTTCGCTACCTTAGGACCGTTATAGTTACGGCCGCCGTTTACCGGGGCTTCAATTCAATGCTTCCTCTTGCGAGTGACATCTCCTCTTAACCTTCCGGCACCGGGCAGGTGTCAGGCTGTATACGTCATCTTTCGAGTTTGCACAGCCCTGTGTTTTTGTTAAACAGTTGCCTGGACCTATTCTCTGCGCCTCGCTCATCACGAGGACCCTTTATCCCGAAGTTACAGGGTCAATTTGCCTAGTTCCTTAACCATGAATCTCTCAACGCCTTAGTATGTTCTACCCGACCACGTGTGTCCGTTTGCGGTACGGGTGCCGCATGGGTTAAGCTTAGCGGATTTTCTCGGGAGTATGATTACCCACACTATTGGATTCTTCCGAAGAAGACTCCATACTATCAAGTTCAGCTCGGACGGTGGATTTGCCTGCCATCCTCAACACCTACACTCTTCAACGGGGACTTCCGTCGCCCCGCGGTGGTTTCACTGCTCCGTCTCCACGTCGCCCCATGCGGCAGTGACGGAATATTAACCGTCTCTGCCATCGCCATCGCCGTTCGGCTTAGACTTAGGACCCGACTGACCCCGGGCTGATTGGCATTGCCCGGGAAACCTTGGTCTTACAGCGGGAGGGAATCTAACCCTCCTTATCGTTACTTATTCCTACATTTGCTTTACTCACCGCTCCAGGATAACTTACGTACACCATTCGACGCTGTGAGTATGCTCCCCTACCGATACTTTCTTAAATGCTATCCCGCGCCTTCGGTGTCTGCCTTATACCCGATTATTATCCATGCCCGGACCCTCGACTAGTGAGCTGTTACGCACTCTTTGAATGAATGGCTGCTTCCAAGCCAACATCCTAGCTGTCATAGGGACCAGACTTCGTTAGACTAACTCAGGCAGAACTCCGGGACCTTAGACGGCGGTCTGGATTCTTCTCCTCTCGGGGACGGACCTTAGCACCCGCCCCCTTACTGCCGGACTGCAAACCGTGAGCATTCGGAGTTCGTCAGGACTCGATAGGCGGTGAAGCCCTCTTGTCCTATCGGTCGCTCTACCTCTCACGGTGACCATCCGACGCGGCACCTAAATGCCTTTCGGGGAGTACGAGCTATCTCCAAGTTTGATTGGCCTTTCACTCCTACACTCGGCTCATCCAGAAGCTTTTCAACGCTTATTGGTGCGGACCTCCATCCCGTGTTACCGGGACTTCATCCTGGCCAAGTGTAGATCACTTGGTTTCGCGTCTACCCCCACTGACTATGCGCCCTATTCAGGCTCGCTTTCACTGCGGCTACGTGTCTCATGACACTCAACCTCGCCAGTGACGGTAACTCGTAGGATCATTATGCAAAAGGCACGCCGTCACATCGTAAGATGCTCCGACCGCTTGTAGGCGTATGGTTTCAGGAACTATTTCACTCCCCTGCTCGGGGTTCTTTTCACCTTTCCTTCACAGTACTCGTTCGCTATCGGTCTCACGGGAGTATTTAGCCTTACCGGATGGTCCCGGCAGATTCGCGCAGGATTCCTCGTGTCCCGCGTTACTCAGGATACCGCTATGCTGCATTTCGCTTCACATACTGGACTATCACCGTCTATGGTCACATTTTCCAAAGTGTTCTGTTCACGATTTGCATACAATGTTGCGGTCCTACAACCCCGCTGGCGCCTTGCGACGTCAACGGTTTGGGCTGTTCCCCGTTCGCTCGCCACTACTGGGGGAATCATTCATTTATTTTCTCTTCCTGCAGGTACTAAGATGTTTCAGTTCCCTGCGTTAGCTCTAACACTTAAGTGCTAGTAACCGTCCTTCAGACGGCTAGGTTGTCCCATTCGGAAATCTCCGGATCAAGGGTTATTTGCACCTACCCGAAGCTTATCGCAGCTTATCACGTCCTTCATCGCCTCCGTGAGCCTAGGCATCCGCCATACGCCCTTTCTTACTTTCTTTACGACTGTATTCTTGTTACTCGTTTCCGAATAACGAATAAGTAGCTCATACTTTCAGCTGTATTCTAACAAAGTGAAATCTCATCTTGCGATTTGATTTACTTTAGTCTGAACTAAAGTTCATTACTTACAGTTTTGCTTGTGTCAATATGTCAAAGATCTTCTTGCCTTAAAAGGCATGGTGGAGATTGTGGAGTTGAACCATTTTGCTTGAGCCATCCCTATATATAACGTATAAGGAATCCCAGTCTCCTGTATTTGATTAAACAGATGGTGCGTACAAGAAGAGAAGCGAACTTTTAAGTCCTGTTCCTAAATCTTCTATAGGAAATCCGTCTCTCCAGAAAGGAGGTGTTCCAGCCGCACCTTCCGGTACGGCTACCTTGTTACGACTTAGCCCCAATTACCAGTTTCGCCCTAGGCCGCTCCTTACGGTCACGGACTTTAGGCGCCCCCGGCTTTCATGGCTTGACGGGCGGTGTGTACAAGGCCCGGGAACGTATTCACCGCGCCATGGCTGATGCGCGATTACTAGCGAATCCAGCTTCGTGGGGTCGGGTTGCAGACCCCAGTCCGAACTGAGACAGGCTTTAAGGATTTGATCCATTTTGCAAGGGACCGTCTCTCTGTACCTGCCATTGTAACACGTGTGTAGCCCCGGACGTAAGGGCCGTGCTGATTTGACGTCATCCCCACCTTCCTCACACCTTACGGTGGCAGTGTCCCCAGAGTGCCCAGCTTAACCTGATGGCAACTAAGGAGAGGGGTTGCGCTCGTTATGGCACTTAAGCCGACACCTCACGGCACGAGCTGACGACAACCATGCAGCACCTTCACAGAGGCCCCGAAGGGCGTCATTGTCTCCAAATCCTTCCTCTGCAATTCAAGCCCGGGTAAGGTTCCTCGCGTATCATCGAATTAAACCACATGTTCCTCCGCTTGTGCGGGCCCCCGTCAATTCCTTTGAGTTTCACCGTTGCCGGCGTACTCCCCAGGTGGGATGCTTAATGCTTTCGCTTGGCCGCTGACCTGTTCAGACCAACAGCGGGCATCCATCGTTTACCGTGCGGACTACCAGGGTATCTAATCCTGTTCGATACCCGCACTTTCGAGCTTCAGCGTCAGTTGCGCTCCAGTGAGCTGCCTTCGCAATCGGAGTTCTTCGTGATATCTAAGCATTTCACCGCTACACCACGAATTCCGCCCACTTTGTGCGTACTCAAGGAAACCAGTTCGCGCTGCAGTTCAGACGTTGAGCGTCTACATTTCACAACACGCTTAATCTCCGGCCTACGCTCCCTTTAAACCCAATAAATCCGGATAACGCCCGGACCTTCCGTATTACCGCGGCTGCTGGCACGGAATTAGCCGGTCCTTATTCATAAGGTACATGCAAAAAGTCTCACGAGACTCACTTTATTCCCTTATAAAAGCAGTTTACAACCCATAGGGCCGTCATCCTGCACGCTACTTGGCTGGTTCAGACTCTCGTCCATTGACCAATATTCCTCACTGCTGCCTCCCGTAGGAGTTTGGACCGTGTCTCAGTTCCAATGTGGGGGACCTTCCTCTCAGAACCCCTACTGATCGTCGCCTTGGTGGGCCGTTACCCCGCCAACAAGCTAATCAGACGCATCCCCATCCATCACCGATAAATCTTTAATCTCTTTCAGATGT
Organism: Segatella copri; assembly: GCF_026015625.1. NCBI lineage: Bacteria > Pseudomonadati > Bacteroidota > Bacteroidia > Bacteroidales > Prevotellaceae > Segatella > Segatella copri. The sequence continues at coordinate 3,314,571 of NZ_JAPDVG010000001.1, read as the reverse complement.
CTTCTAGAGACGTCATTGGGTATTAGTCTTACTTTCGCAAGGTTATCCCCAAGTGGTGGGCAGGTTGGATACGCGTTACTCACCCGTGCGCCGGTCGACGCCTATCGGAAGCAAGCTTCCAATATCGTTTCCCCTCGACTTGCATGTGTTAAGCCTGTAGCTAGCGTTCATCCTGAGCCAGGATCAAACTCTCCATTGTAAAATATCATTTTTACTTCATTTCTTCCGAAGAAGAAAGTCGGTGTTTGTTGTCTGTACTTAGGACGAATATCCTTTTTCGTTTATTGAAGCTTAGTAAACCTGACTTGTCAATTTCTTGACGGTTCGTTTCTTTTACCCAGTCAACTTTCTTATTTCTAAGAAGTTAACCGCTTCTTGTACTACTTGTCTGTTTATGTAAAATCTTTCAAAGAACTCTTTCTTTTGTTGCTAAGAGAAAGTGTATTTCTCAAAAGCGAGTGCAAAAGTACTAACTATTTTTCATTCCACCAAATCTTTTCGCAAAAAAGTTGCTTTTTCAGTTAGTTTTTAACATCTATAAAGACTTTATACAAGAGATTTTAGCTGCTTACATTATTGTATATATGCGCTTGCCTATGCACACACTTAGGCGTATACGCAAGCGTATACTATAATAATTGTTAATGATTGAACATTCGCAAGTTTGCACCACACGCTCTGAAAGGGCGTGTGAGACGAAACTTGAAGAAAAATTGCTAATGATTTCACATTAATTCACGTTTAGAAGTTTACGCTTACCCATAGCCATTAACTTTATTTCGCTGATAATATTTTAACGGATTATACATCAGGGATACCGATTAGGCTGGGATTTTAGGAGTTTCTGCAGAAAGAAATCATAAAAAAAAGAGGACTCTCTAAAAAAGATACCCATTTCGGAATCGAAAATAAACGCTTAAAATATGTAAAAACGGAGTGGATTCTTAAAATATGTTTATAAAAAAGCAAGAAACACCCTTCACCACCCTTCACCTATAACTATTTGACACATAAAACGTTAAATAAAAAGGTGAAGGGTGAAGGTTTGAAAACTCTTTTTTATATATACGCGCGGCAAGGGAAAATTAAAGGGGTACCCTAGGGTCAAAAATCGGAAAAACCCTAAAAAAGAATATAATATAAGATTTAAAATATACCCTTCACCCTTCACCTCGTTGCCACAACCCAGTTTCAATATCTTCGTCATCGGAGTACCTACATTTGTCATCTTGGTTTATCCTTCGGAGATATTCTGCTATCTTTCGGAGATATTTTCTTATCCTTCGGAGATATTTTGCTATCTTTCGGAGTTATGTTCTTATCCTTCGGAGATATTCTGCCGAATGATTCCATGATTTTTTCGCACTTTATTTCCCGAATCCACGCAAATCGCACAAATCGCATAGGTAGAAAACGGAAAAGACGTATCTTTGCATTCGAAATAAAACGAATAGCGTATGAGACTGGTAGAAGAAAGAGAAGATAAGAGATTAAGATGGCAATGGCAGATCAGTTTCAATCGCAAGGAGACTGACATGAAGTCAGACATCACCATTGTTCCTAGCGGCAACTATCATATCCAGATAAAGGGGCTGAAACAGAACGACATCATCAGAATATACGGAGCCTCAGGTGTCCTGGCGCTTCAGAAACAGGCAAAATCTGATACAGAACAGCTTCGCACACCAATAAATGGGACTGTAGCCGTAGAGGTAACACGAGGCGGAAAACAGATAGCCGTAAAGAAGATAGCCCTTAAACAAAGGAATGAATGACGTAAAATTACGGAATAAATGTTAATAAAGCGCAGAGATTATCGTTCGTTTCAATAATTGGCATTATCTTTGCGCTTATTATATTATTCAATAGACCATAAATAACAAAAGAAAATAGAATTATGACAGAAAAGGAAATGTACAATCTGATAAATAGTCAGAACAACCAGCAGAGCAATGGCTTTGCTGTTAATGAGAAAGAGCGAGGTATAAGCGGTGTTTTCTCTGCTTTGATGCGCAAAGTGTATACATGGATGACCTTAGCTCTCCTGATTACGGGTGTTACTGCCTATGGTGTGGCTAGCAGTCCTACCCTGCTGATGACCTTGATGACAAGCCGCGGCTTGCTCTTTGGCCTGATTATCGCAGAGCTCGCCCTGGTATTCATCATTACTGGTGCCCTACAGAGACTCTCCCTGACTACGGCCACCCTACTCTTCATCGTCTACTCGGTTTTGAATGGTGCCATGCTTTCATCCGTATTCGTAGTTTATACGATGACCAGTATTGCCAAGGTATTTTTTATTACAGCCGGCACATTTGGAGCAATGGCTTTCTATGGTTACACAACCAAGAAGGATTTGACCTCTTTAGGAAAAATACTCTTCATGGCGCTGATTGGTCTGATTATTGCTACCATAGTAAACATGTTCTTGAAGAGTTCGGGATTTGATTACATTTTGAGTTACGCCGGCGTAGCCATCTTCGTTGGCTTGACCGCTTGGGACAGTCAGAAAATCAAGCAGATGCTCCAGACACAATACGACATGAGCGAGGGCGCACAGAAACTGGCACTCATCGGAGCCTTGACCCTGTATCTCGATTTTATCAATCTCTTCCTCTACTTGCTCCGCATCTTCGGAAGCAGCAACAAGGAATAATGAAAACGAGAACCGGGAATAAAGTAAAAAAACAAAGAATAACATACATAACGAGAAAGGTTGGCTTGCCCTCAACGGGTTGGCCAACCTTTATTTTTTTTAATTCCTAGAAAAGGTAAATGCTAGAGTTATATTCTCTTCAAAAAGTTCTATGGTGCAAAGATAGAAAAAAATCGAGAACCATGGTTTCAAAATAGTAAAAATAAGTTTCAAATAGACAAAAAGTGTCTTTTGACATTTTTCAGTGTGCCGCTGATTTTTATAAACTACCTATACACCAACAACTTATGCATTTACTCTATATTTATTAGGAGAGCAACCAAAAGAGGCAAAAAAAATACTCTTCTAAACGTAGAAATAGAATTGAATCCCGATTTGATGGCGATTTCCGGCAAAGGATAGTTCGTTGACTTCAACAATTTCTCTGCATATTATATACGATAAGTATTCACATAATCATAAAACGTCTACCCATTCTGCCGGTTAAAATAGCGACTCAGATAAGTACGGTTCGTACCAGCAGCCAGCGCCACATCAGACAATTTCAGTTTCGGATTGAGATAGATTTAATCTTCCTCGAACAACCGCTGCACCTCAGCAGCCATCCCCGAAACATCAACTTCGTTCTGCTCTAACGGTACAATTTCAATATCGCTCAACTCTTCTATCACTGACTCATGCCTATAAACAAAATAATCTATCAGCATCCAGAGTATCAGAGAGCTTACCATATAGATATTGTCGTAATCCACTTTAATAACGAAACAGCTCAGCATCCATAAATGGCTCCCCAGACAGAAAGCACATAAAACCAGATGATATTATGGGTAAAAATATAGAACACCGGCAACAAGAGGAAAGGCAATTCCAGCATTAAAGCTTTCAGCCATCTGAACCAGCCCGGCTTCACCAGGTCCATCAACACAAAGCTGTAGAACGGAATAATCATCGTATCCAACGAAGACGTAAGATACCACGCATGCTCGTTGTCAAAACCATAAATCAGAAAGAAAACCATGTCCTTTACCAACTGCAGGTCGACCACGATCATGAGCCACATAATCATCCGAAAGAGCATCTCCTTTCCTTTTCTCCAAAACAGGAAAGCCATCATGGAGAAGAACATCATGCTCATACCATAAATAAAGCTCGTTACCGAATCCATGTCTACTTTCTATATAAATAAACAAAAAGGCACACCTATGGAAAGATATTCTAACATTCCAAAGGTGTGCCATGATATAAATTAATGCCTTATATAATAAGGTGTAGTATTAAATGAAATAACCTAATTAGTCGATTTCCTCATCGGCCTCGTAACCACCCATCTCACGGATAGCATTCTTCAGCATCGTGTACTGCTGGTAGAGATGGTTCACAGGCTCTTCACCCTTAGTATAATCGTGCATAGGTGCCTTGAGGAAGAAACTCAAGAAACGCTGGATTCCGAAACGGCCTGCACGAGCTGCAAGATCGCTCAACAATGTAAGGTCGAGCAGCAATGGAGCAGCAAGGATAGAGTCACGGCAGAGGAAGTTAATCTTAATCTGCATTGGGTAACCCATCCAGCCGAAGATATCGATATTATCCCAACCCTCCTTGTTATCGTTACGAGGTGGATAATAGTTGATACGTACCTTGTGATAGTACTGAGTATCTTCATCGTTACCATGACCATAGAGATCTGGCTGAGCTTCCGGTTTCAGGATTGTCTCAAGAGTAGAGAGTTTACTAACCTCTTTGGTATGGAAATTAGCTGGTTCATCGAGAACGAGACCATCACGATTGCCGAGAATATTGGTAGAGAACCAGCCATTCAAGCCGAGACAACGGGTACCGATTATAGGAGCGAAGCCACTCTTGACAAGAGTCTGGCCTGTCTTGAAGTCCTTACCGGCGATAGGCATTTTGGTCTTCTCTGCGAGTTCCCACATAGCAGGAATATCAACAGTTGTATTAGGAGCACCCATGATGAAAGGAGCACCCTCTGTCAAAGCAGCATAAGCGTAGCACATGGATGGAGCTACATGCTGGCGGTCGTCAGCCTTCATTGCAGCCTCAAGTGCTGCCAATGTACCATGAATCTCCATATCTACAGGAACGTAGATTTCGGTAGATGCTGCCCAGATAACAACGATACGGGCACAACCGTTCTTCTCCTTGAAGTCGCGGATATCCTGACGAAGAGCCTCTACCATCTCCCAGCGGGTCTTGCAATCCTTCACATTATCGCCATCAAGACGCTTTGCATAGTTCTTGTCGAAAGCAGCCTTCATTGGTACTACCTTCTCCAACTCCTCGCGTACAGGATTGATATCTTTCTCCTTCAATACCTCAGCATACATAGCTGCCTGATAAGCATTCTGCGGATAAACATCCCAAGTACCGAATACGATATCATTAAGGTCTGCAAGAGGAACGATGTCCTTATAGTGCAAATATTTCTTGTCTGCACCCTTGCCAACACGAATCTTGTCGTACTGAGTCATTGAACCTACTGGCTTAGCAAGTCCCTTACGAGTCATGAAAACACCGGTCATGAAGGTAGTAGCTACTGCGCCACAACCAACAACCAAGATTCCCAGCTTACCTTCTGCTGGTTTAACATTCATTTTTTCCATCTTCTAGAGGTTTATTTTATATTAAGTTGATTATAATCTAAGAATTGTGTCTGCAAAGATAACAAAAACTAATTGAACCGATGTGGTTTTCGTAGACTTTTTTTCAATAATTTACAATAATTAGCTTAAAATGGATAAAAAGGCTATTCTGCATCAAAAGCCAAGTGTAAAATATTTGTATGAAAGAAGGTAATACATGCATATTTATTCCATATTTATGCATAACAAAAGACAAAATAATGTTATTTTATGCATTTTTCTTTCATTTTATTTGGTTATTTACAAAATATATTGTAATTTTGCAGCCGTTAAACGAATAAAAATACAGCATATGAAGGCAAAGAATAGCAGATTGGAAACTTTGAAGATGCTTATATCAAGTCAGGAGTTGAGTTCGCAAGACCAACTTTTGGAGGCTCTTCACAAAGAAGGCTTTAAGATTACGCAAGCTACATTGAGCCGTGACTTAAAACTGCTCAAAGTAGCAAAGGCAGCATCTTCGAGTGGAAAATATGCGTATGTCCTGCCCAACGATACATTATATAAGAGAGTATCAAACCATATTCCAGTGAGCAAGATGATGGTGAATACCGGATTCCAATCAATCAACTTCTCCGGGAACATGGTCGTGATCAAAACACGTCCGGGATATGCAAGCAGCATTGCCTATAACATAGACAATAGTGATATTTCTCAAATTCTTGGAACCATCGCCGGTGACGACACGATCTTCCTGGTTAAAAAGAAAGGTACCACAGAAGAGGAAATCATCAATGCACTAGCAGAGGTAATTCCAGACGTTCACCATAAATATGTATAAGGTGGTTGAATTTTTATGCAAAACATGCACCTTATTATATATATAAAGAAAGAATATTAAAACAAAAACATTTTAAGATAGAAGAGAAAAAATGGAAGAAGCAGAAGTTAAAGTAATGGTGGCTGACGAAAGTCACATCAAGTACATCGACACCATTCTGACTACAATTGCAGAAGCTGCAAAGAAGCGTGGTTCTGGTATCGCCAAGCGTTCACCAGAGTATGTTGCCACCAAGATGCGCGAAGCCAAGGCGGTCATCGCACTCCAGGGCGAAAAGTTCGCAGGTTTCAGCTACATCGAAACATGGGGCAACAAGCACTATGTTACCACATCAGGTTTGATCGTTCACCCAGACTTCCGTGGTTTGGGATTGGCTAAGCGTATCAAGAACCTGACCTTTACGCTTGCCCGACAGCGATGGCCTCATGCCAAGATTTTCTCTTTGACATCCGGTTCGGCTGTCATGAAGATGAACACCCAGCTGGGTTATCTTCCTGTTACTTTCGCCGACCTGACCGATGATGAGTCATTCTGGCGTGGTTGCGAGGGTTGCATCAACGTGGATGTCCTCCATCGTACCAACCGCAAATACTGCATCTGCACCGCCATGCTCTTCGACCCAGAGGAGCATCTGCCTATCAAGCTTCCTCAGGAAGTGATTGAGAGAATCCGCAAGATTGACGGTCCTTCTGCAGAAATCTAAATCCTTATATATAATAAGGTGTTGGCAAGAATGCCATCTAAATATTATTCATCCATATTAAACATAAAATAAAATGGCAAATAAAAAAGTTGTAGTCGCTTTTAGCGGCGGTCTCGATACATCATACACAGTAATGAAGTTGACCCAGGATGGCTGGGATGTTTATGCAGCATGCGCTAACACAGGTGGTTTCTCTGCCGAGCAGTTGAAGACCAACGAGGAGAACGCATATAAGTTGGGCGCCAAGGCATACGTCACTCTCGATGTTACCCACGAATATTACGAGAAATCATTGAAATACATGATTTTCGGTAATGTGCTCCGCAACAACTGCTACCCTATTTCAGTATCTTCTGAGCGTATCTTCCAGGCTATCGCCATCGCTCGTTACGCCAAGGAGATTGGTGCTGACGCCATCGCTCACGGAAGTACAGGTGCCGGCAACGACCAGATTCGTTTCGACATGACCTTCCTGGTTATGGCTCCTGGTGTAGAGATCATCACATTGACTCGTGACAAGGCGCTTTCTCGTAAGGAGGAGGTTGATTATCTGAACGAGCACGGCTTCTTTGCAGACTTCACCAAGTTGAAGTATTCTTATAACGTAGGTATCTGGGGAACCAGTATCTGCGGCGGTGAGATTCTCGACCCAACCCAGGGTCTTCCTGAGGAGGCTTACCTGAAGCACGTTACTGCCAAGGAAGAAGAGGCTGAACTGAAGATTACCTTCGAGAAGGGTGAGATTGTGGCTGTCAACGGCGAGAAGTTTGATGATAAGATTGCTGCCATCCAGAAGATTGAGGAGATTGGTGCTTCTTACGCCATCGGTCGCGACTGCAACGTGGGTGACACCATCATCGGTATCAAGGGTCGTGTAGCTTTCGAGGCTGCGGCTCCTAAGCTCATCATCGAGGCTCACCGCCTGTTGGAGAAGAGCACATTGAGCAAGTGGCAGCAGTATTGGAAGGATCAGGTAGGCAACTGGTACGGAATGTTCCTCCACGAGAGTCAGTACCTGGAGCCAGTAATGCCGGATATCGAAGCGATGCTGACTTCTTCTCAGCGCAACGTAAACGGTACAGCTATCCTGAAACTCCGTCCATACAGTTTCCAGACTGTTGGTGTCGATTCACCAGACGATTTGACCAAGTCTAAGCTCGGTGAGTATGGTGAGATGCAGCACGGTTGGACAGCCGAGGATGCAAAGGGCTTCATCAAGGTAAGCTCTACCCCACTCCGTGTTTATTATGGTATGCACCCTAATGAGGAAAGATAATATGGTAAAAGTAGGTATTTTAGGAGCAGCTGGTTATACAGGAGGTGAGTTGATTCGCCTCCTTATCAACCATCCAGAGGCAGAGATTGTATTCGCCAACAGCGAGAGTAACGCCGGCAACCTGGTGGCTGAGGTTCACGAGGGATTGTATGGCGAGACCGACTTGAAGTTTACCGCCGAGATGCCTTTCGACCAGGTAGATGTTATCTTCTTCTGCTTCGGTCATGGCAAGAGCGAGGCGTTCCTAAAGGAGCACAATGTTCCGGAGAACGTGAAGATTATCGACTTGGCACAGGACTTCCGTCTGGCCCCAGAGACTGTGGTTGCCACCCAGCAGCCAACCCCAGCCGCTCACGATTTTGTATATGGTCTTCCAGAAATAAATGAATCAAAAATAGCCGTAGCTCAGCACGTGGCAAACCCAGGTTGTTTTGCAACCTGCATTCAACTTGGTTTGTTGCCTGCTGCTAAGATGGGCCTCATCAACAGCGATGTATCTGTCAACGCCATTACAGGCAGCACCGGCGCAGGTCAGAAGCCAGGCGCCACTACCCATTTCTCATGGCGCAACAACAACATGAGCATCTACAAGGCATTCAACCATCAGCACGTACCAGAGATTCGTGAGAGTCTGAAGCAGACACAGGGTTATCTCGATGCAGCCATCGACTTCATCCCTTACCGTGGCGACTTCGCCCGCGGTATCTTCGCTACAGAAGTGGTAAAGACCGACAAGCCTATCGAGGAAATCGTGGCAGGTTACAAGGAGTTCTACAAGGATGCCAAGTTTACTCACTATGTGGATAAGGCAATCGACCTGAAGCAGGTGGTGAATACCAACAAGTGCCTGGTTCATGTGGATAAGTATGGCGATAAGCTCCTGATTACTTCCTGCATCGACAATCTTCTGAAGGGTGCCGTAGGTCAGGCTGTTCAGAACATGAACATCATGTTTGGTCTCGACCAGACAGCAGGTTTGAAACTCAAGCCATCAGCATTTTAGATAAAAGAATTCGGAAGAACGGATGAAAAATCATTCGTTCTTCTATCATAAAAAATAGTTTGTAATAAGATAACTCTATGAGTTGTCTTTCTTAAAACATAGATTTAACATGAAACTTTACGACGTATATCCTCTTTTCGATATTAATATTGTAAAAGGTAAGGGCTGCAAGGTATGGGACGACAAGGGTCAAGAATACCTCGACCTCTATGGCGGTCATGCCGTTATCAGCATCGGTCATTGCCATCCTCATTATGTGGAGATGCTCACCAACCAGTTGAACAATCTGGGTTTCTATTCCAACTCTGTCATCAACAAGTTGCAGGTGAAACTCGCAGAGCGTCTGGGCAAGATAAGCGGTTATGAAGATTATCAGTTCTTCCTCATCAACTCAGGTGCCGAGGCAAATGAGAATGCCTTGAAGCTGGCTTCTTTCACCAACGGAAGAACCCGCGTGCTTTCTATAGAGAAGGCTTTCCACGGCAGAACATCCCTTGCCGTAGAGGTAACAAATAATCCAAAGATCATCGCTCCTATCAATGATAATGGTCACGTAACCTATCTTCCTATCAACGATTTGGAGGCTTGGGAGAAGGAACTTGCCAAGGGCGATGTATGTGCTTGTATCATCGAAGCTATTCAGGGCGTAGGTGGTTGCAACATGGTAACTCCTGAGTTTGCTCAGGGCTTGCAGGCAGCCTGCAAGAAATACGGCACCTTCCTGATTTGCGATGAAATCCAGTGTGGTTATGGCAGAAGCGGTAAGTTCTTTGCACACCAGTGGTTGGGCATCAAGCCAGATCTCATCACCGTAGCCAAGGGTATCGGTAATGGTTTCCCTATGGGTGGCGTATTGATTTCTCCAGAGTTTACTCCTGTATATGGTCAGTTGGGTACAACCTTTGGTGGCAACCACCTGGCATGTACTGCCGCTCTCGCCGTTCTCGATGTATTTGAGAAGGAGAACCTGGTACAGAATGCGCATGAAGTTGGTGAATATCTCATCGCCCAGCTGAAGGAGTTGCAGAAGCGCAACAGCCACATCACAGAGGTTCGTGGCCGTGGTTTAATGGTAGGCGCCGTACTCGACATTCCTCACAAGGAAGTTCGCAGCAAGCTCATCCACGAGCAGCACTGCTTCACCGGTTGCGCCGGCACCAACATCCTCCGTATCCTCCCTCCATTGGTATTGACCAAGGAGAATGTGGATGACTTCATCGAAAGATTGGAAACTGTATTGAAGGAAGTATAAACCCATTGAGATAAGAATATAAAGAAAACTCAACCCATAAAAGAAATAGGAATCACTCCTATCGTGAGCAGCAAGCCCTTTGCGGTTTGCTGCTTTTTTGTTCCCCTTATAGGAAATCATCTTAAATGTCTCTACTTTCGAATAAAAGTAATAAAAGATATTTATAGTCGATTCAGCTCTGCATTACCGACACCAGTTCCCTTGTACTTGCTACGTGTGGTATTGAACTTATAGCGAAGGGTGAGTTGCAGGTCTCTAGTACCTCGCTTAGATACTTGCAAGAGTTCCATCTTTTGGTTATAGAGCAAGTCGGCATCCCAACATTTATAAAGCAGGTCGTTGCCTTTTATTTCCAAGGTAAGGGCATCCTTTAGGAATGACTTACTGATGCTGACATCCAGTACATGCTGCTCTTTGGCAAGATATACGTTCATCGTGTTACCCTTGCTCTGATAGCGATAATCCACGTTAAGGGTGATGCCGCATGGCAAGGAGAAGGCATTGTTGAAGTTGCCCATGAAGATAGGACGGTTCAAGCGATAAGATGCCACATCAGTATGGAGGGTGAACCAGGGCTTCTGCATGCCCAAGTTGATTTGTGGCGCCCAAATGCCTATCTTTGGAGCGGCACTGATGTAGGCGGTCATGCTCTTGAGACTCTTCACGTTCTTACGACTTATCATGGTAATAGCTTCGTCCTCAGGAATTTGCTCTGCCCAATAGATGATGGCATTGCGAGAGTCCTTGTAGTTGACCATAAACTGGATGAACTTCCATACACCCGATAATTCCACTCTGTGATTGGTTTCGTTGTCGAGATAAGGATTACCAGTCTGGCGAGTAAATCGATTCATATAAGATACATTGTTGCTCAGTTGACTATATGAAGGACGAGAGGTCTTTACCGAATAGCTCAACTGTGCCATTACCTTGCCTATCTTCGCACCATAGCTGATGGTAGGAAAGAGGTTGCGGAAGGAGCGACTCTGCTCGGGCTGATAGATGCCTGCATCATAATACTTGAATCTTACATACTCGTATCGCAATCCTGCCGTGATGTTTCCTATCGGGGTGAGGTGCGCATATTGGATGAATGGACTTGCCGTCTGCTCCTCCAACTTGCTATAAGAGTTGGCGAGGAGGTCGGTGCGATTCACTTCGTAGTCATCGTTGCGACGGGTATGGATATACTCAGCTCCATAGGAGAGATTACCTCCTAAGAGAGGAGAGGTAATTACGAGTTTGGTGGCTACCATCTTATTGCTCACACGATTCTTGGAGTTGATGTTACGAGAATCGTGCTCCTGGCTCTGTTCATCGCTATAGGCATAAGCCCTGTTTGTACTGAAATAGAGGTCGGTATTCAGGTCAATAGTGGTCTTGCCCCAAATGCCGTTGTAGTAGGCATTCAATTGATGGCTAGGGTTGTTCTTGTCGACCGTCAGACCATCGGTTTTGATATAGTCGTAAAACTTACCGTCGGCAGTTACCTGACTATCGAAAAAATCTTTTGAGCGAGAATAGCCTGGCGAGGTCAAGGTGTATCTCGCACCAATGGAATGATTGGCATTGAAATCATAGCTAAAACCACTGATAAGACGATGCGATTCTATACGACCTGTTACTTCGTTGTTGTTATGCTGTTGCCAAAGCGTATCTACATGTACAGTCTGTTCGTAGGAGGCCTTTTGCATCCATGTTGCATCAGAGAACTTATAAGTGGCAAAGAGATTCAGTCCATTATGACGATAGTTCATGTTAACCTGTTGGATGGTATTGTCATGCTTATTGTACCAATACACAGAGCGAGTATCAAAGCCGAAGCCTTCGCCTTTCTTCTTGATGGTTTTGATTTTGATTACCGCATTTACCGAAGCATCGTAGGTGGCTCCAGGATTCTGGATGACTTCCACACTCTTGATGTCGGAAGATTTGATGTTATCCAACTCACTGATGTCTTGCATCTTCCTGCCGTTGATATATATAATAGGTGTACCCTTGCCGACCACCTCATATCCATCTTTCTTCTTCACGATACTCGGAACATGCTTCAATACATCTTCTGCCGTACCCATCTTGCCAAGCACAGTTCCTGCCACATTGGTCAGCAGTCCTTCGTGGGTCTTCTTATATTGAGGAAGATGAGCTTTCACCACCACTTCGCCAAGTTCTTTGGAGAACTTATCAAATAGGGTCGTGTCGGAAATCTGTTCGCCGTTGATGTTCTGTGCCATCATCTGTGTTATGGCAATGCCACAGAAGGATGCTACTAACGCAAGTCTTTTCATTTTTTTACTATTCTTTATGTTGTTACTATTCTTATTTGTTGCAAAATAGCAAGGCAACGGCTATGCCAAAAACATAAACGACTGATTATCAGAATATATAGAAAGAAAGTCCATAAAAGGACCTGTCTAAATACTTGACACGGCTGTCTAGTTATTAGACAGAAAACCCATCAAAAAGGTTACGATGCTACACCATCTCCTTAATATATTCATGGTATTATTATTGTATTCTAGCAGCAAAAGACAGAAAAACGATGAGATAGCAAAATATATCACATTTTTATGAGGGACTTTTTAGAAGATTAACACACTTTTATGAGGGACTTTTCGAGTTATCCATACACTTTTATGAGGGACTTCCTACTTTTTCTGTCTTTTGCTGTATCTTTTTGTATTTCAATTGGCTCTATTTCCAACTGATCAAAAATTATTTTATCTGAATTGCAAATTTCATTCTTGAATTTAGAGATATTTTTATTAGAAGCATTATTCAAATATACGACAATTCTATTTTGAATAGGTCTGATACCAACAGCAACCCACCCAATTTCGTCTCGCAATGCAGCTTTCTTAGCAAAAGATACTTGCAATTTAGCGTTTAATTCTTTTAATTCTTGAAGAGAATAAGTACAAGATACAAATGTCACATTTAAATCTGTGCCTAGTCTTTTCTTTATATCTTCTATTCCTTTTGGACTTCCATTTTTGACCATGACAATAAGTTTATTTGCCTTGACATATGAGCCTCCAAAATATTCTGGTGTTATTATGTCATCAGATGTTGTGTTGTTTTCCCTTACTGCAACATTTGCATAAGAATCATATAACTTTTCATTAAGTTGTTCTATGTTGCTTGCATAAGAAGGACTACACTTATTACTATTCTCTGCACAAGAAGAGATAAATCCTAAAAGGATTAAAGAGAAGATTGTAAAGTATAAATTCTTACTATTCATAGTTGATAAAATTTAATAATACTAAAGCATGGGTTAGTTCCACCCATCGAGTCGGACTCATCGTAAAAGCATTCGAGCCCGCTTCTTTCAGGGGGGCGAATTCGACCCCTTTAAAATTAGGGTTGTTCAACTGCTCTCAAAGTCCTAAGTACTCCAAGGTGTTTTTGGAACGCAACCAATTCTTTACCACATCTTTGGGCTCAACGGGATTCTTCTGCCTTGCTATATCGGTAATGCAGATGTAATCAACACCATCCTTGGTTAGCGTCTTTATCGTTTGGTTTCTTACTATAATCTTTGCCATAAGATATTTGTTTTTGCATTCATTTTTAGATTTTTGCGTTGTCGGTTTCCCGATTGCGAATGCGAATATACGAAAAATATCGCTAAAATGAGAACAAAAGAATAAAAAACGGATGAAATTTCGAAATAAGACTTGGTTTTTAACGGTTGTTATAGCATTGGCGCACGTTTATTGTAGTATTAAGATTGCAAAGACTATAAATATCCGCTTCAAGGGAAACGAGTAGCGTATAATGACAAGACCTCGCAGAAGGCCCTTGGATTGATTCACAACTATCGCATGGGACTGGGTTATGCCATTGCTGATAACCACCAGCTATCCCTGGCATATACAGGAAAATGGGATAGCAGCCATCTTCATCATGAAACGATGGGAACAAACACATCCCAGCAACAGGGCAATGAGCATATTTACCTGCACAATGTAGATGCCAGCTACAACCTGCCCTTTGGACTACAAATAGGCATATCCTATCTCAACTACCAAAACCCCAGCCAGCAATATCTGGAAGGAACAATGCTTGACGAAGAGCGTATTCTATACACAAACAGCAAGCAGGTAATAGACAAATGGCTTTTCACCGCCGATCAATCCCACTCTTAATGCATCGTGGAAAGCCAATCCTGGCAACAAACTCAACTTATCCTTCAGTTCCAGCTCACAGTTTCCTAGCTATTGGTCAACTATGAGCAGCATTTACTATGCCTCTACCTATATGGAGATATGGGGAAATCCTCATCTCAAGCCTTACTCTACATACGAGACCAACCTGATGTGGACAATCAAAAGTCGCCATACATTGATGGCATTTGCAGAGTTCCAACCCAACTATTCTGTGCAGTTGCCTTATCAGACTACCGACCACCTGGCAGTCATAATGAAGGAGACCAATTTCGACTATAACCATACTATAGGCATTAGAGCATCGACGACTTTCGGTATAGGCAATTGGATGAATGGAAGTGTTTCGGCAACAGGAATCTACAGACATGACAAGAGTAACGATTTCTTTGACTTGCCCTTCAATCGCAAACATATCTCTGCCATTCTTGCCGGAAATCTATCCGCCCAGCTTAGCCGAAGCCATCACATCCATTTCATACTTAACCCATTCTATCAGTCGAAAGCCATTCAAGGACTCTATGACATCAAATCAGTCTTTCTCTTGATTGCTATGTTGAGATGGGCTTCCGATAATGATAAATGGAGCATTGTGGTTAAAGGCAGCAACATCTTCAACGAGGGATTCTCTACAAAATCAGTACAAGGCAATCAAGACTACCACATGAACATCAAGCAAGATTGGGCATCTGCCTCCATCTCCATCATCTATAAGATAGGCAAGTACAAGGAGAAGAGAACCAAGGACGTGGATACTTCCAGAATGGGAGTAAACTAGCGAATTTCTTAAAAAATCGTCAGTAAACAAGCATACTTTCTTAAAAAATCGTCTATAAACTGCTCTTTTTTCTGATAAAATTACGCTAAAATCAGCCGAATAGCTAAAAATGAACTATTTATGAGTTTTTCACCTCAACAGAGGTAATGATTTAGCAACAGTTCTAAATTCTGCAATCTGCATACGTTTGCTGCCTAACAACTCTTTTCGGCTGCAAAAATACAAAAAAAATAATGAATCTAAGAATTTTATTAAACAAAAAATATCAAACAGAGTAATATGTTGCAAAAAGCACGGTCTTACTAGTAGTCTGTAAAGTCTAAAAGTTGAGTAAAACGTCGTTCGTCACATACTGATGATTGATGAAATATCACACGTGCCTTACTAAACTTTTAGACTTTACAATCTACTAGTTGTTTATTTTGCGAAATACGTATTTACAACATTTGTTGTTGTATTTTGCAATTTTAGCAACTTGTCGGTAAATTCTAAAACTTTAAACTTAACAGGGAAAGTTTTTGTACCCTTTCCTTCTGATGGAAAAATAACATAAAATGTTTCTACGTTTTCCTGCTGTATTAAGTATGGCTTCTCTATAGTATGAGTCTGTCCATTAAAGGAGAAACTAGTTGTGTATGTCGTATCTTTGAATATAAGATTCGAAGTATAAGACTTTCCTTTTGGCAATTGCAACTCCCATTTTTTACCTTTTAAGCTGTCGATTTTAAATGATTGTGCATGAACTAATTGCCCATTTAGGAACAATAGAGAAATAAAAAAATATTTAAAAATTAACTTCATATTTATTTAATTACTTTATACCTGTTAATACTATATTATAATCTTGTAAAAAATACCCAGCATTAACTGAGTACATACAAGCAAGCTCAGGGTCCATATAAATAGCAGCACCCGTATTGGAGTTATATCCTACACATAACACATTATGGGCAGAGCTTTCTATTTGGCTATTTACATCAGTCATGACGGGATGCTTGGCATCTATTGCAGACTTATAATTTGTAAATGTTTGAGTTTTAAAGAAATGTGTTACAAAAGGCTCGATATAATCCAAAGAAACACCATCAATCAAAGGATTTGAATTATATGTTTGTGTATAATATAGAATATACGCTCCCTCATTTACTGTTCCACCAAAAACTTTATTGTTTGCATACTCCATAATTGATGTTACGCAGGCATTAGGTATTTGCTTTGCCATTGTTGTTGGCAAACTACTTTTGACAAAGACATCACCTTTTTGTTTTGAATATTTTGTCGGGTTATAAATTATTTGAGTGGAAATCTGTTCTTTCGACACATTGTCTGGCTCGATTAAATCAGTCCCTTCACATGCGACCAAAAAAGTCACAGGAATAAAAAATAACAAATGTTTTATCTTCATATACATTTTCCTTTCCAAATGGTTTCGTCATTCAATTCTTGCACTTGTAGCAACCATTTTTAAACCTACAAGATTCTATATTTTTTTGCAAATTTACAAAAAAAATATTTTAAGTGTTGAAAAATTAAAATTATTTATCCTTTTTAACAATATATCTTTGTTTGCCTAGAAATATCTTTTTAAATTTTGACGCTACAAAGATAGCGTGATTTTTCTGACATATCCAAATCCTGAGCAACTTTTTGTTGCTCAGGTCTTTAGATTTTTTCTTCTTTATTTATCTTCGGATTTAAGGTTCTTCTATCTTTTGAGATATTCCATTGCTCCTTGAACCATTCAACAATAGGCTGTCTATTGATACACAGAAACAATTGGTTCGGTTTGGTAGAATCAGAGAACACCTTGATTTCTGCATTCTCCACATTGAACTTTCTTCTGTGCTTCTCGGAATAGAGTGAACCGCTAAAGTTGAGTGCCTTTCCAGCAAGGAGCACACTAATTTGTTCAGCCGTGAAGCCTATCCTCTTGCACAAACTTTCTATTTGCAAGTATGCCTCCAACATCGGGAACCAACGCTTGGCTTTGCGGATGATGTTGTTGAGCATCGTTACCTCCGTGGAGTGCTTGCTTTTCAAATCTACGACCTCTGCTTGGTGTTTCTGTTGCATCTCGCCGAGTTGTTGGGTGTGGCTGTCCTCCATTCGCTGTATTTTCTCATGGAGTTCGTCAATGTATTGCTCTCGGTTTGTCACAAGCTCGCACAACTTTCGGTTGTGTTGCTCCACCTCCTTCAATTTTCCACTACCTAAAAGAGAACCAATCTTCGACACAAAGGCTGTCTTGGCTTCCATCTTAGCAGCCTGTAGCTTCTCCGTGCTGATTTCACTCTTGGTTTGTTGTAGAAGTCGCTCTGCTTCCTCCACATCGGATTGCAGCAGTTTCATGCAGTTTTGAAGTCTCTCCGTCTCTCGCTTGATGTTACGGTAATACTGTGCCGTGGAGGTATGCCTCGCATCCGACCCACGGACACCTCGCTTCAAGCCATACTTGCCCATGGCTTCAGCATAGCTGTCGTGATAGCCAACCATCTTGTCACGGTTGAGCACATCATCGGCACACAACCTCACGACATTGGCTTTCTTGCGGTATGTCCGCTTGCCCTCTTCCGTTGTCTTGTTCTTCGCCTTTCTCCGTTCGCCAGTCACTATCGGAACGATGGAGGCGTGGAGATGTGGCGTGTGCTCGTCCATGTGGAGAACCACCGACACGACATTCTCCTTGCCGAACGTGTCCTGCAACCACTTCAAGCTGTCGTTGCACCAATCGTCAAGCTGATCATTGGCTGCGATGTTCATCATGTCCTCGTGCGTTCCAGACAGCACGGTTCTAATCACCCTCACCTGGTCATTGGTTATCTTGCGCTTGATGCCTGCCGTCTTGATGCGGTGGGCGATGGCTTCGTCACGACCATACACACCGCTCGGCATCTTGACAAGCTCACGGTTGAGGTGAGTTCTCGTAGGGTCAGCGTTGTCGGGTATCACCTTGCGCTCTATGTGGTCTGACTCCCTTGCGTCAGAGCTGCCCTTTGCCTTCTTGAAATCCAAACTGAAATGTCCCATAATAAACTTGTTTTTGAGTTGTACAAATCCGCTTGCCGCATTGCGTCCTGCGCATGGCTCACGGGGTTTCAAAAGGGGATGCCCCTTTGCTCAAATGGGTGTTTTTAGCGGTGGCGTGCCACTGCGTCAAGAAAACGCCCTATTGAGCTATGGCTTTTCCGTTCAGAATAGCCATTGGAGCAGGAACCGCCTACATACCTAAGGCTGCGCCTTTCTTCCGAGGTGGAGCAGTCCGCTTAACAGGCTGTACTTGGTGTACCGACTGTTTGGATTTCACTCCGCACAGATAGTCGTTCAAGTCGTTGTACTCGCTGTACAAGTGGGATGCATCCCTCACACGGTAGCTGAGGGCGTTCTCGATGGCAAGCGTTGCCTTCCGCCCTGCCTCGTCGTTGTCGAGCAGACAACTGATGCGCTCGTAGCCGTGGAGTGCGTCAACAGCCTTGTCCACATTGCTTGTGGAGTTGAGTATCACGTAGTCCTGCGCTTCCAATGACGGACAAGACGGAAACTTCTCCATGCGCAACGAGAGAAAGGAAAGATAGTCCATCATGCCCTCGAAAACATAGCAAGAGTATCTTGGCTCGCCTTGCTGTCGGATATGTGTGATGTCCTTGGGGGACATGCAACCCTTGAAGAATCGGTTACGAACCTCGTAACCGCCCGACTTGTTCTTGAAGCCGATGGCGAAGTAGTTCTTGCCATTATGCGAGAAGTGGAGTTCCACACATTCCTTTCGGGCTATGCACAGGTCAATATTCCGCTCGCTCAGATAGCGCAGGAGTGCAGGGTGGTTGAGCTCCCTAACCTCCAATCTCTCAAAACTCGGCTCGGAAGCTTGCTGAGGGAAAGAAAAGTCGGTCGGGCGTACATGGGGCGCTTGCTTCTCCATCTTGTCCAAGAGATATGGCAAGTTGTCTGATGCGTAAAGGTATGACGCAAGGGTGATGATGTTGCCGCCCTTGCCCATTCCGAAGTCGAACCAACTGTTCATCGTGGTGTTCACCTTAAAAGATGCCTCGCTTTCGTTTCTCAGCGGTGACTTGTACCAAAGGTTTGCACCCTGCTGCTTGACAGGGCGGTGTCCCAAACTTTGCAGATAGTCTGCAATCTTGATTTGCTTTGCTTCTTGAATGTTCATGTCTTACTGTGGATTAAGTGGTGTATATATTTCTGATGAATTGTTGAAAATAGTATGTATTGATATGATAACCAAAGGCTTATCTTCTCAACAAACTCTCAACAAATGGTTCTTTTCAACAAAATCACTGGGCAAAAGAGAAAGACAGGCATTAGCTGTCATGTTTTCTCTTTTCAACAGTCTCTTTCTTTTGTTGAGAGATTTGTTGAGAAAATGTTGAGCCTTAAATACTTGATATTCAACACTTTTTTCATCATATTCAACAATTCAACAAAATTATATGCTATTTAGCTTGTCCCTCGTTACAGTGTAGAACCTGCCCACACGTTTTGTTGGCGAGTAGTGACCGCTGTTGTTGTAGGTGTACTCGTATGAGGTGTAGGTGAGGGCGTTCTCTGAAGGTTGCAGCTTCCAATTGTCCTGCACTATCTTTCGCACAAGGTGCTTCTCCGCTTTCACGTGGTTGCATTGCAACAAGGCGATTGCGTCATTGAGGCAGAACTGCAAGCTGTCGGTCTGGGTGTTCTCCATGACCTCAAGGAACAGCTCCGACATTTCCACCTCAAGCCTGTTACGGTTGCAGCGTATGATTCTCCTCAGAGCATCGGTCGCTATCTGTTCGGGGGCGAACCACATTCGGCTCTTGTGCTCTGTGGATAGCGTTCTGCCTTGCAGATGGAACAGAAAAGCGGGTATCTCCGCCTTCAGTTTCTCCAAGAAGTCGGTATCGTCAGATTGCAACGATGAAATCTTCCTCACCCAATATCGGGTCTCGCCCTCGTCAATGATGACAGGGAGTGATTCGTTGTTGGAGCACAGCACGAACTTGGCAAAGAAGGAAATCTCGTTCCTGTCCTTGCCCTTGGCTTCCACCTTGTACGAGAGGGTGGTGCTGAGGTTCTTCAACCGCTCGGAATCCTCCCTGCGACTGAGCAACACCTCGTCCACGACAATCAGCAGCTTGCCAGCCCAATCGGAATTGAACTGACTGCGGAAGTCCTCGTTGGTGTTGAATGTCACGTTGTCTTGGAACAACGCTTTCAGAAAGTTCAAGAACGTGGTCTTGCCTGTGTTCCTCTCCTCTGATACGAGCAGCAGAATGGGCAACTTTTGCACAGGTTTGAGATAGAGTAGTTGCAGGTAGTCCATGCCAAGCTCGTATTGCTCACCAAAGATGTGACTTACCAACTTCTTGATGTTCGGAAAGTCCCCTTGCATTGGCTTGTGACTTATCGGCTCGTATAGATTGAGGAAACCATCTATCACCGTGCGATGGTTCACATGTTCTGGAACGGTACAGAAGCCGTCATACTTGTGAACGTACTTGATGAACTCCTTGCCGTAGTCCTGACGCAAGGTTTCCATGTTCCAAGGAATGCGCTTTCTTACCTTTCCACCACTGATGTTAGGTTGGTCAACCACCTTGTACAAGGTAGTGCCAACACGGATGAACACCTCGTTTGTCGGAGGTGCAGCCTGTGGCTGTTTGCTTCCCACAGCCACAGGCTGATTGTTGTCGTTTGTCTTGCTCATAATCTAACCTTTGTGAGTTGATAAAATTAAAGTTGCAAAGGTAAGGGCGGAAAATCAAAACGCAAAACACAAACCTACGCAGAATGGAGAAGTTTGCACCGGCAATGTTAAAAGATTGGAAATCAAGGTGCTTGATGTAGCCTTTCGGGATAAGATAGAACGAAAAATCCCGAAGAAAGGCTTGCTGGTAAACCTTTCCTCGGGATGAACAAAAATGTATTCCTGCATGTCATACGTTTTATATGTCATACGATAAAACTGTAAAACGTTTGACATCGGCAGTTCTTCGTTCTTCACAGAAATGCTTGATACGACAGTGAATCAGTACGTCAGCAAGTCTATACGACAGTGAATAACCGATGCCTCAAAGATGCGAGTTTTTCAGCTAAAGTAATTAGTCCCTCCGTAGAGTTGCAGGACAATGGCTGTTTTCTCTTTTGCTCCGTACAGCCTCTTGAAGATGGCATTACGAAGTTGCATAGCCCCATTAGAGGTGAGACGGAAGCAAATGGCAACAACCATAGGGAATCCATACAATGTTTGCCAAATACCCTTGGAAGTTTCTTGTCTTTGTTGGACTTCCGACATAGACAACATGCCTTCTTTATATATGACTTGTATCACAGAGTTGAGTTTTGGGGCGGTAACATGAAGCATATTGACCAATTCTCCCTCACTCATCCACAAGTTCTCCAAGTTGGACGGAATGGAAAGTATTCCATTTCCGTCCACGGTGATTACAGTCCTTTTCATACCATTCCTCCCATAACAGGCAAGTGCCCCTTGATTCGACTTTCAAAGACTGCTATGTCATGGTCAAGTTTGTTGCTTGTCACCTTGGCGTATATCTGCGTCGTGGTGATGTTTGTATGGCCAAGAATCTTGCTCACGCTCTCTATCGGCATACCATATTCCAAGGCTAAAACAGCCCAAGAGTGGCGAGACACGTGAAATGAAACCCGCTTCTTGATGCCACACATTGCAGCAACTTTCTTGATGCGCTTGTTGATGTTGCTAAGATTGCCGATATTGAATACGTGGCTTCCTTTTCTGAAAGACTTGTATCTCTCAATAATCTGCATGGGAATATCCATCAACTTGATTTGAAAAGGTACACCAGTCTTCTGACGCTTGGACACAATCCAAGGAGCACCGTTTATCATGCTGATGTTATCTTCCGTCAAGTTCTTGATGTCGATGAAAGAGATACCTGTCCAACAACCAAAGAGAAAGAGGTCTCTCGCAAATGCCATATTCGGGTCTTCCAACTTCATCTCTGTCATGGCGGTAAGCTCGTCCAAGGTCAAGAACTCACGTTCCTTGTGATCTGGGTCAACGTGGTACATGGCAAACGGATTTCTTGGTATCTTGCCGTTGTAGTGAGCTGCCGTTACGATATGTTTCAGTGGTATGGAGTAAATCCAAATAGAGGACTGCGCAAGTCCTACAACATTCTTCAAGTACAGACAATAGTCACGAATGAACTCCTCTGTAAGCTCATTCATGGACATATCGCTGCGCTTGTACTGATACTTGATGAACTCGGCAACATACTTTCTTACCGTCAGATACTTGCGGTAGGTGTTCTTGGCTCTGTCCTTGCCTACACGCTTGGCAAAGGCTGCGTTCTCCTTGTCAAAGGCTCTGAGCAAGGTCTCGTACTCTGTGCCTATGCCTTGGTAGGCATTTCTCACCATCTCAGCTGTAACGAACGCCTCACGGTCGGAAAGGCGTTGGTAATGCTTGGCGATTTGAGCCTTGATGTTGTCAAGCGCAAAGTTCACCTCCTTGGCTTCCTTGCTCTTGCCAATGGCTCTGTTGCCCTTGGCATCCCAGATAGCCTTGGTCACGCTCTGCTTGCAACTGAACTGTGCGATAGTTCCGTTGATTGTCACTCGTCCCATGATAGGGACAATTCCGTTTCTCTCCTTGCTTCCATTTATATAGAAGACTGTCTTGAAAGTGCATCTCATAATTCTTACTTTTTTGTTCGGTGCAAAATTAAACTATGAGAGCTGCATGACAAAACCAAAACTTACGCAGAATGGGGAAATATGAACCGTCACCGTTAAAAATGCTTATTAGGGCGTTTCTGCGAGGTAATGATTTGAAAGCGTTTCTATTTCATCAATCTGCGTTTTCCGCATTTCCTTGTCTGTGCCACTTAAAGCCAACGGCTGCCACAACCACTTGAAACTCAAAATAAAAGCATCATTCTGCTATTTTTTGCTTTTTTAGGCGTTATTTTCTGAAAAAAGTAGTATCTTTGCACCGTAATTGCATTTTAACTATAAGACGACAATGAAAATAACAATTATCGGAGCAGGTGCTATGGGCGGTGCCATGGCTGAAGGACTCTTGCAGAGCGAGAAGTTCACTCCATCAGATATTACGGTATCTGACCATAACCAACCAGTATTGGATCACTTCGCAAACGAAGGAGCCAGCGTAACTCTCGACAACCAGTTGGCTTGCCACGGTGCAGACATCGTATGTGTGGTAGTAAAGCCATGGTGCGTAGAGAAGACATTGAAGGGTATCAAGGATGCACTCAACTACAAGAGTCAGAAACTCGTAGTGGTAGCAGCCGGTGTGCCATCAGCCAACATCAAGGAGTGGCTGGACAAGGATGGTATCACCCCAACCTTCTTCCTCGTGATGCCAAACATCGCCATCGCCTACAAACAGTCGATGACCTTCATCACTCCTATAGATGCATCTGCCACAGAAATCCAGCAGATTACAGAAATCTTCGATGAATTGGGCGAAAGCCTCATCATGGAAGAACGTCTCTTCCCAGCAGCTACCGCTATGTCGTGTGCCATCGCTTACGCCATGCGCTATGTAAGAGCCAATGTAGAAGGCGGCGTAGAGATGGGCTTCAAGGCAAAGGATGCCCAGAAGATTGTCTTGCAGACCATCAAGGGTGCCGTAGAGCTGCTTCAGGAAACTGGCGAACACCCAGAGGCTGCCATTGATAAAGTAACAACTCCTGGCGGCTGTACCATCAAGGGCCTCAATACCATGGAACAAGGCGGCTTTACCAGCGCAGTAATCAATGGTTTATTGGCAGGAAAAAAATAAGAAAATGATACAATGAATGCTGCACAGATTACTTTATTTGTGCAGCATTTTCGTTTTTATAAGCACAAAGAGTTTTAAAAACGTAAGTTTTTTGAGCCGTTTTAAATATTTTTCGTATCTTTGCGCTTACATTTCGAAATTGCCCATCAGCAACTGTTCGATGTATTATCAAAGCAAACAATAAAAAGAATATTTTATGGACGAAGCAATCAAACAAATCGGTGAAAGGCTGAAAGGTCTCCGCGAGGTTCTCAATATTCCTGCCGAGGAAATTGCAGAACTGTGCGAAATCAGTCTTGATCATTACCTCAAGATAGAATCCGGTGAGGCGGATCCTTCTGTTTATCGCCTGTCAAAAATCTCTAAGCGATACGGCATCGACCTTGACGTATTGCTCTTCGGCGAGGAACCTCGCATGAAGGGATACTACGTTACCCGCAAGGGACAGGGACCGGAGATAGACCGCAACAACCAGTATAAATACCAGAGCCTTGCCGTAGGATTCAAGGATAGAAAGGTGAATCCGTTCATGGTACAGGTGGATCCGTTGCCAGGCGACAAGAAACCGAACAAGAACGGACACGACGGACAAGAATATGATTATGTGATAGAGGGACAGCTCGAAGTAACCATCGAAGAGAAGGTGATGGTGCTGAATCCGGGCGACAGCATCTACTTCGACAGTAGAAAGTCGCATTGTTTCCGCTCACTCAACAATGAGCCAGCCAAGTTCCTTTGTATAATTATCTAGAAGAGTAACTATGATCGAGAGATTTCTAAAACAGACAAAATTTACTTCAGAGCAAGACTTCAAGGAGCATCTGGAGTTTATCATACCAGAAGATTTCAACTTTGCCTACGACGTGATGGACGAATGGGCAAAGATCAAACCAGACCACGTGGCGCTGCTTTGGGCAAGTGAACGTGGCGAAGAAATCCGTTTTACATACAAGGACCTGAAGGAGCAGAGCGACAAGGCTGCTGCTTACTTCCAGAGTCTCGGCATCGGTCACGATGATAAGGTGATGCTCATTCTGAAGCGTCACTATCAGTGGTGGCTCGCCATGCTCGGTCTCCACAAGTTGGGCGCCGTAGCCATCCCTGCCACCCACATGCTTACCAAGCACGACATCGTTTACCGCAACAATGCAGCAAGCGTGAAGGCTATCATCTGCTGCGGCGATGATTACGTGGTAGAGCAGGTTAATCAGGCTATGCCAGAAAGTCCGACTGTCAAGACATTGATTAGTATCGGTCCGGATATCCCTGAAGGTTTCCACGACTGGATGAAGGAATGGAACGAATGTGCTCCTTTTGTTCGCCCAGAACATGTAAACTCTAATGAGGATACCCTGCTGATGTACTTCACATCGGGAACCACTGGCGAGCCAAAGATGGTGGCACACGATCACCTCTATGCCCTCGGTCATCTGACCACGGGTGTATATTGGCACAATCTCCACGAGAACTCCATCCATCTTACCGTAGCCGATACCGGTTGGGGTAAGGCTGTATGGGGCAAGCTCTACGGACAATGGTTTGCCGGAGCCACCGTCTTCGTCTTCGATCACGAGAAGTTTACGGCGGATAAGATCATGCGCCAGATTGAGAAGTATCACATCACCTCTTTCTGTGCCCCTCCTACCATCTACCGCTTCATGATACAGGAAGATTTCTCCAAGTATGACCTCAGCAGTCTTGAATACTGCACCACAGCGGGTGAGGCAATGAACCCATCCGTGGCAGAGACCTTCCAGAAACTTACTGGTGTTCAGATTTACGAGGGCTTCGGACAGACTGAGACCACGATGACACTCGGAACCTTCCCTTGGATCAAGCCAAAGCCAGGAAGCATGGGCAAGCCAAACCCACAATATGATGTTCACATCCTTCGCCCAGACATGACGGAATGCGAAGATGGTGAAAAGGGCGAGATTTGCATCCGCATCGGCGATGACAAGCCTATCGGCCTCTTCAAATATTACTATCGTGACGAAAAGCAGACCAAATCGGTTTGGCATGATGGTTACTATCATACGGGCGATATGGCTTGGCGTGATGAGGAAGGCTACTTCTGGTTTGAGGGCAGAATCGACGATGTGATCAAGAGTTCGGGTTACCGCATCGGTCCTTTCGAGGTAGAGAATGCCCTGATGACTCACCCAGCCGTAGTAGAGTGCGCCATCACCGGTGTGCCAGACCCAATCCGCGGTATGGTAGTCAAGGCAACCGTCGTACTGAAGGATGAATACAAGAGTATGGCGGGCCCTGACCTCATCAAGAAGTTGCAGGATCATGTGAAGCATGAGACTGCCCCTTATAAATATCCTCGCATCATCGAATTCGTCGATGAACTGCCAAAGACCATCTCCGGCAAGATTCGAAGAGTAGAGATTCGAGAAAAAGACAATAAAAAATAAAAAAGAATGCGCTGGGAGGGCAGGTTTTGTTTCCTGCCCTCACCCAGTATGTCAACATAAAAGAATTTATGAGACGAATAGTAGTAAAGGTGGGCAGCAACGTACTGACCCGAGAGGATGGACATTTGAACGTAACTAGAATGTCGGCTTTGGTTGACCAACTGGCTTGGTTGAGAAGGCACGACTACGAGGTGATACTCGTATCTTCTGGTGCCGTAATGGCAGGAAGAGGCGAGCTTCAGGTAGACCACCAGCTGGACAGTGTAGAACAGCGACAGTTGTTCTCTTCGGTAGGTCAAGGCAAGCTGATTAGATTGTATTACGACTTGTTCAGAGAATACAACATCAAGGTGGGACAAGTATTGACCATGAAGGAAAATTTCCTCGCCAAGGAACAATACCAGAACCAAAAGGCTTGTATGGAACTGATGTTGGAGAACGGCGTGCTCCCTATCGTGAATGAGAACGATACCGTGTGCCTCACCGAATTGATGTTCACCGATAATGACGAGTTGTCAGGCTTGATAGCCAGGATGCTGAATGCCGATGCCTTAGTTTTACTTTCCAATGTGGATGGCATCTACAATGGCGACCCTTCCCTACCGACCTCCCGCATCATCCCTTCAGTATATTACGACCGAGACGTGAGCGAGTATGTGAGTGACGAGAAAAGCAGCCATGGCAGAGGTGGTATGATCTCCAAGTTGAAGACCGCACAGGATGTAGCCAATGCGGGCATCAAGGTCATCATCGCCAACGGTAACACGCCCAACATCCTCATCGACTTGAAGGAGCATCCGATGGAAACCCTTCATACTGAGTTTGTGGCAAGACCGCTAAACAAGTAAAATCATTAGGGATAAGAAATACAGAAACCTAAAAAAGCAGCAAGCCTATTTATAGACTTTGCTGCTTTTCGTTTTTATTATGAATAGTTGATACGTTATTCCAATACCAATACGTGGCTCGTTCCATCGGTCTGGCTGAATACATTCAAGCCGACTTTCATCAGATAGTCACCGCTGTACTGCTTGCCATTGCACTCCAAATCAGATTCCTTTCCAGGCATCAGATTGGTCTCCTTTACGGTATAAACCTTATCGGCATCCAATCCCTGCATCTTCACATTCATCATAGGCTCCTTGTAGCGTGGATGCAAGTCGTAAGCAAAGAGAACGGCACGCTGCTTGTCCTTACTTACATAGTTAATGGCACAGTGGTTGCCTTCGTATGGAGAAACCAGGCGATACTGGTCGCCCTCGAGAATCATAGGCTTCATGCTATCGTAGTTCTTAACAGCATTCTGCACAAACTTGTATTCATCACCAGAAAGCGACTTGAGGTCGATATCAAAGCCCAACTTACATGAACTGCAAACATCGGTGCGGAACTTCACACTGGTATTCTTGTTCCAGTTAGTTACATGCGAACCCATGGTCTTGGCTGGGAAGAACTTTGACAGGCTCCACTGGATGTAGAGGCGCTCGTATGGATCAGTATCGTCTGAACACCAGAACTCAGTGAAATACTTCAGCATCTCGTAATCCATTCTGCCGCCACCACCAGAGCAGAGCATCATCGGCAACTTAGGATACTTGTTATGAATACGGGTAAGCACCTTGTAGATACCACGGACATGATCGATATAGAAATTACCCTGATTCTCCTTATGATATGGAGAATAGATGTTGGTAATCACACTGTTGCAGTCCCACTTGAAGTAAGCCACATCCGGATTCTCCGTCATGATACGATCCACGATGCCGAACACATAATCCTGTACCTTAGGATTACTGATATCAAGTACCAGCTGGTTGCGGTAATAATAGGTATCACGCTTTGGCTGCATGATCACCCAGTCGGGATGCTTCTCAAAGAGTTCACTCTTAGGATTCACCATCTCTAGCTCAATCCAAATACCAAACTTTACACCAGCCTTTTTGGCATCTCTTACCAATCCAGGTATGCCATCAGGCAGCTTACTCTTGGTAGCCTCCCAGTCGCCGAGACCTGCATGGTCGTCCTTACGAGGATACTTGTTGGCAAACCAACCATCATCAAGCAAGAACATATCTACACCCAGGTCCTTGGCATCCTTCATCAACTCAGCAAGACTCTGCTGGTTGAAATCGAAGCCTGTATTCTCCCAGTTGTTCAAGAGCGTAAGGCGATCTTCCATACCCATGTTTACCTGATACTGGCGAGCCCAATTGTGCAAATTACGGGAAGCCTCACCGATACCATTATCGCTCATGGCAAAGATAAACTCAGGGGTAGTGAACGTATCACCAGCCTTCAGTTTATAATTAGAGGCGTATGGATTAATGGCAGGAATAACACGAAGGGCTCCCACGTTATCTACCTCGAAGGTAAAGCGGAAGTTGCCAGGCCATCCGATGGTTCCAAGCATCACCTTGCCCTCATTCTCCTTGGCAGGCTCATCGAATCCCAGTTCAAAGAACGGCTCCTCCTGCATGGCTGCACGGGTACCCAACTTGGTATCAACAATTTTCTTACCGGCAGTCAACTGGCAAGTTTCAGGCTGGCCTTCCTTAGCCCAGTCGCTATGATAATTGGTAACGAAATACTTGTTTGCCGTGAAATAAAGCATTGTAGAGCTATATCTCCAAAGCGTAACCGGAGCTTTCTCCTTATGAGAAATTTCGCTCCATGCCTTGATGACGTTCTCCTTAGGATAAGCTGCATAGTGGAGTTTCACGGTCAGCGGATACACCTTGTCCTTAAGCGTGATGATGGTCTCAACACCTCCACTGATAGCCTTTTCTTCAGAAGACTGATAATACAAATAGGTGGTCATATTACCATCTGCATGGGTCACTGCCACTGCCGGCTCGAAGAAATCTTCAGCACCAGAGGTTGCATAAACCTCATGACCTCGCTGGCAGACGGAGCCATCAGAAGCCGCATATACATCCCACTTCAGATGATTGTAATCAGAAGGATTCTTCAACTTGTCACCCAGATACACTTGGTAGAGGCGACCCTTAGGAGAAACTTGCATCACGAGGTCGGTCTTGTCGGTTGACACTCGGATGGTCTTTTGAGCAGATGCCATGATAGATGTCATGCACATCGCTGCGATAATCATAAATACCTTTTTCATCGTTCTTTGGTTTTTACGTGATTGCTTTGTTATAATTAAACGCTATAATTCTTTCGTTATTATCTTAGAATTTGATTCCTGCAGAGAATTCCACCGTGAACGGACGGAGATAGCTACCACTCATGTACTTGCCGTCATATTTGCCAGCTTCCTGCTTGGTAATCAGCTCAGAGCCGCTAATGGTACCCTTGGCACCCTTCTCGTTGAAGATATTGATGACACTCACGCCAAGGCTCAGTTTCTTGTTCACATTCCAGTTGATTCCGCCGAAAGTCTCCCAGTGACCATTGAAGTAGAGTGCCTCCTGAAGGTTGGCATAGGTCTTACCGAAGTAACGGAAGCTCAACCAGGCATTCAGATTCTTGGTGATATCATACTTAGGGTCCAACTCGATAAGAACCTGAGGAATCTCCTTGACAATCATATTGTTGGCATTCACACCCATAGACTGACCGTCACTGAACGTTACGCTCGCATTATAGTTCTTATACACCGGCTTCTGATAGGTGAAGAGTGCATGCATGTGGAAGTTCTTGAACGGATTGATTTCTGCCGAGGTTGTCCAACCCAAAGTCTGGATATTATAGATGAGCAACACGGTCTTGCCCTCTGTAGTGCCAGGCTTGGTAAGATTCTGCTGGTCGATATTGTTCGACTTTGATATGTAGGTCACCATTGAAGAAAGGTCAATCCAATCATTCTTGTAGAAAATACCACCACGAATCAGTGGGATGGTTACTCGCTTATACTGCTCCTCGGTAGGACCTGTACCTGCATACTCGCTGATGCGTGGGAAACGGGTGGCGATGGTAGCATCGGCTGTCAGACCAAACTGGCGGGTCAGGTTATACGTCAACTGCAAGGTGGCTGCATAATTCAATTTATCCTTGGTTACGTTCTTTGCTTCGATGCTGTGCTCGGTAGCAACAACAGAACCATCAGCAGCAGTGGCGTATGTTTTATAGTTACCCATGTGGAATCCTGAGAAACGTGGAGTAGAAATCTGCTCGGCAGACATGCGGTAGTACTCCAATCTACCACCATAGAACACCTTGAACTTAGGACTTACCTTCCATTCGTCGGTAAAGTAGAGTGCCAACTTGTTCTCTGAACCCTTGGTGTATTCTGGACTCAACTCATTATAACCGAAAGTCTCAGAACGATGAGCCGTCTGCGTAGGATCAAGGGGATTGACATATTTCTGGCTCAATGTGCGTGGATAAGCTTCTACGGTGCCTGCCCACTGGAACGAAGACGAATAGTAATTGAGATGGTAATACCACTCGTTCAAACCAATCATTAACTTATGGTTGTTCAACTGCTTGGAGATTTCGGTAGTCAAAAGCGCATTGCTAACCTTACCAACATGCAACCAGGTGCGACGGCCTTCTATATAGCCACTGTAGGCAGATCCATCAGAAAGCTGATAGCCATCAGCCTCGCTCACCTGAGAGATGGTACTTCCTCCGTAATCCACATAATTGGCACGTGGAGCATTCATATACTTGGCGTTGAATTTCCACAACCATCCATTATCAAACTGATACTGGCTGATGAGGGCTATTTCGTTGGCATGATTCTCACTGCCATCGCTCATATTCCATGTCTCCATCTTTCCTGACTTTGTATTCAAGTATTGGAAAGAACCTTGACGCTGCACGTATGAGTCCATACCAGGGTCAAAGCCATCAATCTTCTTGATACTTCCGTCGCCAGAATAGATAAATGGGGCTGCATTGGCAAAATTGCCAGGGTTCTTGCTGTTGGAATACTTATATAATAAGGAGACACGTCCCTTTCCATCATTCAAGATACGAGTGATACCGAAATGATAAAGTTGGGTACGGTCGGCATAATCAGTAAAGCGAAGCTTGAAACTACCTGGATCGAAATTCTGATACATACTGGCAGTATAAAGCCAATTAGAACCGATTCCACCAGACAGGTTGAGATCTACATTCTGCATACCAAAATGGTTTGCCTTATAGTTAAGCTTGCCCTTGAACTCTTTCTGTCCCAACTCGCTGAAAGAAGAAACAGCGTACGCAATATTACCTGTAGCAATGGCAGACTCAGATGGAGTCATCAAGTCGGTACCTTTCAATGAGGCATCGCTTCGCCAATGGGCAGAGAGTTTGTGTACGGAAGAAGAGTAAACGGCAGGAAGACCGTTTTCATATACGGTTACATCCTCGCTTGGCAATCCTATCTGGATTTCACGAGGCTTGTTGGCATCAGATGCGTTGAGCATCACATTACGCTCTTCCTTTTTCTCCTTGTTTTCAGAATCGTCAGAAGGAAGTGCATACACTTGGCTTGCAACTGACATCGCTACCAAAGCCATAGAAAATGTACGGATTCTTAAGTTCATAATTCTACAGTTGTTTATTCTTTGTTTGACATGATTTCACTTGCTACCGAATGCGATTCGATTGCGGTTGCAAAGTTAAGGAGATTTTTCAGACATTAGCATCATGTGTAGGTTATGAGTAGATAAACATTAGGTTTGTTAAGTCTATAACCTTCTAATAATCAAGCTATCAAAGATATTAATACTTTTTAATAGAGTAGATGGTAAAAAGAGAAATAAATGTAGTATCTTTGCAGAAAAATACAATTATAAGGCACTCTAATAGCCTATCAGATAGTAACAATAACAATTAAAAAGATAGTTATGAAAGTAGTATTGTGGTTCTTAATGATGTTTATGCCATTAATGGCAAATGCTTCTTCCGTAAACGAGGAACAGCTGTTCCATCGTTTAGACAGTTACATCGCTCAGCGAAGCAAGTTTACCCAAAGAAAAGAAGCGAAACTGCTAAGACTCAAAAAGCAACTATACACAACTTCCGACAAGCACAACCAGCTTAGGCTCTATAACCAGATCTACAGGGAGTATTATACCTACCGTTACGACTCTGCCATGACATACGCCAAGAAGGGCTACCAGCTGGCAGAACAGCTTCAGGATGATTATTTCATCAACCTGAATAAAATCAATCGTGCGGCAGTGCTGTCAACAAGCGGTTTCTACAGCCAGGCAGAAGACTTAATGCTAGCAATGGATGTGGAGAAAATGTCACCTAAGTTATTGCAATACTATTATTATACCTTGACTTGGGTATATAACTACTGGGAAACTTTCTGCAACAAGTCGGAGTTTCAAGAAGGATTAGAAGCCAAGAAACGTTTTTATTTAGGCAAGACTCTTGAGCATATCGGCAACAAGGAATCCGCTCTTTATTACTATCTTTCAGGAGAATTAGAATATCTAAAACAGCGTACCAGCAAAAAGATGCTTCAGTTCTACATAAAGGCGCTTTCAGCCAGTCCCCTGAACAGCCGTGTGTATGCCTCATCGGCTTATTGCATAGCCCGCTATTATTATGATACCGACCAAAAGGATTTATACGAAAAGTATATTGTAGAAGCAGCTATTTCAGACCAGATATGTCCCTTGAAGGAGAATCTGGCCCTTCAGGAGTTTTCCACCTATCTATATAATAAGGATGCCTCCTATGCAAAGAGGGTTGCCAAATACCTCTATTGCTCCATGGAGGATGCCCAATTCTACAACAACCGTCTCCGCATGGTTGAGATTTCACGCATACTTCCCCTTATCACAGAAACAAACCATCAGGCAGAAGTACGCAAGAACCGCATCGTAACAGCATCTCTCGTCATCGTGAGCATCCTGTCGCTAGGATTCCTTGCCATGGCTTTCTTTGCATTCAAGATGAACAAGCGTCTAGCCAAGAGCCGTAGGGAGATAAAAAGCCAAAATACGCTCTTGGACGGACTGAACCAGAAGCTGCTCAACACCAATAAGCGAAGAGAGACCTATATGCATTTATTTATGGACATCAGTGCCGTATATATCAGGAAATTGGATGATTATCGCAAATTGGTAAGCCGCAAAATCAAGGCAAAGCAAACTGCCGATCTTCTGACTGCCATCAACAGCTACAAGTTGGCAGAAGAAGAGGCTGCCAACTTCTATATTCGCTTCGACAAGGCATTCATTGACTTGTATCCGAATTTCGTGGAAGAGTTCAACCAACTGCTGTTGCCAGAAAAACAGATTGTTCTCCCTGCCCCTAACAGTCTCACCAAGGAACTGCGTATCTATGCACTGATGCGACTGGGAATTACGGATGGTCAGGAACTAGCCACCCTCCTGTTCTATTCTACGCAAACCATCTATAATTACAAGGCAGCCATCAGAAAGCGAGCCAAAGACCTCACCACTTTTGATGCAGCCATCAACCGACTATGCAATGTGATAGGCTAATAAATGGCAGAAAGTTGAGGAACAGCCTCAACTTTCTGCTAGATTCTTTTGTACATGCAAGAAATAATTGTACTGCTTAAACTAGCCAGAGAATATGGTTGCTTAAGTAAGAGAATGTGGTTGCTTAAGCTTACGGATACAGAATCTCGGGTTAACGGAGATAGCTTCTTGAGTTAGCGGAGACAGTTTCTTGGGTAAGAGAATACTGCTTCTCGGAGTTTGCCACTAGGCTCAGCAGCTCTGCTGAGCCTAGTCAGCAGGTCTGCCGACTGCAGTCAGCACATCTGCTGACTATAGTGACAACACCTATAAACGTACGAATACAATTCTCTTGTGATACAACATCATCAACAATATATAAGAGAATAAGGAACGTTCTTCATAGAACTATCTTTTGACATTTAAAGATAAGCAAGAGGGCAGTGCAGACAAACTTAAAAAGAACAGAAGCAAGGCAAAAAGAAAATTTTTCCTTTAAATTTCTGGGTTTTATTTTGCTATTTCAAGAATTATCCTTATCTTTGCAGTTGGAATCGAATCACACTATTGTGAGGACTTCCATATTTTTGATGGTTAAATTAGCGTTTGCTATTCGGTCATGCAAATTGGAACGTAGGAAATTTCAAAAAGAGCATTAGAAACGACAGATAGTGAACGTCCGCTATATCGTGGGCGTTACTTGTTGTTCTAATCAGCTTTTCCTACGGCTGCAATTTGGACAAGTTTCGTCCACGTGTTTGTATCCGTAGGTTATGTAGAACGATGGCTTCGCAATCTATCCAGTCAACTAATTTAATAACATTAAAAGCTTAGCTATCGGCATAACGGGCAAATTTTATGAAAAAGATACATTTTTCTCTTTTGGCGATTCTTTTCGCCTTGTTTGCAATGGTGTCTTTCACTGCTTGTTCTTCAGATGACGAAGACACGCCTTCCACAGAAGATGTCCAGACATACATCATTGGAATGTGGCAACCTACACATGTAACAGGCTATGACTGGGATGAAAATGACAAGCCTGCTAAAGTAGATAAGGACATAGACATTGATGATGCTATCTCTTTCGAATTCAAGCAAGGTGGCACTTTCAATGAGTATTTTTGGACTGGAAACAAATGGAAAATAGATTGTTCCGGAGAAGCCTATACTATCTCAGGCAACAAATTAACTACATACGAAGAAGATGGCATCAACGTTTTAGATGTGTATACCATACAGAGTATTAATTCGACAACTATGGTTTTAAAATACAATCTGGATGGCAACGCCTCATATCCTAGTACTATCACATTCAAGAAGATTAAATAATCAAAAGATAGCATCATAAATGGCAGAAAGTTGAGTATGTACCTCAACTTTCTGCCATTTTCTTTTGCATATTCAAGAAATAGTTGTACCTTTGCCATGACATAAAAGTTGTAACACTAAAGATGTAATGGCGTATGAAACTAAATAACAGGAAATTAGCAAATCCTTTCATCTACCAAGGTTATGAAAGTCCCGAGTATTTCTGCGACAGAGAGGCTGAAACAAAGACTTTGATATCGCACCTGAAGAATGGAAGGAACGTTACCCTCATTTCTCCTCGAAGAATAGGAAAAACAGGGCTTATAAAGAATACATTCTATCATCTGGATAAAGAAGAGAAGGATACAGCATGCCTATACCTTGACATATTCGCCACTAAGAACTTGCACGACTTTGTGGAACAATTTGGCGTAATGGTTATCAATGACATCGTCCGCAAGAACTCCTCATTCATAGAGAAAACCATCGCCTTCTTTAGTGCCTTGCGCCCTGTACTCAGCATGGATCCATTAACTGGTGAACCTAGCGTATCTATCACAATAGAGCCATCCCAAGAGGACATCACTATCCGCAGCATCTTCAACTATCTAAACGAGAGTGGGAAAGAGGTATATATCGCCATCGATGAGTTTCAGCAGATTGCAGAATATCCAGAGAAAGGCACAGAAGCATTGCTACGTTCTTATATCCAGTTTGCCCAACATGTGCATTTCATCTTCTCCGGCAGCAAGCATCATCTGATGGCTGAGATATTCGGCTCTCCGAAACATCCATTTTACCAAAGCACTGAGATGATGGGACTGAAGCCATTGGATTGCAGCATTTATTATGACTTCTGTCAAAACTTCTTTAAGCAGAAAGGCGGTAATCTATCGAAGGATGTTTTCGAACAAATCTACCACCAGTTTAATGGCCATACCTGGTATATTCAATGCATCATGAATCGCCTCTATGAAACGGAGCTTACCATTTACTGTATTGAGCAAGTGAATGCCGCCTTACTCTCCATCCTACAAGGCAGGGAACCTCAATTCGAAAACCTGGTTCAGTTCTTCACAGAGAACCAGTTCTCGCTTCTGAAGGCTATTGCCAAGGATAGCATTGTTGCCCAGCCTACCTCAGGCAAGTTCATCAAGGAGCACAAGTTGAATGGAGCAAGCAGCGTAAAGGCTGCCCTAAAAGTCCTAGAAGACAAGGAATTGGTATATAGGACAAATAAAGGCTATATCATCTACGACAGATTCATGGATTTGTGGTTAAAGAGAATATAAACAAAAAAATGTGCTTTAAACGTGCGGAATGTGTCTAAAAAAGACAGATTCCGCACGTTTAAAGCACATTTCTCTCCTAGAAAGCCGTACATCTTACAATGATTATGACCATGGGATTATCCGACAATCCTTATGCTCGGGATGGTCAGTCGGTAGTAACAATGGACGACTTGTTTGTTCTTTGGTAAGCAAAAGGTTGTATCATAAATGAGAGGGTGTGCCATTAGTCTATGACACACCCTCGAAACTTCCTCCAAGAATTTAAAATTAATAGTTGAAATATACTTTCCCATAAAGAGCTGTGAGAGCAAACCATTCAAAATTATCTACTATAAATTGTCCATCACCTAATGATACTTTTTGAGCTCTAATCGTGCCATTATTCATCCAACGTCTAGCACCAGAATGATATTCTGCTACTACATAAGGACCTTCATACTGACCTATTCTAGCACAAACACGTATCTTGACTCTCACAAATCTTCCATCCTGTGCTTTCACATACCCACCAACCACACTCGTTTGAGATATTGGTGGAGTTGGAGCACCAAAGCCATAAGATTGAATTGAAGGTACCGATGGAACAGAAGGCACATTAGGAACCAATGGACGTCCTGTATTAGCATCCAAAGGTACATACTCAAAAGCCTGAGCACTCATGCCTAACGAAAACGCAGCGAACAAAGTCGCCAATAACACTTTTTTCATAATTTTATTGTTTAACAATTAACTTAATACACAAATTAATAAATGGTTATTACTTCTTCATCAAATCATACAGAAAATATTTATCGTCACCATAACGATGCAACATTATAGCTACTATTCCAAAATTCGGCAAATTTGTAAACGTAATCCAATACATATTATTTTCAGAATCATAAGCTTCTACAACACCATCCTGATTGATATTCGTCAACCATAATTTGAGAATCGTCCCATCCGTATTAAACGTATAAATCCCCTTTTTATAATCAGGAGGATTTGTATAAGTTATTACGGTCTTCAACTTTATCAATTCACTAAAGTCGCCATTCCCTATTCTAATGCTAATATAATTACTATTCCAAGTAATCGCATTAGCAAATAAGCTCGCCATTCCTAATAGCATAGATAACAACAATTTCTTCATATCTTTAATTATTATGTTCATAACCGACAATCAATTTACCTATAAAACTTGTCACCAGTTTTTCCTTTACATAGCCCTCTGAAGTCTTTTACCATTTCGCCCCACATCATTCATATAATAGGACCCTTCTATATTTTCCTATCTTGCATGCACTATAGAATTGCGCAAATGGCGACAAAAATCGACAATCAGAACTGAATTCTTAGTAAAACTCAATGTATACTTCCCATCAAGTTTCACTTTGTCAATATCATCAGTCTTTGAATACTTCAACTTCTTCTGGAGTTCATCACAAAAGAAAC
This sequence comes from Segatella copri, assembly GCF_026015625.1. Taxonomy (NCBI): domain Bacteria; kingdom Pseudomonadati; phylum Bacteroidota; class Bacteroidia; order Bacteroidales; family Prevotellaceae; genus Segatella; species Segatella copri. Next base: position 3,276,660 of record NZ_JAPDVG010000001.1, on the reverse strand, counting down.
TATAAGCAGAAAGATTATACCCTTTAAAATCTGAGCACTTTTTCATTTGACTTATCTCCTTTAATAGATGAAGACAAACTTTGCTAGAATATTCAATTCACTTTTCAATCCATTATATACCATTAGCATCCTCATATGCCATTAGCTTCTTTTGGCTTCAAAAAGTTTATTATCACATAAACACAAAAACGTGGAGCCAGTCTGTCGCCCGTTCCACGTGTTGAGGCCTTCGCATTGCCCTATTAGTCGAAACGAGCAACGCTGAAAGCCCCACGCAAAAGTGAATATATAGTACACCATATCGCGCCATGCGCTTTAGCACACAGCGACAATTAGGATATATATAATACACCCCAGGGGCGTCCTCGTTACTTTGTTTTTGACTAATAGTTTGAAGTTGCGAAGTTCCAACACGTCAAACACAAAGCGTTCAGTACGCCTTTATGTATATGTATCAATCCCTTAGCCTCCACCCTTAGGGCTTCCAGCTTGGATATGACACCGCAAAAATAAGAAATAATATCGAAACCTCCAAACTTTTATCGAAAAAAGTGAAGAGAAAGATTGCTTTTTTCAAAAGAAAGCACTATCTTTGCACCATAATTATATAAAAACAAGGAATATGGGAGCAGTATATGTAATACAAGGAATATTGATTTACATTTACGCCTTTGACCATAATCCACCGCACATTCATGTACGAAGTGGAGAAGGTACTTTTACGATTACTATCAAAGACAGAATCGTAGAAGGACGTGCTAAATCAAAGACGATTCGTCTGATTAATGACTTTATCGACGAACATGAAGATGAAATCATGGAGCTTTGGGGTAAAGCCCAAAGAGGAGAAACAATAAAGAAAGTACAACGATAAAAACAAAAGACTATGATTTTAACGATTAAAGATGTAGACTACTTAGGAGATTATACTCTTCTTTGTACTTTTAATGACGGAGTAAAGAAAAAGGTTGACTTAACCTCGCTCTTAAAATACCCAGCATTCAGCGAGTTGAAAGACAAAAACAAGTTCATTCAATTCGGATTAGACCAAACAATATTTTGGGCTAATGGTGCCGATATTGCGCCAGAATATCTCTATGAGCATGGAGTAACAGCAGACAACTAAACAACATGAAATCGGACAACGTATAGTGGAACAGAGCGGAGCATCACGTGCTGAATATGAAAAGCATGTGATAGAGGTCGCTTAGGCCGCTCTTACAGAGGAATTCGGGAATGGATCTCATATACGAACATTGCCAACTACAAAAGATTCCATCTGACGTTCAACGACTTACAAATTCTTCAGACAGTGTCTGAGGAATTCAACAATCCAATTCAACAGGCACTGCCTGCTGAATTATCTCCGCACTTTCAAAAAGGGCAGACACCGCCTGCCCAATTCTAACTACGCCTTCTTCCTTGGTCTCATTACGAGCGTCTTATACGAGTAGAAGACAAGAATGCACGTGAATGGTATGCAAAGGAGGCACCATTACAAAAAGGTCAGGCGCTGCCTGACCTTTTTAAATCTCATTTTCCGTATAACTATACATTTATCTATAAAATCATCACTTTTTCTTGCATAAAGTTTGCAATTTCCGATATTTATGCTTACCTTTGCCGTTGTTAAGAGGGAACTCGTAACACATTACAAAATATCTTATCATAAAAATAAGAAAGGAAATAGCGAATGGAACTGAAAGAGACTTTCCAAAAAGTGAAGGCAGCTAGCAAAACACTTGGTTTGCTAACTGATGAACAACGTAATGAAATCCTGCAGGCGGTGGCTGACGCTATCATCGCAGAAACTCCTGCGCTCCTTGCAGCGAACGCAGAAGACTTGGCGAAGATGGACAAGGCGAACCCGCTCTACGACCGATTGCAACTCACAGAGCAGCGACTCCAGGATATTGCTTCGGATATGAGACACGTCAGTACACTGCCCTCACCGCTCGGAAAAGTTCTCAAAGACAAGACGCTCGAAAATGGTTTGCATCTGCAGCGAGTAGCCGTTCCATTCGGAGTTATCGGCATGATTTACGAGGCTCGTCCTAATGTGACTTATGATGTTTTCTCACTCTGTTTCAAGAGTGGAAATGCGTGCGTACTGAAAGGTGGAAAGGATGCAAACGCCTCAAACTCAGCGGGTGTCGAACTTATCCACAGGGTGTTGATAACTTTTGGTATTGATCCGAATGTTGTTACATTGCTCCCTGCTACCCATGAAGCTACCGGCGAAATGCTGAATGCCGTGGGCTATATTGACCTCTGCATTCCTCGTGGAGGAAAGAAGCTCATCAACTTCGTCCGTGATACTGCCAAAGTTCCGGTTATCGAAACCGGAGCCGGTGTGGTACATTGTTACTTCGACAAGGATGGCGACCTGGAGATGGGCAAGCGCATCATCACCAATGCCAAGTGCCGAAGAGTGAGCGTATGCAATGCGCTCGACTGTTTGCTGATTCACGAAAGCAGATTAAGCGACCTCCCTGCCCTCTGTGAAGGACTCGCCGAGAAGCAAACCAAGATTCATGCAGATGCCAAGGCTTACGAAGTCTTAAAGGGACACTATCCAGACACCTTATTATATAAGGCAGAGGAAAGCGATGCAAAGATGAAAGAGGCTGATGCCAACGTGAAGAGTATCTGGAACACCGAATGGCTCAGCATGCAGATGGGAATCAAGGCCGTGGTTTCAGAAGATGAAGCACTCGACCATATCGCCACTTACGGAAGCGGACACAGCGAGAGCATTGTTTCCAACAATGAAACTGCCCAGAAAAAGTTCCAGGCGATGGTAGATGCAGCCTGCGTTTATGTGAATGCTCCAACCAGTTTCACCGATGGCGCACAGTTCGGATTGGGCGCAGAAATTGGCATCAGTACCCAAAAGCTTGGAGCACGCGGACCAATGGCGCTAGAAGAAATTACCACCTACAAGTGGCTGATTACAGGAAATGGACAAACAAGGAAGTGAAGAGTGAAGAATTCAATAGCTTTATATTAGAAATAACAAATAAAAAACGAAATAACAATGAAGACATTCTTTAATGTTGAAGACCTTGGCGACCTGAAAGCAGCGCTCGCCGAGGCACAGGAAGTGAAAGCAAACCGTTTCGGTTATCAGGAGTTAGGCAAGAACAAAACCTTGCTGATGATATTCTTCAATAACAGTCTCCGTACCCGACTGAGTACACAGAAGGCTGCGATGAACCTGGGCATGAATGTTATCGTACTCGACGTGAACGCAGGTGCATGGAAACTGGAGACAGAGCGTGGCGTTATCATGGATGGCGACAAGAGCGAGCACCTGCTGGAGGCTATCCCTGTGATGGGTAGCTTCTGCGACCTTATCGGTGTTCGTAGCTTTGCCGGTTTGAAAGACCGAGAGTATGATTATGCCGAAACCATTGTAAACCAGTTTGTAAAGTACAGCGGCCGCCCTGTCTTCGCTATGGAGACTGCTACCGTTCACCCACTCCAGGCATTCGCCGACCTCATCACCATTGAGGAGCATAAGAAGGTGGCTCGTCCTAAGGTAGTCCTGACCTGGGCTCCTCATTGCCGTGCCTTGCCTCAAGCTGTACCAAACTCATTCGCCCAGTGGATGAATGCAGCCGATGTAGATTTCGTGGTTACTCACCCTGAGGGATACGAACTCGATCCTAAGTTCGTAGGCAATGCCAAGGTAGAGTACGACCAGAAGAAGGCGCTGGAAGGTGCAGACTTCGTTTACGCCAAGAACTGGAGCTGTCCGGGCGTGAAAGACCCAGCACAGTATGGCGAAATCCTGAGCAAGGATATGAGCTGGACCATCGACGAGGAGCACATGAGCTGGACCAACGATGGTTGCTTCATGCACTGTCTGCCAGTTCGCCGTGGCTTGATTGTAACCGATGATGTCATTGAAAGCAAGAACAGCCTGGTGATTCCAGAGGCAGCCAACCGTGAGATTTCAGCCGAGGTTGTCATCAAGCGCATGCTCGAATCACTCTAAAGCAGGAAATAAGAAAAAGATAGGGGGAAGTAAAGGAAAACAAGCCTTTATTTCCCTCTTTTCCGTTCTATCCAGCCTGTTCCTATCCCCATATCTCGGTATTTTTATCATTTCATCCTGTCTGTTTTCTTATATCTCAGATATTATCCGTACCTTTGCTGCCGAAAAAAAGAAAAACGAGATGGACAAATACATAATACTTTCACCAGAAGCTAAGGGTTCATTCAATGATCGCCTTAACTTTCTGTATCTAAAACTAGGTAACTTTCTCGATACAGAGAAACTGGAAAACCGTACCTTGCAATATTGTAAGGTATTCCTCAGCGACGCCCAGAACCAGATAAAAGAGTTAGAAGAATCTCTCCTTTATCAGGAGTTTCTGAAAGGCACAAACCTCACTATCGTGGAACAGACTCCACTGAATGGCAGCAAGGTGAGTCTGCTGATCAAGACAACGGACTCCCAGACTCCCATTCTCTTCCACAGTCTTCGCCTTACAGAGGAGGAGGCTAAGGGAAAGGATTCGTACGAACAGACCCGTCTTCTCTTCAATAAATACCTGAAGACTATCGAAGGTACGGATATGACAATGGAACGCAACCTGATTCGCACCTGGATATACGTCACCAACATCGATGTAAACTATCAAGGCGTAGTAGAAGCCCGTAATGACATCTTCGATAAAGAGGGATTGACAGCCGACACCCACTACATCGCCAGCACAGGTATCGGTGGCGCCACTCCGGTACGCCATGCAGCTGTAGCCATCGACTTCCTCACCATCCCCCATATCAAGGAAGAGGACAAGAAGTATCTTCAGGCACTCGAACATCTGAATCCTGCCCATGAATATGGAGTAGCCTTCGAACGAGGAACCCGGCTTACGCTACCTACCCATACTCTCCATCCAGAAGGAAGCCAGCAATTCAAGCAACAATACTTCATCTCCGGTACAGCCAGTATCGACAAGCATGGAGATGTGGTCTATGAAGGAGACATCGTGCGCCAGACCGGCAGACTGCTTGAGAACATCGGCGCCCTGCTGAAAGATGGCGATGCCACGATGAATGATATCCAATACTTCATCATCTATCTGCGCGACATCTCCGACTATCATACGGTTGACAGACTGATGCAGCAGTTTTATCCACAAATCCCCCGCATCATCGTGGAGGCAAAAGTATGCCGCCCCGGCTGGTTGATAGAAATGGAATGCATTGCAGAGAAGGAATTATGTTCTACAGAATAAGGAATTATAAAGATTCCGTTATCTAACCTTTGTCGGAATCCTCTTATCACTCATGATTTCATTTCCTGCCGCACGGGCATCCAGCTCTACTGGCTTGGATGTGAAATCAGGGGTATTATAGGAATCCAGCAACTCATCGTAATACTTCTTCGGATTGCGCTGTGGCAAGAGGAACGGCTTGCTTACATTGCCCTTGTCATCAATGCAGGCAAGATAAAGACGGGTATAGAGACCGTCACCGCGACGGGATGTAAAGACAAACCAATGGGAATCCTTGCTCCAGTTGTGCCAGCTATCTGTATTCCTGCTATTGGCAGCCGTCATTGGTCGCGCCTGTTCCGTCTTCAAATCCAGCAACCAGTTATCCGCTTCCTTATGCCAGATAGGGAAACAGCCATAATCACTCATCGTAAACATGATGTACCTGCCATCATACGAAGGACGGGGATGGGTAGCACTCTTGCCCAATTCGCGGGCATTGAAGATGGTATCCACCTGGTTGCCAAACTTACCCGTAGCCGCATCGAAACCAATCTTGCAGATATTATACTTGATATTCTTATACCCGCTTGGGATAGGCTCTGCTGTAGAAGAGCAGAAATAGAGCGCCTTGCCATCTGGTGAGAATACCGGATAAGTCTCGTAATGGTCTTTCGTCATCAGGAGCGAATCCAATATCAACTCATGGGGTGATGGCTGATAAACGAAGACATCTGATGCCTGGTCGAAAACTTCAATTCGCTCATCCTTCACGGCATGGAAACTCTGATGGGTGGTATTGGTACTGTAGGCGCAATACTTGCCCGACGGATGCCAGTAAGGATAAACCATCGAACCCTTCAGGGAATCATTCTTCGCCTTCAGCCACTCCCGCTTACCGTTCTGAGAAACCAAGGTAGCACCATGGTCACCACGCACATGGAAGGTAAACTGGTCAGGATTGGTTCTGTTTGCCGTATGACAATTGAGACAGGCACCCGGTGCTGCGGTATTCTCTAGAATTGCCGTTTCCTCAAAGTTACTCAAGTTGCGCTGATAGATGCCCAATTTGCCATACACCTCATAACCAGGAGCGATGCGACGATAAGTCACCCCCCAGTCATCAAGAGCGTATGGACTGACATGGATATCGAAGTCCTTATACTGCGTCCAGTTACCCTTCTTTTCCACATAAACAGTAACTTTCAAATCTCCACCCCTATTTTGAGCAAGCAGATGATGCCATTCATCGATATCGAAATTTGCGTAGTCGCCTTCACTTTGAAGTTCACCTATCTTTGATCCTTCTACCACTACATTAACAGATTCCGCATCTATATCCTCCACATTGAAGTTGAGAGGAGCAATCGTTGCGGGCACAGTAACTCCAATATAATCAGGATAAATCTTTGGAAGTTGATTTGCTTGGATGGGATTGGTGGGCACAAGAATTCCCGGTTTGGACATACAAGAGCCAAGTCCCAACATGCCCCCCATGAGCAATAATTCCATAAAATATTGTCTGATATTCATCATTAATCTATATTATAATCATGCCAAATGTCCAATCAGCAAGAATGCCAACTTAACATTTAACACTTAACATTTAACATTATCAATTAACCTCTTTCATTCCCTCCTTCTTTCCGGCAGCCTCATCAGCTCCTTGCACCATCACATAGTGCCAGGCATTGGATACATACGGCTGCTGACCAAGTTGAGGATCCTTCGGATTCTGCATATAGAGCTGGATGAAGTTGAGCGTATTGTTCACGTTCTGTGCATCCACACTATACGGAATTGTACGCGGATCGCTATGCGTCTTCATCCAGTTGCCGATGAGAATCTCCTGGAAGGTACGTGGAATATGGTCGTAACCCACGAATCTGCCCAGCGGATAATACTGCATGAACTTCTCCATATCGCGCTGCAGGAGTTCGTAGCACATCAGATATTCGTATGCCATCTTGTTATGGTTATCATTCAGGAAGAGCAAACCCAGCATCTGGTCCATCTCCCGGTCGCTGAAGAGGAAGTCCTGCTTTTTCTCACGATACTTGCGCAGCTTGCCATAGATAGGATGTCGGTTGATAGCCTTCTCATTACCTAGCAGCGCCATCGTCTGATTCGCCCAGTTACTATAGAAGAGCGTTTTCTGCAGTCGGCGGAGCAGCTTGGCTGCTACCTTATAATTACCGTTGATGATATCGCACTCTATAATCCTGCGGGTCAATCGGGCACTCTTGCGATAATTAGGTATCGCTTCCTGCGCCTCGAACATATATCTTTCGGCATCATTCACCATACCCAGGCGGAAAAAGATTTCTGCAGTAGATACTGGCGAAATCATATCGCGGGTAAAGGTAGGGAACAAGCCCTCGCCTCCATTCTGATAGAACTCGAAAAGGCGGTCGGCAAGCATACCCTTCTGGCTCAAGGCAAGATTCACACACGAAACACTGAGCGGTGTGGTTGCCGGTTTCTTCTCTGCCTTCTCTATAATCTTATCCCACTGTTCGGTGCGAACCAGAAAATCATAATCTATCAGTTCGTAGGTCATTTCATCAAAAGATGCCTTGATACCAAACCATGAAGCCACAATCACCAATACATAGCTCAACACTATGACCACTTTGGATTGCTGCAACTTCTGCAAGGATTTCTGGCGGCACGGAATCATCCCCAGGAAAGGAATCACTACTGCCCATACCATCACAACAAAAGGCAACGGAGATATGGCACCCGGATAGCGATAATAATTAAGTCCGGCAAAGATGCGATACAAAGGATATTGCAAAGTCTGCGTGGTCAGCAGGATCCAGGCTATGGTAAGCACAAGGATGCAGACTGAATAGCCTATTCCGGAAAAAACATTTCCCTTCTGCTTGGCATTCTTCAGCGTATCACCTATCATCAGGGCGGCATAAAGGAATACCACCGGTCCCAGGAACCAATAAACCAATGCCGTGCTAACCAGTTCGAACACCACCTTTACTAACCGGTTGTGGAATCGGTTATGAATCCATCCTATTACTAAGGCTCCGAAAAGTGCAACGACAAAAGAGAGCAACACATTCTGGTCGCCCATGGCACACCATAAGGCGATACTTGGAAGGAAACTCAGGAGATAACCCGGGAAATCATGCCTTGCTCCATATTGTTTCATCAGTCCCCATACGGCAGTCTGAATGCCCATCAGCAGCAAAGCGATGATGGCACCGCCCAATACAGGCATATAATAGAACTGTACCAGAAACTCACTGATATAGTCAGCCAAACCTCCCGGCAGCACAATGCGCTCCAAAAAGTAGCCGGAATCAAAGAGAAACATCTGATACTGTTCCTGAAAGCAGAGTCCGCCTACGTATGGCACTGCCCAGAATATCACGACCGCCACACCGAAGAGCAGCGACAGCAGCGGTTTCCAAGTTTTTATCATCAAATTCTTCATGAGATTATATTTTAAATTCATGTTCTTTCCACAACGTCCGTGGACGATTTAGGACTTTCCTTATACCCGTACAAAGTTACAATAAAATATTGTAACTTCCAAACAAAAACATACAATTCAACAAGATAGTACAGAAGAAAAGCAATAAAAGTCAAATCCTACTAACGTAATGTTACGAAAAGCCCCGATTGCTGGACGGCAGTCGGGGCTTAGCCTTATCGATATGATAATCATGACGATTACCAAACTTACTCATTTACTAAAGACTTTCAAGCCATCTTTGACCAGCTTTCGTCTTAGACCAAATAACTAACCCTGCGCCAATAGCACTAGCCAAGGCAAATATAATTGTCAACATTTCCATATCTATATTATTTAAGTTTCACCTTAAGAATTTCGTTACCAAAATAAGCAAATAGTACCGTTGCCGTGAAACCAAAACTAATGCACAGATAATTAAAAATCCCCATCTCATCTCCCATAAACAATGGAGACAAGCCGCCAACAACAACACCGCTGCACATCAACTTGGATAAATCAAAGAAATAACCAGCTAACATTTCTCTTCTGATTACGCTCTGAAATCTTATTTTTAGATAAATTTTCATCCATTCCCTATATTCTAAAATTTGCTGCAAATGTACGATAAATAATTGTAACCTCCAAATATTTTTGCAATTATTTCGCTTGATACAACACAAAAGTATCAACTATGAAACGGCAGTCAGGACTTAGCCTTATTCCGCCAAAAGCTCTTCACTCTTTACCCACTCTTCACCTCTCGGAATGCCGATAAACACAGGAGATTCCGAGAGGTGAAGAGTGGGTGAAGAGTGAAGAGTATTTCTTCGTAAGCCTTGTATAAAAACGAAACAAAGGCATTTGGGATAGCTGTTCTAGGCAAACAACCCACTAGCAACTAAAGCGCCAGTAGACTGTCTGCGGTTTGCCAGTTAACTGTCTGTATTAAACAGCCTTCTTTTTACCAATTCACAGCAGGTTTAAACAAACAAATAAGAGTAGCATTCAGCAAATCAAAAAAAGAAAAGCCCCGACTGTATCACTACAGCCGAGGCCTAACCTTATTTATATTATAATCACAACGATTATTTCACATACCTATTTTGCTTTTTTCTTGAAGACATAGAACCATGCAGTACCATTCTCAGGTAATTCTGCAGCAGTCAATACCAACTTATCATCGCTGGCTACTAATACATAATACTTCTGGAATACAGCATTGCCACCATTCACGTTTACACCCATAGGGATAACGAAGTTGTCATTGGTTGCAGTTGGGAATGAGATAGTACCCTTATCCCAGGTTGGGTCCTTGTGCTCCAATACACTTACAGAGATAGGAAGCTTGACGCCATCAGAACCGATTGCCTGCTTGTTAGTGATGTCGATAGTGAACCATGCACCGCTACCGTTACGGGCTACGCCACCAACCTTCTGACCAGCCTGACCATCAATATCAGCACCATAGTTTACAGCCCACCACTGAGGCTTGTTGCCACTACCGAAAGGACCATTGCCCCATACAGCACCGGCAGCTTCGTTCCATTCCCAGGTAGTAGTTCCATCACCATCTTCGCCACCAGCGAGATACTCAAGAAGTTCTGGCTTGGTAGTTAAAGCCTCAACAGCGAAAGAACCAGCATTGTAAGTCTCCTGAGTGCCATCAGCCTTGGTATAAGTCAAGGTAATATTAAACTTACCTTCCTCTACAACCATCAGCTGATCACCATTCAGAGAAGCTGTACCAGCAGCCTCATCGGCACCTTCCTTAGTAATAGCCCAGTCAGAAAGCACGCCGTTACCATTCTCAACAGTGAAGACATTACCCTTTTTGCCTTCCTTGACCTCCTGAATAACCTTTACCTTGCCTGCATCAAAAGCAGTACCGAATTGTACAGGCTGGCCATCGAACTCACCTACAGTAGAAGTATAATTACCCTCAGAACCAGTTACGCAGAGACGCTTCTGAAGTTCTGCAGAGAGATAAGTAATCTCATCCACGTTCACCGTGAAGTCCTTGGTAAAGTCAACAGCCACATTCTTGCAGTGCATAGTAATGGTGTTGGCACCTAACTTGGTAACATAGATGGTATCGTATGCCTTGGAAGAGGTTACCTTACCTTCTGCCAACTGGTCTACCGACCACTGGCTTGTGATAGGAGAATGATTCTCGATGATGATACGGTTGCTATTCTTACCATTCACCTGAACAGGTGTTACCTTCGCATCAACGCTCTCTGCTGTTACATTCTCAGAGAAACCTGTGCTACCAGAATCGGTAGAAGGATCACAAGAAGTATAAAGCAATGTCAGCATAGACAAAGCAAAAAATATCTTTTTCATATACTTATTCATTTAAAAGATTAAAGAATTGATTACTTCCAGCCCTGATATTCAGAATCAGCACCAGTCCACCCTTCATTCTGCTTTACGGTACCCAAAGCTACCTGAGTCTCAGGCATCTTCTGGAAACCGGCTGTAGCATTGTAACGGGCAGTATAACCTCCATTGTGTGGAGTATTCGTATCAGGCTGTCCGCAATAATAGATAGCAACGCCATTCTGCTTCTCAAGAGCAGCAGCGGCAATATGCCAACGACGAAGGTCGTTCCAGCGGGTACCCTCGCAAGCCAACTCCCAACGGCGCTCGTTTCTCAAAGCTTCCTCTGAATAAGCACCAATCGGGTTCAAACCTGCACGCTTACGCACCTCATTGATACCAGCCACATCCTTCTTCAACTCACTCTGCATCAACAAGACATCTGCGAAACGGATGAGTACCAGATCGTGGATATTATTCAACTGCATATTCTCCTTTCCCGAAGTATCCCAGTTGCCTGGGTACATCACATTCTCGAAAGTACAAGAATAGCCATCCTCCAACTGATCATTCTTACAGGTAACAGGAGCCCACTTCTTGGCATAAAAATCAGTTTCCTGAACAAAGTCGGCCCAACCACCTTTCTTATATGTCTCTACCTTAGACCAGTCCTGGATAGAAGCATCACGGCGTACATCATTAGGCTCGGCAGCAGCCCAATCCTTTACCAAATTTGGAGCTACAGGACCAGCACCCCAACCCTGACCGAATGGGAAGGTGTTGCCATAAGCCTGACCGCCACGAACACCAAAGTGAAGTGCATAGCCATTGGCATAACCAATCGTTGTACTCCAGGAAGCGAACTTATTGAACTTGATAGAGAACAAAGTCTCTGGGTTCTGAGAAGCATCATCCTCAACCCACTTGAAGCCCTGACCCTTGGTATAATCATAATCTTCTACAGTGCATCTGTTGGTATAAGCCCAGAGATTCTGATACTTATCCACCAAAGTGCGACCAGAGTTAGCCACACAGTCATCGATGGCTGTAATGACATCCTCCTTAGACAAAGTAGTTCCATCAGGAAGTTCCACAGAAGTCAGAGGATTGTAAGTAGTGCTGGTCAGATCAGCCAATGTAGAACCATTGCCAAAGAAACCAGAATAGAACAACCAGGCACGACCCAGCATAGCCTCAGCAGCATACTTATCTATATGGCCATCAGTGCTCTTAGCAGCAGGCAAGAGAGCGACAGCATCACGAAGATCCATCAGAATCTGCTTCCAAGGGTCTTCAATATTACCTTGGGTGACAGCCTCAGAACCTGGTTTCAGACGCATAGGTACATTTCCGTACATAGAAGCCAACTCATAATAATAGAAGGCACGCAGGAACTTAGTCTGTCCCATCAATGAGTTTTTGGTATCCTCATTCATAGAGGTATTAGGAAGAGCCTCTATCAGGGTATTGGCACGGTTGATACCCTTGTAACGAGCCTCATAGAACACGTTGGTCATATCGGCATTGTAGTTACAGAGCAAATCATCTGCCTGCATCAACTTATCGTTGACACCACCACCACCGAGCATATCATCACTAGCCAACTGGGCATAGTAAAGGAAACTCATCTGAGGGTCTGCACAAACCTGGTTCAAATTCTGGTAAACACCAGCCAATACAGCCTCACCATCCTCCTTGGAAACAGGGAAGGTACTGGTAGATAACTCGCCAACATTCTGCACATCATTGATGTCGCAGGACGCCAAGCTAAGTACCGCCATGGCTGAAGCCAATAATATATTTAACTTTTTCATTGTGAATTCAATTTTAGATTAGAACTTTACATTTACACCAACCATATAGGTACGAGGCTGAGGATAGTTACCTACATCAACACCTGTTACCCATGAGTCTGAGCCGATAGCTGTACCATTCTCTGGATCCATACCCTTATAACCGGTAATGGTAAAGAGATTCTGGGCTGCGAAATAGAGACGGAGCTGCTGGAATGGGCTGCTCTTCCAAATCTTAGTGAAATCGTAACCCACGGTCAGATTCTGAAGACGGAAGTAGCTGGCATTCTCAATGTAAATATCAGAAATGGTCTGCCAGTTTGGACCTGCATTCATGTGGGCGAGCAATGGATACTTGTTGGAAGTTCCCTCACCATGCCAGTAGTCATACACCTCTGTAGTGAAGTTCTCGAACTCACCATCGGTGAACTTACGGAATGAACGAGCCACCTGCTGACCGAATGCTCCAAAACCTGTAACAGAAAGGTCGAAGCCTTTGTAAGATGCACCGAGAGTGATACCCATGGTTACATCTGGATGTGGATCGCCAAGCTCTGTCTTATCGTCATCATTGATAACACCATCGCCATTTACATCCACAAACTTCAAGTCACCTGGTTTGATACTGGTACCCTGCTTAGAGTTTGCGGCATTGCCCTTGCAGTTCTTGTCAAGGTAAGCCTGAACGTCTGCCTCATTCTGCATCACACCTTCTGTCTTGTAGCCCCAGAAGTAACCGATAGGATGACCTTCCTCGAAACGAGCCATATAACCGGTATTCTGAGCCAAGAGGTCCTTACCGCCATTGTTGTATGTCTGGTTAGACTTCACCTCTGTAACCTCATTGTGATTGTAAGCCATGTTCCAACCTACGTTGTACTGGAAGTCCTTGCCAATCTTGTCATTCCAAGTGAGAGAAAGCTCAATACCCTTGTTCTCTACAGTACCGGCATTCTTCATCTGGGTAGAGAAACCGGTTGTTGGATCTACAGGAACTGCAACCAGCAAGTCCTTGGTCTTCTTGTTATACCAATCCAAGGTGAAGCCCAGACGTCCACTCAGGAAGCGAGCATCCAAACCGATGTTCAACTGCTCAGAAGTCTCCCAAGTCAAATCCTCATTAGGCAGACGGGAAGGAGCTGCACCTGAAATATACTGGTCAGGATTACCATTGAAGGTATAATAGCTACTTGTATCGTATGCGAAAGCACCCTGCCACTGGAAGTTGTTAATGGTCTGTGCATTACCATTCTGTCCCCAACCAGCACGAAGCTTCAGGAAGTCGAGCCATGAAACAGTCTTTGCCATGAACTTCTCGTTAGAGATAACCCAACCAGCAGATACAGATGGGAAATAACCCCAACGCTCACCTGGAGCGAATTTAGAGTTACCATCGGCACGCATGATGGCAGAAAGCATATACTTCTCATCAAAGTTGTAATTAACACGACCGAAGTAAGACATACTGCGAGAATCATCACAAGGAGTACCAGTAACGGCAGCAGCATTATTATTCTTCATATAGGTCATGTAAGCATGAGTCATATCGCCAAACACAGAATTAGAAGATGTAGCATTCAAGGAGAAACCGAAGTCAGGACGGCTCTCACCATACTCTGTACCTACCAGAATGTCGAAGTTGTGCTTCTTCTGCAAGTCAAACTTATAACTCAAGGTATTGGTTGTACTCCATCCCCAACTTGTACCAATCTGATTTGTAGCCTTATCCTCTGTTCGGAAATTGTCCGCATTGGTTCTGTTGGCATCGAATACAGGGAGGAAGGTACGCCAGGTATAAGTATTCTGGTTGTAGTTCAACTGACCACGATATACAAGATTCTTGATTGGCTGAATCTCCAAGTAACCAGTAGCATGCAAGTTATGATTAATACTCTTGTTGTGACCAGACTGCTGATTCAACATCTTATAGATAGGGTTAACAGAATAAGAGTTGTATTTATCCACCCAGCCTTTCAAATCTTCGGCTGTGGTATAATTGCCATCGGCATTATACATAGGGATAGCAGGGTTAGCACGGAGCATATTGGAAAGCTCATTGCTATACTGGTTACCAATCTGGATACCCTGATTCTGCTTGTGCTGATAGTAGATATTCTCACCAATCTTCACAACATCCATGCCCTTGTCATTGCGATAGATGACATGCTCTGAATTGATGCGGAAGGTGAAACGGCGGTAGTCTGACTTAACAACATTGCCAAACACACCATCCTGATACTGATAACCGGCACCCATAGAGAAAGTTGAACGGTCGGAACCACCTGTTACATTCAAAGCATGACTTGTTGTAACAGCATTCTTGTTGCGGATAGCCTCTACCCAGTTGGTTCCTTCGTTAGAACCATCCATATAAGAGTTGTAGAGGTCTTCGCCCATAATGCTCTTCCAATCATAGCCACTTTCACCACTGTTGAAACGCACCTGATCCATTACCTCCATATACTGTTTGGCAGTAAGCATCTTAGGCATTCGATATACGTTAGCCCAACCTACGTTACCATCGTAAGATACCTGAATCTTACCCTGCTTACCCTGCTTGGTAGTTACAAGGATAACACCATTGGCTGCGGCAGAACCATAGATGGCACAAGATGCGGCATCCTTCAAGACGTCGATACGCTCGATGTCGGCAGGGTTCAAGTTATTGATATCACCTGCTACCCCATCAATAATATAAAGAGGAGCTGTGTTGCCGTTGGTACCGGCACCACGGATAGATATCTTAAAGCCATCACCAGGCTGACCGGAAGCTGCCTGAATGTTGACACCAGGAGTCTGGCTCTGCAAGGCGCCGAGCACCTGTGTGGTATTCATCTTCTGAATATCATCACCCTTTACCTCAATGGTAGAACCGGTAACGAGCTTTTTCTTCTGGACACCATAACCTACAACAACGACTTCATCAAGAGTCTTGTCGTCAGTCTTCATTGTGATTTTGAGACTAGACTGGTTACCCACAGCAATTTCCTGTTTCTGGTAACCGATATAGGTAACTACAATAGTAGAACCAGGCTTTACGTTCAAGGTAAAGTTACCATCAAGATCTGTAACGGTACCATTACCAGGGTTGCCCTTTTCTACTACACTTGCACCGATAATAGGACCTTCTGCATCGCTCACATTACCGGTTACTTTCTTTGCCTGCTGTACAGCATTTACGCTCTGACTAGGAGATGCCGCCCATGCTTCAGTCGTATAACTCAAGCCTAACGATGCTAACGCTCCCACAAGCAGCATTGATTTTTTTAAGTTCAAATTCATACTTTAGTACTTTCTAGGTTGAATAGAATTAAACGTTTGTTGACTCTGACTATCAAAAATAGTCATTTTTCTAGTTCCCGACATATCTTTCAGATACGAAGGAAACAAACAGGTTAAGTTGAATTCATCTTCATAATGGTTATTGTTTATGTTTATATTGTTTATTGTTGTTTCATTTCATCATCAATCTGAAGTCATTTTTAGTATTACTATAAATGGCAAACAGATTTTCGATTGCAAAGTTACATTTCTTTTACGAAAAAAGCTGATACTATTTTGCTGATTTTAAGTATTATTTTGATTTTAGTTATTTTTTTTAATAAACCCCGACAAATACTAAAGATTTATTAACCTTCTGTGTTTTTCTTACACTTATTATATATGTATGTTTCGTTAACTCTGAGCAAAAAAGTATTACCTTGCCGCTATTGAGCAGCAAGGTAATTACGTACAGGATTGGCATACATCTCGAGAATTCTCTCTCTCAAGTAAGCTTCATCCTTATTTGGAAGGTCAATTTTCGCAAGCTGACCAGCCATATATTTTTCAAATTTTGCCTTATCTTCGGCAGTATATTCTGCCTGATGAGCAGTTGAGTTTTCAAGCAAATCAAGAGCCACATAGTTGCCCGGATAGAGGCGGTAGTTCTTGAATATCTGCTCATCCATGTAGGCGGCTACCTTATTATATATATCCTGCTTAGGCATATCAGGATCAAGACTGTCCAGATAATCATCAAGACATGGAGCTGCATGATAATGCACATGACCCTTATAACCGAAGATACCGGTCTGCATGCTTACCAGGTCATCCATAGGTCCCTTCTTCCAATCGGCATTATCGCGCTTCTGCTGGAACTCCTTTGCCTTCAGGAAATCGCATGGATCATATTCGTAACTGATAGAGAGCGGTACGAGATGAAGCTGTTTCAGGCGGTCGATAATGCTGCCCTCGCCACCCATCGACATCATCTGCAAAATACTCTTCTGGGTGCGGTCATTACTGTCCTTGGCCCTACCCTCGCGCTGGGCTATCCAGATGTTCTCGTTCTTCTCCTTGATGGCAAAATGCATATAGTCGGAAAGGCGCTTGCTCGACATCAGCATCTGGCGCATGCTCAGGGCACGCTCTACGATAAACGCCTTGTTGACACGTACCAGGTCCTTGACCCAAGGAAGAGAAAGGAGATTATCACCGATGGCAATCTCACAGGTGGTCTTAAAACCGTTATCGATAAGAAGGACATCGAGGATGGCTGAATCGAGCACGATATCACGGTGATTACTGATGAAAGTATAATTACGGGTATTATCGAGCGATGTACAATCCATCTCGCAGCCTGTTGCTGCCTTCTTCAGAATGCCATGAACAAAATCGTAAGCAAAAGCCAGCTGGAAATCCAGATTGGTCTTACATGCCTTCAACTTCTGGGCAATCATTTCGAAAGGTACTTGTGGATAGAGATAGGCAAGCACTTGTTTAAACTGATCGTTAGAAAGCAAACGGTCGAATACCTCTGGGAGATCTTCAGGCTCCCAAGGACGGATGGTATCAAATTCTTGAGGGATATTCATAATATATACCTATTAATATATATATGGCTCTGCGAAAAAATCGCAGAACCATATATGAGTTTGTTATTCTAGAACTGATTCTCCACAATTTCGCTGAGCACATCCTTGATATCAAGACCTGCTGCACGAACCTGCTGAGGAATGAAACTGGTAACGGTCATACCTGGAGTGGTATTGATCTCCAGCATGTTCACCTTGTCTTTACCATCCTTATCCTTAGAGATGATATAGTCGATACGGATGATACCGTTGGCATGAAGAATGTCGTAGATGCGTGATGTAGTCTTGGCAACCTCTTCTGCAGTCTCTGGAGAGAGACGGGCTGGAGTGATTTCCTGTACCTGACCGTTATACTTGGCATCGTAATCGAAGAACTCGTTGGTGGTAACCACCTCTGTAGCCGGCAGTACAACAGTCTTCTCGGCTGTCTTGTAGATACCCTGTGAAATCTCTGTTCCATCAAGGAAGCCCTCGATCATTACCTCATTGCTCTCCATGAAAGCCACACGGAGGGCTGGAGCCAGCTGGTCAGCATTCTTCACCTTGCTCACACCAAAGCTACTGCCGTCAGCAGCAGGCTTTACGAAACAAGGCATACCGATGCGCTTGGCAATCTCTTCTTCATCATAAGCTTCACCGCGACGGAGCAAGATACTGTCTGCTACGTTTATACCGAAACCGCGCAGATAATTATTGAGCACATACTTATCAAAAGTCATTGCCTCTACCAGAACACCGCTTGTAGAGTATGGCAGATGGATGAGGTCGAAGTAGCCCTGCATCACACCATTCTCACCAGGCTGTCCGTGGATGGTGATATAAGCATAATCGAAATAGACATGCTTGCCGTTCATAACGAAAGAAAAATCGTTCTTGTCAATCTCGATAGTCTCACCATTATCCAAAGCGACATGCCAGTCGGTGCCCTTCACATCGACGAGATAAATATTGTAGCGCTCTTTATCAAAGAAAGAGTACAAACCCTGTCCTGAGCGCAATGATACGTCGTGCTCAGAAGAATCACCACCACATACGATGGCTATCGTTCTCTTGCTATTTTCCATAATTACTAAATATTTTTGAATGTATCTTGTGTGGTGCCAGCGATGAAGCCGCGCCACTTTTCTATTAATTGTCTAAAATCTTCCGGCCACTCACTGTCAAAATCCATCTGCTGCTTGGTTGTAGGATGCACGAAGCCGAGTGTCTTGGCATGGAGAGCCTGACGCGGACAGAGTTTGAAGCAGTTCTGGATAAATGCCTTGTAGCTGCTACTGCGCTGACCTCTCAGAATCTCTGTTCCGCCATACGTTTCGTCCATAAAGAGCGGATGACCGATATGCTTCATGTGAGCACGAATCTGATGGGTACGGCCTGTTTCAAGCACACACTGCACCAAGGTAGTATAACCGAAACGCTCCAACACCTTGTAATGCGTAACTGCCGTCTTGCCTATTCCGCTGTCCGGATCGAAGACCTTCATACGGAGGCGGTTCTTCGGATCACGGCCGATATTGCCTTCTATGCGACCTTCATCTTCTACAATGTTGCCCCAAACGAGCGCATTGTAACTGCGATGGGTAGTCTTGTTGAAGAACTGCTTACCCAGTGCGGTCTTTGCTGTAGGAGTTTTTGCCACAACGAGCAGTCCGCTGGTATCTTTATCAATGCGATGCACCAAGCCCACTTCCGGATCATTGGCATCAAACTCAGGCATATCCCTTAAATGCCAGGCTACCGCCTGAATCAAGGTTCCATGAAAGTTGCCCGCACCCGGATGCACCACCATACCTGCTTCCTTGTTGACCACCATCAGCTGATCGTCTTCATAAACCACATTGATAGCGATTTCTTCAGGTTTGATACTCGTTTCATGACGAGGACGGTCGAGCATCAGAGTAACCAGATCATTAGGGCGCACCTTATAGTTGCTCTTTACCGGTTTACCATTAACATGGATGAATCCGGCATCAGCAGCCTGCTGAATGCGGTTACGGCTCTGATAGGCCATCTTATCAGCCAGGTACTTATCGATACGCACCGGATCCTGGTTGGCATCCACCTGAACCTTCCAGTGCTCATAGAGTTCATCTCCTCCTTCACCAGAAGCAGCGTTTCCTTCCTCCATCTGGAGTTCATCATCCAGTTCGTCCATATCTCCTGCATCATCAAACCCGAAGTCATCCTCTACAGGAGCATATACCTTATTATATATATAATCTAAAAATATCATTCGTATTACTATTGAATTCTTCACTTTTCATTTCTCCTACTCCACCACTTCCTTCTGATGGTGTTCATGCGAAGGAGCAGGCTCTGTGGCTTCCGTACCAGGAACCACCTCGAAGTTGTCTTCATGAGTTTCTCCGCTCATGTCACCTTCGCCTTCCATCACATCTTCTTCGCCGTGATAAACCGGATCTACCACATCGATGGAATCATCAACGCTCCGTTTACCATTACCAACCTGTATGACAAGCACATCATCGATAGAAACCTTATCACCAGCTACAACATGCTTACCCTTAACGAGGATACCATAAACCCAATCCTCTTCGCCAGGAATATATTCAGGTGTACCCAGTTTGAATCCCATAGCAGTAAGTTTAGCCATTGCCTCTCGCAACGAACTGTTGTCAATGACATCAGGAATGGTGATACGTGGAGAATGATCAGAATTGATGGTAACATAGATTACATGTCCCGACTTTACCACTTCTCCGAAAACCGGAGTCTGCTCCAGAATGACATCAGGCGGCAAAGAGCGGACATATCCCGTATCCGTTACAACAATTTCCAATCCCGCATCGTCGAGGATATGTGTAGCATCATCGATATTCTTATATCGAATATCCGGCACACGGATGGCCTCACCATGATGGGTATAGATATCAATGCCGTACTTGACACCGGCACAGAGCAACACCAGCACCAGAATCATGGCACCGATATTCCCCCAAAGGTACTTACTCTTAAACTTATTTATAAACTCTGATGAAGTCATATATTATTTTTTGGTGCAAAGATACAAGTATTTGGGGGAAGAACAAAATAAAAAGGAAAGTTTTTGCACTCTCACCACCTATTTTATGATATAAAAACAAAACATCTTTGTTCCCAAAAGAGCAATCTCAGAAAAGAAAGGGACGTTATAAACAACAAAAAGCAGCAAAGAATACATCCTTGCTGCTTTTAATGTCATCGTCAACAGACGAATCTTTCCTCGGAATTACTTTCCGTGGTGCTCGTCAGATACAGTTAACTTCTTACGGCCATGAGCACGGCGAGAAGCCAATACGCGACGACCATTCTTAGTTGCCATACGCTCACGGAAACCATGCTTGTTTACGCGACGACGATTGTGAGGCTGAAATGTTCTTTTCATTTTTCTTATTTATTTTTTAATTAATATTCTTCACAAAAGTGCAAAACACGCCCTTTTTGGGCTGCAAAATTACGCATATTTTCTGAAATAACCAAGAAAACTACCAAATTTAGCTTAAATATTTATGTTTTTTTCGATATTTCCTTTGATTTTTCATGTTTTTGCCGTAACTTTGCACTCGATTTTGAGATTATTATAATAACATTCAAGATAAACAAGAAATGATTAATTCACAGGAAATTAAGATTGGTACTTGCATCCGCATGGATGGCAAAGTATGGGTTTGCATCGACTTTCAGCACAGAAAGCCAGGTAAAGGTAACACCGTAATGAACACAAAATTGAAGAATGTTGCCGACGGTCGTGTATTGGAACGTACATTCCAGGTAGGTTTCAAATTGGAGGATGTTCGCGTTGAGCGCCGCCCTTACCAGTACCTCTACGAGGACGCTACTGGTTGCATCTTCATGAACCAGGAGACTTTCGAGCAGGTGCCTATCGCTAAGGAGAACGTTACTGGTGGCCAGTACATGAAGGAGGGTGACGTTGTTGAGGTGGTTACTGATACAACTGATGGTACTATCCTCTTGGCTGAAATGCCAGTGAAGACTACTTTGAAGATTACTCACTCTGAGCCAGGTGTAAAGGGTAATACTGCTACCAACGCTACAAAGCCAGCTACATTGGAGACTGGTGCTGAGGTTCGTGTTCCTTTGTTCGTCAACGAAGGCGAGACTATCCAGATCGACACCCGTGACGGTAGCTACCTCGGTCGTGTAAGCGAGTAATACATCCTCCAACAGGAAGATTGTGCTCTTATTGAGTAAAACTAACCCTTAATAGTAAGAAGAATGAAATATTCCATCATAGTACCTGTATTTAATCGTCCTGACGAAGTGGACGAACTTTTAGAGAGTCTGACTCATCAATCAGAGAAAGACTTCGAAGTTGTCATCGTTGAGGATGGCTCACAGACTCCCTGCGAGGATGTGTGCAAACGATATGAGCACATGATGGATATACATTATTACTATAAGGAGAACTCTGGTCCGGGCCAGAGTCGCAACTATGGTGCCGAGCGCGCCAAGGGTGAGTATCTTCTGATACTCGACAGCGACGTGGTCTTGCCAGAAGGTTATCTGAAGGCTGTAAGTGATGAGTTGAGCCGTGAGCCAGCCGATGCTTTTGGCGGTCCCGACAAGGCGCACTCATCATTTACAGATACTCAGAAAGCCATTTCTTATTCCATGACTTCTTTCTTCACCACCGGTGGCATCCGTGGCGGAAAGAAGAAGATGGATAAGTTTTATCCCCGTTCATTCAACATGGGCATCCGCAGGGATGTTTATCTCAGGTTGAATGGCTTTTCCAATATGCGTTTCGGTGAGGACATTGATTTCTCTATCCGTATCTTCAAGGCAGGCTGCCGTTGCCGTCTGTTCCCTGAAGCATGGGTATGGCATAAGCGCCGCACCGACTTCCGCAAGTTCTGGCGACAGGTCTACAACAGTGGCATCGCCCGCATCAACCTCTACAAGAAATATCCAGAGAGTCTCAAACTCGTGCATCTCCTTCCTATGGTCTTCACTGTGGGTGTAATAGGCACGCTGCTTCTGCTCTTCTTCGGCTTTCTGCCATACATGCTTGGCACCGTTCACGTATTCCCAACCTTGGGCAATGCGATGGCAGCATTGGGCTGCATCGGTCTCGCCGGCATCATTCTCTATACCATCGCACTGTTTATCGACAGCAGCAGAGAGAATCACAGCGTGAAGATAGGCTTGCTGAGCATTCGCGCTGCCTTCACACAGCTGATGGGTTACGGATGCGGATTTCTTTCTGCATGGTGGAAGAGATGCGTACTGGGACAGAGCGAATTCTGCGCATACAACAAGACTTTCTACAAATAAGACTTCCCCGCCAAAAGAGAAGCCAATAATAATCTACTAATCAGTTATTATTATGGCAGAGAAACTAACCATTGCCAATTGGGCAGAAGAAGACAAGCCTCGCGAGAAACTGGAGCGCTTGGGAGCCTCAGCTTTATCCAATGCCGAGCTCTTAGGTATTCTGATTGGTTCGGGATCTACTGACGAAAGTGCCGTAGACCTGATGAAACGCATTCTGAAGGATTGCGACAACAACCTGAACCAGCTAGGAAAGAAGTCTATCAGAGAACTGACGCAATATAAAGGAATGGGACCCGCCAAAGCCATCACCATTCTTGCAGCCTGCGAACTGGGCAAACGCCGTGCTCTCGATAAGATTGGCACACGTCCCGACTTAGGCTCATCCCTTGCCATCTACAACTATATGCTTCCGAAGATGCAGGATTTAGACACAGAGGAAGCATGGCTCCTGATGATGAACCAGAACTTCAAGCTCATCAAAGCGAGCTGCATCTCAAAAGGCGGCATTACAGAAACGGCAACCGACATCCGGCTCATCATAAAAGAAGCGGTGCTCAACAACGCTACCATTATCGCCTTCTGCCACAATCATCCCAGCAACAATCCTCAGCCAAGCAAAGCCGATGATGTACTTACCCAGAAGATTGCCAAAGCCTGCGAAATCATGCGCCTCTTCTTTATGGACCATGTCATCATAACCGATGGTGCCTTTTATTCATATCACGATAAAGGTAAATTGTAGTCTATTTGGGGTATATTAGACCTTCTGCAAGAAAAAAACAGCTTTTCTTTTTGTTTTGTCTGCAATAATTATTATCTTTGTAGGCAAAAACAAAGATTATTATGACACAAGAAGAAAAGACAAAGATAGAAGAAAAGATCGTAGATGTGCTTAAGACCGTTTACGACCCAGAGATTCCTGTCAACATCTGGGACCTCGGTATGATTTATAAAATAGATGTGAAGGATGATGCCACCGTAGATCTCGACATGACCTTCACAGCCCCTTCATGCCCTGCTGCCGACTTCATCCTGGAGGATGTAAGAAGCAAGGTAGACAGCGTGGAAGGCGTAAAATCTGCCAATGTGAACCTTGTATTCGAACCGGCTTGGGATCAGAGTATGATGAGCGAGGAAGCTCGCGTAGAACTCGGTTTTGAATAAAGACAAAGCTGTTGAATTCTTCACTCTTCATTCTTCACTCTTCATTTAAATAGAATCGCTTATGAAAAATGTATATTTTCTCTCAGATGCGCACCTTGGCTCATTAGCCATTCCGCATGCCCGCATGCAAGAACGCCGTCTGGTCCGTTTCCTGGACAGCATCAAGACGAAGGCTGCGGCAGTTTATCTCCTGGGTGACATGTTTGACTTCTGGAACGAATATAAATATGTCGTACCAAAAGGCTATACACGCTTCTTAGGTAAGCTCTCGGAGTTGACCGATATGGGAGTGGAAGTACATTTCTTTACGGGTAACCACGATCTCTGGACCTATGGCTACCTGGAGGAAGAGTGTGGCGTTACCGTACATTACAAGCCTCAGACCATAGAGATATACGATAAAGTATTCTATCTGGCACATGGAGACGGACTGGGTGACCCAGACAAGAAATTCAAGTTTCTGAAAAGAATGTTCCAGAATCATACTTGCCAACGCCTCCTTAATGCGATTCATCCTCGCTGGGGAATGGCTTTGGGCTTGAACTGGGCTAAGCATAGCCGACTGAAACGTGCTGACGGAAAGGAAGAGCCTTATATGGGCGAAAAGAAGGAGTTCCTGGTACGCTTTGCCAAACAGTATATGCAAGGCCACAAGGATATAGATTACTTCATGTTCGGCCATCGCCACATTGAACTGGATCTGATGTTGAGCAAAAAGACCCGACTGATGATTCTGGGCGACTGGATATGGCAGTTCACCTATGCCGTGTTTGATGGCGAACACATGTTTATGGAAGAATATGTGGAAGGCGAAAGCCAACCATAACAATAAAGGGCAGCTTTATGAGCTGCCCTTTATTGTTATCGCTGTATGCGACCTCCTGAAGAAGTCATGTTATTGATGATTTCTTCTTCTGTAACCAGATTCTGATCACCCGGAACCGTATTCTTTATCGCGCTTGCTGACAGTGAGAAATCCAGGCAATACTGGTTCTTGTCGCCCCACTTCTGATGGGCATGAATATAGGCAGCAATGAAGGCATCACCTACCCCCATCGGGTCAACAATCGGCTCAATATCATAGATTCTTGTAGTATAGAGCTGATCTTCTACAGCATCATAGAGCAAGCCGCTCAAGGTATGATGACTGCTGGCAATCTGATTTCTTACCGCCATCACCATCTTCTTACACTTAGGGAAGAGCTGATGCATCTTGCGGAAATACTCCAGATAAGCCTCCTTGTCTATCTCATAGTCTGCATCCAAAGCCTCGAAAGGAATATGAGGCACACCGCTGGCTATCTCCCACTCATTCTGGTCACCAAAGATGATGTCGCTATACTGCATCATCTGGAATAGCACATCATGAGGCTCCAGACCATATCCCCAGAGATTCTTACGGTAATTAATGTCGCAGGAAATGGTCAACCCGTCAGAAACAGCAAGTTTGATGGCATCCATAGTTGATTCCATCGCATCGCGGCTGATAGCACAGGTAATGCCGGAGCAATGGAATACAGCTGCATCAGCCAGCACCTTTTCCCATTTCACCATTCCGCGCTTCAGCGTATAGAAAGAAGAATTCTTGCGGTCGTAAACCACACGGGAATTGCGCATAGCTACAGCTTCTTCGAAATAATAAGTTCCGAGACGTTCGCCGCCACGCACAACATGAGAAACATTCAGACCGTACTCTCTGAGATGCATCAACGCCGCCTCACCCATCTCACCGTATGGCACACGGGTTACATACTCTACATTATCGCCTAAATAAGCCAAAGAAATGGCTGCATTAGCCTCACTGCCACCATAATTGCCAAACATATGATGTCCCTGAAATAAACGTTGATAACCAGGCTTAGAAATCCTAAGCAATATTTCTCCGAAAGTTACAATCTTTGTTTTCATAATTCTAAAAATTTAAAAAGGTGAAGACCATTCACTTATGTTTCTAGTCTTCACCTTATTATATATAGCGTATGATTACTTGTTAGCAACCAACTCCATTGTATCGCGAGCGATAACGATCTCCTCGTCGGTAGGAACTACAACTACCTTCACCTTACTGTCGTCAGTAGAGATGATAGCTTCCTCACCACGAACCTTGTCATTTACTTCCTTGTTAATCTTGATGCCAAGATACTCCAGGTTCTTGCAAGCTTCCTCGCGCAGGTCGGTCTGGTTCTCACCAACACCTGCAGTAAATACGATTGCGTCAACGCCACCCATAGCTGCAGTGTAAGCCCCAATGTACTTCTTGATGCGATACTCGTACATGCGGAGAGCCAGCTGAGCCTTCTCGTTACCCTCGTTGGCAGCGTTCTCGATGTCGCGCATATCAGAAGAAATACCTGTAATACCGAGCACACCACTCTTCTTGTTCAGGAAGTCAGCCATCTCCTGTGGCTTCATGTTCAACTTCTCCATCAAGTAGGTAACGGCAGAAGCATCGATATCACCACAACGTGAACCCATCATCAAACCAGCCAATGGAGTCAAGCCCATTGAGGTATCCAATACCTTACCGTTCAATACAGCAGCTACAGAGCCACCATTACCGATGTGGCAAGTGATGATCTTAGAGTTGTTCTGGTCGAGACCGAGAATTTCGCAAACACGCTTAGAAACATAGCGGTGAGACGTTCCGTGGAAACCATAACGGCGTACGTGATACTTCTCGTACAACTCGTAAGGAATTGCATAGAGGTAAGCGTAGTCAGGCATTGTACTGTGGAATGCGTTGTCGAATACGCAAACCTGAGGAGTGCCAGGCATCAAAGAGTCTACGGCACGGATACCCTTCAGGTGACCTGCGTTGTGAACAGGAGCGAGGTCGCAAAGTTCCTCGATACCATCCTCTACGCTCTTGTCAACGATAACGCTCTCCTTGAACTTGTCACCACCCTGTACGACACGGTGTCCTACAGCGTCGATTTCTTTCAAATCCTTGATAGCGCCGATTTCCGGGTCGAGCAAGCACTTGAACACGAAGTTCACACCTTCCTTGTGGTCAGGCATGTCGTGCATGATCTGCTTCTTCTCGCCGTTAGGCAATTTCACCTTGATGAAAGCGTTATCAAGACCGATACGCTCTACACCACCCTGTGCCAATACAGACTCATCGTCCATATTATATAATTTGTACTTGATAGATGAACTACCACAGTTCAGAACCAATACTTTCATAATGTTAAATGTTGAATGTTAAATGTTGAATGTTGAATTAAGCCTTCTTAGCGTCCTGTGCCTGGCAAGCTGTGATGGCTACCATGTAGTAGATGTCATCAACAGAGCAACCACGAGAAAGATCGTTAACAGGACGGGCAATACCCTGAAGGATAGGACCGATAGCGATGGCACCACCCAAACGCTGAACGAGCTTGTAGCCGATGTTACCAACCTCGAGGTTAGGAACTACCAAAACGTTAGCCTTACCAGCTACGTCAGAACCTGGAGCCTTCTTGGCAGCTACCTCAGGAACGAGGGCTGCATCTGCCTGAAGTTCACCATCGAGATGAAGCTCTGGGAACTTCTCCTTAGCAATAGCTACGGCATCCTTTACCTTGTCAATGATATAAACGCTCTTGCCAGTCTCCTTGTTGATAGCATCCTTTGCGCTACCCTTTGTAGAGAAGCTCAACATGGCAATCTGTGGATCAGCAATACCTGCCACTGACTGAGCTGTATGAGCTGTAGTATAGGCAATCTGAGCAAGTTGGTCTGCTGTAGGGTTTGGAGTTACAGCAACGTCACCCATTACTACAATGCCATCCTGACCATACTGCTTCTGGTCTGAGATGAGCAACATAGCACCACTTACGCAAGTGATACCTGGAGTGCACTTGATAATCTGAAGAGCTGGACGGAGAGTATCGCCAGTAGTGCTCAATGCACCAGAAATCTGACCGTCAGCGCCCTCAGTCTTGATAATCATACAACCGAGGTAGAGGTTGTTCTTAGTTACGAGTTCACGAGCCTGCTCTACAGTCATGCCCTTCTTCTTGCGAAGTTCAGCGAGCTTCTCAGCATACTCCTCAGTCTTAGGGTTGTTTTGTGGATCAACGATAGTAGCCTTGTCGATGTTGTTAAGACCCCACTGAGCAGCGAGATTCTTAATATTGGCAGGGTTACCGATGAGGATGATGTCTGCGAGATCATCAGCCAAAACTTTATCGGCTGCTTTCAATGTACGCTCCTCTTCTGCTTCAGGGAGCACGATGCGCTGCTTGTCAGCTTTAGCGCGAGCTACGATTTGCTGTAATAAATCCATTTTACTTTTTAATATTTTATATATTTTGTTGTTTCCTAAGTAGATCTGTCAAAGTGTTAGGTGATGTTATCTTGTTTTTCACCTTTTTGCCACATCGACTTTGCAAAAGTACACATTTTCTTTGAAATAGCAGCGATTAAAATGTGTAAAAAAAGCTAAATCGGGAGATTATTCATATCGTAAAGGTTTACGTAGCAGGAAAAGTGATGAATTAAGAGTAAAGAGTGAAGAATTCATGTGCTTTCGTGCTTCACTATTGAATTCTTCACTCTTCACTTAACTTATATCATTTCCTGTGTCAGGATGCTTTCCAGTTCCTCGGCAGAGAGTCGGAGTTTGAACTCGCCCTTGATGGCCACGCTGATTCGTCCGGTCTCCTCGGATACAATGACGGCGATGGCATCACTGCTCTGTGATATTCCTAGAGCGGCACGATGGCGGAGTCCCAGTTCCTTCGGAATATCGAGGTTATGACTCACAGGCAGAATACATCCGGCTGCCATGATGCGCTTATTGCTCACCACCATGGCTCCATCATGAAGCGGCGAATTCTTGAAGAAAATATTCTCTATCAGCCGCTGGTTAATCTTGGCGTCTATCTCCTCACCCGTATCCATGATGTCCTTCAGTGGAACGCCTCGCTCTATAACGATAAGAGCACCTACGTATTTCTTTGCCATACTCATACACGCCATCACAATCGGCATGATGGTCTCCTTGTTAGCCTCCTTCTGGCTCTCCTTGCTGGAGTGGAAGAAGCGAACCAGCCGGCGCATACCTTTCTGCGAACCGATTTCATAGAGGAATCTACGGATATCCTCCTGGAAGATGACGATGAGGGCGATGACTCCCACGCTCACCAGTTTATCCAGGATAGAACCCAGCAGGCGCATTTCCAGTATCTGACTCACAAAGAGCCAGATTAGCACGAAGAGCATGATGCCCACGAAGATGTTCAGTGAGCGCGATTCCTTCATCAAACGATAAACATAGAACAGCAGCGAGGCTACCAGGAGAATATCGAGAAAATCTTTGATGCCAAATTCTATCATGTACGTCCCTCCTTCATTGCTTCTATTATCTTCACAGCCTCAGCAGCTTCTTTCACATCGTGCACTCTGAGGATGCTGGCGCCCTTCATCAGAGCGATGGTGTCGAGCACGGAAGTTCCATTGAGCGATGTCGTAGCATCTCCACCCAGCAGCTTGTATATCATACTCTTGCGGGAGATGCCTACCAGAACCGGAAGTTCCATCACGTTCAACTTCTCCATCTCATTATAAATCTGATAATTCTGGATGAGATTCTTGCCGAAGCCGAAGCCCGGGTCGAGGATGATGTCCTTGGCTCCCAGGTCGCGCAACTGCTGCACCTCTTTTGCAAAGCCCTTCATCATCGTTTCGAGTGTAGGCTGCACTGACATTAATATATAAGGTACCTTCAGTTCGCCCACCACACGGAACATTTCAGGATATTCCTCCTGTCTCTGCTCCAGCGGTACATTGGCGATGCCTGTAATTCCACCTTCTGATACATCGTTGATGATGTCAGCTCCCCACTCCTCGATACACTTACGCGCCAAGGTAGGGCGATAGGTATCTACGGAGACGGCAGCATCCGGTTGCTCCCTGCGAACGATGTCGAGAGCGAACTTCAGGCGTCTTCCCTCCTCCTCTTCCGATACTTCATCGGCACCGGGACGGGTGGAGAAAGCGCCCACATCAATGATGCTTCCACCTTCTTCTATAATCTGATTAGCTCTCTGAGCTATCTCCATTTCTGTCTGTTTTCTACTGCCAGAGTAGAAACTGTCGGGCGTAACGTTCAGGATGCCCATCACCTGAGGGGTACTCAAATCCATCAAGCGCCCCTTGATATTGATTGTATATTCCATCGGATTATAACTCCTTAAGCCACTTTTTACCTGGCTTTGTGTAAGTCCAGGCAATAAAACTTAGGCTAAAAATTGAGCAAACTAAAAAGAACAATGCCAAATAGCTCATAACACTACAATTCCTTAAGCCATTTTTTACCGGGCTTAGTATAAGTCCAGGCAAGAAAGCTTCCACCTATGATTGTTCCAACCACAAAGAAAAACAATAGTCCATTGTAAACTTCCATAACTTAATATTTTAAAATTCGATTAGCAATGCCCGCAAAAATGAAGGTCATTACTATACCAAATATAATTACTACATAATTTTTAACTCCAAACTCTCCTTGCAGAATTGGAGCAATACCACCAACCCCAGTTCCAGTAAACGTTAACTGAGATAAATTAAAGAAATAGCCTGCCAGCTTTTCCTTCCTTACTTTCGTTTTATCTTTTTCATCTCTACTACCCATAAAGAGCCTCACTTTCTAAAGATTCATCGAATATTTCTGCAAAAATAGAAAGAATATTCGAGATTACCATCATTTTTTGGGAAAATTGTTTGTTATGTCCATAATTTAGATTACTTTTGCACCCAAAATAACAGTTATAGACTATGGATATTTCAGAACTCTATCAGATTTACCAAGCGCACCCAGTGATTACCACTGACAGCCGCGACTGCCCAGAGGGCAGCATCTTCCTGGCTTTGAAGGGCGCATCGTTTGATGGCAACAAGTTTGCCGACATGGCTTTGGAGAAAGGCTGTGCCTATGTGATTGTTGATGAAAAAGAGTATGCCAAGGAAGGCGACGAGCGCTACATCCTCGTAGAGGACTGCCTCACCACCTTCAAGGAATTAGCCCGTGAGCATCGCCGCCACTTCGATATTCCTGTAGTAGGAATCACTGGAACCAACGGCAAGACCACCACCAAGGAACTCGTCTCTGCTGTTCTCGGCGAGAAGTTCAACGTGATGTTCACCCAGGGTAACTTCAATAATGATGTAGGCGTACCAAAGACGCTCTTCCGTCTCTCTCCGGAAAACGAGATTGCCGTTGTAGAGATGGGCGCTTCCCATCCTGGTGACATCCGAAAACTCGTGGAATACGTGGAGCCAACCTGCGGTATGATTACCAACGTAGGCCGTGCCCACCTGCAGGGATTCGGCAGTTTCGAAGGCGTGAAGAAGACCAAGGGAGAACTCTATGATTACCTCGCAGCCAACGATGCCCTCGTCTTCATCAATGCAGACAACGAGCATCTGATGCAGATGGCCGAGCAGCGCAACATCAACCGCCTCATCACCTACGGCAAGGACGAAAACTGCGATGTATGGGGAGAAGTCATCTCCTGCGCTCCTTTCCTGAAGTTCCGCTGGCGCACCGAGAGTTTCGACTGGCATGAAGTCCAGACTCATCTCATCGGCTCTTACAATATCGACAACATGCTTGCCGCCATCACCATCGGTCTTCATTTCGATGTGAAGCCTCAGCAGATAGATCATGCCCTGGAGAACTACATCCCAAGCAACAACCGTTCGCAGTTGGAAGAGACGGCGCACAACAAGCTGGTGGTAGATGCCTACAATGCCAACCCATCGAGCATGGCAGCCGCCATCGAGAACTTCCGCGTAATGGATGTTCCTCATAAGATGGCAATTCTCGGACAGATGGGCGAGCTCGGCGAAGTGAGCCACGAGGAGCATCAGAAGGTAGTAGACCAGTTGCAGGCAGCCGGTCTGGAGAATGTATGGCTGGTAGGCGATGAATTCAAGGATATTCCATGCAGCTACCGCAAGTTCCAGAATGTAGAGGAAGTGAAGGACGCACTCAAGGCGAACCAGCCTCACGACCATTACATCCTCATCAAGGGCAGCAACAGCGTGAAGCTCTTCCAGCTTCCGGAGTTGTTATAAACGGTTATTATCGTACAACTAAAAGGTGTGTGGTTGTACGATTATAGGGTGTTGCCACTAGGCTCGGCAGATGTGCTGACTGCAGTCGGCAGACCTGCTGACTAGGCTCAGCAGAGCTGCTGAGCCTAGTGGGAATCTCTTAGAAACAGCCTCCTTGAACCTGATATTCCGACTTCTTGAACCTGAGCAAACGTATTCTTTCACTTACTCAGTCATATCCTTGTGCTTGCTCAGTCATATCTGTAGGCTTATTCAGATATATCAGTAGGGCCACTCTGCCGCATCATTTCGCTTACTCAGACGTATCTTTTACTCAACCAGCTCGCAGGCTCAACTCCAAAAACTTGTCACATAATTGATAAACGCCTTCATCTTGCGTGATAAAATCTCTGTCCAGTAAGGTCTTGACAGCTCCTTGCACGGTACTTGCACCAAGATGATACTTCTGCAAAAACTCTTGCGACATCAGGGAAGAAGGCTTACTTTCCTGAGCAATGGCTATGAGAAGCTGTTTCTGCTTGGCTGTAAGCTGAAACAGCAAGGCCTGATAGGCAAAACGCTGCTGGGAAAGGATGCTATCTATCGCCATCCTGACATCATCCTCCTGCAACAAAGACCTATCAGAAATTGAAGTATAGAGCATATTGAGTACATACTGAATATACCAGGTAATGCCATCGAAATGATGATATAAATAGGTAAAAGCCGCTGCACTTATCTCTTTATTGTTCCTGGCAAGATGGTGATTGGCAAATTCCAGGTAAGTCTGCTCATTGATTGCCTCCAACCCCATGATACTCGAACTATGATAGAACGGGCGTGACTGGGAAGTAAACATCAATGCCATCATGTGGCGCTTGGAGCCAGAAAAGACAAAATTTGCATTGTGGCAATTCTGTATTCGCTTACGCAAGGTTGCCTCAACGGTTTTCTCTGGATAGTTTGCAACTGTCTGAAACTCATCTATCGCCACCAGACAAGGTTTATCTGCCTGTTCGAGATAAGCGAAGATCTCATCTAGCGTAATATCCGGAGCCTGAATATCTCCCAAACCAACACTCCACTCCGGATTTCCATTGATGTCAAAAGAGATAGTTGACTTCAGAGACTGGAGCATATTCAGGAAAAATTCCCATACTTTCCTGCCCTTTGGCTTGAGTGCCGTCAGGATTCCCTTGCCCAGCGCATAGACGAATTCGTTCAAATTCTTCGTATCATAAATATCAATATAGATGCAATGATACTGCTCACGGATGTTCTCCTGCTGAAAACAATTATAAATCAGTCCCGACTTACCCAGACGTCTTGGCGCAATCAACGCGACATTGCACCGATTGGTCAAATGGCGGGTAAGAAGAGCAGTTTCCTCTACCCTATCACAGAAATATTCCGGCGAAAGATAGCCTTCAATAATAAAAGGATTTAACTGTACCATAAGCATTTACATCATTATGAATTTTACGTAACGAAGATTTCATAATGCAAAGATACGATGAATATTTGTAAACGGCAAACATTTATCGGAAAAAAGTATCAGACATTCAATAAAAAAGTATCTTAGGATGAAGCCTACTTGCTGCACATCCCCAGAAAATACTTATGAATCTCCAGACTTTCGTTCAGTTCAGGATGGAAGGCAGTAACCAGCTGGTTACCCTGGCGGGCTGCCACAATCTTGCCATCTACCTCAGCCAAAACCTCAGCATCTCCCCACACCTCTTTAATATAAGGAGCACGGATGAAAGTCATTGGGATATTGCCCTCGATGCCCTTCATCGGAGCCTCGATGTAGAAACTGCCCAACTGGCGACCGTAGGCATTTCTCAAAGCCGTGATGTCCATGGAAGCTATACGCTGACTAGGCTCGCCCTCAATCTTCTTGGCAAGAAGAATCAAACCGGCACAGGTACCATAAACTGGCAAGCCGGCAGCAATCGCCTCCTTCACAGGCTCCATCAATCCCAGTTCATTCAAGAGTTTCGCCTGAGTGGTACTCTCACCGCCCGGAATAATCAAGCCATCCTTAGGCTGGTCCCAATCCTTCAACTGGCGAACCTCGAAACTATCCACGCCCAACTGAGCCAACTTCTGTCTGTGCTCAGCAAAAGCGCCTTGTAAAGCTAATACTGCTATTCTCATAACATACTTATCTAATATAAAAGCCCCTTCTTTTGCAGGAAGGGCTTTTATCCGTTATCTCATTTATTATTATTTACCTCTTTCAGCCATGAGCAAAGCAATCTCCTGCTCATTGATACCTACCATTGCCTCGCCGAGGTCCTCGCTCAACTCAGCCAACATCTTAGGGTCGTTGTAGTTGGTAACAGCCTTCACGATAGCCTGTGCACGCTTAGCAGGGTTACCGCTCTTGAAGATACCAGAGCCTACGAATACACCCTCGGCACCGAGCTGCATCATCAGGGCAGCATCAGCTGGAGTAGCCACACCACCGGCAGCGAAGTTAACCACTGGCAACTTGCCGTTCTCGTGAACATACTTCACCAGGTCGTAAGGAGCCTGCAACTGCTTGGCTGCCTCGTAAAGTTCATCCTCGCTCATAGAAACCAGGCGGCGGATTTCGCTCTGCATCATACGCATGTGGGTAACAGCCTGAACCACATCACCTGTTCCTGGCTCACCCTTGGTACGGATCATCGTAGCACCCTCAGCAATACGGCGGAGTGCCTCGCCCAGGTTCTTGGCACCACAAACGAATGGCACGTCGAACTGAGTCTTGTCGATGTGATAAACATTATCAGCTGGAGAGAGCACCTCGCTCTCGTCGATATAGTCGATTTCGATAGCCTGAAGAATCTGAGCCTCAGCGAAGTGACCGATGCGGCACTTAGCCATTACAGGGATAGAAACAGCCTCCTGGATACCCTTGATCATCTTAGGGTCGCTCATACGTGAAACACCACCTGCTGCACGGATATCAGCTGGAATACGTTCCAGAGCCATTACTGCGCATGCACCTGCTGCCTCTGCGATTTTTGCCTGTTCTGGAGTTGTTACGTCCATAATCACACCACCCTTGAGCATCTGAGCCAAGTTGCGGTTCAATTCTTGTCTATTTTCTGCCATAATTCTTATATTTTTATTCAATTACGGCTGCAAAGGAAACATTTTTCGGTGAAACAGCAGAAAAAAGTTCCATTTTCTGCAAACATTGAGTCATTTTGTATAAAGAGAGATTCGCAAATATATAAGAGATATTCCTGAATATATAAAGAGGAGGAAAGATGTCAAAAATACTAACTCGCTCTAAATTGGACTTTGATTGAAAATCAAGAAGTTGGGCGTTTGCCTATATTATACAGGTAACAATATGGAAACGAGCGGACTTCTGCTCGTTTCTGTATTTTGCAATATGCAAAGAACGCCTTAATTCGGGGACAAAGATACGATATTTTTCTTAATATCCCATAATTTACAAGAAGAGAAATATGGAAATTAGGACTTTTTTACATAGAAATTTAACTTCATTTTTTCGTAAAAGCAACCAAACATAATCACTCAGTGATAGCTACATACATAATAGTTTTGCTTTTTCCACTACATATTCAAAATAGCATCAACAGAAAGGTGTTGTATATTGCTAATTGCTGTTGTGTTTTAATTTAATATCCCGTAAGGAAATTCGGTAGAATCAACATTAAAATAGTAAACGTTATTTGTGTCTAAATCAAAAGCAGTCATAACGACAGGTGATACATCTCGTGCATTAGTAGTTGTAAGACCTTCATTCGTCCATAAAAACTTTAAATAAGTAGGAATGGCTCCCCATAAAAAATCATGTGAACTGTTTGAAATATTATAAAAACAAACCTTATCTGAAAAGACTAAAGAAAGAAAAAAATTTGAGTTTTTCACAAACAGTTTGTAATTGCCAGTAGCTTTTAAATTAAAAGATTTATCATATAAATAAAATGATTTACTTTTATTATTTACTAAATAAAGCCTGTCATCTTCGTTATAAACAGAATAGTTCGGAATTGGGTGGCCTAATTGCAAACCTAAGTAACTATCCACGACCTTAACCCTAATAGTAACGCTAGTATTCTCCGTCTTATCCTTTACAACAAGATAAACAATCCCATTCTTTTTTGTCTTTATTTTTATTTTTCCAGCACCAATAGTGGCTTCCAAAACATTATCATCTGACACTTCGACTGAAAGATTGTTGCTTCCACCACTAAACATAATTTCCGATGGGTTTTCTAATAATGGCTTTTCGTAATACTCTTTTTCAAAACACAATGATGAAACATCAGTACCATTACTACAGCCATATACTATAGAAAACAATAAAAAAAGAAAAAAGGATTGAATTATTTTCATATTTGCCAATAGAATAAAGCATTTGATGTACATAACTTTGTACACCAAATGCAATTAAAACTAATTATTTCTTATGAATTTCTGTTATTTCCCAAAAATTTATATTATAAGTGCCTAATGTTGTCTCAAAATCAGTCGAAGCATCTGCATTTACCTTATAAAAGCCATTGTCAGTTCCATCCCATCCCATATTAGCATGAAAGTACAAATCGTTATTTCGTAAAATTTCTCTGCTTGTCTTAGTGCAAATTGCATATCCATCTATAACCCAAGCATGAGAACCTTTTTCAGCCTGTTCATTTGCAGTATGTG
Source organism: Segatella copri (assembly GCF_026015625.1). Lineage (NCBI taxonomy): Bacteria > Pseudomonadati > Bacteroidota > Bacteroidia > Bacteroidales > Prevotellaceae > Segatella > Segatella copri. Next base: position 3,239,819 of record NZ_JAPDVG010000001.1, on the reverse strand, counting down.
TTCCACCCATTATTGCAACGCAAGGCATCTGGCGGTTTGCATTTATCGTATTTAACAGTGGATCTGGGGCATATTTATTATAATAAGTGCCACAAGAAACATACTTCTTTAAATAATTCAATAAATTAGAAACTGAAGTTGTACTACTTTTTACACAAGGTATATTCGGATCATCATAAGGCCCATACTTAAAATCCTCATCAATATTTGGTGTTGTATTTGTTCCTTCATACATATGCTTAACTACTTTGGAAATCATCATAGCCTCCTCATAATCTCCGCCAAAATACGAATTATAGTTCAATTTCGGTTTTTTAGTAACAAATGCCCAGTCTATGACTGTTCCATCAATCGTCATGCTCGGAGCGATAGCTGCTAAAGTTTGAACTCCTGCTGTAATAGCACACCCCATAGGGTAATTTGTTTCCGTATGATACTTTGCATTATAAGATTTAGGCAACAACAAGTTATAAGGATTGTTTTGGCCCCACTCGGTCTTTAAAACAGCTCCACCATTTTGAGGCATTAACGATATAATCTGGCTCAAAGGTTTGTCATAAGCTGTAGAACGGGAAGTTGTTTCATGGCTTTTTACACCATTAACCTCAATCAAATCTTTTATTTCTTCATATGTTACTGTAGATTTACCCAAACAAGAAGCCACTTTCTTCAAGGTTTTCTCTCGTAACTCAACTTTGAGCCTTTCTATTTTATTTATCTCTGAAACAGTTGAAGCTTCTGCCAATTTTAACATCAAACATGCCCCAGTACTATCTTTTTTCTCAAAATTACCATTTTCTATATATGCCAAAACACCAGCACTTCGAGAGTCGGCAGAAACTAAAGCATACCCACTCTTTTCTCCAGACTGTAAACACACCTCATAAACAGGAATACTATCAGTCGTAGTCCCTCTTGTTGTCTTGCTTGATATAATTCCGCCAATGCGATATGAGCCCACAATAGACATTCTTGGATTGGCAGCACTTCTTGTTTTTGAGCCCAACGAAGAGGAAAAATCATTTACCATTGCCAGAATCTCATCCTCTGATAAATTTGTAGGATTATCATTTGCTATACTCATTGCCTCATCCATAGACAAATTAACATTCACGTTCTCAATAACAGGATTACTGTCATTAAGAATTTCATCTTGGCACGATGATACAATCACTGCCAATAATATTAAAACTAAATACTTTTTCATATTTATACTGTACTACTGGTTAAATGATGCAAATTTACGAAATTTATTTTAAATCGATATATAACGAATGTATTATTTATGCATTATTAACAATTTTTGTTGTTAAGGCGTTAAAATATATTGCATTTGGGCATTTTTTACTTTATTAATATATAAGAACTAACATCCTTTGCTTTTGGTTCATTACCAAATGAGTCTATCAAAATAATGCTGCTGTCATTCTTTACCTTACAAAATATATTGTCACCGCTTTGCGGATGTTCAAGCATCAGAATGCAGCCGTCAAGCACTTTGAAAAAAACATTCAATACTTTGCAATCATCCGAATCCGTTTGGAGATTTCTGCTTCAAACGATAGGTGCCATAAGCATTTAGCGTGAGTTTGTTTCTACATTAGTCGGTAACACACCAAAATATGCCCTTGTTATGGAATCCAAGTTAATACTGTTTTCTAAAACTGCCGTATATTCTTCGGCTTTAACAGAGTCAATACCTACATCGTTTTGTCCTGTGCCGCATAATATATAGGAAGCAACAAATGAGATAACCAAAACTGCTATAATTACCAATTTCTTCTTCATAACCATCATAAAAGAAAAAGTGTCCGCAATGTCAAGCAAGTGGCATCACGGACGCGAATGAACAGTTGAGAGTTAATGAAAAGTCAGTATTCTGCTATGTTGCTGATGCATGGACAAGTTCTTGCACTATCAAACACGATACGGAGACCGTTCGTCTTTACTTTATCGAAGCGAAGGATGCGCTTGTAGCCGATGACCGTTGTCTATTATCTCTTATTAATTTTCTTTTTAATTTCATTTGCCTCTTTAAATAGGCTATTAGCAATGCTATCTTTAATTGCTGCCATCTGTATCATTTCGATATGGTAGCGAATTGAGTCCTCGTAAGTATTTACATGAGCTCTCACATTCTCAATAACTTCTTTATTTGGGCATACAGAAAAGTTCTTTTCGATGTATCGAACATTGGGGTCATCGGATGGAAGCACCATCTTCAAAGCCCGATACTTCAAATCTGCCTCCTCCCAATCTTGATGCTCTCGCCATTGGGTGAGATTGCCCCAAATGGAGAGAACAAGAGATAGAGCCAAGCCACCAATGAAAAGAAGAACACACTTTGAAGTAGGCTCAAAGCGATGGGTTACAACTTTCTTTTGAGGTGAATTGTTCAACACTTCAAGTTTGTCCTGCAATGCCTTCGAGGAAATATCATTCCCTTGTCTCATCTGCTTGACTGCATCAACCAAGAACTTGCTTCGCTGCTCATTTTTGCCAAGTTCAACCTTAATAAGGTCTGCAAAAACGACAATGGCATCTCTTAATTTGGATATTTTACCTCTGACTTCCTCTTCTTTGATAAACATCGCATTGATTGACTTATCCAACTTGGTTATGTCATTACTTGCAGGAACGGTTTCCGCTCCTGCGTTCTTTGTGGAGACAGAAAGTTCATCAACTTTCTGCTCCAATCTTTCAACTGTGCCGTAGATGGCTTCCAATAGTTCTTCTTTCATGTTCGATTCTAATTTTAAGTTTGTAACTTGCATCAAAGGCTGAAGCCCTTTCTGCGTTTCCTTTTTTTCTTCTTGGCGGATTCTTCCTCTGGGAATGGCTCATAAGTTTGGGCATTAGACGGAGCGAACAAGCCGATGGAAGAAATACCACTCCAAGGGTCTTGGGTATGTTCTGCCGTTGGTTGAGTCTGTTCTACTTGGTGACAACTTGGTTGTCCTCCCTGCATAGATTCGGCTCTTGGCGATACACGATTATACTCTGTGCCAAGTCTTGCATCCAACTTGCCAAAGCTGCATTCTCTGCAAATCTGCGTACCCTTGAAACTATATCCGTCCTTGCAGAATCGGATGCCTTGCACCTTGGTTCGCTCCTTGTCCTTATAGACTAACTCCAAGAGAACACCTCACTTTGCAAGTTCATTCTTGAACTTCTGCCAACTATCAGCGCCTTTCAAGGCATCCTTGACGGCATTGTGAATCTCGTATTTGGCACGCTCAGCATTGCGTAACTTGCGAGTATTAGTATTGCTCTTGTCCGTTCCGTAGGTCAGTCCATACTTGGATTTTAGAGCCTTGGTCACTTGCTCATTATGCCTGTAATCATTCCTGTCTGATATGAGTTTGCCCTTGTTATTGATGCGGTTGTACACGATATGACAATGTGGATTGTCTGTGTTGTGATGCCTTACGATGATGAATTGGGTATCGGTGATGCCCATCATCTGCATATATTCAAGGGCTATCTTAGCCATGAACTCATCCGTCAAACGTGGCTTGTCATCGGGCTTGAAACTGAGTGCAATGTGTCCCACAGGCTTCTTAATCCTTGGATTTAGCTGTCTTTGCAGCTCAAAACTTTGTACTATCTCGGCATTCGTGCCGAGTAACACTCCATCGGATGCAAGGATTTTCGCCTCGTCCTTGCCTGTAACATAGCGGATGCAACCACCAAATGAGCTGCCCTTCTTTAGCTTGCCTATCATGTGGTATCCTCCTTTCTGCCCATACTGCTTGGCTTCGGTTTATAACTTGCTTGGCGATACTCGCCAAGGATTTCTTTCAATCTTCTCAACAAGTCCACCACATATACATGGGTTTCATGGAAACCTCTCTGATGCGACAGCTTGGTAAGTTGGTTGAGATTGTTCGCCATGCCAATGAGGTTCTTGGCGATGGCTACCGTCTCTGCGTTGTGTCCGCTGACCACCTCGCCGTTCAAGGCGGACTCACGGATGTACTCTGCCAACTTGCGGTTGGCTTTTCTCGCCCTCAGTCTCAAAGCCTCGTAGCTTGGCTTCGAGAACTTCACCGTGACAGACTTCGACAGCTTGTGAATCCTGCCTGTGGGCAGTCTTCCACCCTTTTTTCTGTCCTGTTTCTGTATGCTTGTCATTCGATATACTGTTTACTGTTGGTACACTCACTTTCTGCGACCGTCGGGAGCAAAATTCCTCCGCCCTCATGACGGAGCGAGGCGTTTTGGGGTTCCCAAAACATAACCTCGCTCCCTCTCAGAACACGTTAGTTGGAACTACAGCCTTTCAGCTATCCACGTCCAAGGTCGCAGACCTTAATTCTCACAATTTGCGCCAAGCCTCGAAGTCCTCTTCATAAAGGCTTAGGTGATGGCGCACGATGTTCTCGATGATGCCCGATACGCTCATGCGCCTTCCTCCGAGGATGCGGACGACACGGTCAAGACGGTCTCGTACATCGGAACTGACGAAGACTGGCTTGCGGTCGTCAATCCTTGGAGCCTGGAGGAAGGTCTGCTGATACTCCTCCAATGTCGCCTTGCGCTGCTTGCCGCTGATGCGTTTCTGCGGATTCGGTGGCGATTGAGCCTCGTTCGTTGTTGTTTCCTCTCTATAGGGAGTTGTTGCAGCAACTTTCTCTACAATTGCTCTCAACTCTGGGTTCTCTACATCATCATAGAGAGAATTACAACTACTTGGATTGGCTTTGTTGCCATACGTAGATGGTTTAACAAAATCCAAATACTCTTTTTCCATCAGCTCCTTTTGCCCAGGAGCCAAGACTGCATCTTTTGTTCTTGCCATAGCTTATGCTGTTTTATTTGTTAGTATAGTGGTCACGGTTTGCACCATTGACCGATTGTCGGGTGCAAAGTAAGTGTACTGAGTGCAGCCATGCAACTGATTGGGTGTAACGTGGCAATTTAGTTGTGGCTTACTTATTTGCATACCGAGATAGTTGTGAGAACTTCAACGTATTTCTCAACTCATCATTGTTCATGTATTCGTTGCAGTCGTGCAAGTTTTTCTTGTTGTTTTTGGCGTTATCCCGTATATCCAGCTTGGCGGAAAGATACTCTACCGCGAGTCCGACATTCAGAAGATTCTGATGGCTAACTATCGTGAGGCGTACAGAATGAAGGGCTTGTAGGAGAAATACATGTCCTTGATGAGTGGAGTGAAATGAACAAGGCGACAACGTATAACTTACCGAGCGTGGTTGTTATAGGTTGTCGCCTCATTTTATTGGCTATACCGAGTTGTTCGTGTTTGCCGGGTATCATTTGTGTTACCTGTATAAATCTAATACCATGCTAAAACACACTGCGGTGGTTCGCCCAAGTGGCTGGAGGCGCAAAGCCTCCAAGGAACGTTGCTTTATGGCAGGTCTATGCCATTGGATTTTTGTTCCTTTCCCGCTTGGCAATAAGCTTATCCATGTCATTTGAAATCTTCTGCTCCGTCACCTGCGCATAGACCTGTGTGCTTGTGATGTCTGCGTGTCCCATCATCCTGGCTATGCTGCCGATGGGAATGTCCTCGTTGAGCATCAAGACTCCGAATGTATGGCGGCTGGCGTGGAATCCCAACTTATTACTTATGCCAAGCACCATTCCAAGGGTATGCACATCAAGATAGATGTCTTTCTTCTCACCCAGTGGAAAAACAGGCTTGCTGTCGTCCGTGGTATTGTAGAGCGAAAGAATCTTCTCGGCTATCGGATGGAGTGGCACGAAGAACTCCACGCCTGTCTTCTCTCTTTCCTTGCGGATGAACTTCCTACCCTCGGAGTTCTCACTGATATGGTGAGGGTACAGTTTCTTTACATCTATATAGGATAAGGAGGTGAGCGAGGCAAAAATGAAACATCTGCGTGCAAGCTCCGTTCGCTCGTCAGCCATCGGGGTAGAGAGCATCTTGATGAAGTCTGCCTTGCTGATATGGGTCATCTTCGGGGCTGCCTTCTTCTCATACCCTATCTTGGCTATGGGATTGAAGCGGATAATGCTCCTGTCCACTGCCTTGTACATCAACATGTTCAGCCAGAGAAGGCAATGGTTCACGTAGCTGTCGATACGTCCCTGGTCTCGTTTCAGGAATAGCTTGTATTCCTCTCCGAAATTCTCGTCTATGTCCTCAAAGGCGATGTCGTCCTTCTCCAACGAATGGACAAAGGCTCTCAGGTTTTTCTGCCATGTTCGCTTGTGCAGAAAGGTTTGTCTGGCTTTTGAGGTTCGATACCATTCCACGATGGTATCACCAAAGTTCAGCAAGAACCTTCCTGTCGTGTCCTTGTCCTTCAACACAGCCTTCAGCATTTCCACAGTGATGATGCCATTGGCGGTAAGAAGTGAGTTGTATTTATCCTTGACCTCAGCAAGGAAACTTGCCAATCGTCCGTTGTCCCTTGCGTTCCGTACCTCTCCCTTCTTGGCGTTCCACTCCTGTGGGGTACAGGATATGCCTGTGGAAATGGCTGCACTTTTGCCGTCAACGGTGATGCGGCAAAGTATGTTGGCTGTTCCGTCTGCCTTCACCTTCTGTCTGTTGATGTAAGGCAAAATTGAAAATGTACTTCTGCTCATAGTTGTTGTCCTTATAATATAATAATGTAGTTGAAACTGTAAAAAGAAAAGTTGAAAGCCTTGTTCATAATGCGAGAATAAAGTCCTTCCCGGTTGCAGCGATGAACTTGTCCATGTCCTCAAACAGCTTCTTCTGGGTTACTCTCGCATACCGCTGCGTCATCTTCACATCCTTGTGACCGAGCATCTTGCAGATGGTCTCCATCGGCACACCAGCCTCCAGCGTAATGAGGCTGGCGAACGAGTGTCGTCCCGAATGGTAGGAATAGGTCTTGCTCGTTTCCGCCAACTTGCAGATGGTGATGAGATCGATACGAACACGATTCGTGCTCAGCAATGGAAAAAGGGTATCTCTTGCCCCGTCCTCGTATTTCGCCATCAGCTCCAACGCCTCGGGCAGGAGTTTCACCCTGGCAAGTGTTCCGGTCTTCTTGCGGTTATAGACGAGCCATTTGTCGCCATCCTCCAACACCTTGACATTGGCTTTCGTGATGGAAACGGTGTCTATGAAGGCTGTTCCTGCATAGCAGGCGAAAAGAAACAGGTCACGGCTAACGGATAGTCTCGGCTTGTCTTCGGGTAGTTCCGCATCACGGATTTTTATGAAATCAGACATGCTGAGAGCCTTGGGTGTCGTAACCCTTGGAGTGCCAACCCGATAATGGGCGAACAGCAGGTTCTTGCACAAGCCTCGCTCAAAGGCAATGCGGCACATCTTCTTGAAGAGCGACACATAGATGGTGATGGTTCCTGATGAAAAGCCTTTCTCGTCAAGCAAGTAATGGTGAAAGTCACTGATGAAAGGCTCGGTGAGCTGTCCGAAAGCCAAATCAGTCAACCTATACTTCTCCCCGATGAACTCAGCGAGATTCTTGCGAATCTTTCTGTAAGTCCAGACACTGCTCTTCGACATATCGATGCCCTCATGGGTGCTGAGTTCACTGATATGCTCGTCCACGAAGGAGAGAAGGGTGGTCTGTGTCTTGACGCTGCCCTGCAAAGCTTCCTTGACATCCTTAGCCTCGAAGTCCGTTCTCTTTTCCACAAGCACATCGAAAGCCTTTTGGATGGAAAGCAACAACTGCTCGATGTCCTTGTTGGTTTCCACGGCTTCCTTGCTCTTGCCCTCCAATCGGCTGGCACGAGGATTCCAAAGCGATGGAGTGCAAGACAACTTGCAGGAGAACTGCGCCATAGTCCTGTTCACCGTGATGCGTCCCATGATGGGAGCTTTTCCATTCTTGTCCATTCCGCTCTTTTTCAGGTAGAGCAACACCTTGAATTTTTCGATTTTCATAACGCTTACATTTTGAGTGTGCAAATATAATCATTTTGTAAGCGTTCCTTGATACGCAAAACATAGAGAATCAGCGCAATAAAATCCGTTGATGCACAAAGTTGCCTTTCCGCATTGTTACCTGCTTTGCATAGGTAACTGTGGCTCACGATTTAGTAACTGAACTACTTCAATATTCCTCACTCGCTTGCTTTATGGCGATTTGGCAACTTTGTGCAAATCTACTCATTCCCAACTGTTTACGTTCCAACCTCTCTTATTCTCCTTTGGCTGCTTTAGAGCTTTATGTTAAAAATACTAACTCATAGTTTTTTTCATCGAAACTCATAGCTTTTCGGCTAGAAACTATAAACTTTCAACTATAAACTAACTTATCCTTTCTGCCTGAAAGCAGAAGGCGTTACCCCTCTCATCTTCTTGAAGAACTTGGTGAGATGAGCCTGGGATGAGAAGCCGAAGGTATTGGCTATCTCCTGAACCGTATGCGTGGTGGTAGAAAGCTCGCGCTCTATCTCCTTCACGATGTATTCATCGATGATTGCCTTCGGCGTCTTGCCGGAGATGCGACGGGTAACCTGAGCCAGATAACGGCCACTCACATTCAACTGGTCGGCATAGAAATGAACATCGCTGTAAGTGCGGCAGAAGTTATTCACCTGCGAGATAAACTGGTTGTAAAGCTCGGAACTTCTGCCCTGCAGATTGCTCTGGCGCACGAGTTCTACATTGATGAAATCCTGCGCCATCGCCAACGCCTCCTCCATCTTCTTGCCCTGATTCAGATAGACAGCAAGGGCTGAAGAGAAACGGTTGATGAGACCATGCGAATTGGCATTGTCGAGGCGATAGATCCGGAGTCCCTGCTTCTCGGCAAGGCTCAGCAGTTTGGAATTCTGAAGAATGATGTCGCTCTCCTTCTTGCGTGCCACGACGACAGAACAGAGCGGCAGCAGACGGTATTTGATCTGGCTCACCACATCTTCCGTCATCAGCGCATCGCCCTGGCTCGACCAGATGGCAGGGGCATAGATGATATGGGCAGGACGGTACCTGGTCAACGCATCGATGACCACATTCAGCGTTTCCACCCTGCGTATCATACCAATCTTCACAATATCAGGCTGCATATCGTTCATGATAGCCTCAATCTGCCCCGAAACAATCTCGGCAGGAATATCGAAGAACTCCTGAATACCGAGCGTATTCTGCACAGTGATGCTGGTTATTGCCGAAACAGCATAACCGCCCAACTCGGAAATCGTCCTGATGTCCGCCTGCACACCAGAGCCTCCGGTGCTGTCTGAACCTGTAATCGTTAATATCATATCCTTAAACTTTGAACCCGATGATAAGTTTGAGGGCAAAGATACAAAAAAAGAGCGAATAATCCGCAGAATTTGCAGATAATTCGCTCATTTTTTTATTCTTCAGTGAGATCTTTACATTCCTTGAGTATCTCGGCAGGAACCTCTTTGCAACGCACGTAGCGGCAGATGTCGGTAACATCGTTCTTGGCGGTCCATATCATGGAACCCGATGCCAGGAGACGGGTTACGAGATAACTCTGGTTCCAGTCGCCCTTACCGTTATCATAGCTTCCGCTGATAATGTAGCCCTGGTATGGATCGTTCTTGATAGCGAACGAACCGGTGATATGGCGACCATACATACTATCAAACTTCTGATACATCTCGAAAGTCTGGTCCTTGCGGTTGAAAACGATGTAGCAGTATGTGCCCTCAGCAAGAGGTTCACCGTTCCACTCAGCCAACTCCCATGTGCCATGAAGATTGGCAGGTGTAACTTCCAGAGAAGGCTCCTCCGGTTCCTCATCATCGCTGCTGCAGGCTGCAAAGCCGCAGGCAAACAAAGCAATCACCAGGAGGGTGAAGAGTTTTTTCAAATATTTCATTGTCTTGGTATTTTTTTCTTTTTTACTTTTTTCCTTTTTTACCTTTTTACCTTTACAACGACCTGTATCGTTCTGTCAGACGGACGGGCATCCAAGCCCTCCAGAATAACAGGGAAGGTGAAGGATTCGGGCATCGTAGCCGGAATCTTATCGGCTATGATGGTGATGACGAGGTCAGCCTCATCACCCGGTTCTATCACCTCAGGCTCTGTCGTAAGACGGGCATAAGGAGGAAGAAGGAGGCTGGATATACGGAGCGGCTTGTCGCCGCTGTTTCCGCAAAGGATGCGTGCCTCAGGCTCTGTGCCCGGCTTTACCTCTGTGATACTTGCCTTCGCCTGTTTCAGTCTGAGTGCGCCCATCTTGTGCGGATAGCGTGCCCACTGGTCAGCACCCGGCAGCACCTTTCCCGTTAAGGCAAGCTTAACGGCAGGCTGTCCCTCTACCTCTTTCAGATAGAGATAAGCACCCGTATTGATGGTGCCCGGATAGCGGTTAGGCGTGAAGGTGAGCTGCACCTGACAGGTATCGCCAGGCTTCATCACATCGCCCTTGACATAAGAACTGGTACATCCACAGGTGGTTCTCACCTGTGTGATGTGCAGTATCTTCTTGCTCACATTCTTACCCACGAAGGTGAAGGTGCGAGGCGCATCGTCCTCGGTCATCGTACCCGCATCGATAAGCGGATGCTCAAACTTCAGCAGTTCCTTCTGCGCATTCACCGTAACAGGCAAAGCCAGGAAGAAAAGCGATAGGAAAGCAAATATCTTCATATTACATCCAATTACATCCAACCATTGTTACCGGCACTCTTTCTAACGGTCACAACTACAGTCTGGCTGGTACCATCGGCAGCTGTTACGGTGAGCGATGTGCTTCCGGCAGCGAGTCCCTTCACGATGAGCGTCTTGCCATCTACCGAAGCAGAAGCTACACTGCCATTCACTACAGAGCAAGAGAATTTCTCTGTCTGACCTGCGAAATATGCAGCGAGGTTGAGAGAAACAGTCTTCTCGATGCCCACATACACGTTAGGCAACTTCATATCAGAACTGAGTTCCTTGTTCTTGATTTTATTCAAGAGCTTAGCTGCATCAATCAGACCAGCACCCATCTTGCCGATGTACTTAGAGAGCTGTACGATCTCAGGCGAAGCACCTACGGTAGTATGGTTCATGTAGTAGGTCTTGGTTGCACCATTCTGATAATGACTATCCAGTTCCTTTACAGATTTCTTCATCAGGGCTACGAAGTCGGCAGCACGATAATGACGGTTCGTCTTGGCAGCATAAGCGAGACCCAAGGCAGCCACACCCGAAACGTGAGGACAAGCCATAGAGGTTCCCTCCATGTAGCCGTAAGCAGGCTGACCGTTCTTGATCATCGTAGAGAGCACAGCACCTTTCTGCTCGGTTGTCGTCTCTGCCCAGTATTCATCTTCCTGCTCGCCAATCTTGCTGTAATATTCCAAGTCGCCACCAGGAGCACTCAGGGTTACGAGCGAACCGAAATCGGTGTAGCAGGCTGGAGTAAAGTCGGCAGCTACTGAAGATACGCAGACGCACTTAGAGTAAGCACCTGGGAAAGCAGGATTGCCAGCATACTCGTTACCGGCTGCGAAGACTGGAATACCGCCGTCGATGACACCATTAGGCGAACCGGCATTGTTGATGAAGTAATCCAAAGCCTCCTTCTCCAAAGGATAAGTCTCTGCCCACTCCTTCTCGGTAGCAGGTCCAGGAGTATAACCATTGATGATACTAGACTCTGAAGAGTTGTAACCCCAACTGCACTGCAGGATGACTGCACCATTATCGGCAGCATATTTGATGGCTCTTGCCTCGCCTGCCAAGGTTACACTGTTCTGACCGGAGAATACCTGGCAAGACATAATCTTGACACCAGAGTTAGGAGTTCCGTCACCACCGGCTACACCACAAACACCTCTACGATTATTATTTACGGCTGCAATGGTACCAGCTACGTGAGTACCATGACCAGAATCGTTGGCATCAGTCCAGGTAATATCGCCGCTCTCGGTTACGAAGTTGTAGCCATGAAGGTCGCCCTCATAACCGTTTCCGTCGCCGTCAGTCTTGGCACCCTGAACACTTTCGCCCGGGTTGCACCACATATTGGCTGCCAAATCAGGGTGCGTATACATCACGCCCTCATCGAGAATAGCCACGATGATAGAAGGATCGCCTGTACAGGTCTTCCATGCCTCAAGTGCATTCACGTCACATCCAGCCTTAGCACCCACGTGATTATTGTTGAGGTTCTCAAAGTCATAGTTGCCCTCACCCAGGTTACGGTAGTGCCACTGGCTGGCAAAGCCTGGGTCGTTTGGCTCGCCCCCGGCTGCTGCGCGGGTAGACTTCTGCTGAAGTGCCTTATCGCTGAGATAGATACGCTTGCTGTCGGTATTGTAAGCACGCTTGATGCGACCGTTGGTCTGAACCTTTGAGATTTCACCCAACTGCTTCAGGCGCTCGGCAGCCGCCTTCAGGTCTGTACCCTTGTTAAACTTCACCGTATACCAGAGGTGGAGTCCCGCCTCGCGGGTTCTTGCCTCAGTATTTGCATCTACCGGGAACACACGCTCGAAGCTGTAGCTTCCCAGGATGTCGAGCACCTCGTCGGTAGAAGGAATACCCGAACGGGTAGCCTTTCCGGCGCGGGTCTTGCTCAGTTGTGCCTGGTCGAGGATATCGCTCATTTCCGGACTGAACTTAATCAGCAGTTCACCCGCCTCAGCATCTGCAGGGATGGTGATTTCTGAATTGTCGTCAGAAGAGCCGATGGTTGACAGGCTGTCAGAACAGCCCGTCAATGCCAATGCGACCATTGCTATATAGAAAAACTTTTTCTTCATTGTTTGCTTCTATATTGTTTTTATGTTTATCTTACTTTTTCTTAGTTCTCCTGTACTTTGCCATCAGCGCAGCTTCATTAATATCGCCTGCTGCCACGTATTTGCGGTAGTAGAGCGGATAAGCTACACCCGGAACCTCCCACTTGCTACCTGGGTCGCTGGTTCCGTAATAGTAGTCGTAGCTGTAGCTGTCTTCTGTCATATTAGAGAAACCAACGGCAGCGCCATCGCTATTCTTACCCTTAGGCTGCTGGTTGAAGATCATGATAGAAGGAGTCCATTCTACCAGATGTGGATGATAAAGAATCCACTTTGGCACCGCACCTGTCAGGAAGTTAAGGTTGAGTGACAACTGACGGCAGTTTGGCAATACACGTGGCACCTGGAGAGGATAAACATCCTCATAAACTACAGAACCATCCTTGTGCTTGCAAGTTACTGGATTATCCCAGCCAGAGAGCAACCATTTACAGGTATCACCTACCAGTTTGTCGAGATAATCAGCCTTATTGGTAGAGAAGTCAGACTTGCTGTATCGGGTAGCCTTGCCGGCAGCCTCCAGTGCCTCAGTCATCTCTTCATCGGTAGGAAGTTCACCCTCCAGGAAGCAGTAAGACAACTCCAGTGTATTCAACTTATCCCATGTCAGGAGCTTGAGAAGCGCCTGGCGGTCTGCGGTTCCGGCATTTACCTTACCATACAGTCCGATAGGATAGTTATTATAAACATAGACGCCTGATGCATTCATTTCGCCCAGCGAAGCGATGTTGGTGACAACATCCGTACGGCGCTGTGCGTAGAGAATGAGGTTACGCAACTTAGGGAAGTTCTTCTCGTTGACGATATTGGTGATATCCGACAACTTGTTGAAGTTGTTACTTACCAGGTTGAGCGTTTCAAGACTCTTGCCCAGCTTAACAAAGTTAGTAGGCAACTGAGTCAGACCGTAAGCCTGAACGGTAAGATTCTTCAGATACTTCAGCGAGCAGATTTCATCACCGAGGTTCACCTCACGAATCTGGTTGTTCTCGTTGGCAGCAACAGAGAATGACTCCAGGAACTTGAGGTTGCCCACTTCCTTAGGAAGAGTTTCGCCACTCTTGAGGTTGAACATGCTGAACTTGACAGAACGTACACGTCCTAAAGCCTCAGGATGAGCTTTCACGAAATCATCAGTAGCTTCCCAGAGCGTTACGCCGCTCCAGTTTCGCATGTTATCGCTGGAATCGAAGGTAGCAATGCTACCCAGTTTCTGGTTGATCATGATGACAGAGAGAGAGTCACCGGCACGGTTGTCCTCAATCTTAGGTGCTGCCTTCTGACGAACGGTCAGGATGACATCATCTATAGGTTTGCCATCTGCATCTACCAGCTGGTCTTCAGCCTTGACTGGCACGAGATGAACCTTAGCCACACGAACGGCAGGAACCACGTTCATCGCCCAGCGGAACTTGAACTTCACGCTGCGAGGACGCGCCTTTCTATCAAGTACGATTCCGAGATTGGTACCTGTCAGTTTATCCTCATCCTTACTATTCAGAAGCCAACCTTCACGCTCGCTCTCGTTTTCTGCCTTCTCGGCATCAGTCATATCACCCTCGAAAGAATACTCTATCTTACCGATTTTGCATTCTACATTGGCAGAAATCAAACTCTCGAAAGCACGCTTATCGTATGATTCTGAATTTTCGATTTCTACAGTTGGTTCCTTGATGTCAATCTGCTTACCATAACCAAACTGTTTTACGGAAACGGTGCGGCGCTGACCGTTATCGCCGATAAAGACGATATCGGTAGTACGGCGTCCGTTCATCAGAGTAGAGTCAACTACCACAGTTGCAGTAGTAGAACCCACGCCATTGGCAGGAGTGAGCATCAGCCAAGGCTCATCCACGTTAGCCACCCAATTCTGTGAGGCAGCAATGGCAAGCTGTTCGCTACCGCCCTCAGCTGCTATTTCAATCTGCTCCTTGTCGATGGCGAGTCCGCCTGGGATATCTACATCATCGCTATCGCTGCAGGATGCAGTCATCAGACCTGCACCCAGAACGAGGAGCCATGTAAGTTTCTTAATATATTTCATATTATCTTACTTTCTATTCGTTTAATTTTCGAGATCCAAAGCATCGCAACCGCGGATGTCCTGATTCTTGTCGTAGAACAGCTTATACATACCTGCCTTGATGTATGCGCAGACGCTGGTTACATCGATAGAGATGTTAGGGTTATCTGCGATATTCAGGATATAAAGGTGAGGGGTCAGTGTCTCTTCTACCTTACGGATATCGTTGGAACCAATCTGGAACTGGATCAGGCTCGGACAGGTTGTGATTCCTGTAGGCCATGTACGCAGGCAACGCTGGTCGTTATTCTCATCACGCTGGTGGTTGATGGCAAAGGCACGGAGCACGGCACTGTTCAATGGCTGGGTTGGCACCTCGGTGAAGCAGTTGTAGCTCAAGTCCATATTGGTAATGTATGGCAATGTAGTTGAGCGGAAGTCATCAGAGAGGGATGTCAACTTGTTGAATCGGAGGTCGATGACCTGCAGCAGATAAGCCTTCTTGCCCTTGATGGAACCCTTAGGGATAGTACGCATCTGGTTGCCGCTCAAATCGATGGTTGTGATTGGCGAACCGGCTGTAAACAGCTCTGAAGGGAACTTCTCTATTTTATTGTTTGACAGACTGACTGAAGCTGCATTAATACCCTTGTAGGTACCATGACTCTTATCTACACCTGTAATCTCGTTGTAAGAGAAGTCTACAGAACCCATCTCGCGAACAGAACTTGCATCGAAGATATTCGGAATCTTCTTCAGTTTGTTATGAGCGAAAGTCAGACTTTCTACATCATCTGTAAAGGCACAGAGATTAGCAGGAACCTCCTCAATCTGGTTGTTGTTCAGATAGAGTGAAGAAAGCGCTACCTCAGAACCGAACGGATGCAACTTCTTGATGTTGTTGTAAGCCAGGTCGAGCAGACCGAGGTTCACCATCTTGCTCAAGGCAGATGACTCAGGGAACTCCTCCAGGTTGTTGTAACTCATATAGAGAATCTGGAGAGTCTTACCGGTCTTCTCGTTAGCCAGACGGGTCCAGTCGTTTCTCAACTGGTTGGCAGAGATGCCCTTGCATCGTGCCAGGTTCATCGCCTGCAATTTAGGGAGATTATAGTAGAAGTCTGGAATGCGACTGATCTTCGGACAGTTGTAAAGCTCGATATCGGTCAGGTTTTCCATCTTGTCCCAATCCTCATCCTTAAACTCCTTCGCAAACTTACCATAAACAGGATCATCAGCATTGTAGAACCTCGCACAAACCTCATCGTATGTGATAGAAGAGTTACCGATATAGAACTGCTGCAACTTAGTCAGACGGTAGATGGCCTTAGATACACCTTTAATCTTGTTGGTCAATGTACCGATCTGTGCATCCTTCAGGTTGATGCGGCTGTCCTTCTTGATTCTGTTCTTCGGTGCCACCTTAGGATCTGAGTTGTAGCTTTTTACAATCATCTCCGACATGTTAGCACGTGGGTCATACTTCAGGAACTTGTTCTCATAGTCGTGACGCATGCTGCTCTTCTTTGCAGCAGTCAGACTGTTTGCATCATAATCATTGAAGATGTTGGCACCAATCTTCTCATCGTGAGAACCGAGGTTGAGCACCTGGAGTTCTGTCAGCTGTCCGATGGCATCAGGTACGATTCCCTTTGCACCGAAACCGGCGATGATAAGACCGATGACACGGCCGTTGCTGTTGAGGGTTACGCCCGGCTGGTCGCCCCACATATCGAGTTCCTTGTTGAAGTTCCAGTTAGCTCCCTTGAAGGTAGCATCGCCATAGAAGCTCCACTCCTTACCCTGGAGAGATTCCCAGATAGCCTTCAAAGCCTCATAGTCCTTGATATACTCCTTAGTCTTGGAAAGGAGGATAGGCACCTGCGCTTTATCATTGAGCTGATTGTCCTCTATAATGAAAGCCTCACCCTTTACAGGCTGGGTCTCATACTTGGTCTTCACCGCACCTGTCTTGCCGTAGGTAGTATAAGAGGTAACCTGATAAGTACCGGCAGGCAACCATACGGTAGTATCGCAGTAAGCAGTACCTGTGTCCATATACTTATCGTTCTCATTGTCAGGATTCTGATGCTCTACGCTAGACTCCTTATATTTCACCTTCAGTTCAGGGAAAGTATAGGTCTCACGGGTAAAGAGGTTGGTTACGCTGACGTCAACGAGACGAATGTTAGAGAAGAGATATTCTGTACCACCGGCACGAGTCTTCTCCCACTCCTTCACGAGATTGAACTTCACCTTACCACGCTCCACAGTCTCCACCATGAGGTTCTGTACTTCCAGACCGCCACCTACTACAGTGAATGTTTCGCCGGCAGAAGAAGCCAGCAACTCCTCGTCTACAGCATCATAGAGATAGAAACCGATGACGGTGTAAGTACCCGAAGCGAGTTGCAGTTTTTCACTTCTCAGACCATACTCTGCATTCTCTGAATTATAAGAATTGAGCACCAGTGTCTGAGAGACAGTTGTACCGTTGTGCTCCATGACCACCTTGATTTTCTTGGCATCATCCAATTTCTCAAGTTTGTCAAGGGCAGCAGCACGGGTAGCTCTTGAAGAAACCTTCTTGCTGAGCTTGAACTGCACATATCCGTATGTGCCGTCCCAGCCTCCGGTCTCATCATCCGAGCAACTTGTTGCTGCAAAGGTCAGGAGAGAGACCAAGAGCAACAAGAGAGCCTTTGAAAATATTTTCATTCTGTTCATTACTTTCTCTTGCTTCTAAATCCCATATTATTGATAAAGACTACTCGCTGGCATACTCCCTGCATGTTGTTGAAACCTGCAAAGATAGGATAAGCGAGCTTATCGGCATTCAAGCCAACATAGATACCCTTTTCGTCCTGTCCTACCTCGTAGTTTTTAACATCAACAGGGTTTCCTGTACCATCGTAAATGACTACGGTTGCTCCAGCTGTAGGATCCCATCCGTCAATCTGAGGATAAATGGCTACATAACCACCATAAACTGTTGATTCAAATACTTCTTTACCAGTATAACTGAAGAAGCCCTCAGCATATGACTTAAA
The DNA here is from genome assembly GCF_026015625.1 of Segatella copri. Lineage (NCBI taxonomy): Bacteria > Pseudomonadati > Bacteroidota > Bacteroidia > Bacteroidales > Prevotellaceae > Segatella > Segatella copri. Next base: position 3,222,038 of record NZ_JAPDVG010000001.1, on the reverse strand, counting down.
GTCATCATTGGTTGTCAAGGCACAATCTACATTCATACCCATGCTGGTAACAATCGGAGCAGTAACCTCAGAATCGCCCTTATTTTCTTTCTTCTGTACAACATCCATCAGGAAGTAGCGGTCGTAATCGCTCTTCACTGTCATGAAGTCTTCCTCCAGCATTCCGTCGAGTCCATTCTCCAGACTCTCGAATACGCTCTGTGGCAATGCATAAACCAGGAACTCACGGCTTCCGCTGCTCAAGGCATCAATAGTAAGTTTAACGTCACCCTTCTCACCCTGCAACTTCACAGCGCCGGATGTTTCCTCGCGCAGACCATCTTCCTTTTTATCGAAGACTACCAGCTGATAAGCATCACCCAAGGTCTTGAGGGTGAAAGGAACGAAGTTGTAGAAGGTGAAAGCGTTGGTATCACCGCCATTCAGGCTAGAACCATTCTGAGTGAACACCTTACCATCAAGAGATACATTCCATACTGCCCACTGTGAAGAGGTTGGATAAGTAACATCCATGGTGCTGGTGGTCATACCATTATAGATAACAGGTATGGTTACAGCAGCCTTGCCATCCTCAGAAGTGAAGGTGATGGTGTAGTTGCCGTCCTTAGCGATGGCATACTTAGCACTTACGCCCTGATTCTCCTTGAAGGCAACACCGCCAACAACAGCCTCGTTAGGTGTACCTACCAGGAAACCGCCTTCCAAGTCTACCCAAGCTGGAGTATTGGTAACCGCAAAACGGTAGTTTGACTTTACGGTAAACTTGGTGTATACATTGTAACCTACAGTGATACCTGTCTCGGTGATATCATTGCCAGCCGCATCGAATACCTGCAACTTATAGCCGGCAGCCGAACGCGTAACCTCAGCGATGGCAACCTTCTGACCACCCATATTCAGGAAGAGCTGAGCCACGCTCATATCATCGCTGGCATCATCAGCAGTAATCTTAACCTTGATGGTCTGCTTGCCTGCAGTACCGTTGAGTACGAAGGCGTCTGCTTTCTCGCCCACCAGTTTACACCAGATTTTGTCTGAAGAAAGGCTCCAGCTCTCGTTAGCTTCGAAAGTAAACTCTTTCACTTCGCCAGCTTCACCGGAGATAGTCTGTACCTGTGGGAACACAGGAGTTACGGCATCGTCGTCATCGCTGGAACAAGCTGTGAACAGAGTCACTGATACCAGCGCCATCAATACGAGCCAATATTTTGAAATCAATGTTTTCATTTTCTTTTTATTCTACGATTAATATCCTTGTTCTTTCAATTTCTCTGCCTCTGCATCGCTGATCCATTCATACATGGTGATGAAGGTTCCTACGTTGCCGTAGGTTGAACCATCCTTGTTGTCAACACTCATGGTGACATACTGCAATACATAGTTCTGGCAGGTGTTATAATAAGAGGTATAGAGAGAAGGCTGGCTGATGCGCAACTTGCCGTCTCCATAGATGGTACCGAACGCCTCGCCGGTTTCACCAGCTATCTGATCGTCCATCTCTACCTTTGGCTCAAGAATGTTCTTGGTGCTGAACTTCAACTTCAGGTTGTAGCCCTTATAGTAAACATCCTTCAGCAGAACGGTATTCTCCTCGCCTTCCACTACCTCGGTCTTGATCAGACGGTTGTTTACGTTGTTCAGATACTTGCTGTAGAAGGTAGATGTTACCATGCACCAGCCAGAGAAGTTGTGGATATCGAAAGGACAAGACTTCTGCATTACCACGTGGGCATAGTCCTTATAGAGATCTGTCCAGTTATACTTCTCCGGAATCACCAGTTTCAGGGTGAAGCCGAGCGAGTCGGTCTTGCCGATGTTATCATAGATACCCTGAACCTTCACATTTCCTACCATCTCGCCCGCCTTGATTGTAACGGTGTTGTTGAGGATGCGGTAATGCTTACCCTCGATGGCATTGCTCTGCTTGTCTACTACCTCCACGCCGAAGGTGCGGTCGTAGTCAGCTTTTTCGGTTGCAGATACAGGCACATTGAAAACCTCATTGCTTTCCTGTACAGCATACTGATAGAGCGTATCAGAGAACATGATATGACTTGGACCAGCATAAGTGGTATAATCCTGTGAACAACTCACAAGAGCGATGAGTGCAGCTACGGCTGCCAAACATCCCATCATTATTTTCTTCATGATCGTCTCCTTATTTTATTTGTTACTTTCATTAGGCTGAATCTCAGAACCTGGTGCCTCAAGCTCATGCTGAGGAATTGGCCAGACAAAGAGAGGGTCATCCTTTTCAACCTTCAGACTGCTCTGCACGAAGTTGGCAGCAGGCTGGTCGGCAGCCTTACGCTCAAATCCCTTGTGCCAGCGTTTGAGGTCGTTCAGACGGAAGCCTTCCATATAGAGTTCCTTCACGCGCTCTGCCTCGATTATCTTCATGGCGTTGCTCTCGCTCATCGAGGTGTTACCACCATAAGATGAGTAGCGGGCTATACGCAAGGTAGAGATGTCCTTACCTGCCTTGCCATATTCCTCCTTCATTGCGTAAGCCTCAGCACGTATCAGATACTGCTCTGACAGACGGAATACCATTGGCTGGTGAACATGCAGGATATTGTTGCTCCGGAATTCTGCATCGCCGAAATACTTGCTCAGCAAAGGCCATTGCAAACCGTGCTCATAACCTGTTACACGGGTTGTGAAGATGGCTGCAGCACGGAGGTCATTGGCGTCGAATGAGTTGATGACCCATGTCTCTGGCACATAGTCTGGACGATAAGTTACATAGTTGTAGTTATCGAAGATGGTACCCAGTGCACCGCCATAGCTGTTCACGGTAAAACCTACCTTCCAGATAGCCTCACGCGAATCACCATAGGTCCAGATATACTTGTAATCGTTCACCTGGTTTGAATAGGTGTTGGAAGAAGCCTTCTCCAATGTATAATACTTACTGCCGATTACCTTAGATGCATACTTGATGGCATCATCGTACTTGTGCATATATAAGGATATGCGCGCACGTAAGGCATGACAGGTATACTCGTTGAAGTAAATCTCATTGTAGAGACTTCCTGTGAAGTCTTCGTCTACCTTCAGATACTCAGCAGCCTTGTCAAGGTCTCTCAATACGAAATCGTATGATTCCTTCAGACTGGCTCTCTTCTGTGGCTCATTGCCGTAATAGTGCTCTGTAAGTACAACGCCGAGTTCCTTCTCTGCCTGCTCATCGCTATCGTAAGCCTTGCAGAAACACTTGATCAACTCTGAGTAAGCCAGGGCACGGGCGAAATAAGCCTCGCCCTGATACTGCTCCAGCTTGTCGAGTTCCTTATCACTGTTGGTGTTTGCCTTTACCTTATCTACATTATCGAGCAGGAAGTTGGCATTGTTGATAACACCATAAAGCGCACCATATACCGACTCGATGTCGGTGTTGGTAGCCTTGATATCTTTCCAACGGTAGATATCGCCATAGGCATTAGAGTAGCCCTTCACGCAGTACACGAAGTCTGCCTGCAGATCTGGCAGGATAGTCAGATTGCCCGAATAGAGGGCGCTGCTCTTGAAACTGTCGTAGATACCGTACACCAGCTTGTCCATGTCGTCCACCGTGTTGATAGCCTGGTCCATGCGGATAGAATCCTCAGGATACTTATCAAGACAGGAAGACATCGAGAGGGCTAGGATTCCCGACAGGATGTATGTCTTTATATTTTTGATATTCATTTTTTTCTCCTTTCTTGGTTAGAATTGCAATTCAACACCCAGAGTAAACTGGCGTGATGCCGGATACTGTGCCTGGTAAATATTGGATGAAACCTCAGGATCCAAACCGTTGAAACCGGTTACGGTGAAGAGGTTCTGTGCCTGACCATAGATTCTGACCATAGAGAAGAAGTTGGTCTTGCGCAACAGACTCTGTGGCAATGAATAGGACAGACTGAGATTCTTCAGACGGAGGAACGATGCATTCTCCAAGAAGCGATCGTCGAGCTGGGTTACCTCGCCCCAACGTGGGATATCGGTAATATCGCCTGGCTGCTTCCAACGGTCGTACAACAGACGGTTTGACTGGTTGTAAGCAGTACCGAAGGTTACACCGCTCTCCTCGAAGTAACGGTCGTTGTTAATCACGTAGCGTGTACCAATCCAGCTGAACTGGGCAGAAAGCTGCAAGCCCTTCCAACGGAAGCTTGTACCGAAACCGCCCATCCAAGGTGCATCATAGGTCTTGCCTGTCATCACCTTGTCGCTCTCACGGAACTCGTTGGTCACGTTGCCGTTCTTGTCATACCAGAGCTGCTCACCATTCGCTGGGTTCACACCGGCATAACGGTTCAGGAAGAATTCGCTTACTGAGTGACCTACCACATACTTCAAACCGGTGGTTGAGTTTACATACTCGGTTACACCGTTATAGAGTTCCTTCAATCGGTTCTGGTTGTAAGATACGTTGGCACTTACATTCCAGGTGAAGTCGCGTGTGCGGATTACATCACCGTCAGCACTCAGCTCGATACCCTTGTTAGCCATCACACCTACGTTCTTCCAGCGATAGCCCTCGCCGGTTACGGTATAAGACTCAGGAACGCGCATCAGCATATTAGAGGTACGCTTGTAGTAAGCTTCGAAGCTGAAGTTGATTCTGTCGAGGAAGCCCAAACGGAGGGCGAAGTTGTTTGCCCATGTTGACTCCCAACCCAATTCCTCGTTACCACTCTGTGATGGATAGAAACCGGCAGTATCATCGTAGTTGGCACCACCCGATACCAGAGCCAGGTGATAATAGTTAGGAATCTCAGAGTTACCCGATGTACCGGTACTTACGGCAATCTGGGCTGTGCTGAGCCACTTCATATCCTTCAGCCAGTCGGTCGACTTCACGTTGTACATGAAACCGAGCGACCAGAATGTACCCCAGCGATGATCCTTACCGAAACGTGAAGAAGCATCAGTACGCAGAGAGAAATCGGCATAGTAGAGCTCCTTATAGTTATACTCGCCACGCATGAAGAATGACAGGTAAGAATAATCAGAAGATGAATCTGCCCAGCGGCTGGCACGTGTACCTGATGATACGTTGGTCAGGAGATCGCTGGTCTGACCCTTGGAATATACCTGGAAACCATCTGAGTGGAAATTGACAGCCTCCTGACCCAGCATCACGTTGAACGAATGGATATCGTTCAGAGTGAAACGGTAGTTAGCCGTAGTAGTCTCTGTCAGGTTGATGGCATCGCTGCTCTGGCGTGCCGCAGTACCCTGTCCGTGATTTGAAGAGAGACTTGGGAACGACTGGAGGAATGCTGTAGAATGGGTGAAATCGACACCAAACTGAGTACGGATAGTCAGATTCTCTATCGGATAGATTTCAGCATACATGGTAGAGAGCACCTTATATTTCTTGTTCTTGATAGGATTCAAGCCCATGTAAACGATAGGGTTCTCGCTGGTTCCAGCCCAGTTGCCTGCTGAAAGTGAAGCCAGACTGCCATCCTTTGCGTATGGATTCCAGTAAGGCAGCATGAATCGGCATGCTGAGATAGGAGTAACGGTAGTATAGCTACCGTCGTCAGCCTGCTGAGCCTCCTCATAGGCAGCCATGGTGTTGGTACCTACCTTCAACCACTTGCCTGCCTTTACATCAGCATTGGTGCGGATGTTGTAACGGCGGAAGGTTGAATTCTGTGCGATACCGTCCTGATCGTAGAAACCACCAGAAACATAGTAGTTCAAGCGGTCGGTAGCACGATTGATAGAGAGTTCGTAGCTCTGCAGCGGAGCGCGGTCGTTGAACACCTCGTCCAGCCAGTTTACGTTTACTCTTGAAAGGAGATTGTAATCCTTACCTGTATCCAGACCTACTTCTTTCTCAAACTGGATACGCTCGTCGGTATTCATCATCTTCCAGTTGGTCTGTGCCAACTCAGAGAAACCATACTGTGCACGGAGCGTAATCTTCGCCTTGTCCATTGACAAGCCTCGCTTGGAAGTGATGACAACCACACCATTGGCAGCACGTGCACCATAGATAGAGGTAGAAGAGGCATCTTTCAATACAGAGATACTTTCGATGTCGTTAGGACTCAAAGTATTGAAATCAGAACTTGAGATTGGCACGCCGTCGAGGATAAAGAGTGGCGACTTTCCGGAGTTGATAGAGTTGGTACCACGGATTTGGAAGGTAGCCGCCTTGCTAGGTTCACCCGAAGAAGAGATGACCTGCAAACCAGTACTCTGTCCCTGCAAAGCTTGGTCGAAGCTTGCCGCCGGCACATTTTCTATCTTTTCAGACTTTACGGCAGACACGGAACCCGCAATGGTTCCCTTCTTTCTCACGCCATACGCCACCACAACCACTTCATCCATCATCTTGGAATCCGAAGCAAGGGTGATGTTGAGCGTATTTGTCTGCGCTTTCACAACGTGCTTCTGCGTAACGCAACCCACATAAGAGTAGACAAGCGTAGCCTTCGAAGCACCCTTAATTTCGATGGTATAGTTACCGTCAATATCGGTCACTACGCCATTTGATGTTCCCTCTTGCATAATGGTCACACCAATCATCGGTTCGTTGTCTTCAGCAGACACGACTGTACCCTTGACGCTGAAACTCTGCGCCAAGACTGATTGGATAGACAACAATACAAGTGAGACAAGTAAAAGAGTTAATCTTCTCATCCTTGTTTGTTTCAAGTTTATTAATTAATAATTATAATTTTTTTCTCATTTTTTTCTCGTTTGGTAAAAGCCGAAAGCACTCAGGGTGACACTTCGCCCCTCCATTTATACATTCTTTCACTAATATGCACGCATGGAAATACCTATTTAACTTAAATTGGTGCAAAATTACGAATATTTTCTTATTTGCCCAAGATTATCGCTTAAAATTTAAATGTTTGATATGAAATATCTATGTTTTTTAGCATATTTGCTCATAAATTTAGTTAATTGTCGATTTTTTGTCACATCCGATTACAGTTTGCAAAAACAAGTTCAATACACACTTTTTTTGTTTCTATGCACTCGTTTTCATAAAGCTGAAATTACGTCCCGACGTATCTGATACTACGTCGGGACGTATCTTTTGCTGCGTCGGGACGTAGCAAATGCTACATCGAGACGCATTTTTTACTGCATCGGAACGTATTTTATCAGCTGTCGCAAGTAGCTCAGTCAGCTGACACAGATATCTCGACAAGCCGAAGGATACGTCTCCATTAGCCTACGGAGTCGTATCCGTAACCCAATGCTGTCATATTCTTAACCCCACACAGCCATATCCATAGGCAAACGGAAGCACATCATTTATTTACCTCTTCACCTTCATATATTCCGTAGGAGTCATGCCATACTCCTTGGAGAAGCATTTGGAGAAATAACTGCTGTTGGAAAAACCAACGGTATACATCACCTCGGAAACACTGAACTTGCCCTGGCTCAGGAGCTCGGCAGCACGGCTCATACGCATCTCACGGATATACTCTACAGGCGTACGGCCCGTTATCGCCTTCGTCTTGCGATACAGCTGTTTGCCACCTATGCCTATCACATCCTGCAACATCGAAACATTGAAGTCGGAATCAATCATGTGCTTCTCTATCGCCTCATCGATTTCTTCGAGCAGACGCTTGTCTGCCCCATCCAACTCGCTGATATCTACAATCTTCTTTTCCTCTTCAGAAGATTCTGAGCGTGCAGGAACTGGTTCTGAAGATGATGACTCTGGCTCAGATACAGGCGAAGCGGATAACCCAGTAGAAACAGAAGATGACACCTCAGGTATCTTCACATTCAGGTAGCGGACCATCAGAGCTGTCACCTCATCAAATGAATGATGAGCTACGGCAGCCTTCAAATCTTCCGTCAGACGGTTGAAGAAGTCCATACGCATCTGTACCTGCTCCAACACCTCAGCCTTCTGCTTCTGGGCATCAGCCAGTTCCTTGCGCAGAAAATACCAGCTTACCAGCCATGCCACAAACACGATGAGTGCCGTGATATAGAAGAGCTTGCACCACCATGAGAGATACCAAGGCGGCAGGACGGAGATGTCGAGCGAATAAACCTCGGCAGCTATCTTGCCTTCACCATCCACGGCATGAACCGTAAGATGATAATCGCCATACGACAAACCATTGTAGGTGATATCGATGTTGCTCGAGTTCAGATAATGCCAGTCGTGGTCGCTGCCTTCGAGTTTGTAAGCATAAACGGCTGAAGGATGATCAGCAAAAGGAAGGTCGGTGAGCTGCAAGGTGAAGTTGTTCTCATCACTCTTCAGTTTCAGGATTTCTCCACGCTCCTCACGAGCCTGTCCGTTTACGATGATTCCAGCCAGCATCAGGCGGGTAAACTGCTTAGGCTTCTGTGCTACATCGGAACTGATTGCCACATAGCCGTCATTGCCGCCCATCATTACCTCATGAGTCTGTCTGCTGTAACAGATGTTGAGCGGCGCAACAGAAGGAATCATGAAACGCTGGCTCTCGCCCTGTGGATTGATTACGCAGCATTCATTGCCCGATACCACCCATATCTTGCCTTCCACATCGCACATGGTACTTACCTTGCCACCAATCTGCCATGTCTTGGAAGAAAAGCTGTTACCCAGCACAGAACCGGCTGCATAATAACAGGTTACCGAACTGTTATCACCCATCCAGATATTGCCCTTGCTGTCTGCCATCAGATAGTTGACAACATCTGAGTTAGCTACCTGCACCACCTTCATATCGTTCGGATTGATGCAGTCGAGACGGGTATAGGTAGAAACCCAAATCCTACCCTTTCCATCCATCACCATCTGACCTACATGCAGACCAGAGAGCGCATTCTTTCCCTTGTCAGAGAAATGCCAGTCGGCTATGGTCTTTCCGCTCAGAAGAGCCGCCTTATCCATCACGAAGACACCGCCCTGATAAGAACCCATCCATATCCTGCCCTTCTTGTCCTGGAGAATATCGTAAGCCCAGGCAGTAGAATACTTGCCACTCTTATCGTAGACGATGAAGTTGCGCATCTGACGGGAACTGCGGTCATAGAAGTTGATGCCATGGTCGGTACAGATCCATACATCGCCGTCATGGTCTTCATAAATCTTGCGTACACGGTTATGACTCAGCGGGAAGGCAGAGCTGTTCTGCTTGTACCATGCCACATTCTGATAGCCTTCAGCATTCCGGGTGAAATGAATCAGACCGTTGGTACCGCCCATCCACCATTCGCCGTTACGGGTCTGGAGCATGGCATGGAGACAGTTGCCCTCACCCGACATCGTAATCTTATCGAGCGATACATAGCGGTAATAGGTATGGGTAGTGAGACGGGAGAGTCCATTGTCAGTACCCACCCATACATTCTGCCATTTATCTACAAAGCAAGCCCAGACGATGTTGTTAGGAATAGAAGCATCATCGCGGGACTCGTGGATATAATGGGTGATGGCATTGGAGAGTGCCATCTGATAGAGTCCGTTATCTGTTCCGATATAGAGATTGCCGGCAGCATCTGTAGAAAGACATTTGATGGAATTGCCGTTCAGAGCTGGAATCTGTGAGAAGTTCCTGAGTTGCAGATCGGCACAATAGAGAGCGCCCTCGGTACCAATCCAGTAGCATCGGCGCTTGGCATCATAGGCGAGCGCATTGACCAGCGGCTGTTCTCCGGCACGGAGCGGAATCAGTCTGCTGCCGAGACGCAGACCAGCAAGCGAACCTACGAGCAAGCCTCGCGGAGTAGAGAGCAAGGCATAGACATCGCCACCGAAGTCAGTCTTACCACCCTTGATATCGAGCACACGGAGTTCCTTCAGCTGCTTGCGCTTCGCCTCATCGGCAAAAGCCTTCATTGCTGGTGTTTCGGCATATTGATAAGATTGCGTATCGAATTTCAGGATGCCGTTGCCAGTAGCCAGATAGAGCATTCTGCCCTCGAAACCGAGCGCATTGACACGCGTATTGCAGAATGTATGTTCCTGAAAATGGCGGTAGCCATGATAACCATCATAGCTGTAAAGACCGTTGTCGGTTCCGAGCCATATCATTCCATCACTGTCCTGGGTAATGGCACAAACGGACTGAGCACCTTCAAGGGAGGTGTTGACGAAACGCTGCGCATGGATGGCGAGCGAAACAAAGAGCATAGCAATTGCCATGCTGATGCGGTTTATAGGTTCTTTTGACTTTTTCATGTGTGCAAATTTACACAATATTCATGATAACGCCAAAAAATATCGGAGAAAATTCAAAAAAAAAGAATCCCCTGAGAAAAATAGCCGCTGCTATTCCCAGAGGATCCGATATAAACTATATACTTTATAACCAACTGAAATCTGTCTCAGTCTTCTTATATTGCCTGGAGCGTAATCGACTTTTCGATATTTCGCTTGCTGTCTTTTACCTTCAGGATGATGTCGCCCTTCTGCTTGCTGCTCTGTACGATGACTACGAGTTTGCCGGAGAAGAGTTTCATCTGTGGCTGGGTGAACGGTTCGAGCGATGTGGCATCGCCGTTGCAGGCTGCCTTGAAAGTGCCGGCACCACTCACCTCGAAGGTCAGTTCGTCATCGGCAAGCGGACATTCATTGCCGTCCTTATCCTGCAGACTCACGGTGATGAAGGCAAGATCGTTGCCATCGGCATTCAAAAGCACATTGTGCTCATCGGTACAGCCTTCTACCATGCAGGCAACAGGCTCATGATCAGGTGTTTCTACGCTGAACTTCATCTGTGCAGGCTCGCCGGCAGTACGCTTCACGTCCTCACCAACCTTTTCGCCATACTGGTTGTAAGTAACCACGCGAATCTCACCCGGTTCATACTTCACATTGTTCCAGCGCAGACGGTAGCGGTCCAGACGGCTTGACTTGTCCTTGCGCACTCTGCCCTGACTATTGCCGTTGACGAAAAGCTCGCCTTCCACACCATCGGTATAGCAATATACAGGGGTAACCTGTCCTTCTCTACCCTTCCAGTTCCAGTGAGGAAGAAGATGGGTAGTATGCTGCTGCTCGTTCCAGCGGGCACGATACATATAGTAGCGGTCCTTTGGAAGTCCGGCAAGGTCGCAGATGCCGAAGTAACTGCTGCGACTTGGCCAGTAGGTATCGTAAGGAGTCGGCTCGCCCAGATAGTCGTAACCGGTCCATACAAACTCACCGATTACCCAACTGTAGTCATCCTGCATCTTCCAGTCATCATCAGGAAGATTGCTCCAGGAACAGTATTCGGTATCATAGCTTGAGCACTGACCATCAGGATAGGTAGCCTTATCACTTACCACTACCGGGAACTTGTATACGCCACGGGAACTGACCGTAGAGGCGGTTTCAGAACCGAGGAGGAATCCCTGAGGCAACTGCTCGATATTCTTATAATATTTATGTACGCGATAGTTGAAGCCCGGTACATCCATGGTCTGGGCAAAGCCGCTCTTCAAGGCATCTTCTGCCTTATCCATACCCTGGGTTACAGGGCGGGATGGGTCGTACTGATGACAGATATCCTGCAGACGCTTAGCAATCTGCACACCCTCCTTGCTCCACTGTTCAGGAATCTCGTTACCGATGCTCCACATCACGATGCTAGGATGGTTGCGGTGGTGCTTTACCAGATTGGTGATATCCTTATCGCTCCACTCCTTGAAGAACTTGGCATAGCCGTTCTTGCATTTAGGATAAATCCACATATCGAAACTCTCTGCCATCACCATCATACCGAGGGAATCGCAGATTTCCATCTGCATGGTAGAAGGCATGTTGTGGGCAGTACGGATGGCGTCGCAACCCATCTGCTTCATCATCTTGATCTGACGGATAAGAGCTGCCTTGTTCTCTGCTGCACCCAATGGACCGAGGTCGTGGTGCAGACAGACGCCCTTCAGCTTTCGGGTAACGCCATTGAGCTGGAAACCATAATCCTTGGATACGGCAATGGTACGGATACCGGTCTTCAGGGTCTGCACATCAGCCACCTTCTTTCCTTCATATCGGGTAAGTTTTACCTGATAGAGGTAAGGAGATTCCGGAGACCAGAGATGAGGATTCGCTACCTTCAGAGTAGTCTTGATTTCAGGATTGGCACCTGTGACTGTCTGCTCGGCAACCTTCTCGCCAGCCTTATCCAACAGGGCTATGACGGTCTTGCCCGACTTACCAGTCTTTCCTTCCAGCAGTGCATTTACTTCTACTTCAGCTTCCTGCTTATCAGCCTTCAGGGTACGGACGAAGGTATCCCAGGTAGAGAAGTTCTCGTTGCCATAGAGTTCTACGGAAACCGGACGGTAAAGGCCGCCTCCCGGATACCAACGACTGCTCTCCTCTACATTATTAAGATGTACCTCGATGAGATTACTCTTACCAAACTTGATGAAAGGTGTGATGTCGATGCGGAAGGCATTGTAGCCGTAAGCCCACTTGCCTGCCTCCTTGCCATTGACGCTGACAACAGGCTGGCTCATGGCACCGTCGAAGACGAGTACGGCACGCTTATAGCCCTTAGGAGCCGTCCAGTTCATCTTATACATACCCTCACCTATCCAAGGCAGCGCACCAGAACGTCCCGACTTCTCGGTCTTTTCGGTTTCGCCATTCTGCTCGATGGCCACCATCTGCAGGTCCCATTTCTTATCGAAAGGTCCCGAGATAGCCCAATCGTGCGGAACAGCTACCTGCTGCCACGCCTTGCCATCACGGGAGAAGTCCCATGAAGGCAGGTTGATAACCTTTCTGCTCTGCGCCTGGCACAGCGTTGTGAGTGCCAGGGCAAGAGTCATGAAAGTAATGCTTCTCTTGATCATATTGCTATTTAATATTCTTATTTATATGCATCAAATACGGCAGTTGGTTTGCCGCTGTTGTCGAAGGCTCCCTTGGTATATGCATCCCAACCCAGAGTGATATAGTTGGCTGGTTTCCAGTTGTTGTAAACTTCCGGTTCCCAATAGAAGATACCCTCGCAGGTAGAAATCTTCTTACAGCCATCCACCATCTTCTTCATCAATGGCGCAGCCTGCTCAGAACCCCACCACATACCGATTTCAGAGATGATGACGTCCTTGCCATACTTGGAAGAAAGAGTCTGGATGTTAGAGAGACAACTCTCTGCATAACTCTGCCAGTTATCATCTTCCGGATAAAGAGACAGTCCGATGACATCCCACTTTCCACCATTGTCCTTCAGCTTATCGTAGAGCCAGGTAAGTCCACCGAGGTCCTGACCCTTATCTACATGCACGATGACTTTTGCCTTAGGATAAACTTCCTTTACAGCATCATAACCGGCGTTGATATAAGCAGCAAAATTGGCTGCATTCTTAGATACCTGACCGGTTACAGCCTCATCGCTATTCCAGAGCATTCCGTCGCGGGTTTCATTACCCACCTGCACCCACTCTACGTTGGTTACACCTCTATCCTTCAAGGCTGTCAATACATCCTTGGTATGATCAGCCACAGCCTGTTTCATCTGTTCGGCAGTATAGCCCTGCCATGCAGCAGGAACTTTCTGGTTGCCCGGGTCAGCCCAGGTATCAGAATAGTGGAAGTCAATCATCAGACGGAAGCCGAGCTGCTGAGCACGCCAAGCCTTGGCGATGACATCATCCTTGCCACACCAGCCACCTTCCGGATTTACCCAGACACGCAGACGGATGGAATTGGTTCCCTCTTCGCGAAGGAGCTTCATGCATTCTGTTGCCTTGCCATTCTGATTATAGAATTTCACACCATCCTTCTCCATCTCTGTGAGCCAACTTACATCGGCGCCCTTGGCGAAGCCACTCATATCGTATGTCTTCTCCTTTTCGGGAGTGGTATTATCATCATTGCTGCAACTTGTTCCTGTAATAGAAAACAAGAGTGCTGAAGCCAGCAATATGGCTTTTCCTAAAATATTCTTCATTGCTATTTTTCTTATTAATTATTCATATTTCCATGTCATGGTGTTGAGGTCAGCGGTAACGGTAACTTCACCACCAGTTACATCATCCTTGAACCAAATGTCCCAACAGTCACTAGCTGTTGACAATTTAAAAAGATCGCTTGGATCAGAACCATACCAAGTCTGCTTGTCGTCCTTGTTTTCACCTACGAAGATAAACCGGAAATTCTCCCAAGCTGTTGGCTTGTACTTGCAGGTATAAACGCCATCACTCACCTTGTTCATCACGGCAAGAAGGGTGTTACCATCCTTAGAGAACATACAGAGGGTATTGCTAACCTCTGGCTCTGGAGTTGTCTGGTCGCCCTCAACGATGGTGTATTCCAGCTGGCTGTGCTCACCAACTTTCACGGTTACGGTATAAGTACCAGCCTTGGCAATATTTACACTTCCAGCTGTTGCAGCATCTGTCATTTTGCCATCAGCCAAAGTATAGTTCATGGTCTTCACCACAGCTGCAGCATCTTCTGTACCTGTATCCTTGCTGTACTCTGCACCTGTTGCTACGATGCTAATTGGAGTATTATCGGCTGCGGTTGTAATCACCTTGGTCCAAGCATAGTTAGGAGCATCATAGGTCATATCTTCACCATTCAACTGCATCGACTTGATGTAAGTTGGCTTAAGTTCCTTAGCTTTTGTATCAAGAACTGTATAATAAATACCTGTCTGACCTGGGAACCAGATGTTCCATGCAGACTCAGTATTATCCATTTCGTACACATGGTTATCCTGTCCTACATTACCCCAAATGGTACCATCATTTTCCTTACCCCAGATATGGAACCAAGAAGAGGCATTCATATAGCCAGAATAAACTCCATCAGAATTAGGAGAATAGAGTTTGGTCAGAACTTGATCCTTTTTCTCATTCAGGATATTGATGTAGCTCATATCAATGAGGTATGGAGTAACCTTTACCTGGCAGACATTGCTGTAAGCGGCATCAAGATTGGCACCCATCTGACTCTTGATACGGAAATAAAGAGGTGAACTCACATCAGGAGACAAGCCGAGATCCTTGGCTGCAGCATTGAGATCAGCACCGGTGAAAGCCTTGGAAAGGTCGGTTACGGTGTATTCCTTTACTGATGCGAAATCTTCTGAGGCGGATGCCTGCAGATAAGTCTTCAACACTCCGCTGCCCGCAGGCTTGGTTTCATCGTTCGAAAACAAGGTAGGATTCTGCCAAGCCAACGAGAGGACAACGTCCTTACTGTTATCTACAGACAGCTTCACATCGGATGCCGATGCCATCAGATCGGATGCCTTGAAGCCATCCAGATATATCTTGTCGCCACTCTCGTCGCAACTCACCAGGGCGGTGAGTGCGCAGAGAAGCATCATCAAGTTTCTAAATATCTTTTTCATTCTTTTATCCTATTAATAGTTGTCGTTATGAAGATTTGGATTTGCGGTAAGCTCGGTGTTAGGGATTGGATAGATGTTGTACTTGCTATCCACTGCCTGTCCGTCGTGGACACCACCCTTCCACTGCCAGATGTACTTATTAGTAGTAAACTGACCATAGCGAATCAGGTCGGTACGGCGATAACCTTCATGATAGAGTTCACGGGCACGCTCATCGAGGATGAACTGGAGGAAGGCATCGTCATCAGCAAAGTTGCTTGCCCATACATCAGAAGCATGAGAGCGCTCACGAAGCTGGTTGATCCAATAGATAGCACCCTGCTTGCGAGAAGCAATCACGGTTGGATCTGTAGCATCACTACCACCACCCCAGTTATCCCAGTCATTATGCAGACGAACCACGCACTCGGCATACATCAGATAAACATCTGCCAAACGGAAGAGAGGGAAATCGGTTTCTACACCTGCATCAGCAGTATTAGATGCTGTAGTACCATCATCCTTCAGATTACTCCATTTCTCTGAGAGATAACCGGTGGTTTCATCGGTCATGTTGGTTACATCCTTGCTCTGACCATTGGTGAAGAACTTGCAGCGCTTGTCGCCACCTCCATCAATATCGGTCTGGGTAAACTTATCCACGAACTCAGGACGGAGACGGAACTCGCTCCAGCCACTGGTAGCACCGAAATCGGCAACATTCTGGTTGGCATTCGACATACTCAACTGTCCACACACCAAGTAAGTGGAAGAACCCCAGCTTACTGTATGCTCTGCACTTACTGGCAAGGCGAAGATAATTTCGTTGGTACGCTTGTCGTTATCAGCATTGAAGAGCTTGCTGTAATCAGACTCCAAAGAGTAGCCCATATCCATCACCTTCTTACAAGCCTCCATGCACTCGGCATACTTGGCAACGCCGGTATAAACCTCGCTGTTCAGATAAAGCTTGGCAAGCAAGGTATAGGCAGCACCCTGAGAAGCCTGACCGTAAGGACAGGTGGATGCAGGAAGCATATCACCTACACAATCCTTCAACTCGCTCTCGATATAATCGAATGTCTGCTGAGGAGTATAACGAGGAGGAATGTAGCTGCCCACAGGGTCGTTCTCTGTCACCATCGGAATGTTGCGATAGAAATCGAGGGCATGGTAATAGAACAGAGCGCGCATGAAGCGGACTTCTGCCTTATACTCCTTCATCTTCTCTGCATCAGCACCCGAGAAATTGGCATTATTGGCATTGCGCAGGAACTCGTTGCAAAGGGCGATGTTGTAGTAGATACGATAATACATATCTGATACCCACGCATCGTTGGCATCCCATGAAAGATAGGTCAGGCCGGTGGTCTGCTCACCTGTCAGCCAGGTAGAGGCAAATTCATCGGTACCACACTCCTGCATATTGATAAACATACGCATGTAATCGAAACCACTGCCGGCGTTCAATACGGATTCCATATCCTTATTATCGCCGCCCTTGCCCTGACCGCTAGTCACCATGGCAGCGTAAATCTTACCCAGCACAGCCTCATAATTGGCAAGCGAGGTATAAACATCCTTAGAGGTTGTCTCTGTATGAGGATATTGGTCAAGATCGGAAACACAGCTGGTAGTGCCTGTCAGCACCGCTGTTCCCATCATCATACTATATAATATATTCTTAAGTTTCATTGTTATCTGTTTTGATTGTTAGAACTGAAGTCCGAGGCTTACTGAGTAAGTGCGAGGACGTGGATAGAATGAGTTGTCCATTCCGTTTGGCACCTCAGGATCTGTACCTGAGTAACCGGTGATGGTGAATACATTCTGTACCATCGCAGATACGGTGAGCGAAGCCCACTTGTTGATCTTACCTACATTGTAACTCAAACTCAGGTTGTCGAGTTTCAGGAACGAAGCATTCTCTACGTAGTAATCAGAGAGATACTGACGGGTCTTGAAACCTGTCTTCAGGAAGCTGGTATTGAGGTTGTTGAGTTGTGAGTTGTTGTAGCTTACGGTCTCAAAAGCACCTGTACTCATACCCATGCCGTTGTATACATAGTTGTCGATGTTGGCACGGAAACTCATACCGAGTGTCAGCTGCTTGTATCTCAAAGATGTACTCAAGCCCATGATGTACTTAGGGGCTGGAGAATGATAGCGGTAGAGATCTGACTCATTGATTTCGCCATCATTGTTCAAATCGGCATAAGCACCCTCGATAGGCTTGCCTGTCTTTGAGTCGTAGAGCTGATGATACACATAGAACATGTATGGCTCATATCCCTCAGAGAGTACCTGGAACTGGTAAGCATCGATAGATGGACCTACCTTCACGTTGGTCTGGCTTCCACCCTTTATCAATGAAAGGTTCTTCACCTTCATGTTCTGCCAGGTAAAGTTATAGCTCAGGTTCCACTCCCAGTCCTTGGTCTGGATAGGGGTTGCATTCAGAGAAACCTCAATACCCTTGCTGTCCACATTACCTACGTTGGTAAGGATAGTCTTTGAGAAGTTGGTACCTGCTGCTGTTGGTACTGATGCCAACAGGTCCTTGGTCTTACGGGTATAGAAATCGATGGCACCACCGATACGGCCATCCAGGAATCCGAAATCGAGACCGAAGTTCCAGGAGGTTGTAGTCTCCCACTTCAAGTCTGATACGTATGCCTCAGGACGGTAAGTATTGATATACTGTCCGTTGATGAATGCTTCGGCACCTGTCACGCTGTAGGTATAAACCGGCAGATAGTTGTAGTTGCCGATACCTTCCTGCTGACCGGTAACACCATAGCTGGCACGGAGTTTCAAGTTAGAAAGTACCTTCTGGTTCTTCAACCAAGGCTCTTCTGTCAAAGTCCAGCCCAAAGCAACAGATGGGAAAGTACCCCAACGGGTATCCTTAGAGAAACGGGAAGATGCGTCTCGACGAACGGTAGCCGTCAGGAGATACTTTCCATCGAATGAATAGTTGATACGTCCGTAATATGACAACATTACATGACGGTAATCTGAAGCCTTTACGGTTGACAGGTTTGTGCCTGCCGCACTTTTGGTATAATAAAGAGGTGTAGTACTCTTCCAGTACTGGTAGTCGTAACCGGCTGTCAGATCTACATTACTCTTGATATCTTCGAAATACTTTGCATAGTTGGCATAGAGGGTAAGCAAGCGGTTCTCGTTCTTCTGAGGACCATACTTGTAATCGCTACCGCCCAAAGACTCATCCTTGTTGTAGCTCTGTGCTGCGTAGACAGGAACATAAACGGTTCCGTCGCCCTTGGCATAGTCAGCACCCACGGTAGCATGGAGCTTGAGGTCTGGCAGGAAGTGAACCTTGTAATCTACATCCATAGAACCGATGAAGCGGCTTACCTTACTCTTTGAATCATACAGATCAACCAGACCGCGAGGGTTTCTTACACCGGCATTCACTGGATAGCCATCAGCATCGAGTGCCTCATTATAGCCACCATATTTGTCGTTGCCGGAATAAACCGGGATGGTTGGGTTGAATGTGGCAGCTGCCCATACAGCGCCACCATTATTGAATGAGTTGTTATTAAGCGTTCCCTTGGCGTTGATGGTCAACTTCAGGTGATCCTGGAAGAAGCTAGGAGTCAATACAACGTTACCTGTCCAGCGCTCTACATTGTCCTTGCGAACCAGACCGCTCTGGTTGTAATAGCCTACAGACACTCGGAATGGCAACCACTTGTCGATGCTGCCGCTCACGCTGAGGTTATTATCTGTACCGAAGGCTGTGCGGTAAACCTCATCGTTCCAATCGGTATTGGCTGTACCGAGCAATGACTTTTGGTTATCTGTACCAAACTGGTTGATGACATTCACGAATTCATCACGGCTCAGCATATCTACCATCTGCGCACGGGTCTGCAAACTGTTGGTGGTATTGAAGTTCACCTTTACAGCACCCTGCTGTCCCTTCTTGGTGGTAATGATGATGACACCGTTAGATGCACGGGAACCATAGATGGCTGTAGAAGAAGCATCCTTCAATACAGTCATGCTCTCGATATCAGAAGGGTTGATCATGCTGAGGAAGTTGCTGCTGTTACCCGAAATACCCCCCTGCTCCAATGGCACACCATCGAGCACGATAAGAGGGTCGTTACTGGCATTAAGAGATGCACCACCACGCACACGGATGGTACTGCCGGCAGAGGCAGAACCACTGTTGGACATAATCTGTACACCCGAAACCTTACCGTTGATCAACTGTTCTGGAGAAGAAACGAGACCTTTATTAAAGTCCTTCGATTTCACGGTAGCTACGGAACCTGTCAGGTCACTCTTTCTTGCCGTACCATATCCGATGACCACGACATCAGCCAGCGCCTTGCTGTCGGATTCGAGTTTCACCTTCATATTGTCTGAGATAGAAAGTACCTTATCAATATAACCGATATAAGATACCTTGATCTTCTTGGCTGAAGAAGATACCTGAAGACTGAAGTTACCGTCAAAATCAGTAACTGTACCGCCCTTTTCGCCTTCCACCATGACAGTGGCGCCAATCAGAGCCTCACCATTCTGCGCATCAGTCACCTCACCTTTGATGGTTCTTGTCTGCGCCATGAGTTGCAGACATCCGATGACGAACAATGCCACGAGAAGCAAACTTCTCTTTGCTAAATTCTGGATTGCTTTCATTGTTTTACTTTTAGGTTGCGTTTACGTTTAAATGAGTTTGCGTTTAAAATTGTTTTCAGTTGCAAAAGTAGAGAAAAAAGAAGAAAACAGCAGATAGATTTAAGACAAAAATAAAGAAAAAACGGACAAAAGCAAATCTTTATCTAGCTTTTGTCCGTTTTTTCATTAAAGAGGCAGGAATCTTTATCGGATTCTCACCTGATAATTACCTTCTTCACGCTTACATGTCCATCAAGGCTCACCTTCCTGACGATATTGATTCCCTTCTGAGGTGCAGAAAGACGGGAACCAGCCAAATCATAATACTCGATGCGAGAGGAGCCGGTTTCTGCTAACATGTCGGTATGGGAAATACCGGTTGTAGCACCTGTCATTTCCTTTCCTTCTGCATCGTAGGTCTTAGCTGTGCTGTAATTCTTGATGGCATGATCGAATTCAGACACATCCACCATAGGAATTGCAGAGGTATAAGCCTTCCAGATTTCTACCTTACCTGCGCCAGAATACTTCTCGCAGATGGCAGGAACATCTACCGTCTTGTCGAGATAATGCTGGGTGTAAGAGGATGTGGTTTGAGTAGGAACCCAATCTGTCTTGGTTACAGGAAAAGACTTGCTAATCTTAGCGCCATCAATATTGGCATAACCTTCCATCAAGTTGTTACAGCCCTTGTAGATACAATCATAGCCTTCAGCCTTAGAGATATTCAAGCTACCACCTCTATCTGAGCGGATAGGCGACTTCGTATCTTCGAAATAGCAACCTTCTTCGTATGCCACAGCTCCTGTACGGATATCCCAACCATCCTCGCAACCACGCATATAGTTATTATAATAATGTACATGACCACCACGCTGGAGAGGAAGACGGGAGCCTTCTATCTGATCAAAGAAATTATGATGGAAAGAGATGGTGCGACAGTTCTCATAAACATCTGAATCACCCTTACCCCACAAGCAGCTCTTGTCATGGTCGTGGAAATAGTTATAGCTGAATGTCATCCACTGCACATTGTTCTTGCAGTCGAGCAAACCATCATAGCGGTCTTTATTGGCTGCACCACCATTGAAGAATTCACAATGGTCTATCCAGATATGTCCACCCCAGTCGGTCTTGGCACTCACCTTATCTGCCTGGATTCCGATGCAGTCAGGGTCGCCCACTTCTACCTGTGCTCCATTACGCCAAGCCACAATCTTATTCTCACCTGTTCTGAGCACAGGAACGCCCTTCATGGTGAAACGGCAGTTACGGATAATAATGTTATCAACCGACTGCATCACGAAGGTGATATGAGAAAAGAGAGGAGCCTCACCTGTTGTTGGGTTCACCACGCCAATCAAAGTCTTGTTAGGAGCAACCATAATGCGCTCGCCATAGACAGACTCTACGCCAGACTTACCACTCTGGTCGTCAAGCAAACGACCGGTACTCAGATCATCCACATAGCACTTGATGCCTGTAGTAATATCATGATCTACGATAACAATGTATGGGTCTGCTGCCTGGAGATAGGCCTGCAATTGAGAGAAGTTGTCAGCCTTCACCACCTTACCACCGGCACCACCGGTAGTTCCTCCGACACGATACCAGTTGGTACCAGGAGTACCTTCATAGGCAGCGAAGCCATCCAAAGAGAAGTCACGACCATCCTGGGTCTGTGCATTTGCCATCATAGAGAAGCTACAAAGCAAAGCAGAAGCCAAGAGAGTTTTACGACAAACAGCCTTAAGCTGTGCAGAAAAAGTAGAGTTTGTTTGTTTCATTTTAGATAAGATTAGTTTTTGTTTCTAAAAAAGGGCTGTCCTCTTCAAGAAAAGACAGCCCTTGAAATTATTGTATACATCCTTCCCTCATCGGGCAAAACACATTCATTATTCTGTTACAGGTACAAGTTTGATGAGATATAAAGACTTAGAACCAGAACCAGCCTTGGCTATAGAATGATCACCTACCTCAAGAGTTACAGTAACAACGCCCTTGGTTGTATCACCAGTAACATCAGCACCATCAATCTTTAATTTTGCCTTTGTATCACCAGTATAACAAGTCATCTGCATTTTTGCTGTTGTCTTAAAAGATACTGTACCTGCAGAAGATTCTAATTTGAGGTAATCATTATAAGTATTTCCATCTACAGTTACCCCAGTTGTACTATTTTTAAAGTTTCCCGCTACAGTAAAGCTACTATTAGAAGCCTTACCTCCAGCAAATGAGCAAGTTACTGTACCCTCGATAGGAGTTACTGTGCTGCCACCTTCTGAACCACCAGTAGAGCCGCCAGTGCTACCACCTTCGCCAGAACCACCAGTCTCACCACCAGTGCTTCCACCTTCAGTAGAACCACCTTCGCCTGTTGCATTGCTCTCACCGAACACTTTAACAACACCAGAAGTATAAGCGTCAAGAATGCTTGCCAAAGCAGGCCATGGCTGCTGGTGACCATTTGTTACGACTGTTTCATCAGGAATAGCGAAATCAATATCGCCATGATTCAAACGACCTGCACCATAGAAGCCTTCTACGATAGAAGGAACATCTTCTGCCTTATCTGCAGCGTATGCATACATGAGGCTTGAGTTGGTATCGAAATTGTTGTAAGAAGTACCACCTACCAAAGTCTTTACGCTTGCAGGAACCTGCTCACTTGGATCAGAAACCTCGTAAGCATCAAAGCTTGTATTGTTTTCTGCGTATGGGATATAGCTGAAGTTATCAGGCTTGTTGGTAAATACATTGCCGTATGCCTTAATCAAACCACCTTTCTCACCAGAGAAAGTACCATCACCCTTGGCATCAGTACCCTGCAAAGAGCTCATGATAGGACGCTTAACAGCATCAAAGTAGTTTGACTCCATGAATATACTTGAACCACTGGTTGCACCAATACCATAAACATCACAATGCTGATAGTAGTTGTTGTACATGTGAACACTCATGGTACGAACGCGAGCCATACGAGAGTCTGAATGGTCGAACCAGTTGTGATGATAAGTAATCCAGTTTTCACCAGTTTCACTCTTCATACCACACATAGAAGCCTTACCATTATCCCAGAAGCGGTTGTAAGCTACAGTAACATACTTAGAATCGCCCTTGATGTCTACAGTACCGTCACCCTTAGCCTGGTCGGCAGCACTACCCTTCTTGCCATAGAAGAGATCCATATTGTGAATCCATACATGAGAGTTTTTAGTATCAAGAGACATGGCATCATCCAGGCAACGCATGATAGCAAAGTTACGGAACTCTACACTCTCAGCCTCTCTAAGCAAGAAGCCGAAGCCATATACGGTAGCATCATCACCGACACCTTCGAATGTCATATTCATCATAGCTCCCTTAATCTGCAATCCTTCAGCAGAACTTGAAATGTGATCCAAATCAGAAAGATTTACCTTACCGATGATACGGAAGGCGATTGGGGTTTTATCCTTACCTTTTGAATAAGCATCAATAATAGACTGAAGACCTGTAATCGTCTCAAGCTTACCCGTATTAACTGTTGTAGAAACAGTCTTGGCCGTCTTGGCTGTAATATACAGAACCTTAGCACCAGCCTTCAAAGTACCATCATTATTATAAGCACCTACACCAGCATACTTGAAATGAGCAAAGCCCTCACGGTTGTAGCTCTTTACTACCAAGTTAGAAGCTGTATTGGCACCAGTAATCTCTTTACCGTCAGCATTTACAGGAACAACCTTTACAGAATAAGTACCTTCCTTCAAACCGAGAACATCGGCACGATAGTAAGAAGCATACTGACGAATCAACTGAGCATCAATCTTCTTGTCATCTACATATACATTATAAGAAGAAGCGCCCTCGAATGGAGCCCACTTCAAGTAGGCAGACTCCTGCCAGCCCTTTGCCTCAGTAATCTGAATCACACCTGCAGGATTTTCAATATCACCACTTTCGCCCTGCTCTACTTTCTTTGCGAAACTGATTTTCTGAACAGAAGCATCATACTCATCATTCTCTGAACCTGATTTAGGTGCAATGATTGCCTTGTCACCTTCGAACTTCACACTTGTCAAGTCTGCAGTATTATAATACTTCACATCACCCGACTTGGTGGTAACATACATCTGGTTCACCTTGCTGTTACGAGCCACGGCATGGGTAATCTTAAATGTCCCTGTCTGAGCCACAGCTGCACTCAAGCTCATCAGGAGGAGTGCCAAAGTAAATACCATTTTCTTCATTGTTCAATCCTCCTTATTTTATTTGATGATTACTTTCTTACCATTAATAATATAAACACCCTTAGATAAACCCTTAGGGGATTTACCTACACACTGGCCCTGAAGGTTATAAACCTTACCTTGCAATGCCTGCTTAATGCCTTCTACCTGACTGATGCCGGTAGTTTGATAAGTGAAAGAAAGGGTTACGAGCGACATATCTGCCTGATCAGATGTATTATCTGAATACTGAAGAACGACATTGTCGCCATCGAAGGTAATCTCTGTGACAGTCTTGTCTATGACTTGACCATCAATCTTAACCGTCTGTTTGCTGCCGGCAAATACTGCCGTAGACAACATTCCAGCCAAGAATAACAAATAAGCTTTTTTCATTTTAATGAATGTTTGTTAGATTTATTTTTTGGTTTGTTTTTGAATTTTACAATGCAAAAGTAGTGAAAAAATAGCTATTATAAAACATCCTGGCGCATTTTTCATACGCAAACGTTTTCATAAGTGTAAAATGGAGTATTATAAAAAAGGCATAAAAAAAGACTGAATCCTGTTACGAAGATTCAGTCTCATAAAGAAGTGGTACCACCAGGAATCGAACCGGGGACACAAGGATTTTCAGTCCTTTGCTCTACCAACTGAGCTATGGCACCAACTTTTACAAATCGCGATTTATCATTTGCGGGTGCAAAGGTAATACTTTTTTCTGGTTCCTGCAAATTTTTCGGGAAATTTCTTTCAAAAAAAGATAAAAAAGTCTATTTTTGTTGGTGTTGTCCATTATTTAATGTACCTTTGCAGCAGATATCGGGATTTAGCGCAGTTGGTAGCGCACGTCGTTCGGGACGATGAGGTCGCTGGTTCGAGTCCAGTAATCCCGACCAAACAATCATATAGACTTAAAATCCGTAAGCCTATGAAGTTTATAAAGGATTTTTTTTATATCAATTACCATGAACGGCGAGCATTACTCGTAATCCTGACCCTGCTCGTTGTCAGTACCACAATGATTTTCATTGTAGGTTCTAAAGAAACTATGCCCTCAGAAAAGCAACAAGCCCATAACGATAGTATCATCAGGCATGCCACACGGCAACAGCCAGGCTATTATGACGAAGGACTTCAGTCGAGCGAAGTATTCGCCTTTGACCCCAATACGGCAAGCCAATCTGATTTCCAACGGCTGGGACTGGAATCATGGCAAGCCAGAAACATCATCAAATATCGAAATAAAGGAGGTATCTTCAGGACACCTAGAGACTTTGCACGGGTTTACGGACTAACCAAGAAGCAATTCGAAAAACTGCTACCCTTTATCAGAATTGGTAAAGACTACCAGCCGGCTGCCAACTTTTACCCAAGAGAAAGATACAACTACGGCTATCAAGAGACAGCTATAAGAACTAGAGATGAAAGGAAGAAAGATACTACCCAATACAATTATCCACGGAAACTGAAAGAAGGTCAGTATATCAACATCAATTCTGCTGATACGACCGAACTGCAGAAAATTCCCGGCATAGGCTCTTACTATGCCAGAAGCATCATCCGTTACAGAGAGCGGTTAGGCGGTTTCGTTTCCATGAGCCAGATACAAGAAGTGGAAGGCGTGCCCGAGACAGCCCTCCACTATATGAATATTGATGCAAAACATATCCGGAAAATGAATGTCAACCAGCTCAGTTTAGCCGAACTGCGCAAACATCCTTACCTGGACTTTTACCAGGCAAAGGAAATCGTAAACTACCGCAGAACCCATGGTCCGCTGAAAAGTGCTGAAGAGCTGCGTCTCCTCAAAGACTTTCCACCTGCCGAAATAGAAAGAATCAAGCCGTATCTTGCCTACTAGGGGCAAGATAGCCTGTCTGCAAGTTTGCCGGTTTTGCTAAATGACACCAAACTGGTGCAGGAAGATAAGGAAAATACAGATTGGACAGATAAAACGGATGGTGAACAGGAAAACAGGGAAGAGAGTTCCCTTCAGGATTCCCCAGTTGGTAAACTCATCACGCACAATCTTCTTTGGCACATACCATCCCAGGAACAGACAGGTGATGAATGAACTCAACGGCATGAGCAGCTGGGCAGTAAAGTTGTCACAATTGCTCAGGAAATCCTTGCCGAAGAAACCCAAATCAGGTACGGCACCCTGAGAGAGCGAACAGAATACAGCTATGATGCTGCAAACGATGGTCTCGAACCAGGCTCCCTTGGCACGGCTTATCTTACCCTCCTCATAAATAAAGGCGGTACCTATCTCGTGCATCGAGATGGTAGAAGTCAGGGCTGCCAATACAAGCAAAGCATAGAACAACACCGAAATCACATAACCGACAACCGGCATGTTACCGAAAGCCTGCTGAAATACGTTTGGCAAGGTAATGAAGATGAGCGAAGGACCGCTGTCTGGCTGCACACCTACCGAGAAGGCTGCAGGGAAGATCATCAAACCTGCCAATACGGCGATTACCGTATCAATGGTCACAATCTGAGTAGCCGACTTCAAGAGATTGGTCTGTCTGTTAAAGTAAGAGGCATAAGTACACAGACATGCCGTACCCATACTCAAAGAGAAGAACGCCTGTCCCAGCGCTTCGAGCAACACGTTTTCATCTACCTTAGAGAAATCCGGCTTCAGCAGGAACTCCACTCCCTTCATCGCTCCAGGCAGAGAGCAGGAAGCTATCACAATCACAATCAACAGGAAGAAGAGCATAGGCATCAGAATCTTGGATGCTTTCTCTATACCATTGCGCACACCGCGTACTACCACCATGTGGGTAAGCAGGATAAAGCCTACAGCCCATAAGGTAGGACGGATAGGATCGGCTGAAAAGGTCTGGAAATAGGTCTTCACATACGCTGCGTCGCCATGAACACCGCCCATGATACTGGCATAGAGATACTGCAGGCACCAGCCAGCCACTACGGCATAGAAACCCAGGATAATCATAGAAGTGATGATACCCATCAAGCCCAAAGCACCCCAAGCCTTATGCTTACCCAGATTGGTATAAGCACGGGCTGCATTAGAAGCGGAATGACGACCGATGATGAATTCGCTCATCATGCCAGGCAATCCGAGTAGGATGATACATACCAAATAGATGAGAATGAAGGCGGCGCCACCATTCTGACCTGCCATATAAGGGAAACGCCACACATTACCCAAACCGACTGCCGAGCCGGCTGTGGCAAGAATAACGCCCAACTTACTACCAAAATTTCCTCTTGTTTCCATTATCTAAATCTTTAATGTGTAGTGTTTGTTGTTTTCCGACGAAACGGCAGATGCTACACCTTATTATATATAGTTATATCCGATTACAAATGCTTTATCCGAAGACACCAAACTGGTTCAGGAATACCAGGAAGATGAGGACAGGACAAACGAACTTAATCAGGAAAAGATAAATACCGAAGAGACGGCCCTTCAAGGTTCCCCAGTTAGTAAACTCATCCTGTACGATCTGCTTAGGTACATACCAGCCCAGGAACAGGCAGGTAAGGAATCCTCCCAGAGGAAGGAATATCTGACCCGTAACGAAGTCGAACCAATCGAACAGCGCCTTTCCGAAGAACGAAAGCTTATCTGTTGCACCCAAAGAGAGCGAACAGAAGGCTCCGATGATGGCACAGGAAACCGTAACGATGGTAGCACCCTTCTTGCGGTCTATCTTCAGCTCCTCGTAGAAGAAAGAGGTATTCACCTCATGAAGTGACATCAGCGAGGTCAAGGCAGCTACCGACAGCAATACGTAGAAAAGCAGCGAGATGATCCATCCCAATACAGGTAACGATGCAAACGCCTGATTAAAGACATTCGGCAAAGTGATAAAGATGAGCGAAGGACCACTATCCGGTGATACTCCTACAGAGAAGGCTGCAGGGAAAATCATCAGACCAGCCAATACTGCTACCAGCAAATCGATGATGGAAATCTGCAAAGCACTCTTGAAGAGATTGGTCTGACGGCTGAAGTAAGAGGCATAGGTACAGATAC
The DNA here is from genome assembly GCF_026015625.1 of Segatella copri. Taxonomy (NCBI): domain Bacteria; kingdom Pseudomonadati; phylum Bacteroidota; class Bacteroidia; order Bacteroidales; family Prevotellaceae; genus Segatella; species Segatella copri. The sequence continues at coordinate 3,193,896 of NZ_JAPDVG010000001.1, read as the reverse complement.
AGCCCATACCGATACTCATAGAATAGAACGACTGACCCAAGGCATTCAGGAACACGTTTCTGTCTACCTTTCCGAAATCAGGCTTCAACAGGAACTCCACGCCCTTACCTGCATCCGGCAACAGACAAGCTGCTACCACAATGATCAAAAGCAGGATGAACAGGAGAGGCATCATCACCTTAGAAGCCTTCTCTATACCGCCGCGCACACCATGAATAATCACGAAATGACAAATCAGGAATATCGCTACCGTCCACATAACCGGACGCACAGGATCAGAAGAAAACTCCTTGAAGTAATTCGCCACAAAGGTAGGGTCACCATGCAGTTCGCCCATGATGCTGGCATAGACATACTGCAGACACCAGCCCGAAACCACCGCATAATAGCCCGTAATCAGGAAACCGGTAAGCACCTCAAGATAGCCTACCCACTTCCAAGCCGTACCATTAGAGAGTTTGGTATAGGCACGTGCGGTATTTGAGGCACCATGACGGCCGATGATAAACTCAGAAATCATACATGGAATGCCCAACAGGAGCACACTTCCGATGTATACCAGAATAAAGGCTGCGCCACCTTCCTGACCAGCCATATAAGGGAAGCGCCATACGTTACCCAAACCTACGGCGCCACCTGCTGTAGCAAGAATCAATCCAATCTTGCTACCAAAACTTCCTCTATTTGAATCTGTCATTTCTATCTTTCTATTACTAATTTCTTATTTTTTAATTTTTCTTCGTGCAAAATTATAAAATAATTCTGAAATATATGAATTATTTGAAAGCAAAAACACAAATTTAGTAATATTTATGCTATTTCGTCCGTTTTAGAACGCAGAAATGACCTTTTCTATACATTTTCTAGCGATATTCAGCCGGCAAGGTATCACGCCACTTCGAGAAAGGATTGCCCAAGAGATGCGAATTGTAGAATCTCTTGTCGCCTGTTACCTCCATGCCGATGAAATCAGGTTTCTCATAGGCTTCGGTCTCGCTAGCCAACTCCACCTCTGCCATAACCAGACCTTCATTATCGCCATAGAACTCATCTACCTCGAAGGTATGACTGCCACTTTTCACCAGATAGCGACGCTTATCGATGACGCCACCCTGACAAAATTGCAGAAGATGCTGCGCCTCGTCCATCGTTATCTCCTTTTCAAACTCATAGCGGGTCATGCCGCCATTTACCGACTTGCCCTTAATGGTAAGGTAAGCCTTCTCATCCCGTGTGCGAACCCGCACCGTAGCCCCCTCGGCAGGAATATATCCCTGCTGGATATGACTAGAAGAAAAGGCGGCGCTTTTATAAGCGTCGCCCTTCTTAACGAGGAATTTTCTTTCTATCTCTAATCCACTCATAGTCTTATGCTAATGATGCTGCATAGATGGCAAAAAGAATACCAAGGACAATCAATCCTATAAATATCCACTTGATTACTTTCTCGCCTTTTGCAGCCTGTTTCTTCTGATAAGCCTCATGTTTGGCTCTTCTTAAGTCTTTATTTCCACTCATAGTCGTATATTTTTTAGATTATTATTGTTGTTCGTCATCATTCGTAGGGAACTCCATCAGGTATGCCTTGATGAAATCATCTATCTTGCCGTCCATCACGCCATCTACATCCGATGTCTGATAGTTGGTACGGTGGTCTTTCACACGACGGTCGTCGAAGACATAACTTCTAATCTGGCTTCCCCACTCTATCTTCTTCTTACCTGCCTCTATCTTAGCCTTAGCCTCCAGACGCTTCTTCATGGCGCGGTCGTAGAGTTGGCTCTTCAAGAGCAACAATGCCTTGGCACGGTTCTTTGGCTGGTCACGGGTCTCGGTGTTCTCGATGAGGATTTCTTCTTCCTCACCGGTATCAGGGTCGGTATACCAATAACGCAGACGGACACCCGACTCCACCTTATTCACATTCTGACCACCGGCACCACTCGAACGGAAGGTATCCCAGGAGAGCTTGGCTGGGTCAACATATACCTCGATGGTATCATCTACCAGCGGAGTTACGAAGACACTGGCGAAACTGGTCATTCGCTTGCCCTGGGCATTGAAAGGAGAAACACGCACCAGTCGGTGCACACCATTCTCGCTCTTCAGATAGCCATAAGCGTACTCACCGCCCTCAATGGTCATGGTGACGCTCTTGATACCAGCCTCATCACCTTCCTGCATATCGGTGATGGTTACCTTGTAGCCATGCGCCTCAGCCCAGCGCATATACATACGCATCAGCATCTGTGCCCAGTCCTGGCTTTCCGTACCACCGGCACCGGAATTAATCTTGAGCACGCAGTCCATCGGGTCTTCCTTCTGGCGAAGCATGTTCTTCAACTCCAGGTCTTCGATGGCTTTGATGGCCTTGGCATAATCGGCATCCACCTCTTCCTCGGTCACCATTTCATCTTTATAGAAATCGAAGGCAAGCTGCAGTTCATCGGCATAAAGACGTACGGTCTTATAACCGTCGAGCCATTTCTGGATGCCCTTCACCTTCTTCATCTGCTCCTGTGCATACTTCGGGTCTTCCCAGAAGTCAGGAGCCTGAGTGCGGAGCTGCTCCTCTTCGAATTCTACTTTCTTCTGGTCTATATTGAGATAGCGATGCAGAGCGTCAGCTCTGTCCATCACATCCTTCAATTGGTCAGCTGTAATCATTAACTCTTAACTATAAACTTTTAACTTTAAACTTTAGATTACTCCTCATACATCTTGTCAATCTCCGCCTTGTAGTTCTTGTTGATGATAGGGCGGCGAATCTTCAAGGTATTGGTCAACTCACCCGACTCCATAGAGAAGTGGTGAGCCAGGAGGGTAATGCGCTTAATCTGCTCATAATAAGCCAGATGCTGCTGGAGAATCTGGATACGGTCCATCAGCATCTTCTGCACCTTCTCGTTAGCACACAAATCTTCACGGCAGTTGAAGGCGATATGATGCTCACGTGCCCAGTCCTCCACGAGACGGAACTCTGGAACGACGAGGGCTGATACGAACTTGCGCTGGTCGGCAATCACAGCCACCTGATCGATAAACTTATCTACCAGGAGCAACGATTCTACCTGCTGCGGAGCGATATATTTACCATTCGATGTCTTGAACAGGTCCTTGATACGCTCGGTGAGATAAAGCTCGCCATCCTTCATATAGCCGGCATCACCGGTATGGAAGAATCCATCCTTGTCGAATGCCTTCGCATTGGTGGTATCACGATGATAATATCCCGGAGTGATGGTAGGACCTTTGAGGAGCACCTCATTATCCTCACCTATCTTTACCTGAATGCAGGAGATAGGGCGACCCACCGAACCCAGACTGCGTTTCTTGTCAGAATGATCGCAAGATACGGTGGCAAGACTCTCGGTCAGACCGTAACCCACCACCATATTGATACCGATGGCATGTACAAACTCCTCTACTTCCGGACTTACATAAGCACCCGCTGTAGGGAAGATATTCGGTTTTTCCAAGCCCAACTGCTTGCGAACCATGCTCAAAACGGTCTTGTTGATAATCTGATATTCCAACTCCAAGGTCAGAGGAGGGCGCTTGCAGTTTGCCAGATATTCTATATTCCGCTTCTTTCCTACTGCCAAGGCATGGTAGAAGAGTTTCTTCTGGATAGGACCGGCATCATCCATCTTTGCCTTTACGGCGATATAAACCTTCTCCCAGAAACGTGGCACACTACACATACAGGTAGGATGCATCTCTCTCATACTCTCCTGAATTTCATGAGGATAAGTATTGATGATGAGTTCGGCACCTTCGCTCAAGCAGAGGTAAGACCAGGCACGTTCAAAGATATGGGTGAATGGAAGGAAATCGATGACGCGGTCCTTGTCTGTAACAGGCACACACTCGTCGTTTGCCTTCAAAGCAGCATAATACTGACCATAGGTCAACATCACGCCCTTGCTATCTCCAGTTGTTCCACTGGTATAGAGGATATTAACCAAGTCATCCATACTTGCCTGCTTGTAGAGTTCCTCTACCTCCGTCTGACGAGGAAGATTCTCACCCAGCTTCAGGAAGTCCTTGAAATAGAGGGCTGCAGGATCGTGTGTACTGATGCGCACGCTGGAATCGAAGATGATGATACGTTCCAGAGATGGACAGAGGGCAAAGATACGGTGAGCCTTGTCATACTGCTCCTGTTCGCCAACAAAGAGGAAGCGAATCTGCGCATCATTAATCATATATTGAATCTGCTGCTCGCTGCTGTTGGCATAGAAAGGCACAGAGGTAACTCTGATACCGTACGCACCGAAGTCGGTGTACAGATAATGCACACAGTTCTGCGAGAAGACAGCGATTTTGTCAAGAGGTTTAGCCCCAAGATTCAGGAGGGCATTGCTCACTTGTTTCACTCTTAAGGAAAAGAGGTTGAATGAAACCGATTGCCACTGGTCGCTGCCAAACTTTCTGAAAGTTAAAGCAGTTTTCTCTCCCCATTTCTTGGCGAGATCATGTACCAGTACCGAAAGATGACTATTAATCTGCATAAGCTTATATTTATATTCTGATGCAAAGATAATAGAATTTGTCAAGAACACAAAATAAAAAGATATTTTTTCCACTTTATCTGCTCTTTTTTTCGTATCTTTGCCCCCAAAACAATAAAAAGAGAGATTATGATGACACAAGAAGAATATGTAAGCGATGCCGTGGATTTGCTGAAAAAGCTCATCTCCACCCCATCTGTAAGCAGAAACGAGAAGGAGGCTGCCGACATCATGGAGCAGACCATCCGCAAATATGGTTTCGAACCTCATCGTGAGGCGAACAACATCTGGATTATCGACCCTCATTACGATGAGAGCCGACCTACCCTGCTGCTCAACGCTCACATCGATACCGTGAAGCCTGTGGCTTCATGGACACGCAACCCGTTTTCACCGGATGTTGAAGAGGGTGTACTTTACGGTTTGGGCAGCAACGATTGCGGCGGCGGACTCTGTTCGCTCCTCCAGCTATTCAGAATGCTGACCGCAAAGCCTCAGCAGTATAATCTTATCTATCTGGCATCCGCCGAAGAAGAGGTGTCGGGAAAGGATGGCATTACCCGTGCCCTGCCTTTGCTTCCGCATATCGACCTTGCCATCGTAGGTGAACCTACCGGCATGAACCCGGCTGTTGCCGAAAAGGGACTGATGGTGCTGGATGTGATTGCTCACGGAAAGAGCGGTCATGCAGCCCGCAACGAGGGAGTAAACGCTATCTACGAGGCATTGGATGATATGCGATGGATTCGTAACTATAAGTTTGAGAAGGTAAGCGAGTTCCTGGGCCCTACCAAGATGACGCTTACCGTAGTGAATGCCGGAACCCAGCACAATGTGATTCCGGATAAGTGTACGATGCTTGTGGATATCCGCACCAACGAGTTCTACGACAACGAGGAGGTTTACAAGTTTATCTGCCAGCACCTGAAGAGCGAAGTAAAGGCTCACAGTTTCCGTCTGAAGTCATCCCGCATCGACCCGGCGCATCCTCTTATCAGGAAATGTGTAGCCATGGGCATGAAGCCATTCGGCAGTCCTACCCTCAGCGACCAGGCTCTGATGCACTTCCCTTCCTTCAAGTTGGGACCAGGAGAGTCTTCCCGCTCCCATTCAGCCGATGAATTTATCAAAATAAGCGAAATAGCTGATGCTATCGCCAAATACAAAGAACTCTTAGATGGCGCTGCCATCTAAGAGCTCTGCTCAATTCATCTAAATTATATATATGTTTACCTGCAGAATTACTTCACTACCTGTTCAGTAGAGGCATTCTCGCCATTAATAGGAGTACCGGCAGTACCATCGTTGATAAAGAACTTAGCCTTGAGATATGCCGTAGGAATCTGAACCTTATACCAACCAGTCTTACCATTATGAGAAGCAGATGCATCGTAAGTCATCTTGACTCCTGGCCATGCAGCAGAAGAGGTTGTGCCATTATAGAAGTAGCAATAAACATTCTCCCAGTTGGAAGCATTATCGAAGTAAACATACTCCGGATCAACGATCTCATCTTCATGTACCTTGGTAACAGTAGTGCTGTATGCTCCGTCAACATAGTAGCCGTGGTTGACAAACTCCACGTCAGCAGTTATCTTATTTCCATTACCATCCAAGAAAATGATTTGAGTAGGAGCACTTGTCTCGGTGCCATCATAAGTCCACTTGAAGACATTCTTTCCAGAAACACTCTTACCTACAAGAGGCAACTTTTTATTGATAGCATCATTCCAATCACCAGCATACTTAATTACAGGACTAACCTTGTTATTCCATACATATACGGCTGCTGCCGTATTGGATGTCTCCAAGAAACAGGAGATTTCGTCAGCCTTGCCCAAGGCTGGAACGTAAGCCTTCACTTTCTTGTAAGTTACCGAACCTGTTTCTGTCTTGCCTTCCTTGTCAGTTGCACCCCAAGTGATAGTGACATTCTTACCATAGGCAACATCAGCACCTACAGTAAACTGCTTGGCAGCAGTAAAATCCTGCTTAGCACCATCATTCACCTGAATCCAGGCAGAAACAGCATTCAAAGGAGTAGCAGTCACAGTGAGAGACTCATCAGAGAAGGCTGTGCCATCAGCTGGATTGAAAACAACCTCAGGAGTCAGCACGATAGGACCAGCATTATAGATGACAGCAATACCTGACTCGCCAACATGACCAGAGATTGTAGAAGCATTGACGGTGAAAGCACCACCGCCTACCATATCCTTATAAGTACCAGACTTGAGCCACTTGCCGTCGCCAGCACCATTGGCTACAGTCACGTCACGATCAGAACCACTTCCCAATACGATAATAGCGCCACTCTTACGAACCTGAGCACAAACGCCATTACCTTTTACATAATAGTTTGGCTCGCCAGCACAAACGTTGTGCATGTGGTTTACCTGAGCTACTTCAGCATCTTTGAAGTGAACACTTCCCTTATCACCAAATTTGATATCATTCTTTGCCTTCTGAGCAGGACGGGAGAAATAAAGAGCTGTAGCACCATTATTACCAGCTACAACTGCATAAGCACGGTCGATAACATTCTGGCTTTTATTCTTTGACTCACCACCATCGTTGGCATAAGTATCATGGCTTTCACCCCAATAAACCAACTTTTCTGTCTTTGCTTTTCTCTGATTGAAATTGCCAACAGACTCGTTGATAGAACCACCAGCAAAAGAATTGGCAAAGCCGTTACCATAACCATTATCGGTAATGCTCATGTAGGTTTGATACTCTGGGAAAAGGACATTATCATTACCACCAGTACTGTCAAGGATCTCACCATAGTTGTACATCTCCTGGTCTACCACGTTCTGCATAAAAGAGTCACCCTCAGAAGGCAAACCGATGTGCTTGATAGCATCCCAACGGATACCATCCACGCCACAGGCCTTCAAATCCTGGATGTATTGTTTGATGATGGCTTGCACAGTAGGATTGTTGGTATCGAGGTCCCACATACCAATCATGCCAAATGTCACCTGATGACGGTCGTGCCAGTTACCCACACCAAATCGTTCATGATAAAGACTCACGTCCTTCAAGCGTTCAGCCACGTTAGGATGGTCGGTATGGTTGGCAACAACATCCACAATCACCTTGACACCATACTCATGAGCCTTAGCACAGAGAGCCTTCAGATCAGCTTCAGTACCAAGACCATTACCTATTTTAAAGTCGTATGGACGATAAACATCATACCAGACGGATCCTTTACCTGCTCTTTCGTGAACAGGAGAAGTCTGAACGGCAGTAAAGCCTGCCTTGGCGATATTAGGAATTTCTTCCTGGATATCTGCCAACGTCCAGTCGAAGCAATGAAGGATGACACCATCCTGAATATTGTCTTTAAGACCATATTTGTTGTCTGCAAAGATGTTGGATGCCATGGTGAACAGCATCACCAACATCAGAAGACCATAATTGATTGTCTTTTTCATAATCTGTTATTATTTTCTGATGATTACTTTCTTACCATTGTGAATATAGAGACCAGCCTGAGTAGGCTTCTTGATACGGATACCTGTGATAGAATACCAGGCATCATCGGTTGTCTTCTTCACAGCTGTGATGGTAGTATTCTCTATGGCTGTAACAACCTTACCATTTACATAAACCGTTTCTCCCTGAAGAGTTGAACCTGCTTCGCCATTATTGATGACGAAACAACCTGTAAGGAAAGCAGCAGGAACCTCCAAAGAATAATAGCCTTTCTTGCCGTTATACTCAGTCTCTTCGTCGAGCTGCATCTTCACGCCAGGCCATTCTACAGAAGCCTCAGTTCCGTTATAAATATAGCAATATACATTCTTCAGGTTCTCTATTGTATTATCAAAGAACACCTTTACCTTGCCTGCAGGAGCAGTCTCAATGGTCTTGGTATATTTACCTTCTACATAATATCCATGATTCTTGAATTCCTGATCACCGCCATTCAGTTTCTGCCCACCATCATGAGAAAAAATCACACCAGTAGGAATTTCAGTACCAACTGTATATGTCCATTTAAAGACATTCTTGCCATCTTTAGTTCCCATCAAGGTCATGGCATCTCCAGGCCAAGCAGCAGTAGTAAACTGTTTAACCTTGTCATTCCATGCCCAAATCTTGGCATTGTCATAACTTGTTTCCAAGAACACGGAGATTTCATTTTCCGTTACCACTGGTGTATAGTCTGCCGCAAGTGCTGAAACTGGAGCCATGAAGGTCATGCTCAGCAGCAATACCAGTGTACAAATCAACGTATAAAATTTCTGCATAAACAAAATGTATTAAGTTTGAATTATAAGATTTCGTCGGCAAAAATAAGAATACTTTTTGAAAAAAGCAGATGAAGAAAAGTTAAATAAATAGCATAAAAAAAAGACAATCGTTTGCACAATTTGCAAGCGATTGCCTTCTATTTTCTGACTTAATAACAGAACTTTCGCATGTGGCTTAAGTACGGGCTGAAGGCCCAAAAGCTCCAGAAGCAGCACGCCCTGAAGGCCCAGAAGCTCCAGAAGCAGCACGCCCTGAAAGGGCAGAAGCTCCTAGCCCAGGGCAGCGCCCTGGGTATAATGACAATCAGCAAGACGCCCTGTAAGGGCAAAAGCTTTCAAATACCTGGCAAAAACTTTCAAATACCTGGCAATATACAAAGCTTTTGCCCTTACAACACCAATCTTCCTTAATCCCGGAACACGAATTTTTCATTATATTCCACATTATATAATTCCAAGAATGCTCTATATTCCTCTGCAAACGAATGCTTGGTGTGATGCTCTTTCTGATTATCAATATATTGCAATGTTTTGTCCACAACGGATTGACTGATGGAATATGCGGCATAACCACCCTGCCATGCGAAAAAATGATAATAACCCGGATCAAGGTCCTTTATCCATCTACTGCTGTTTCGCTTGATTTCCTCAACAATTTCGGAAATCGTGACATCTTTTGATAATATAAACAATACATGAACATGATCGCCTATACCACCAGCCTTTATCTCGGTACATCCCGCTGCCTTTACAAGTTTGCCGATATAACTATGGAGTCGTTCCAAATCATTTTCACGGATTTGGGGGCTCGTTGATTTGATGTGGAAAATCAAATGGATGTAAATCTTTGATAAGGATTGCGCCATAATTTTAAAGCTTTTGCCCTTACAGGGCGTTGGTTTGTATATCATAATACCCAGGGCGTTGCCCTGGGCTAGGAGCTTCTGCCCTTTACCTTTCCCTTCGGCCGGTGACCGTTGGTTCAGGGCGTGTGGGGACATGATGGCCTTCTGATGCCTTGGGGCGTGTGGGGACATGATGGTGTTCTGATGCCTGGGGCGTGTGGAGCTTACATGCGAAACTTGAGTTTTTTATGAATTGCTCAGATTCTTAATGATTTCCAAAGGTAGCTGGGTAGCTTTGGAAACCTGTTCGGCAGAAAGTCCCATTGCCAGCAAACGTTGTGCTGTTTCTGTGTTGGCCTCATGCTTGCCTTTTTCCATACCTTCTTCCATTCCTTTCTGGTATCTGTCATCCAGAAGGGTTCTTTCAACACTTACCGAATCCCAGAATTTATCATAGGCACGGAGTTCGGCATCTGTAAAGCCGGAAACTTCAAGATCTTCTACGGCTTTTCCAATCTCCGGATCATTGAGCAGGTCGGCAGGAATATCCTTCGTATTGGAATTGATTTCCGTGAGGAAACGGAGCCACAAGACCATCATGCGCTTATCGGCAATGGAATGAGGAGTGAACTTAGGGAGTTCAATGAAGGTGAAATGCAAGCCCTCGATGACCTTATTGCTGTCCTTATCGTGCACGATGCGGTAGTTGTGGATAAAATCCGGAGTATCATGCGCAAAGATATCATTTATCAGGTTGAGAGAATACACTGGTTGAAGTTCGCTGTATTTTCCTCCCTTTTTTGCCTGACTCACATAGAGCTTGGATGCATTGAACAGTACTCGCTGCTGGAATGCATCAGACCATTCCATCTGCATTTCCACGCAGAACTTCCTGCCTCTGACATCCGTGCAGAGTACATCCACTATGGTGTTCTTGCCTCCTTCGAGCTGAGGCACAAGTTCTGTAGGCAGATACTTTATCTCGTGTATCTGCTCTTCTTCGCTGAGTGGCAGGAGGGCGTTCAGAAGACTAATCAGTCTTTTAGGATGATTGCCGAATATCTTCTTGAACGTGAGGTCTGCCTTAGGGTCTAAGTACTTCATAACCATCTGTTTTAAAATTCTATAGCGCAAAGTTACGACTTTATTTTCAAACCCGCAAGAGTTTTCTAGGATTTTTAAAGGTAAAAAAGTAAAAAGGTAAAAAAGTAAAGATTTTGCTATCCCAATACTATCTGATAACTTTTTCTAAAACTTTTCGACCTGTATGGTTGAAATTACCCAATACGCCCTGAACCAACGGTCACCGGCCGAAGGGAATTGAAAATCGCTGGCCGAAGGGTAAAGCAAAGGTAAAGCCCAGAAGCTCCAGAAGCAGCACGCCCTGAAAGCCCAAAAGCTCCAGAAGCAGCACGCCCTGAAAGGGCAGAAGCTCCAGAAGCAGCACGCCCTGAAAGGGCAGAAGCTCCTAGCCCAGGGCAACGCCCTGGGTATAATAGCAATCAGCAAGGCGCCCTGTAAGGGCAAAAGCTTTATTTATGGCCTGGTATTTTAAAGCTTTTGCCCTTACAGGGCGACAGGTTTGCGACCGTAATAACCCAGGGCGATGCCCTGGGAGGGCACTGAAAAAGGTACCCAATTTTAAGTTGCATAGCTTGTTTTTGAACTTTAATTCTTGTCCAAGACGCATTTCATCTTTTAAAAGTGAAATACTTTTTTGGACAGGAATATAGTCTCAAACAGCTTTCTATAGCGTTTCTGGCGTTTAATTCGGCAATATATAGAGAAATCTACTTCCCCCCTTATGCATTTTGCATCAATTTGATGATTCTCTTCACATTTGCAGCGAAAATAGTCAAAGCTCCCTGCATTTCCATGCACGACAAACCGTATGACAGGGCTCTGTCATATCCTAAGACATTCTTAAGTTCGGAGTTTTTGGCTTCTATCTTGTATCGTTTCCTCTGAAGATTTATAAACTCTTCTGTTTTTTGATATTCGATTTGCTCCAACTGTTCATCCGATTTGATGGTAACCGCATATGTTTTTGTCTTGGCTCCTTCCTTGTAGCAACCTTCACGTAATGGACAGACCTTGCATTTGTCCACATCAAAATAATAGGTAATGCTGGAGTTTCTGTGACGCTTGTCATTTTTGCGATAATTCATCTCTTTCCATTTCGCCAGATGCCCTGCTGGGCAGACGTACAGATCTGCATCCTTGTTGTATTCAAAAGGGAGTTTGTTTGTTCGATTACCGTCAATTACAGAGCTTAAACGAGCAGAGAGGCGCATATTGTTTTCCTTTGCCATTTTGAGATTCTCCTTGCTGGAATATGCCTTATCTGCTACTATGGAATCAACTTCCATTCCTGCTTCCTCTGTCTTTTTTATCAATTCTGGCAATTGCTGTCCATCACCCTTCTCGCCGGAGGTGACGGTAGCTGCGGTGATAATTCTCTCATCGCTCATAGCTATATGCGTCTTATAGCCAAAGAATGAAGAATGCGCTGTTTTATGTCCTGTACGGGCATCTGCATCTTTTGATATTACGCCTCGGGTCTCTGCGTCTGAAATGGTTTCTTTCAGCATATTGAGACGCTCCTTGACTGCAGGCATATTGGCAGTTGCAGCATCAGCTTCCACCGTAGCAACTATCGTTTTGGCTGCAGTCATGATAGAAGAATACTTCTTTTCTTTTGGAAGCTCAGGCAATTCCATGCTGTCATCCACAGAATTAACGACCTTGATTACGGCCTTGCAATAATACTCCAAACTCTTTGCTGCACTGATAGGGTTGGAACGAGAATGCGTATGGGTTGCATCAACAATGATGGTTCTAGACTTGAGGACACCTGCTTCTATAGCAATAGAAACAGTCTTCTTGATAAGAAGATCCAACAGGTCCATATCCTTCAGACGAAGTCGACGGAATTTGGTCAAGGAACTAGGATTAATCAGATTAGTCTCCTCAGGAGTTAATCCCAAGAAGTACTTAAACGACATATCATAGCGAGTACGTTCAACAACATCAACATCCGATATGTCATAGATTACCTTTAAAAGAAGATACTTAAACATACGGATAGGACTCTCTGCTGTACGACCATTGTCATGACAATACTTGTCCTGCAATTCCTGGTATACGAAACGAAAGTCCACCAGGTCAGTAATCTGGCGGAGCAGGTTGTCTTTTGGGATAATCAAGTCATACAAACTTGAATAATCACTGAATGATATGGTCTGTTGTTGCTCTAGCATAATCCTTGTATTTTTCTACAAAGATACAAAAAATATTGCACATATGCAACTTTTGGGTACACTATTTCAAAGATCGAATGTTAAACTAACATAACCCATGAAGGGACTTTTTCAGTGCCCTCCCAGGGCTAGGAGCTTCTGCCCTTTCAGGGCGTGTGGGGGAACTATTCATACATTATCTGCTCAGCCAAGCCTCCGGATTGAGCTTGGCAGTCTCCTTGCGAAGCTGGAACTGGAGGATGTTTTCAGAGCCAACACTACCCAAAGCCTGACGGGTACGTACCTTCTGACCCTTATGAACGCTGACCGATTTCAGATTACAGTAAACAGAGATGTAGGCACCATGACGGACCAGCACGTTCCACATGCCACCATAACCGAAGACGGCACTCACCTCACCATCGTAGATGCTGCGAGCCACACAACCCGGCTTGCCCTGGATATTGATACCCTTATTGTCGAGCGTTACGCCCTTCAAGCCTTCCACATTATACTGACCGAAATGACTCACCACACGGTAACTGCCGCTGATAGGCATCGGCAATCTACCACGGTTAGCCTCGAATCCACCGCTCAGCATGCGGTCTACCGAACTCAAGGTAGAAGCCTCCTGTGCCTCCTTCTTGGCAGCGGCAATCTCACGGGTACTGCGTTCCGCATCCATCTTCGCCTTCAACTCGGCAGCCTGTCTTTCAGCCTCCGCCTTTCTTGCAGCCTGTTCGGCAGCAGCCTCACGGGCAGCCTGTTCTGCGGCGGCACGCTTGGCAGCCTCGGCAGCAGCACGCGCCCTAGCCTGCGCTTTTGCCTTCGCCTTAGCCTCAGCCTGGGCAGCAGCCTCCTCCTGAGCCTTTCTTGCAGCCTCGGCAGCCAGTCTTGCTTCTTCAGCCGCCTTTCTGCGGGCAGCTTCGGCAGCAGCCTCACGCGCCTTGGCTTCGGCTATACGACGGGCATTCTCCCTGGCAGCAGCCTCGGCAGCAGCTTTCTTGCGAGCCAGTTCCTCGGCACGTTTCTTGGCGGCAGCAGCGGCAGCGGCCTTCTTCTTAGCCTCGGCAGCAGCACGGGCACGAGCCTTGGCTACTTCCTGAGCAATCAAGCGGTCAATCTGAGCGTTGATTGCCGCATCTTTCTTACGCTGGTCGGCAATGACAGCCTGAATGGTCTTCTGCTGTTTCTGCAGTCCCTGCACCATCTCCTGCTGCTGGGTCTGCTTGCCTTCCAATACCGTTTTCTCCTGCTTACCCTTATATAATAAGGTGTTCTTATGTCCCTTAACATGCTGCAACTGCTGGTGCTTCTCGTTCACCTGCTTCTGCTTAGCCTTTACAGCCTCGCCCTGCACCTTCTGATAGGAAGAATACTGGCGGATGAAGGAAAGGCGGCGATACATCTGTGTCAGATTCTTGGCACTGAAGATGAACATCAGCTTGTCCTGAACCGTATGATGACGGCTCATATAGCGCATGGAACGGATATACTTGTTCTTGCGGTCCTGCAACTGTTGCTGAAGCGTTTTCAACTGTGCCTGCAGAATGCCGATATTGCCGTCAATATGATGGATATCCTTCTGGATACCGTCAATCTTCTTCTGACGCTGGTCTATTTCTCCGTTCAGCGCCATCAGGTCTTCAAGACGTTTCTTCACATCCGCCTTATTTCTCTGCAAAGCCTGCTCCTGCTCTCTGATCTTCTTCCGGATAGAAGCGCGCTGTCCCTGCAAACCTCGGATAGAGGCATTGCTATAGGTTGCCGCCTTGCGTTCTGCCCTGGTTGGCGCAGCTGGTTTGTATGTCTTTCTGGCCGCATGACTTCTGCTGTTCGTCTTTCTGGCAGGAGTAGCAGCCTTCTTTTTCGCAGTTACGGCAGTCTTTCTCACCGGCTTCTTCTGGGCAGAATGCTTCTGCGCAAAAGGTGCGAGCGAGAAGGTGATTGCCATGATGAATAATAAGATTCGCTTCATTTCTTATATTAAAAACCCATGTTCTATAATTTCAAACTCTTGATGAGCATCTACATACTCAATATCTTGCTGAGCACATCTGCTGGAGAAATCTGCTTGTATTTGCTGGAAATCTCGGTCTGAGTACTCCATTTGCTGTCGGTCTTCACCTGATTCAATTCCAGACTAATCTTAGCCTCCTGCTTTTTCCTGGTAGCAGTAGTGGTCATCGCCAGATTCAGGGAGGCAGGGAACATCTTGACGCCTACACTCTTGAAGTTGCCGTAGTCGACGTGGAGATTGGAGGTGCCGTTCTGCGCACTCTTATAGACAACATCTGCAGCTGTGATACGGCCGGTAGTGCGGTTGGCTGTCCAGGCATAGGTCATATTGCCGTTTCTGAAACTAACCGGCACAGCATCTCCTGCCACATCCAGTCTGGCATCAAACTTCTTCAGGTCTGATTCCTTCACAGTCCTTTCGCCCGGCAGGAGCAGCTGGTTCCAGAAGAGAGCCTGCAGAGAATAGAAGGAGATGCCCTGCTTCTTGAGGAAGTCTACCTGGGTATAATCTGCCTTGATATATTCCTTGTGCAGACGGTCGATGATAAGTACATGGTCGGGAGTAAACTCCAGACGGCCCACCTCTGTACCCAAGATAGGAATAAAGAGCTGGATGCGGATGATTTCATCCTTGCGCATGCTCAGTTTGCCCGGCACAGTAATGTCCTTATCACCAGCCTGGAGAGTAAACGACATGTTGCCTACAATATTCCTGGTATACACCTGATTGTCTGAAACCTTCTGTACGAAAGCCAACTTCCTGAGCGTCTCACTCTGACGGGAGCCAGAACCCTTGGTGGCATTCTCTTTCTGATGACTGGCTGATGAGGAGCCAGAGCCCTGTACATTCTTGCTGGTTCCGCAAGAACCGAGGAGCAGGATGCTGCAGGCTGCGGCAAGCAGCATCATCTTATTCTTCTTCATTGTATATTTCATCTTTCCTGATTTTTCTACTTTCCGTTTATTTCTTCTTACTGAAGTTTCGCAAGTAAGCCCCACACGCCCTGAAAGGGCAGAAGCTCCTAGCCCAGGGCATCGCCCTGGGTGTTTATGGGCGCAAACCTGTCGCCCTGTAAGGGCAAAAGCTTTCAAATACCTGGCAACATACAAAGCTTTTGCCCTTACAGGGCGCCTTGCTGATTGCTATTATACCCAGGGCGCTGCCCTGGGCTAGGAGCTTCTGCCCTTTCAGGGCGTGCTGCTTCTGGAGCTTTTGGGCCTTCAGCCCGTACTTGAACCACATGCGAAAGTTCAGTTCTTACCTCTTCTAACTGACTTCTTCGTAGCTGCAGGTTTCTGCTTTGGCGCATTACGCTTCTTCAGTTCTTCTTCGGTAATATATTGTCTGTTTTTAATCTTCCATGCCAGCACCTCAGTCTGGTTCTCGCCGGTATAGGCTTTTTTCCAGAAATCTACGGATTCATCGGCCATACCATTCATATAATAGATATCTCCGGCATGCTCAATAACCGTACTGTTATCTGCGGTGGAATCGCGGTTTTTGAGTGCCTGGTCTATATAGGTCTTGGCATCAGCATAGCGTTCTTCCATAAAGAGAATCCAGGCATAGGTATCCAGATAAGTACCGTTGTTCGGCTCCGCCTTGATGGTCTTGTAGCTCATCGCCTCAGCCTTATGCAGGTCAACGCCCTTCTCGCTGAGATAGTAGGCATAGTTGTTCAGCGCCATCACGTTGTCATCTTTCCATTGCAGACAGGAGTCGTAAGCCGCAAAGGCTTCCTGCTCTTCACCTTTCTTATGAAGAATATCGCCGGTTACGGCATAGAGGTCAGAAACCAGGTCAGCCGGCGACTGTGCATTCACCTGCGCCAATCCGAGACGGAACTCACGGAGCGCCTCGTCTTCCTTATCTTTCTGATAATACGCCATTCCACCGAAGTAATAGAACACCATTTCTTCGGGATTATACTCCTGAGCCGCCTTACATTGCAGGGAAACCAGGTCATATTTCTTCTCGTTCCAGAGCATCTGTACGAGTTGCATTCTGGCATTCACGTTATCCGGAGCTATGGTAAGCACCTTTTCGAAGGCACGGCAAACAGAGTCGGCAGGCATCTTCTTCAAACTCATATAAGCAGCTCTCATCTCTGCCACTTCGGCTGACGGATGAGCCACGTTGAGCGCCTTGTCAAACAGCGCAATCACCTTGGTAGAATCGCCCCCTTCGCTCTCGTTCTTCTGAATGAAAGAGCGGTACATCATCACCTTGGTCTCCAGATCCGATTTCGGACTCATCAATATCTTATCGAGCATCTGCCCGGCAAGCTGCTCCTGACGGGTGGCATTATAATAGTCGTAAAGAGACATCTGGGCATAGGAATTGTCAGGCTCTTCCTTCAACACATCGGTAAAGCACTTGTAAGCTTCCTTCTGGCGGTCGTGCTGTACGAGCCAGTTGCCCAGCATTGTCTTGTACTGCATATCCAGCGGATGCTGGTCTACCAGCGACTTCAGTTCCTGATAGGCAGCCTTCTTGTCGTTCATCAGTTCATAAACTCTCATTTTAGAGAGGGTAAACTGTTCGCTTTCACCTTCTTCCACTTCAAGACGCGAAATGGTTTTGAGTACTGATTTATAATCCTTATTCTGGGAATAAAGCTGAACCAGGATGCGGAGGGCATCGGTATTATCGTGGTTTTTGGCATACAGATTCTCATAGGCATCGATGGCAAGATCGTATTTCTGACTACCTATATAATATCTGCCCAACTGCTCTGCATAGGTCTGGTTTTCCGGATTCAGTTCTATTGCCTTCTGCATATAGGCAAGTGCCAGGGAATCCTGCTTGAGCTGAGAATAGAAAAGCGACTCATAGAAATAGGTTTCAGCCGCCTTCGGGTCAATCTTCCGGGCATGCTCAAAGAGGTCGAAAGCTGCCGAATAATTGCCGGCAGCCTGCTGGCGCGCTCCCTCCAGGAAGAAATAGTTGTAGCGCTGGCGGTCGTTCGGAGAGAGATGATCCTCCTGAACCGCCGGCTTCTGAACCGGCTGCACCTTCTTTTTACGGGCAAGCGACGGCATGGCTACCGAACCCAGCAAGACCAGCCCCATTGCCCAACTGATATTTCTAAGATTCATCTTCACGATTCTAATCCTTTCTATTCAATCTTTAATAATCTGTTATTTTACACCCGTATGACCGTATCCGCCGGCTCCACGTTCGGTTTCATCGAGCTCATTAACCTCGATGAAATCGCATTGTTCGTGCTTAGCCAGCACCATCTGGGCTATACGTTCGCCATCGTTGATAACGAAATCCTCTGTAGAGAAATTGATGAGCAGAACCATGATTTCGCCGCGATAATCGGCATCGATGGTTCCCGGCGTATTCAATACGGTAATGCCATGCTTCAAAGCCAGACCGCTGCGAGGACGGATCTGCGCTTCATAACCTGCAGGCAAAGCCATATAAAGACCGGTTGGCACCAGTCGTCGCTCCATAGGATGAAGCACGATTGCCTCATCGATGTTTGCACGCAAATCCATGCCGGCACTCTGAGGTGTGGCAAACGCAGGTAGAGGCTGATGCCCCTTGTTGATAATCTGTACTTTTATCATGACTTTTTCTTTTTTATCTGTGTCTGAGTTTAATAATCTGCAAAAATAAGCAATTTTGATGGAATAAATGAATTTTTGAGGATAAAAACATGTAATTTATCATATTTTATTTTGATTTGTGCTTACTTTAGTGTATTTTTGCGCTACAGAATCAAGTAATACAATAATATGGAATGGAAACAACTGATATCCAACAAGCGTTTCGGACAGGAGCATAAGCATGCCGAGCGCCATGATGATCGCTCTGAATTCAAGCGCGATTACGACCGTCTTATCTTTTCATCGGCATTCCGCCGCCTGCAGAACAAGACGCAGGTTTTCCCATTGCCGGGCAGCATCTTCGTTCACAACCGCCTCACCCACAGTCTGGAGGTGGCGAGTGTGGGCATGTCGATAGGTAACGACATTTCCCGACACGTCATCCGGAAGCGGCCAGAACTGAAGGATACGCTCGTCGAGGAGATAGGTACCATCGTAAGTGCAGCCTGTCTGGCACATGATTTGGGCAATCCGCCTTTCGGTCATTCCGGCGAGAAAGCCATCCAGACTTTCTTCTCCGAAGGACCGGGTCAGAAGATAAAATCAATGGTTTCATCGGAGTTTTGGGATGATATTACGCATTTCGAAGGCAACGCAAATGCCTTCAGAATCCTGACCCACCGGTTCAAGGGGCGCCGTCAGGGTGGTTTCGTCATGACCTATTCCATGCTTGCTTCCATCGTGAAATACCCGTTTGCAAGCAGTCTTGCCGGCAACCACGGCAAATTCGGTTTCTTTGCTTCAGAAACGGAATCTTATAGGAAAATTGCCGATGAATTGGGCATTTTTTGCAAATCTGCACCGGGTGAGCCTCTCAAATACGCCCGCCATCCACTTGTATATATGGTAGAAGCTGCCGACGACATCTGCTACGAAATCATGGACATCGAAGACTCCCATAAGCTCAAGATTCTTTCCTTTGCCGAGACGGAGCACTTGCTGCTGAGTTTCTTCGATGAAGATATCCAGCAGAAGATACGCCAGCGCATCATCGACGAAGAACTGACTGACGAAAATGAGAAAGTGGTTTACATGAGAGCCAGCGTCATCGGCAAACTGGAGAACGAATGTGTGGCAGCCTTCCTGGCGCACGAGGAGGAAATTCTTGCCGGAACTTTCGAGGGCAGTCTCATCGACCACATTTCAGAGCGCCAGAAAAAGGCATACAAGGAATGTGAGAAGATCTCCTACTCTAAGATTTACCAAAGCAAGCCGGTACTCGACATAGAACTTTCGGGTTATAAAATCATGGCAACTCTGATGGAGGTTTTCGTCGAAGCAGCCGTAAACCCATCGCGTTTCTACTCCAAGCAGCTCTTACGCCGGGTAAGCAGCCAGTACGATATAGAGAACGAGAATCTGGAGGAGCGCATCATGGCGGTAATTGATTATATCAGCGGCATGACCGACATCTATGCGCTCGACATCTATCAGAAAATCAACGGAATCAGTCTGCCTATTGTATAAAACACAAAAAAGACACATAATCTTTACAATTATATCTTTCTAAAGGGTGCGATAGAATGATTCATTACAGGCTTTGCGAAGGTTATATCTAGGGACAGCATAACGAACATGCTGCCCCTTTTTTCTTATTGTTGGCATTACGCAAAATGGACTTTCGGGAGGCTCTGAGAGACGGAAAAGAGTGACTATCCGGCTACAAATGCAGCTTTGGATGATTGAAAGCAGAAATTGTTAATTTTTGAAAAATACAAGAGGAAAGAGACATTTTTATCGGGAATAGCCCCTTTCAGGTGTCGCATTCCCCCACCAATGCGACACCTAAATGATAGGAATGCGACACCTAGGCATGGGAATGCGACACCTTATTTCAATTATTTTTTGTATATTTGCAGCATGATTGCTAGATTGGAGCCATGCCGGTTTGCTGTCCGACATACCTGTTCATCATACAGACAAGCCTCTTATGTTTCCAGGAATGATCTTCGCTCTGATGATCCAATGGACATGATAGCGAAGCCTATCCCATCATAGAGGAAAGCTCCTGGTCTTTGCGATAAACTGGCAAGCAGATATATAAGACAAAATATTAACATTAATCATTTAACAACAAAACGTGTATGAAAAAGAAACAATTACACAAATCGAATCGGCTCGTCACGATGCTGCTGCTCGTGATGGCTATTCTCATGCCTTATGGGGGGGGCATGGGCGCAAACGCCTTCCAGGCCTTCCATTGGTAATGGAGTAGACAATCCCTATCAGATATCCACAGCTGCCGAACTGGCGTGGTTCCGCGACCAGGTGAATAGTGGTTATACTA
The DNA here is from genome assembly GCF_026015625.1 of Segatella copri. NCBI lineage: Bacteria > Pseudomonadati > Bacteroidota > Bacteroidia > Bacteroidales > Prevotellaceae > Segatella > Segatella copri. Next base: position 3,173,109 of record NZ_JAPDVG010000001.1, on the reverse strand, counting down.
CTATTTCAGCCACGCTGACTAAAGATATTGACTTGGCAGAGTTCTGCCATGCGAAGGATGGCACCAAGTATACTAAAGAAGTCAGTTGGACTCCTATCGGTAACTCTGATAATATTGAAAATATGTACCAAGGTACATTTGACGGCAACGGGAAGACCATCAGAAATCTCTACATCAATGACATCTCTGAGTATATCGGTATCCCCTGCGAAGCCGGTTTCTTCGGCTATGCAGAAAAGGGCAGCATCAAGAACATCACTTTCGACAATGCAAAGGTAAAGACTACTGCTGATGATTATTGTACTGGAATTTTGGTAGGAGTTGCAGGCTCTTGTATTGAAAATATCAAGATCTTGGCTAACTGTTCGGTAGAAGGAAAAAACTACGTTGGCGGAATAGCAGGAAGAGCAAATGGCGACATCGGCAACTGCGAAAACCATGCAATGGTGAATGGTGCAAATTTTGTAGGAGGTATTGTAGGTAACTATGTGTTTTCCGACAAATCCATCACTTCATGCGCCAATTATGGTGTCATAACAGGTACGAGAGACAAAGTTGGCGGTATTGCTGGATATTTTAACTCAGGAACCATTCAGAATTGTGCCAACTATGGTGATATAACGGGAACTTTCTATGTCGGAAACTTGATAGGATGTGCTGATGAATGCAATCTGAACAATGTGCTTGGCACTGGTAATGTTACTGCTACTTCTAGAAATCCTGCCGGTCTCCTTGTTGGAAACATAGAAAATTCCTCCAGCACCGCTTCTGGCATCCTGGCATACAACAGCAGTGCTAAGCTTACCATCAATGGAACTGTGCAGACAGGTAAAGCTGTCAAGGCTATCGGACAAGGCTCATTGACACCTGCTGAAAAGATAAAGGCATTTTCCGCAGAACAGTTGAAGAGTGGATTGGTTGCCAATCAGCTTCAGAAAAACGTATCAGGAAATGCAAAATGGGGACAAAAACTGAACACAAACGATTATCCTTTACTTGGCTCTGCTGATGAGGTTTACTTGGATGGTAATGTGACAATGAATTGTTTAGGCGAGCAGGTAAGTGCATTTACCAATACCAAGCCTGCACAAGAGGGCACAATGACGATTAAGCATGGCGATAGTCCCATACATCACAAATCCGTGGCTGCTACCTGCACCACAGATGGCAACATCGAATATTGGGAATGTAATCTTTGTCATGCATCTTTCTCGGATGCTCAGTTGACACAAGAGGTGAGCAATCTTGTAGTATCAGCTACCGGACACAAATATGGTGAGAACGACAAGTGTACGATGTGTCAGAAAGAAATTCCTTCCTTGACATTGGGTAACAATCTCATAACAATCGAAAAAACGTATGGCAGTAGGGATGAAATCAGCGGTTACAACCTTTATAAATATACAGCTCCAGAAGATGGCAGATTGGAGGTGACGGCAAACAGCAACGGCAATAAAACCTGTGGCACCCTGTGGGAGAGCCCTACGGCTGCATCTCGCTTGACTTACGATGATTCTAGCAATTGGCCTGACTTCAAAATCACCTATACTGTAACGAAAGGCACCACTTATTATATCGGTGCAAGAAAATTAGATGGCAATGCCATCGAAGGCGAAGTCAAGCTCAATGTAAAAATGAATGGTCTTGAAGGTGAATTGCCAACAGGCATGACTGGTAAAGGAACTGAGGCGGAACCATTTGAACTGAAGACGGCAGAGCATCTGGCGTGGTTCCGTGACTTCGTGAATGAAGGTAACATGAAAGCCTGCGCAAAGATTGCCGGTGATGTGAAAGAAATTGATATGAGCACTGTATGCCATAAGGCTGATACCGAAAAGCAGGTAGCAGAGCTCAGCTGGACTCCTATCGGCAACTTCGCTGGTAATAAGTATCAAGGTACATTCGATGGCAACGGGAAGACCATCAGAAATCTCTACATCAACGCCACCTCTGGTGATGCCGGTTTCTTCGGCTATGCAGAAAAGGGCAGCATCAAGAACATCACTTTCGACAATGCGAAGGTAAAGAGTACTGTTGATCATTATACTGGAATTTTGGCAGGATTCGGAGAGCTTTGTATTATTGAAAATATCAAGACCTTGGCTAACTGTTCGGTAGAAGGAAAAAATGGCGTTGGCGGAATAGCAGGAATGTCAAGTGGCGACATCGGCAACTGCGAAAACCATGCAATGGTGAATGGTGCAAATTCTGTAGGAGGTATTGTAGGTGACGATAGAGAATTCGGCAAATCCATCATTTCATGCGCCAATTATGGTGTCGTAACAGGTACGGGAAACAGCGTTGGCGGCATTGCTGGAGATTTTGGCTCAGGAACCATTCAGAATTGTGCCAACTATGGCGATATAACTGGAGCTGATATTGTCGGAAACCTGATAGGAGATGGTTCTATATGTAATCTGAACAATGTGCTTGGCACTGGTAATGTTATTGCTACTTCTGATACAGAGCGTGCCGGTCTCCTTGTTGGACGCATAATCAATTCCTCCAGCACCGCTTCTGGCATCTTGGCATACAACAGCAGCGCGAAGCTTACCATCAATAAAATTGAGCAGACAGGTAATGCTGTCAAGGCTATCGGAAAAGGCTCATTGACCTATCCAGAAAAGATTAAGGCATTCACCGCAGAGCAGCTGAAGAGCGGCGAGGTGGCTTACCTGCTCAACGGAAGCAAATCAGAAGGTGAACTGGTTTGGTATCAGAAACTCGGCACAGATGCTTATCCTGTGCTTGTTGCTGAAGAGGGCAATACTGTATATCATGGATCGTTCACTTGCTGCGATGGAACGGCTGCATCATATAGCAACAGTACTTCTGAGACTGAATTGGTTCACGTAGCATCTGCCACTTTAACCAGTCCTAAGTTCGATGCCGACAAGCACATCTATCACATGGGCTGCAGCAACGAGAGCTGCCCTGAGCATAAGTATGCAGCAGATGCAGATGGAAAGCTGAAGGCAACAAAGGCAGAAGACGGAACGTTCTATGTCGAGGAACTGAACCTTACCGATGCTTCTACAGCCATCAACACCCAGGCTCAGTTCACGGTGAAGAACCTTCAGTATAGCCGTCAGCTTACTGAGGGACAGACGGGTTATGTAACACTCTGCCTTCCTTTCGACATCAATGTTACTGATGTTGCTGGTGCAGAGAAGTGCTATCCTGTAGGAAATATGATGATTCACATGCCTACAGCTGATGCAAGTGTATTGAAATTCGTTCTTATGCTCGATGAGCAGTCTGTCATCAAGGCTGGTACACCGATGATTGTTAAGCTTGGTGCAGAGGGCACTGCTCAGAAATTGGTTGCAACGGCACAGAATGTAGAGTACAACGCCAACTTCTTTGCAAATCCAACAGCCAAGTCGCTGACTCTGAGAGACTGGGATGGTAAGAGTGGTTTTATGACTATCTGCCATGAACTGACAAATGCCTCAATAGGTGGCGTTTATACTACCACTCCTATGGCAGAGGGAAGCTACAGTTTCCGTGCAGATGGTAAGTTTGGTATCCACACAGGTGATTTGTCTCCTTATCGCATATATCTGAACGTCCAGCCATCGCAGTCGGCTTCTTCACGTACCATGCTGTTCAGCATCGGTTTGCCTGATGACAGTTCTACCACTGGTATCCGCATCATCAGCTTAGGAGATGGCAGACAGACTAGTTCATTAGCCATCTATACCTTAGAGGGTCAGCGCGTAATGGGAACACCTCGCAAGGGAATCTATATCAAGAATGGAAAGAAATTTAGTGTTAAATAATTAATCAACAAGGTATTATGAAAAAGAAAGAGTATATATCACCTGCAATTCAGGTATTTGAAATGAATACACCTTGCATCCTGGCAGGAAGTGGAGGAGAAACCGGTGGAGGAAGTACCGGAAGTGGAATATCGCAAGAAGAATGGGATAGTTGGGGGCCAGGCTTCGGCTCGAATGATCCGAAGTACCCAGGTGAGGGAGTGTAATTATACGCTTCTGATTCTAACATAAGTAAGGGCTGCAGACGGTAACAATGCCGTTTGCAGCCCTCGTTGTTTTAATGGCTGAAGCGTCGAGATGCCATCTTGATTAATCCTGTTTAACTGAACTTTCGCAAGTAAGCTCCACACACCCTCTTGTGGACCTTCAGCCCGTACTTGAACCAAAAGTTACAGAAAAAGTTTCTATGGTTGCACGCAAGTACATGAAGAAGAATACTCAAGTGGTTCAGTCAAGCAACTCAAGTAGTTCAGTCAGCGAGTTCAGACGTCTCAGTTAGCTAATGCAGACGTCTCGATAAGCTTACAGATACGTCTCCGTTAGCCTACGCTGTCATATTCGTAACCCGATGCAGTCATATTCGTAACCCGATGCAGCCATATTCGTAACCCGACGCAGCCATATTCGTAACCCGACGCAGCCATATTTGTAACCCGATGCAGCCTTTATATGAACAAATTTTATGTAATTATCTATCATCCATCACGATTTGCATCTCTTACACATCTTGATATATTGATATACAGACACTTGTATAGCGTGATAGATACTTCAAAAACGGAAATATCCATCACGCTATCCCTCACGATTTGGGGTTATCCATCACGATTTTCTCACTACACTCTATCAGATACTGCATATTTTTGTTGAAACACTTACGATGGATGGCATCTGAGAAAGGTTACGGTTTCATGGCATGAAATATTTTGTTTCATACCATGAAACTGTTCGTTTCAAGCGGAGAAACACTTCGTTTCATCCTGTGAAACGAACTGATACGTCACAATCCTGCTTCCGCCCCATCGGCAAGAAGTTTTGGTTTACTCGTAAACAAATCCAGTTACTTCTGCATAATGATTAGCAGAAAAACGTGATAGATAACCCCAAATCGTGAGGGATAGCGTGATGGATATTGTAAACTTTTTATCAACCTATCACGCTAAGCAAAAGAGATAACAGTCTTATTATCAGATATTTAAATCTTCAAGAAACTGAAAACGTGATGGATGTGATGGATAAAACAGATTTTTTCTTCTCACTTATTCATCCACCTGCTCATAATAATAAGAATAGTCTATGCCCTTCATGAAGGCTTGCGATGCTCCTGACTTTTCCATTCCAGAAGCTGTTCATATACCTTTCTCTTCATATCTTTACACTTTTAGACACATAAAAATGCCAGAACGATACACTTTTCGACACATGAAACCATGCTATCATTACACTTTCTGACACATAAAACCTGCGCAAAGATACACTTTTCGACACATAAAACCAAAATTTCGCTGCCTTTTCCGAGATTCATTAAGACTATTTAACCGAGGCAAGCAGTTTTTACAGAAAACAAAAATCCCATGTTTCTATTGCCAATAAGCAATAAGAACATGGGATTCTGCGGTATAGGTTAGATATTTTTTTCCTTATAAATTACTTTATTGGCTCCGCTCGTAATCTTCAGAGCCTCAGGATGTTCCTTAATAAAACTGTTGATGTGGCGAACTCGCTTCTCTTCCAAAATCTCATCGATGGCAATGAGGATACCAGTCTCCTCTACATCACCAAAACCATAGTTGATGGCGGTACCGAAAAGCTTCATCGTAGGACTCAGACTCATGTAGGCATTAACAAGAGGAGGGATATTATAACCCAACTTGCGAACCTCACGGTTCAGGATGCGATAGTCAGCCTTGAAGTCATCTTCTGTAAAGATAGCAGCCAAATCACTCTCCGGAGTATCCAATTTCAGCGGTTTCATCGGGATTACGAGGTTCTCCTTGTCATCAAAATGCTTCTTGAGAAAATAGAGAATCATGTCGCGGCCACGACGGATGTAAGACGGATACATCGTCATCTTGCCGAAGAAATATTTTACTTCCGGATAGAGAACCGTCAAAGCGCCCAAACCATCCCAGAGATTGTCGAGAGCAAAGATGCTCTTGGTGTTGGTACGCACATTCTGATATTCGAGCGAAACGAAGGAACGGCCCAACTCTACGGTATAAGGCATATACTCCTTGAGGAACTTGTCGGAGAAATGGAACATGTGGCTGGTTGCCAGCTTAGGCTGTCCCTTCTCATCGAGCAGCCAGTCCTTACCCAGGAGATAACGGTAACCGCCGATAATCTCATCGGCTTCAGGATTCCAGACAATCAGCTGCTTGTAACAGTTGTCACCAAAGTCGAACTCATCAAGATCCATAGATTTGCCCGTTCCACCTCCCGCCTCACGGAAAGCGATTTCACGAAGTCGACCAATCTCTTTCAGCACATTAGGCGAATCATTAGCCGTAACGATGTAAATCTCGTTATGGCTCTTATTGGTCATTCTCAGTTGTTTGTCGGGTGTAAGCTCGCTCTTCAGGAGCTCACGGTCAATCGGTTGGATGATTTCTTCTTCCATATTACTCTTCTTATATGCTATGATTCTACGATTTCGTTAATATAAAACAATTCTTCCGGGTTTTGCAAACCATTAAAGTTCATAAACCCTGTCTTCAACATACTGTGCCCACTCTGTAGCCGACTTGCTCTTATCAAAAGTCTGCCAAGGAATCGGTTTGCCGATGGAGATGCGGAAATGCTTGCCCACATTCCTGTACATCTCGTCAACCAGGAACAGCATGGCGAGATTGAACGGCAGATACTTGTCGCTAAATCGGGCGATGCGGTAGAAACGCTCAGAGTTGCGCCCTCCGAAATGGATAGGCACCACATCGCGCTGATATTCTACACTCTTAGAGATAAACGTTTTCTTCCAAGGCAGGTCGTGGATGGTTCCATCCTTGCGCTTGCGGCTGTTCAAGCCTGCCGGAAACATCAGCATGTGGTTGTCACTCTTGAAGCCCGCCTCCACCATACGTGGGAAATCGCGACTCTGGCGCCCCGTCTTGTTGATGCCGATACTTACAGGTTTCAAACCCGGCAAGTTGAGCAGAAGATCATTCACCAGATAGCGGAACTTGCCATCATAGTGCTTGCCGATAATGGAACCGAGACATACGCCGTCCTGTCCGCCCAGAGGATGATTGGAAACAAAGGTATAGAGTTTGCCGTCGTTCTTGTCAGGCAGGTTTTCCAAGCCTACGATTTCAACATCCATCTTCAGATAGCGCACACATTCGGTGAGCCATTCAGTACCCGAAAGGCCACGGCTCTCCCACAAGAACCTGTTCACCTCGTCCTCGTGAATAATCTTCTTGAGCCAGGAAACCAGGAAGCGCGGTACGAATTTCACCTTGCTTCCCATCTTGCTCTTAAGAATCTTATCTATGTCTATCGTTTTCTCTATTGATTCACTCATGTTTGCTAAAACTTATATAAGTTAGTGCAAAAGTAACTCAACTTTTTCAAATACGTGCCATTTTTTCCAAAAAAATAGCAAAAAAGCGAAAATTTATTAGTTTTTTAAAACTATCACGACAAATCGAGCCCATTTTGCACGTATTTTTGCAAAAACATCACACTTGATGAGAACAAAAAGGCGATGCCCGAAACTGGAAGGTGAAGTTGACCAAAAACAACTTTTTCATTAAGTTTTATAAATTTTGTGGGAAAATGTAAGGCTATATGGAGATTTTTATGTACCTTTGAACCCAAATTTATACACTAATAAGTACACACGCAATATTATAACGCGATAAGACAGCAAAAAGATATATGATAAAGACAGCAGAAACATATCACGTACCGGTGCTCCTCAAGGAGAGCGTTGACGGGTTGAACATACAGCCAGGAGGCATCTATGTAGACGTAACCTTCGGTGGCGGCGGACATTCCAGAGAGATTCTGTCGCGCCTGACGGAGGGAGCGCACCTGTACAGCTTCGACCAGGATGCCGATGCAGAGCGCAACGTGGTGGCAAACGAGAACTTCACCTTCGTATGCTCCAACTTCAGATTCCTGAAAAACTGGATGCGTTACTACGGGGTAGACGGACTCGACGGACTGTTAGCCGACCTGGGCGTATCGAGCCATCACTTTGATGACGAGACCCGCGGTTTCTCCTTCCGTTTCGACTCCCCACTCGACATGCGCATGAACAAACGTGCGGGCAAGACTGCTGCCGACATCGTAAACGAATATGACGAAGGTGCCCTTGCCGACATCTTCTACCTATACGGTGAGCTGAAGAACTCGCGCCGCATCGCCTCGGCACTCGTCAAGGCAAGAGCCGAGAAGCCCATCCTCACCACCAAAGACTTCATGGCAGCCGTAGAGCCCCTCTTCAAGCGGGAACGCGAGAAGAAAGACATGGCAAAGCTCTTCCAGGCGCTGCGCATAGAAGTGAACCACGAGATGGACGCCCTGAAAGAGATGCTCCGCTCAGCCACGGAACTTCTGAAACCGGGAGGAAGGCTCAGCGTCATCACCTATCACTCGCTGGAAGACAGAATCGTAAAGAACATGATGAAAGCGGGCAATGCAGAAGGCAAGATAGAGCAGGACTTCTTCGGAAGAATAGAAACCCCTTTCAAACTCGTGAACAACAAGGTAATCGTTCCCGATGCCGACGAGCAGGAAAGAAACCCTAGGAGCAGAAGCGCCAAACTAAGAATAGCAGAAAAGAAATGATAAACGATAAAGACATAAACATCAGCGAGAAGCCTATAGCCGAAGAAAAGGCACAGGCATCACAGGAACCGCCGAAGCAGAAAACTCCGCAGCAGGAGCCACAGCAGCAGGAGGCACCACAGGCTTCGCTCAAGGAAGTGATTGCCAAGCAAGCCATAGAGGAAGAGGCTTCAGGATCATCGAGCTTTACGCTGCGAAAGATTCTGGGTGGAGACATTCTTACCGCACAAATCATACGCCGGCAGATATGGCTCGTTATCCTCATCGTGTTTTTTGTCATTATCTACATATCCAACCGATACAATATCCAGAACGATATCATCGAGTTGGACAAACTGCAGAAAGAACTGCAAGACACCAAATACAAAGCGCTGTCTACAAGCAGCCAGATAACAGAGAAGAGTCGTGAAAGTAATGTGCTCGACATGCTGAAAAACAACAAAGACAGCGTGCTGCACATCGCTACCCAACCTCCATACATCATAAACGTACCCGAAGAATGAGCAGCAAATTTGATCATAAGAAAGTAATGCCCCGCTACAGCGCCATCGCCATCATCATGACGATTTTCGCCATAGCCGTAGTGGGTAAAGCGCTCTATATCATGACCGCCAAGCATGATTACTGGATGAAGGTGGCAGAACGGCAGAAGAAGGATTCCGTGACCGTAAAGCCAAACCGAGGCAACATCTTGAGCTGCACAGGACAGCTGATGGCAAGTTCGCTGCCGGAGTTTAAGGTTTTCATGGACTTCAAGGCGCTGAAAGATGCAGAAAACGACTCGCTGTGGGATGCCAAGCAAGACTCCATCTGTCTTTGCCTGCACCAGATATTTCCGAATCTGAGCGAGTCTGATTTCAAGAAGCACCTCACCGAAGGTCGCGCCAAGATGAGCCGCCACTGGCCGGTTTATCCGAAGCGTGTAGACTATAACACCTTCACCGAGATAAAGGACATCCCTGTATTCCGCCTGAAACCCTACCAGAGCGGTTTCCACTGGGAAGAATATAATGCCCGAACCAGAACTTACGGTTCGCTGGCAGGCCGTACCATCGGAGCCATGTATGGCGCCAAGGATACCGCCCGCTTCGGTCTGGAGCTGAGTTACGACTCCATCCTGCGAGGCACCAACGGTATCGTGCATCGCCGCAAGGTGCGCAACAAGTTCCTCGACATTACCGATACCCCTCCTATTGACGGAGCCGACATCATGACCACCATCGATGTGAGCATACAAGACCTTGCCGAACGCTCACTCATCGACGAGCTGAAGGAAATCAACGCCAATGTGGGTGTAGCCATCGTGATGGATGTACCTACGGGCGACATTAAGGCCATCGTAAACATGGAGAAATGTTTCGATGGAGAATACAGAGAAATCCACAACCATGCCGTGAGCGACCTTCTGGAGCCGGGTTCGGTATTTAAGCCAGCCTCTATCCTCGTAGCGCTGGACGACGGAGTGGTAGACACGACCTGTCACGTAGAAACCGGTGGCGGTATATGGCCGATGTACGGCAGAGAAATGAAAGACCACAACTGGCGAAAAGGCGGATACGGAATGCTGACCCTCGCACAGACCCTGTGGTACAGTTCGAACATCGGTGTGAGTCGCATCATAGACGACCATTACCGCAACAACCCGGAGAAATTCGTAAAGGGTATCTACCGTACCGGTCTGCACGACGACCTGAAGATTCCGCTGGTGGGAGCAACGCCAGCCAGAATCCGCATGCCGCACAGAAACAAGAACGGGCAGTATGACAACTGGGCAAAGACCAGTTTGCCATGGATGAGTATCGGATATGAGACCCAGATACCGCCTATCTCTACCCTCACCTTCTACAACACCATCGCCAACAACGGCAAGATGATGCGACCAAGATTCGTGAGCAAGGTAATGAAGAACGGAGAAACCATCATGGAATTTCCTCCTGAAGTGATGCGCCAGCAGATAGCCAAGGAGAAGAGCATCAAGGAACTGCAAACCATCCTGGAACAGGTGGTAAGCGTGGGACTGGGAAAGAAAGCCGGTTCGCCTAACTTCAAAGTGGCAGGAAAGACCGGTACAGCCCAGATTTCAAAAGGTGCCGGTGGATATAAGAGTGGCGGAACCAGCTATCTCATCAGTTTCGCAGGCTACTTCCCTGCCGATGCGCCACGCTACAGCTGTATCGTCTGCATACAGAAATCCGGTTTGCCTGCTTCGGGCGGTACGATGTGCGGTAAGGTGTTCCATGAGATTTCAGAAGGCATCATGGCGCAGAGTCTGAAAGTTGACGTAAAGGACGCCCGCGACTCAGCATCCGTCTTCGTTCCTGACGTAAAGGCAGGCAATATCCTTGCTGCCAACTATGTGCTCAGCCACCTCGGCATCAAGACCAATGCCAACTGGAGTGGCAGCTATGCCGACGGCAACCCTATCTGGGGCAAGGCAGAGCGCGTGGGTAACCACAGCATCAAGCTCATCAGGGAGAAGCAATACGGCAAGACAATCGTACCCGACGTTACCGGAATGGGAGCCCGAGACGCTATCTACAATATGGAGAGCCGGGGCATCAAGACCCAGATTACAGGTAGAGGAAAGGTAGTAAAGCAGAGTCTGATGCCGGGAACGGTCATCAAGAAAGGTGCCGTATGCAGCATTGTGCTCGAATAAAACTCAGAAACAGTTATCTGAAACCCTATATATAATAAGGTGTAGATAAAAAATATATAGAATATAAAACAGAAACAGGATATGAAGTTACAAGAATTACTCAAAAACATCGAGCCGGTTCAGATAATCGGCGATGCTGATGTAGAGGTTACGGGAGTAAACATCGACTCTCGCAAGATTAAGGAAGGTCATCTCTTCGTTGCCATGAAGGGAACGCAGGTTGACGGTCACAAGTTTATTCCAAAGGCATTGGAACTGGGCGCAAAGTCGGTTTTGTGCGAAGACATGCCTGAAGAGAAAGTTGAGGGCGTAACTTACATTCAGGTCGCTTCGACCGAGGATGCTGTCGGCAAGGTAGCAACCCTCTTCTACGGCGACCCTTCAAGAAAGCTCAAACTGGTAGGCGTAACAGGTACCAATGGTAAGACCACCATTGCCACCTTATTATATAATATGTTCCGCAAGTTCGGCCATAAGTGTGGCTTGCTCTCTACCGTCTGCAACTACATTGAGGACGAGGCTATCCCTGCCGACCATACCACCCCAGACCCTATCGAGCTGAACATGCTCCTGGGCAAGATGGTAGAGGCTGGCTGCGAGTATGCCTTCATGGAGTGCTCTTCTCACGCCATCGCACAGAAGCGTATCGGAGGCCTGCAGTTTGCCGGAGGCTTGTTCACCAACCTGACCCGCGACCATCTCGATTACCACAAGACATTCGAGAACTACCGTAACGCCAAGAAGGCTTTCTTCGACGGACTGCCTAAGACTGCCTTTGCCATTACCAATGCCGACGACAAGAACGGCATGATCATGGTACAGAACACCAAGGCTACCGTGAAAACCTACTCTACCCGCAGCATGGCAGACTTCAGAGCCAGAATCCTGGAGTGTCACTTCGGCGGCATGTATCTGGAGATTGACGGCAGAGAAGTGGGCGTACAGTTCATCGGTAAGTTCAACGTGAGCAACCTGCTCGCCGTATATGGTGCAGCCATTATGCTCGGCAAGAAGCCAGAGGATGTACTCGTAGTGATGAGTACCCTTCACAGCGTAAGCGGAAGACTGGAACCAATCCAGTCGCCAGAAGGTTATACCGCCATTGTTGACTATGCCCATACACCAGATGCACTGGAGAACGTATTGAACGCCATCCACGAAGTGCTCGAAGGCAAGGGCGGAGAAGTCATCACCGTTTGCGGTGCCGGTGGCAACCGTGACAAGGGCAAGCGCCCATTGATGGCACAGGAGGCTGTAAAGCAGAGCGATAAGGTAATCATCACCAGCGACAACCCACGTTTCGAAGAGCCACAGGACATCATCAACGACATGCTTGCCGGACTCAATGCCCAGCAGATGAAGAAGGTAATCAGCATCGTAGACCGCAAGGAAGCCATCCGCACAGCCTGCATGCTGGCAAAGAAGGGCGACGTGATTCTCGTAGCCGGTAAGGGACACGAAGATTACCAGGAGATCAAGGGCGTAAAGCACCACTTTGACGATAAGGAGGTGATTCGCGACATCTTCGGAATTTCACAGAAGTAAAATCAATCAAGAAAAGAAAGAAAAATGTTATACTATCTCTTTAGATTTCTGGAGCAGTGGGGCATCACAGGTTCTCACATGTGGGGCTACATCTCATTCCGTGCCCTGCTTGCGCTGATTTTATCATTGGTAATCTCTGCCTGGTTCGGCGAGAAATTCATCAAGTATCTCAAGAGCAAGCAAATTACAGAGACACAGCGCGATGCCAGCATCGACCCGTTCGGTGTCAAGAAGATTGGCGTTCCTTCTATGGGTGGTGTCATCATCATCCTGGCTATCCTCGTACCGGTACTGTTACTCGGACGTTTGCGCAACATCTATCTGATCCTGATGATCATCACCACCGTATGGCTCGGCTTTCTCGGTGGAATGGACGACTTCATCAAGATATTCAAGCGCGACAAGGAGGGATTGAAGGGCAAATATAAGATTATAGGACAGATTGGCATCGGCCTGATCGTGGGACTGGTACTCTGGTCTTCACCTGATGTAAAGATGAACGAGAACCTCGCCATCGAGCAACAGGGACAGGAAACGGTGGTAAAGCATCGTACGGAAGCAAGAAAATCGCTGAAGACTACCATCCCATTCGTCAAGGAGCACAACCTCGACTATTCCAGCATCACCAGTTTCTGCGGTAAGTACAAGGTAGCAGCAGGCTGGATTCTCTTCGTCATCATGACCATCTTCGTTGTAACAGCCGTATCAAACGGTGCCAACCTCAACGATGGTATGGACGGAATGTGTGCCGGAAACTCCGCCATCATAGGTGTGGCGCTAGGCATACTTGCGTATGTGTCGTCGCACATCGAGTTTGCCGCCTACCTCAATATCATGTATATTCCTGGTTCTGAGGAACTGGTAGTATTCTTCTGTGCCTTCATCGGAGCCCTCATCGGTTTCCTCTGGTACAACGCCTACCCTGCCCAGGTATTCATGGGCGATACGGGTTCGCTGACCATCGGCGGTATCATCGCAGTAGGTGCCATCATCATCCACAAGGAGCTGATGCTGCCTATCCTCTGCGGTATTTTCTTCGTAGAAAGCCTCAGCGTGATGATGCAGGTTTACTATTACAAGATAGGAAAGCGGAGAGGTGTGAAGCAGCGTATCTTCAAGCGCACACCTATCCACGACAACTTCCGCACACAGGACAGTCAGCTGGATCCTGACTGCAAGTATCTGTGGAAGAAGCCTCGCAACTGCTTCCATGAATCAAAGATTACCATCCGTTTCTGGATTGTAACCATCATTCTGGCAGCATTGACCATCATCACATTGAAGATCAGATAAAATACAGGCTCTTATCAGCCCGACAAGTATAGAGAATAAGACAATGAGCAAAATTGTAATTTTAGGAGCTGGCGAAAGTGGCGCAGGTGCAGCCGTGCTGGCAAAGAAAGAGGGATTCGAGGTCTTTGTTTCAGACATGTCAAAGATCAAGGATAACTACAAGAAGTTGATGGATGACCACAACATCGAATGGGAAGAAGGTCACCATACAGAAGAAAAGATTTTAGATGCAGATGAAGTCATCAAGAGTCCGGGTATTCCTAAGGAAGCACCTATGATACAGAAACTGATGGCTAAGGGTACACCTATCATCAGCGAAATAGAATTTGCGGGCAGATATACTGATGCCAAGATGATCTGTATCACGGGAAGTAACGGTAAGACAACCACTACCTCGCTGATTTACCACATCATCAAGTCGGCTGGCTATGATGTAGGTCTGGCAGGCAACATCGGAAAGAGTCTGGCCCTTCAGGTGGCTGAAACTCCTCATAAGTACTACGTCATCGAGCTGAGCAGTTTCCAACTCGACAATATGTATGAGTTCCGTGCCAATGTGGCCATCCTGCTCAACATCACTCCAGACCATCTGGACCGCTATGAGTTTAAGATGCAGAACTATACCGATGCCAAGATGCGCATCACCCAGAACCAGACAGAGGAAGACAGCTTCATCTTCTGGAACGATGATCCTATCGTTACAAAGGAGCTGGCTAAGTACAACCTCAAGTCACATCTCTGCCCATTCTCTGAGTTCAAGGAGGAGGGTTGCGTTGGCTTTATCGAAGACGGCAAATACAAACTCAACTTCCCTTCAGACTTCGAAATGCCACAGGCAGACATGAGTCTACGCGGCAAGCATAACATCTATAACAGTCTGGCTGCAGGTCTGGCATGCAACATCGTAGGCATCGACCACGAGACCCTGCACAAAGGCTTGAGCGACTTCCCTGGTGTAGAGCACCGTCTGGAGAAAGTGGGCAAGTACCAGGGCGTTTACTATGTGAACGATTCAAAGGCTACCAACGTAGATGCCTGCTGGTATGCGCTGGAGAGTATGACCACCCCTACCATCCTCATCATCGGCGGTAAGGATAAGGGAAATGACTATAACCAGATCAAGGACCTGGTAAAGGAGAAATGTGCCGGTATCGTATATCTCGGAGCCGACAACCAGAAGTTGCACGACAACTTTGACGCACTCGGCATCCCTGTACGCGACACTCACAGCATGAAGGATTGCGTGGCAGCCTGCCAGGAATTGGCAAAGCCGGGCGATACCGTACTCCTCAGTCCATGCTGCGCAAGTTTCGATCTCTTCAAGAACATGGAAGATAGAGGCGAGCAGTTTAAGGCGCTGGCAAGAGCTATCGGAGAATAACAGTTTTCAACAATAGAACAGATAGAACTATAAAGAAATGAATAACAAGAGCATTGGTAATATTTTCAAGGGAGACAAGGTGATCTGGATGGTCTTCTTCTTTCTCTGTATGATAAGCATCGTGGAGGTATATTCTGCCTCCAGCTCCTTGTCGTTCAAGACAGGAAACTACATGGCACCTGTCATCCGCCACATCTTGCTCTTGGGAGGCGGTCTGTTCACCATGATTTGCATGCTCAAGGTGAAATGCAAGTACTTCAAGATTGTTACCCCCGTCGTGATGGGCATCTCATTACTGTTACTCGTCCTGGTCTTGGCTACCGGTCAATCTACCAACGGAGCCTCCCGATGGTTCTCTCTGATGGGCATACAATTCCAGCCTTCTGAGATAGCGAAGGGAGCGGTAGTACTGGCTGTTGCTCAGATTCTTAGTGCTATGCAAACAACTCAGGGAGCCAACAGGAAGGCTTTCAAGTTCATACTTGTAGCAACTGCTCCATTTGTTATTCTCATCGGACTGGAAAACTTATCCACAGCCATGCTCCTCAGTATCACAATCTTAGCCATGATGCTCATCGGACGAGTGCCGATGAACCAGATTGGCAAGCTGGTGGGACTG
This sequence comes from Segatella copri, assembly GCF_026015625.1. Taxonomy (NCBI): domain Bacteria; kingdom Pseudomonadati; phylum Bacteroidota; class Bacteroidia; order Bacteroidales; family Prevotellaceae; genus Segatella; species Segatella copri. The sequence continues at coordinate 3,157,039 of NZ_JAPDVG010000001.1, read as the reverse complement.
TGCATGATTGTCATCGTCACAGCCTTTGCAGGTATCATGATAGTAGGACAGGACAAGGGCGAAGAGGGCAATGAACCGGAAAATACGCTGACCGAGAAGGTTGAGCAGGAACAGAACAAGCCTAACATGGCAGAAAAGATGTTCCATAGAGCCGACACCTGGAAAGCCCGTATTGACAAGTTTATGAACTCAAAGCCTGTAGCCCCACAGGATGTCGATCTCGACAAAGATGCCCAAGTGGCACATGCCAACATCGCCATCGCCTCTTCCAACATCGTAGGCAAAGGGCCTGGAAACTCAGTAGAAAGAGACTTCCTCTCACAGGCGTTCTCAGACTTCATCTATGCCATCATCATCGAAGAGATGGGTATATGGGGAGCCGCACTGGTTGCATTCCTCTACATCATCCTCCTGTTCAGAGCTGGCAGAATAGCCAACAGGTGTGAGAACAATTTTCCAGCATTCCTCTGCATGGGCCTCGCCATCATGCTGGTTACCCAGGCACTCTTCAACATGGCAGTAGCAGTAGGTTTGGCTCCAGTTACAGGACAGCCACTACCACTCATCAGTAGAGGTGGTACATCTACCATCATCAACTGTCTGTACCTGGGCATCATCCTGAGTATCAGTAGAACAGCCAAGAAGAAAGAGATACCTCAAAATGAGCTCGACGACAGCAAAATGGTGGCTGCCTGACAAGAGTTTTATAAATTAAGGTGAAAAAATGGCAGAAAATGCCGTTAAATCGATATTTTTTTATACCTTTGCGTTATAAACATGAACGGATATGAATAATGAATTAAGAATTATCATAAGCGGAGGCGGCACAGGTGGTCACATCTTCCCTGCCGTATCCATTGCAAATGCCATCAAGGCAAAACGCCCTGATGCTAAGATTTTGTTTGTGGGTGCACTCGGCAGAATGGAAATGCAGCGTGTACCTGCTGCGGGTTATGAGATCAAGGGCTTGCCTATCTGCGGCTTTGACAGAAAGCATCTGCTCAAGAACATCGCCGTGCTCTTCAAGATATGGAAGAGTCAGCACATGGCAAAGAGCATCATCAAAAACTTCAAGCCTATGGCAGCTGTGGGCGTAGGTGGCTATGCTAGCGGTCCGACTCTCAATGTTTGTGCCAGCAAAGGAATACCTTGCCTCATCCAGGAGCAGAATTCATACGCTGGTGTAACCAATAAGCTCTTGGCCAAGAAGGCTGAAAAAATCTGTGTGGCTTACGAAGGAATGGAGCGTTTCTTCCCTGCAGACAAGATTATCATGACCGGTAATCCTGTTCGCCAGAATGTATTGGAAACTACCATCACCCCGGAAGAAGCACGCAAGCAATTCGGTCTCGACCCTGAAAAGAAGACCATCTTGCTCGTAGGTGGCAGCCTTGGCGCAAGAACCATCAACGAGAGTGTGCTCCAGCACCTCGACCTGGTGAAAGAAAGCGGCGTACAGTTTATCTGGCAAACAGGTAAATACTATAATGCTGCCATCATGGAGCAACTGAAAGGTCAGGAGCTGCCAATGCTCAAGGTTACTGATTTCATCAGCGACATGGGTGCAGCTTACAAGGCAGCCGACCTGGTTATCAGCCGCGCAGGTGCCAGCAGTATCAGCGAGTTCTGCCTCATCGGCAAACCGGTTATCCTGGTTCCAAGCCCTAATGTGGCAGAAGACCACCAGACCAAGAACGCCATGGCATTAGTCAACAAAGATGCTGCCATCTATGTAAAGGATGCCGATGCACCAGAGGTATTGCTCAAGAAAGCAGTTGACACGGTAAAAGACGAGGCTAAGCTTGCTTCGCTCTGTGAGAATATCAAGAAATTAGGATTAAAGAACTCTGCCGACGTCATCGCCGACGAAGTAATCAAATTAGCAACAAAGTAATGGAAATAAAAGATATTAAAGCAGTTTATTTTGTAGGAGCGGGCGGCATCGGAATGAGCGCCATCGCCAGATACTTCCTCAGCAAGAAGTTGGTTGTAGCCGGATATGACAAGACTCCATCCAATCTAACTCATGAGTTGGAGAAAGAGGGAATGCTTATCCACTATGAGGAGAATGTTGACCTCATACCAGAAGCCTGCAAGGACGCCAAGACAACATTGGTAGTCTACACACCGGCAATTCCTGCAGAACACAAGGAACTGGTTTTCTTCCATGAGAATGGCTTCACCATCGAGAAGCGAGCTCAGGTTCTGGGTACATTAACCCGTACACATAAGGGACTGTGCGTAGCGGGTACACACGGAAAGACATCAACATCTACCATGTGTGCTCACATCATGCACCAAAGCCATATTGACTGTAATGCCTTCCTGGGAGGTATCTCAAAGAACTATGGCACCAACTATATCCTCTCCGACAAGAGCGACTATGTTGTCATTGAAGCAGATGAGTTTGACCGCAGTTTCCACTGGTTGCGCCCATGGATGAGCGTCATCACAGCTACAGACCCAGACCATCTCGACATCTACGGCACCAAGGAGGCCTATCTGGAGAGTTTCCGTCACTATACAGAACTGATCCAACCGGGCGGTGCACTCATCATCCACAAAGGTCTGGAGATGAAGCAACACGTACAAGACGGTGTCAAGATATACGAATACAGCCAGGACGAGGGCGACTTCCACGCTGAGAACATCAAGATAGAGAATGGAGGTATCACCTTTGATTTCATTTCTCCTATCGAGAACGTAACGGGCGTAGAACTCGGACAGCCTGTGCCTATCAACATCACAAATGGTGTGGCAGCAATGGCAATGGCACAGTTGAATGGTTGTACAGCCAATGAACTCCGTAACGGCATGAAGACCTACGGAGGAGTTGACCGCCGTTTCGACTTTAAGATCAAGAATAACAAACTGGTATTCCTGTCTGATTATGCTCATCATCCAAAGGAGATATATCAGAGTGCTAAGAGTATCAGAGAGTTATACAAGGACCGTAAGATAACAGCCATCTTCCAGCCTCACTTGTATACTAGAACCCGCGACTTCTATCAAGATTTCGCCAATAGTTTGAGTCTTTTGGACGAGGTAATTCTCTGCGACATCTATCCAGCTCGCGAGCAGCCTATTCCAGGAGTAACCTCCAAGCTTATCTACGACAATCTGAGACCAGGTGTAGAAAAGAGCATGATTCACAAAGAAGACGTTCTTGACCTGGTAAAGAATCGAGACTTCGATGTTCTAGTTATCTTAGGAGCTGGCGATTTGGACAACTATGTTCCACAAATTACCAAAATACTTGAAGAAAAATAAATGCATATCAATTGGAAGAAAACCATCATCATCGCACTGGATTTAGTACTCGGTACTTATCTGGTATTCGCTTTCACCAGGTTTAACAAACCTGATGAAACGAAGTTGGTATGCACCAAGGTGAACATCAACATACAAGATGAGATGACCAATGGCTTTCTGAATGCGAAGGAAATCAAGAAACGACTGGAAACAAGGAAACTCTATCCGCTGGGGGAACCGCTCAAAGAGGTGAACGCCCGCAAGATAGAAGAAACCTTGAAGACCAGTCCTTTCGTCAAGACGGCAGAATGCTCAAAGACTCAGGATGGTCTTGTAGACATCTACCTCACCCAACGCATGCCAATCGTCAGGATCAAAAGCATCAGCAACGAGGACTATTACATTGATGACCACAATCAGATTATGCCCAACACGAACTATACGTGCGACATCATCATCGCAACGGGCTACATCAACAAGTGGTATGCTAAAAAATACATCTCATTGCTAAGCAAAGCGCTGATGACAAACGAGCTCTGGCGAAACCAGATAGAACAGATCAATGTTCTGCCTGACAGAGGAATAGAACTGGTACCGCGAGTAGGCAACCACATTATATATATAGGTAACCTGCCAGAGACCAACCTCATCGACAAACGGGAGCAAGCCATCAACGATTTCGTCAACAAGAAGATGAATCGATTAGAGAAATTCTATAAGTATGGACTCTCACAAGCTGGTTGGAACAAGTATTCGTATATCAATATCGAATTCGACAACCAGATTATATGTAAAAAGCATAAAAATAGCTAATTAGAAAATAGAAACAGATTAAGATAACACATAAGAACTATGCCAAAGGAATTTATTGTAGCTATCGAACTTGGCTCATCTAAGATGACAGGTATAGCAGGTCAGAAGAATTTGGACGGCAGCATCACCGTACTTGCCACCGTAGAGGAAGATTCATCTTCTTGCATCAGAAAGGGTGTGATCTATAACATTGACAAAACCTGCCAATGTTTGACCAACATCATCAAGAAGTTGAAAAATATACTGAAACAAGATATCGTCCAGGTCTATGTAGGCGTGGGCGGTCGCTCTATACGCAGTATCAAGAACGTCATTGTCAAAGATCTCCCAGGTAACACCATCATCTCACAAGAGATGATCAATGAACTGATGGATATCAACCGCAACATGACCTATCCGGACCAGGAAATTCTGGATGCTGCAACTCAGGAATACAAGATAGACAACCAATACCAGATAGACCCTGTAGGAATACAGTGTAACCATCTGGAAGGCATCTTCCTGAATATACTTTGGCGCAAGAACTTCTATAACAATATCAATACCTGTTTTGAGAATGCCAACATTCCAATTGCAGAAATGTATCTCGCTCCTTTGGCTATGGCTGACAGCGTATTGACAGACTCTGAAAAGCGTGCAGGATGTATGCTTGTTGACTTGGGTGCCGACACGACAACCGTTTCTGTATATTATAAAGGTATACTCCGTCATCTCTCTGTCATCCCATTGGGCGGCGGCAACGTGACCAAAGACTTAACTTGTCTTCAGATTGAAGAGCCTGATGCAGAAAAGATGAAGCTCAAGTATGCCAAGGCTTATACCGATATCAACAATATCGACCCAACCCTGAACTACCCTATCGACAAGGATAGAGTGGTTGAAAGCAAGAAGTTCATCGAAATCGTAGAAGCACGCGTAGAGGAAATCGTAGAAAACGCATGGTTCCAGATTCCTGTGGAATTCTCAGATAAGCTGTTGGGTGGTATCATCCTTACAGGTGGCGGCAGCAACATGCCTGAGATCGATAAGGTTTTCAAGACACATACCCACATCGACAAGGTACGCATCGCCAAGTTTGTTTCTCAAACTGTCAACTCCAAGGATCCTAAGATTACCAACCACGATGGTACAATGAACACCGTATTGGGACTCTTGGCTAAGGGTGACATGAATTGTGCTGGTGAAGAAATCGGCACAGATCTCTTCAGCAATTCAGCAGAGAAACCACTTGCAGCCGAGCAGCACAAGGCTCCAAGAAATCCTAACGAGACAGCCGGCAAGGGCGTGGTTCTGACGGCGGCTGAAAAAGCGGCTGCTGATGAGGCAGCCCGCAAGCAGAAAGAACTGGAAGAAGCAGAGGCAAGACTTCTGGCTGAAAAAGAAGCAGAAGAGGAAGAAAAGAAACGCAAGGAAAACAGTCTCATCCATAAAATGATGAGAGGTTTCAAGAAGTTTGTGAAAGATACCATTTCTGAGGAAGAATAAGATGCCAAAACGGCTATCAGAAAACAGATTTCACAACGAGGCAGATAATAGAATCAGATTGATAAACCCTATAAAGATTATACAACTATGCTAGATAATGGAAACACTCCTCATATCCTTGACTTTGGGGAGCCAGAAAAAGAAAATAGCATCATCAAGGTGATTGGTGTTGGTGGTGGCGGTGGAAATGCCGTCAACCACATGTATCGCGAAGGTATCCACGACGTTAGCTTCGTGCTCTGCAACACCGACAACCAGGCGCTTAACGACTCACCAGTACCTGTACACCTGCAGTTAGGTAAGGAAGGTCTGGGTGCAGGTAACAAACCTGCCAAGGCACGCCAGGCTGCCGAAGAGACCCTTGAGGATATCAAGAATATGCTCAACGATGGAACCAAGATGGCATTCATCACAGCAGGTATGGGTGGTGGTACCGGTACAGGTGCAGCACCTGTCATCGCCAGAGTAAGTAAGGAGTTAGGCATTCTTACCGTTGGTATCGTAACCATTCCTTTCCGTTTCGAAGGTCCAAAGAAGATTGACCAGGCATTGGATGGTGTGGAGGAAATGTCAAAGCATGTAGATGCCTTGCTGGTAATCAACAACGAACGTCTCCGCCAGATTTATCCAGACCTTGCCGTTCTCGATGCCTTCGGCAAAGCAGACGACACCTTGAGTGTGGCTGCCAAGAGTATCGCTGAAATCATTACAGTACATGGTCTCATCAACCTCGACTTCAATGACGTGAAGACCGTACTGAAGGATGGTGGTGTGGCTATCATGAGTACAGGTTACGGCGAGGGAGAAGGAAGAGTGAAGAAGGCAATAGAAGATGCCTTGAACTCACCACTCCTTAACGATAATGACGTATTCAACTCAAAGAAGATTCTGCTCAGCATCGCATTTGCAAGCGAGAAGAAGGATAATCCAGGCTTGACCATGGACGAGATGAATGATGTCAACGACTTTATGGAGAAATTCGGCGACGACTTCGAATTGAAATGGGGTCTTGCCATTGACCCTGAATTGGGAAGCCGCGTAAAGGTAACCGTTCTTGCAACCGGTTTTGGACTCGAGGATGTAGAGGGCATGAACCGCCATCTCAAGAAGCATACGGAGGAAGAATCTCGCCGTCTCGCTGAAGAAGAGGAGAAACGTGCTGAAAGAGAAGACCGCCGCAAGCGCTATTATGGCAGCGATGGCAATACAACCCAGTACAAGCGTCACCCGCACATTTTCCTGTTCCGCCAGGAAGATCTTGACAACGAGGATGTCATCCTACAGGTTGAAAACACGCCAACCTATAAGCGTACCCGACAGACTCTGGAAGAGATCCGCAATATTGCTTCTGGCAACACAGAGCCAAAAGAAGACAATAACGATGATGCTTCTTCTGTACAGGGCGTCATCAGTTTTGCCTAAACAGAGGACATAGCCAACGTCTGTTTCCCGTTTACATCAAGCAAGCGAGGAAACCTGAAAAGACTAAGCAAACAGTTCCTGAAGAACAGCAAAACTCTTCATTTCCGGGAAACCTGGCAAATGAAGTTTATAATACTCCAATATCACCTCTACACACCTGTTCCGTTCGATACGGGACATTGTGTAGAGGTGCATTGTTTTATACTCTAAACGAAGCAAAGACACAAGCCGCATAGAATCTTCCTTATTTAAATAATGTACGTGGGAAGGAACATGAGCAACAAAACATCCATCTACCAAATCAAAATAATCGCCAGACATACCGCTTTCTATATTGGGCATAAAGCCTAAATGAAAAGACAGCTGTATCATAAAGACAATATGGAAATTACCAATAGAACCTTTAGCCCGGTCTAACCATTCGATACTGTTCTGTACGAAAAGATAGAGCACGCCATTAGCCTGCTCATGACGGGTGGCATACGAAAGCAGTTCTGCCAAGAACATGGAAATGCCCAGTTTGTATGGAGAAAAAGGGATATCAACAAATGGAATCAGAATCGAGACATCTCTAAGACGCTGCAGATTTGACTTAGGGCGATAATCAAATTCGAGATTCAAGACCATGAACGGTTGGAAAAGTTGCCGTTTTATCTTTCCCTTCGATGACTTAGGTACACGCACCATAAAAGAGAGTCTTCCCAACTTTTCGGTGAAGAAATCCACGATAAGTTGAGAGTCTCCATACTTGATGGTTTGCAACACGATAGCACTAGTTTTTATCTCCATTTTGCCTAATATTAGTGAAAAACAGGGCAAAAATACAAAAAAATGCGCATTTAGCGAAAATTTTCCACAAAAAATTTGCTAGATTCAAATAAAAGTAGTAACTTTGCACCCGCAAATAAGCAATGGTCCCTTCGTCTATCGGTTAGGACGAGAGATTTTCATTCTCTAAAGAGCAGTTCGACTCTGCTAGGGACTACAAACATTTAAGAAATAAAAAAAATAACATAAAGAAGATGGCAAATCACAAATCATCAATCAAGAGAATCCGTCAGGACAAGAAGAAGGTTTTGCACAATAAGTATTATGCAAAGACTATGCGCAATGCTGTCCGCAAGTTGCGCAACATGTCTGACAAGGAAGAGGCTGCAAAGCTCTATCCTACAGTTCAGAAGCTTTTAGACAAGTTGGCTAAGATCAACGTTATCCACGACAACAAGGCTGCAAACTTGAAGTCTGGTCTTACAAAGCACATCGCTAAGTTGGCCTAACTTATAAGTCAAAGCAAAGAAATAAATAAGGCTGCAATCCTTTATAGGGGTCGCAGCCTTATTCTTTTTCTATGAACCCGACTACCCATTTCCTGCATCATAAAATCTTCCCATCACAACTAGTTTATACTACAACATACCCTATAAAAACGCGCAAAACGATTATTAAACAGCTTTTTCAAGACACTTTTGCCGCTAAAGTTCACATTCTACGTTTTTTCTTCACTTTTTGGTGATTTTTCACAAACAAAAGTTCCTGTTTCTCAGCTTTTTTTAGTATCTTTGCACGGAAATAAGACAATACTAAAATGGCAGAAAATCAAAACAACGCAAATAATTACTCTGCGAGTAACATTCAGGTTCTGGAAGGCCTGGAAGCTGTTCGCAAACGTCCGGCGATGTATATTGGTGACATCTCCGAGAAGGGTCTTCATCACTTGGTAAACGAGACAGTAGACAACTCTATTGACGAAGCAATGGCGGGCTACTGTACCGACATCGAAGTTACCATCAACGAAGACAACTCTATCACCGTAGAAGACAATGGTCGTGGTATCCCTGTGGATATGCACGAGAAACTACATAAATCAGCCCTCGAAGTCGTTATGACCGTGCTTCACGCAGGTGGTAAGTTCGACAAGGGTTCTTACAAGGTATCTGGCGGTTTACATGGTGTGGGTGTAAGTTGTGTGAATGCACTTTCTACCCACATGTTGTCACAGGTGTTCCGTGGCGGCAAAATCTACCAGCAGGAATATGAGAAGGGTAAGCCTCTCTATCCGGTTAAGGTGGTAGGTGAGACCAACAAGCGCGGTACACGCCAGCAGTTCTGGCCAGATCCAACCATCTTTACTCACACCGTCTACAAATGGGATATCATCGCCAACCGTATGCGCGAGTTAGCTTTCCTTAATGCAGGCATCAAGATTACCTTGAAAGATTTGCGCCCTGACGAGGAAGGTAAGACCAAGGAGCAGGTTTTCCACGCTAAGGATGGTTTGAAGGAATTCGTCCGTTACGTAGACCGTCACCGCACTCATCTCTTCGATGATGTTATTTATCTGAAGACAGAGAAGCAGGGTATTCCTATCGAGATTGCTGTGATGTACAATACTGATTACTCAGAGAACATCCACTCATACGTTAACAACATCAACACCATTGAAGGTGGTACCCACCTGACTGGTTTCCGTATGGCGTTGACCCGCACCTTGAAGGCTTACGCAGAAGCTGACCCAACCATCTCTAAGCAGATTGAAAAGGCAAAAGTAGAGATTGCACCAGAAGACTTCCGCGAGGGTCTTACTGCCGTTATCTCCATCAAGGTAGCTGAACCTCAGTTTGAGGGACAGACCAAGACCAAGCTCGGTAACAGCGAGGTACAGGGTGCCGTTCAGCAGGCTGTAAACGAGGCTTTGTCTGATTACCTGGAGGAGCATCCAGACGAGGCTAAGCGCATCTGCGAAAAGGTTGTCCTGGCTGCTACTGCCCGCATCGCTGCCCGCAAGGCACGTGAGAGCGTACAGCGCAAGAACTTCATGACAGGTGGTGGTCTTCCTGGTAAACTTGCCGATTGTTCAATGAAGGACCCTAAGGAATGCGAAATCTTCCTCGTCGAGGGTGATTCCGCCGGTGGTTCTGCCAAGCAGGGTCGCGACCGTTTCCGTCAGGCTATTCTCCCATTGCGTGGTAAGATTCTGAACGTAGAAAAGGTACAGTGGCACAAGGTATTCGAAGCGGAGTCTGTCATGAACATCATCCAGAGTATCGGTGTCCGTTTCGGTGTAGACGGCGAAGACAGCAAGGAGGCTAATACAGACAAGTTGCGTTACGACAAGATTATTATCATGACCGATGCCGACGTCGATGGTTCTCACATCGACACACTGATTATGACACTCTTCTATCGTTTCATGCCAAAGGTTATCGAAGAAGGCCATCTGTATATCGCTACCCCACCACTCTACAAGTGTACTTATCGCAGCAAGGTAAGCGAATATTGCTATACAGAACAGCAGCGCCAAGCATTCATCGACAAGTATGGAGATGGATTAGAAGACAAGAACATCCACACCCAGCGATACAAAGGTTTGGGTGAGATGAACCCAGAGCAGCTTTGGGAAACCACTATGGACCCATCTACACGCTTGCTCAAACAGGTTACTATCGAGAACGCAGCCCAGGCTGATGAGATCTTCTCTATGTTGATGGGTGATGATGTGGAACCACGCCGCGAATTTATCGAGCAGAATGCCACATACGCAAACATCGACGCTTAAGACAATTCAACTAATTTACATAAGGGGCTGTGCCATTTACCTACAAATGACACAGCCTCTGCTTGTATAAAACCCAACAAACCAACTTATGAAACATTTACTTATCTCTTGCCTATTACTCTCTGCAGCAGGCACACTTCAGGCTGCCCCGAAGAGTAATATTCCACCGCTGAAGCTTTGGTACAATAAGCCGGCTACAGCCTTTGAAGAATCGCTACCTATCGGTAACGGCAAGTTAGGTGCATTGATTTATGGTGGAGCCAACAATGACTCTATCTATCTCAACGACATCACCTTGTGGACAGGAAAGCCTGTCAATCGCGAGGAAGGAGGGGATGCCTACAAATGGATACCTAAGATCCGCGAGGCTCTGTTCAAAGAGGATTACAAGGCAGCCGATTCTCTACAACTGCATGTACAAGGACACAATTCAGAATATTATCAGCCACTTGCCATCATCAATATCAAAGATGCAAATAAAGGACAATTCAGCAACTACAAGCGCGAATTGAGCCTTGACAACGCTATGGCTACATTGAGTTATACAAGAGAGGGAATAAAATACCAGCGAGAGTATTTCGCATCACATCCGGACAAGATGATTGCTATTCGCCTGACAGCTTCCCAGAAGAAAGCCATCAACTGCGATATCTCTCTCACCTCTCTAATTCCTCATCAGGTAAAAGCTTCCAATAAGCAGCTCACCATCACGGGGCATGCTATGGGAAAGCCTGAGAACAGTACCCACTTCTGCTCCATCCTCAGCATCAAGAACCAGGACGGAACCATTACAGCCTCTGATTCTACTCTCCATCTGCAGGACGTAAGCGAAGCGGTTATCTATTTAGTGAATGAAACCAGCTACAACGGATTCGACAAGCATCCTGTAAAAGAAGGAGCTCCATATATTGAAAAGGTTAACGACAATGCCTGGCACTTGGTCAACTATACCTATCCAGAGTTAAAACAGCGTCATATAACCGACTATCAGAACATCTTCAACCGTGCCAAGTTTGCACTCAAGGGAGCTAAGTTCGACAACAGACGAACCACCGACCAGCAACTCTTTGATTACACAGAGAAAGAAGAGCAAAATCCTTACCTGGAAATGCTATACTTCCAATATGGAAGATATCTTCTGATCAGCTGTTCGAGAACTCCCGGCATTCCGGCCAATCTTCAGGGTCTTTGGGCTCCGGCACGAAAATCTCCTTGGCGTGGAAACTACACCATCAACATCAACCTGGAAGAAAACTATTGGCCAGCAGAAGTTACCAATATGTCTGAACTAGTAATGCCTGTAGACGGACTGGTGAAAGCCATGTCTGTAACAGGAAAATATACAGCAAAGCACTATTATGGAATTGAAAATGGCTGGTGCGGTGGACACAACACTGATGCATGGGCGATGACAAACCCAGTTGGAACCAAGAAAGAAAGTCCTAAGTGGAGCAACTGGAACATGGGAGGGGCCTGGCTTGTACAAACCTTATGGGATCACTACGATTACACCCGCGATAAGGAATATCTGCGCAAGACAGCCTATCCATTGATGAAAGGTGCAGCAGACTTCATGCTTGACTGGATGATAGAGAACCCAAAGAAGCCGGGCGAACTGATTACTGCCCCTTGCACTTCACCAGAGGCTGAATATATCACCGACAAGGGCTATCAAGGCTGCAGTTTCTATGGAGGTACCGCCGATCTTGCCATCTTGAGAGAATTGTTTAAAAACACACTCAAAGGTGCTCAGATCCTCGGTATTGATCAAGCTTATCAGGCAAAGTTACAGGAGGCTATCAATCGTCTCCACCCTTATCAGATAGGAAAGCGAGGCAACCTGCAGGAATGGTATTACGATTGGGATGACCAGGATTGGCATCATCGCCACCAGTCACACCTCCTCGGGTTACACCCATTCTATCAGATTTCATTAGATAAGACCCCTGATTTAGCTGCAGCTGCTGCCAAGACTCTTGAGATAAAAGGAGACTTCTCTACCGGTTGGAGCACAGGATGGCGCATCAGTTTATGGGCTCGCCTGCACAGAGCAGACAAGTCATATTCTATGATCAGGAAATTGCTTAACTATGTACATCCGGGCAATTACAACAATCCGAAGAATCGCCCTTCAGGAGGAACCTATCCAAATCTCTTCGATGCTCACCCACCATTCCAGATTGATGGCAACTTCGGAGGCACAGCAGGTATATGTGAGATGCTGATGCAATGCGATGGCGAGACTATGCATCTTCTTCCTGCTCTACCTAAAGAATGGCCAGCAGGCGAAATTAAGGGTATCAAAGCGCGAGGAAACTACGAGATTGATCTCGTATGGAACAATGGAAAAGTCAGCAAAGTTTCCATCACCAGCAAGAATGCCGGTAACCTGACCGTCAAGTATAATGGTAAGTTGAAAGCATTAAGTTTCAAGGCTGGCGAAACAAAACTCATAAAATAGACAAATAATCATCTATGAGATATTTTACAATTCTCATCTTTACAACTCTCTGGGTACTGAATTCCTATGCACAGGAATTCGGTACCCATTGGGTATCATACCCATTCCCCAACGATTCTTCTGAGATATTATACAGGAAAATCTATCATCTTGACCAAAAGCCTTTAAAGGCTGAGATAAGCATGGCAAGTGGAGGAAATACCCGTCTATACATCAACGAAAGAAATGTTACGCCAAGCATTTTCAACGAAGGAGCCAGAGACAGCATCCTTCTGATGCAATCTACAGATATCTCCAGATATCTGAAAAAGGGAGAGAATATCATCGCAGTCTGGTATGCACCAGGAAGAACAAGAAGCAAAAGCAAACAACTGTCATTGGAATTTTATGGCTGGTATACTGACTCTGTTCCTTTTTATCATAAAGCAGACGAAACATGGTGGTGCAAACCGCTGAAGGGGTGCAGTTACAACGAAAAAGAACACTTTGATAATAGAATATACACTACTGAGTGGAAATCGGCTGAATACCAATCTTCAGGATGGGTTCATCCGACAGGTGCCTTCAATGATACGGTAAAGTATATCTTTGTAGACCAGCTGCCATACCTCACCCAGAACAAACTTCAAATGGTATTAGAACCATACGAGGAGGAATTCGATCATCAGGGATGCCGTATAGACTTCGGGCGTCCGTTCCGTGGAACCATCCGGCTCACGATACGCAATGCCAGCAAAGGAACAACACTTCATATTAACGGAAACCAATATGTATGCAGTGGCGAAATGGACGAACAAGCCTATTACCGCATCCATGCTGAGCATCAAAAAGATTTCGTGATAACTTGGGATAAAGGCTTCAGAAGAAGTAATATCACAAATATAGAAGGATTAGAGATTTCGGAATAAGCTCAACAGCGTTTCGAAATCTCTTTTTTATAAAACAAAAAAAGACTTCGGAACTATTATCTTCCAAAGTCTCTAACAGAACTTAATCTTCCAAATCCGCAAGTACTTGCTCTGCCACTTCGCAAAGCTCATCATACCATTCCTTGCCGAATTTCTCTACCAACGGACCCTCCAAGAACTTATAAACCGGAAGATTCAACTCCTCTCCTTTCTTGATGGCATCCTTGCATATACGCCATTTGTTATAGTTGATGCCATACACCTCGTTGCCGAAATCCTTGGCACGTATAGGATACAAGGCACAGGAGATAGGCTTCTTGAACTTCGACTTTCCTTCGCGATAAGCACGCTCCAGAGCACAGAGACAACAGTTAGAAATCGTATGTCCATCGCCTAAATCTTTCAAGTCCTGATAGCAGGTAAACACACAATCCTTACCATTCACAATGCTCGTTACCAAATCGCCTTCAATATCGGTATAAGCCACACCCTGCTTATCAATGATAGCCTGGGCAGAAGCTGAGAGATCATCCCAAACTACATCGAGCGCATTCTCTATCTCCATGATTTCATCCAGGGTAACAGGAGCTCCCGCATCGCCTTCGATGCAGCACTCGCCCTTGCAGGCATCAAGGTCGCAACAGAATTTTTCGGTGATAATATCAGGTGAAACCAATACGTTGCCCACCTGCAGAATACGCAGTTCGTCTTTCTTCATAATGTTTTTTGAGATGAATAAATTTCTTTGAGTGTATAATAAAAATAAGGATAGCTACCCATAAGTGGATAGCTATATATAAAAATAGGTGTACCTACCATTGGATAGGCGCAATTCCGTTCTGCTGCAGATATGCATTGCAGCGGGAGAAATGATGATTGCCAAACCAGCCGCCTCTATTGGCTGATAATGGCGAAGGATGCACGCTCTCCAATATCAGATGCTTGCTCGTATCGATGAGTTTCGCCTTGCTTCGGGCATAACCGCCCCAAAGGATAAACACCAGGTGCTCCTTATCCTTGCTGAGCGCCTTGATGGCAGCATCGGTAAACTCCTCCCAGCCTTTGCGCTGATGGCTCGCTGCCTGATGGGCACGAACGGTCAACGTGGCGTTGAGAAGCAGTACTCCCTGCTTTGCCCAGCGGGTTAAATCGCCCGTAGCTGGCATCGGAGTACCGAGATCCATCTGAATCTCCTTGAATATATTAATCAATGATGGTGGAAAAGTGATTCCATCTGGCACAGAGAAACTCAGTCCCATCGCCTGACCCGGCTCATGGTAAGGATCCTGTCCGATAATCACTACCTTTACATCATCAAAAGGACAGAGATTGAAGGCATTGAAAATCAAGCGACCAGGAGGATAACAGGGCGTACGCAGGTATTCCTCTTTCACGAAGTTTGTGAGGTCAACAAAATATTGCTTGTCAAACTCTCCTTCTATATGCTGTCTCCAACTTTCTTCTATCTTTACGTCCATAATGATTTAAGTTAAAGAAGTCAAGGCTCAAAAAAGCCTTGACTTCCGAAATTATTATTAGTCAATAATCAAGTTCTCACCAGTCATGTCTGCTGGCTGCTCCAAGCCCATGATGTGGAGGATAGAAGGAGCAACGTCTGCCAAACGGCCATCCTTAACGGTAGCTGAGTTGTTATCAGTTACGTAGATGAATGGAACTGGGTTCAAAGAGTGAGCGGTGTTTGGTGTGCCGTCCTCGTTGATAGCGTGGTCTGCATTACCGTGGTCAGCGATGATGATAGCCTCATAATCGTTAGCCTTGGCAGCCTCGATAACGTCCTTTACACAGTTGTCAACAGCGTGAACAGCCTTAGCGATAGCGTTGTAGATACCAGTGTGACCTACCATATCACCATTAGCGAAGTTTACAACGATGAAGTCGTACTCCTGAGTGTTGATAGCACCAACCAACTTATCCTTTACCTCGTAAGCGCTCATCTCTGGCTTCAGGTCGTATGTAGCTACCTTTGGAGAAGGAACCAGGATACGGTCCTCACCCTCGTATGGAGTCTCACGACCACCATTGAAGAAGAATGTTACGTGAGCATACTTCTCTGTCTCTGCAGTGTGGAGCTGCTTCTTGCCCTGAGCGCTCAAGTACTCACCGAGAGTGTTCATTACGTTCTCCTTAGGGAAGAGGATGTGAACGCCCTGGAAGCTTGCATCGTATGGAGTCATGCAGTAGTACTGCAAGTCCTTGATGGTGTGCATGCCTTCCTCTGGCATATCCTGCTGAGTCAATACCTGTGTCAACTCCTTGGCACGGTCGTTACGGTAGTTGATGAAGATAACAACATCACCCTCCTGGATAGTACCGTCAACCTTTGAGTTATTGATTGGCTTGATGAACTCGTCAGTTACGTCCTCATCATAGCTCTCCTGCATTGCCTTCACCATATCGTCAGCCTGCTTACCCTTACCCTCAACGAGCAAGTCGTATGCTTCCTTTACACGGTTCCAGCGCTTGTCACGGTCCATAGCATAGAAACGACCCACGATGCTAGCGATGTGTGCACCGTTCTTGTCGCAGCAAGCCTGCACCTCCTCGATGAAGCCCTTACCGCTCTTAGGGTCTGTATCACGACCATCCATGAAGCAGTGAACGTATGTCTCCTTCAAACCATATTCCTTACCAATCTCAATCAACTTGAAGAGGTGATCCAAAGAAGAGTGAACACCACCGGTAGAAGTCAAGCCCATCAAGTGGAGTTTCTTACCAGTCTTCTGAGCATAGCTGTAAGCATTGATGATCTCCTGATTCTTCAAGATGTCACCGCTCTCGCAAGCCTTGTTGATCTTAACGAGGTCCTGATATACCACACGACCTGCACCGATGTTGAGGTGACCTACCTCAGAGTTACCCATCTGACCTTTAGGAAGACCTACGTCCTCGCCACAAGTCTGGAGAGTAGAATGTGCTGAAACTGCTGTCAAATAATCGAGATAAGGAGTTGGAGTCTTGAAGATAACATCACCCTTATCATGCTTACCGATTCCCCATCCGTCGAGAATCATTAAAAGAGCTTTTTTTGCCATAATTACATAAAATAATTTAAATTCGAATTTCGACTGCAAAGTTACAACAAAATAGGTGAAGGACAAAATAAATTAAGATAAAAAAACTTCCACCTTTCTAAAAAGATGAGAGTTGATAACAAGATCAACAGGTTCGCAGGATATATCCCTTCTTGATGACAGCTTCGATACTTACCTTTTCATCCAGATTCAATGCCCGGCGAAGATAGGTAATCTGCACGTTCAGGGCAAGGGAATTGGAGTATGAGTCATCACCCCATACTTCATTCAGTATGAAATCCCGCTCTACAAGTTGGTTCTGGTTCTCGGCAAGAAGCTTCAGAATTTCAGCTTGACGAGATGTGATGACTACTCTGGAATTACCACATTGCAGTTCATTCTGCGCATAGTAGAAAGCAATGGAACCGATAAAAACAGCAGATTCTTCACCTTTGTCGCCTTCTTTCGGTTGCTTCAACTCATAAATCATATTCTTCAGAAACTCATGGCGAATGCCATCAATGCGTTTCTGGAAGACTATGGTCTTAACCAGATAATACAGACATCCTATCAAGATGAAAAAGAGAAAGATGCTTCCTATCAATTGCCACATCATGGCTTTGAGCGTTCGAGTAATAGGAATGGGCACCTGAAAAGAAATACCTTGGCGAAACATTGGGTTCGTCTGATACTTTACCGTCACCACACGTGACCATCTGCCTTCGACATCATATTTTGCATTCAGGAAGACAGTCTTGTAATCCAGATGGCGAAAAAAGGATATCTTCCCATATCCCTTATCATCCAGTAATCTTTGATAAGAAGCCAACGAGGGATGCTTACCTATATAAGCCAGATATCTGCTGATGATGAGATAAGCATCATCACCCGTAAGATCAGGATCATTCAAACGGACAAG
The DNA here is from genome assembly GCF_026015625.1 of Segatella copri. Taxonomy (NCBI): domain Bacteria; kingdom Pseudomonadati; phylum Bacteroidota; class Bacteroidia; order Bacteroidales; family Prevotellaceae; genus Segatella; species Segatella copri. The sequence goes on along the minus strand of NZ_JAPDVG010000001.1, from coordinate 3,139,191 downwards.
AAAGCGGTGATTGTTCCAAAAAGAAAGCGTAGTACGGCTACATCCCTTCTTCATATCATATTCAGATTCTATCTTAAGCATAACCGTATCTCTTCTACCTTTCGTAGATGAATTCTCCTGCAACTTTTTTCTATTCTTCAAATCTTGCGCTAACACCTCATCACAATCCTTTTTGAATTGCTCTACCTGCTGGTCTAAGCTATATTGACATTGAAGATGGAGCCAATATGCCTGCGTGCAGAACAACAATACGATTGCTACCCCACATACCATCCATACTATTTTCAGCTTACTGTTACTTTTCATACATTCCAGATCTTTTGAATTTGACGGCAAAGTTACTGAAAAATCCGTAAACAAAAGCAAGAGTAATAAAATAATAATAGGCGAAAAGAAGCAAAAGTAATAACTCAGTAACAGAAATCATCGATTTCATCGGATAATCTCAGTATTTTTGCATCACAAAAACGAATGAAACAGATAAAATAATGAATAAAAAGACGAAGATTATGAAAAAGGTATTATTGATGGCATGGCTTGCATTATATGCTTGCATGCTCCAAGCGCAAACAGTAAACCTGTTCGATGAATCAAGCATTGGCATGGGAGATTCCATTGATCAGGTAAAGTATCAGGTAGTATATGATGCCGAGTATATTTACGAAAAGAAATATACCAAGACCGACACCATCTTTGGCCACATCGAAGAGAAAATGCTCTTGCAGATTGGCAACAAGTATTCCGCATTCTACAGTTATCCGATATTCCAAAGAGACTCTACCATCTCTGCGAATATGGCAAAAGGAATACCTGTCAATTTCTCCGGTAATGGCGGACAGATTAATTGGAAAATATATAAGAACTATCCAGAACCGGGCAAAACTGCCTATCTCGATTTCTTTGCTGCCGACAGATATGTGTGCATAGAGCCGATGGAACCGATAGACTGGCAACTCACAGACAGCATCGATTCCATCTGCGGTTACGAGTGCCACCAGGCAATTGCCAAGTTTAAAGGTAGAACATGGATAGCTTGGTATACGGAAGACATCCCTATTGACAATGGTCCCTGGAAACTGAGCAGACTGCCGGGATTGATACTCAAGGCTCACGACTCCGAGAACGATTATGGATTTACGGCTGTAGGACTCACTACAGACAAAGGCTCCACACCTATCTATTATAAAGGTAAGACATTCGAGCCTATCGACCGCAAATCATTGACCTCCATTTACAAGAAATACTATGCCGACCCTATCGGCTATCTGCTTCAAGATGCCAAGTATGCTGCAATTGTAAAGATCAAGGATGAAAAAGGAAATATCCTGAAGCATTCCAAGCGTGCTGAGCCATACAATCCGATTGAAAGATAATTAGCAGTTTACTTTTTTGCCAAACAAGCGTCTTAAAGACATCAGCAAGATAAGTGTCTAAGGTAAAATAGAAAAGAGAGAAAAAAGATGAAGAAAATAATAGTTCTTTTCACTATTCTGTTCGTGACGTGCCATGCGTTTGCCCAAGAGAAGATTAGTGGTTATGTGGAAGATTCACTTACACACAACCGTCTGACCAACGTATCGGTTACGCTGCTGCGCAATGGAAAGCCCTTGAAGTTTACACGCAGCAAGGAAGACGGAACTTTCTTGATTTCCATAGCACAAAAGCAAACTGGCGATATGCTGCAAGCTTCCTATATAGGCTATAAAAAGCAAAAAACGGCGGTTTCATCGGGAAAAGAAACCATCATCAGTATGACTTCAACAGCTTTTGTCTTGAAGGAAGTACAAGTAAAAGGATCTCGTATCACAGGGCGGGATACCATATCTTTCGACCTCACCCGCTTTGCCAACGAACGAGATAACTCCCTGAAAGATATACTGAAAAAGCTGCCAGGCGTGGATATAGAGAAGAATGGCCGTATCAACTACAATGGTAAGCCCATCAACCGATTCACTGTGGAAGGTCTCGACCTGACCGGTGGCAAATATAACCAACTAGAAGAGAATATCAAGGCAAAAGACGTAAAAAAGGCCGAAGTCATCGAGCATGACCAGCCTATCAAGGCGCTCCAGAACAAGACCTTTACGGATAATGTGGCGATGAACATCGCCCTGAAAGATAGTGCCCGCGACAAACTGATGCCCACCCTCAAGCCTTACATGCTCGTAGGGCATCCATCCCACGTAGGCGGAAGCATCAATATCATGCAAATTGGCAAGAAAAAACAGATGATGTATGATGCAGAATACGACAGAACAGGCAAAAATCTCGGCTATGCACTTAACCAACTCGCATCTTACAGCAATCGTCTGGCTCCAGCCTCCCTTCCATCATGGATATCAGTACCATCGCTTGACGCTCCTATCGACGAAGAACGCCTGCGCTTCAACACCTCGCAAAAATACTCCATCAACCATATCAAGAAGAACAAGGACGATGCAGAGACTCGCATAGAAGCCAACTATCTTCGTACGGTAACCCGACAAGAGCGAGAGAACATGAGTATCTACGACCTCGGCGGCGAAGCTCCTACAGTTACCACGGAGCATAACCACAAGACGATGATCAGCGATGCCTTCAATCTGCAATGGGAGAACAAGGTAAACAAGGCTGAGCATTATGGCAACAAGAGTATCGGCCTCAGCGCAGCACAAAACGATGGTTTGTCAAACATCAACGACACGCTTACCCAACGTGTCCGCATCCCAAAGCTCGACCTCTCGGCAAGTATCTACCGCCTCTTCATCTTCAAGAAAAGTCAACTCTCTTGGCGTAGCACTGCCGACTATCACCATGGTGTGGCGGACCTCTACGTTAACGACGATCGGAATCGCATCCGCACCAACCTTTGGCATACTGCCCACGCCTTACAGTGGATGAGGAATCGCTTCCACTGGACACAGGAATATAGAATGAGTATCGACCTCAACAACATCTATGCGAAATATCAGGAAAGAAGCGATGAAATCGGAAAAAACAACGGATTCACCGAAAACAGTCACGATGAAATCGGCAAAAACAATCTTAACATCACAGGGAAGTTCACCCCTTACTGGCAATACAAGACCGAGACGTTCCGTATGTCGTTCTCTCCCGATTTCATCTGGGAACGCTTCACCTATCCACAGAAAACTCTACTTACCATATCACCCTACCTTTACTTATATAAGAAATTAGATTTCCGAAGAGAGTTGACTATCTACACAGGATACAGTACAGGAACAGGCAATGCCACCAACTACGCCATGAAGCAATATCGTCAAAGTTATCGCTCTTGGTACACTTCGAGCGACATCATTCCGATAACTCGCTCTCTTTATGGCAAGTTGAGTTACGACTACAAGCGTCCTATCAAGGAAATCTTCTTCAGCGCATCGGTCAATGCCAGCAAAAACTGGATGAACACGGCATCCGACCTACGCATCGAGGATGGCAAATACTATACCTCATTATATAAGCAGGACAGCAAGAGCAACAACCTAGGGGCATCACTCTACATATCGAAGGGTTTCTACGACCTACATCTGAAGACCCGCCTGGAGGGCAGTTACAACTACAGCAAGGGGGAGCAATACAGCAGCGGCAAAGCCATCAGCTACACCGCCGACAACTATACTGTAAAGCCTAGCATCGACTTCTCGCCGTCCTGGTGCGCCTTTAGCTATGAGGGAGAATTCTCTTTTTACAACTCGAAACGTCAAAAAATGGCGAAGTCATCGTTATTTAATTGGCACCAAAGCGTATCTGCCACCGCTACCATCAGCCATGTGGACCTCTCCTTCTCGCTCGTACATTATCGCAATGAACTGCAAGAGGGCAGCCATCTTAACACCCTCCTTGGCGATGCCTCTGCAGTTTGGAGAATGAAAAAGCTCCGCCTTTCAGCAGAGCTTCGAAACCTATTCAATAAGAAGAATTATATGGAAACCATCTATAGCGGCATCAGTACATTGACCGACTGCTATTATCTTCGCCCTCGCGAACTGATGATTTCCGCCCAGTATTCCTTCTAAACAAGAACTCCCATCTCAGAAAAGAGACGGGAGTTCTTTGCTTTTGAGGATAGGAAAATAGGTGCTGCGAAATTTATAAAGAAATAACTTTACAGACCAAATGTGGTGAAAAATATCTCTTAAGGGAAGATTTTATTTCCCTTAAGGAAAAATTCTCAATCTCTTCTTTCCCCATTTTCCGGGAGTTTCTTCTAGATAATCTCTTTCTAGAATATTATTTACACAGGCTACTTCTGCTTCAGATAGTTCAACTGAACCTTAGGAGCGCAAGCATTGCTTGTCTTCTCGGTATATTCTGCAACCTTTAAAGTAGCAGTACCCTTGATGTTCTCTACGTCACTACCTACCTTGAAGAGATAGTTACCTGCATCTACCTTCCACTGGCTATTGGCCTCATCGAAGCTGGCAAGATCGCGCTTTTCGAGGGTCATCTTCAAAGTCTGACTTTCACCTGGATTCAGCAACTTGGTCTTGCCGAAGGTCTTGAGTTCCTTGGCTGGCTTCTCGTAAGCGCCCTTAGGAGCGGTGACATAAACCTCAGCAACTTCCTTGCCGGCAACCTTACCGGTATTCTTGATAGTTACGCTAACCTCGATATTGTTGCCTTTAGCCTTGACTGATGGCTTGCCAAACTCGAAGGTAGTGTAGCTCAAACCATAACCGAAAGGATAAGCCACATTCTTCTTGAAGGTATCAAAGTAGCGATAACCTACGTAGATATCCTCCTCGTGGTTGCTATAGTCGTAACCCTTGATGTTGCCCTTGCTCCAATCCAGCAGATTCTTGTAGGTGTACATATCGTAATCCTTGGCAAAGTTGGCAGTAGAAGGATGATCGGTAGCAGCGATAGGCCAGGTCATGGTCAACTTACCCGATGGATTCACCTTACCGGTCAGGATATCAGCTACAGAGTTGCCGCCCTCGATACCTGGCTGCCAAGCTACGAGAATAGCATCCACACGGTCTCTCCAACTGGCAGTCTCCATCACAGAACCAGAGTTGATGATGACAATCACCTTCTTACCCTTGGCATGAAAAGCATCAGATACACGGAAAATCATATCCTGCTCTATCTGACTGAGGTTGAACTCACCATTGATCTGGCGATCCATTCCCTCACCTGCCTGACGGCCGATGGTGATGATGGCAGCATCAGCCTTTGGCTCCTCGCCAGCTACACAACGCTCAGTAATCTCAATTTCATCGAGCTTAGGCTGACCCTGATCCAGGAACCACATCATCGGATTCTTGTCTGCCTTCAACTTAGCCTTGGCATACTTCACATAATTCTGATAGATTTCCGTAAGCTGAGGAGTAGTTGCCACGCCGATGTTCTTCAAACCGGTAACCATATCTACAGAATAGCCTACATTAACGGCTCCACTACCGAGGCCACCCGACATGAAGTCGTAAGAGTTGACACCGAAGAGTGCCACGGTCTTCAAACCCTGGATAGGAAGAGCGGCATCATTCTTCAGGAGCACCATACCCTCGGTAGAACTCTGACGGGTGATGGCAGCATGAGCCTTCAAGTCTGGCTCACCACTATATTTATATCCCTTGAATCGAGGAGTCTTCACAATATATTCGAGCATACGGCGAACATTGCGGTCCACATCCTTGATATCCAGCTTGCCATTCTTTACGGCATCAACAATATCCTGCACCTGAGCTGGATAACCCGGCATCATCAGGTCGTTGCCAGCCTCTACTTCCTGTTCCAGAGGAAGGTCGGCACGCTTACCAATCCAGTCGGTCTCCACGATTCCCTTATATCCCCAGTCGTTGCGGAGAATATCAGTCAAGAGCCCCTTGTTGCCCTGCGCATAAACACCGTTTACCTTATTATAGGCAGACATGATAGTCCAAGGATTGCTCTTGCGAACCATCATCTCGAACCCCTTCAGATACAGCTCACGGAGAGCACGCTGGCTCAATCGCTCATCCACCTTGGTACGGTCAGTTTCCTGAGAGTTCACGGCAAAGTGCTTGGCACTTACACCCACGCCCTGGCTCTGCACACCCTGTACAAAGGCGGTTCCGATAAGACCCGTTACGATTGGGTCTTCAGAATAATACTCAAAGTTACGGCCGCAGAGCGGATTGCGATGCAGGTTCATACCCGGTCCGAGTACAACATCACAGCCATACTCCAGGGTTTCGTTACCGATAGCCTCACCCACCTTGCGCACCAGGTCGGTGTTCCAGGTAGAAGCCAGACAGGTTCCGATAGGGAAACCAGTGGCAAAGTAGCTACGGCTGTCACCTTCGCGATGAGCATCGATATGAACTCCGGCAGGACCATCACACTGAACGGTAGTAGGAATGCCGAGACGAGGGATGGCTACAGTAGTACCCGCAGCACCCGGCACGAACTTCTTCTGATGTCCGAGCATAGCACCGCTGCCCACGAATCCATCGTTACCACCGCCCACCAGCATCTGGGCTTTTTCTTCCAAGGTCATCGCCTTGATTACTTCTTCGATGTTATTGGCATTCAGTTTTGGTGCTGATTGCGCCATCATTGTAGTTGCCATCGCTCCAGCCGCAACGGTAAGAGCCAATTTCTTATAGTTCATCATTTTGTCGTTTATTTAGTTAGTTATTACTTTTCTATTCTTTTAGTCGTTTCGTCAGTTCCATGCAGTCCCTGAGAATACTGCACTTCTTCAAAAACTTGCTGCAAATATAATAAAATAAGGTGGAAACACCAAGCATTTCCACCTTTTTTTCTTGAATTCAACAAGATTATTCCCGGATTTAACAAAAGGTATAGGAAGAACATAACATACTATACATATCCCTAACCTAAGACTAGTCCTGATATTTAATCTGGAAGTAATCAAAAACAAAACATTCCTTCCATTTCAATCTTTCGCAAATTTCATCAAAAAGAAGAACTGAGGAAAAAGATGTTATGGTAAAAGTAGTCGTCAACTTGATTAACAAAGACAATCAATAGAATTGCCATTAAAAAGCCGCACAACAGCTGTTCTACGCATGCACAACAGCTGAAAGACAAGCGCACAACAGCTGATGTGCGACCGCATATCAACTGTTGTGCGCTTCGAGATACTTACTGTTCCAACAACTTCTATTGTATCTCCAAACAACTTCAGTTACTTCTTTCAGATACTTATGACGCATTCTTCAAACGCCAATAACGCTTGAGGAAAGGCATTCAAAGCATTGCGGAAGCTTATTCAAATCATTGTAAAAATCTACTTCGCTGTATCCTTTGAGCTTCGCTTATCACGGCGATAACTGCGATAATCATCCAGCGGAATCTCAATATCAGGTTCCACCAACTCCCCCTCACGTGGCAAGGCGAACTTCTGATACTTGATGTTCAAGCCACGCTCTATCCACATACTCTCATAATAGGTCTGGATAGAGAGAATCTTACGGGTTTCCTCATCGATACCCTCCTGATGATAGAGGTCCTCGGTGCGGAAGAGCACAGGCAGATGGTTGCCATCCACCATATAAGTAGTATAGGTGAAGAGGAAGTTGGAGTCCGTCTTCAGATGGATGATGCCGCCATCCACGAGGAAATGGCGATAACGGTTCATGAAGTAAGTAGATGTAAGACGCTTGCGAGGGTTCTTCATCTGCGGGTCAGAGAAGGTGAGCCAGATTTCCTGCACCTCATCCTCGGCAAAGAAGCGGTCGATAATCTCGATGTTGGTACGGAGGAAAGCCACGTTCTTCTGTCCTTCCTCTATCGCTTTCTTGGCACCGGTCCACATACGTGCGCCCTTGATATCCACACCGATGAAGTTCATCTCAGGATAGAGCTTGGCAAGTTCCACGGTATATTCACCCTTGCCGCATCCCAACTCCAGCACGATAGGGTTATCATTGTGGAAATACATCTCACGCCACTTGCCCTTCATATCGAAAGGCACGTCATCTACTACACTATATGGATACTGGAACACGTTCTCGAAACGCTCCATATCCGCAAACTTAGCTAATTTTCCTTTGCTCATTGATTCTTTTTTTCTTCGTTTGAGTGCAAAGGTAAGCATTTAACGATAATTATACAAATCATATCATGGAATTTGTATAATATTAACGGAAAAAGTTTATTCCGCCTGAATACCGAAGTACTCGTTGAGTTCGGCGATGGCAGCGCCATCGGCATTAGGAAGATCCTTCACCAGCTTGCCTTTCTCCAGCAGGAGGATGCGGGAGGAGATGTCGGCAACGAAGTTGAGGTTATGGCTGGAGATGATGACCGTGGTGCCCTGCTCCTTGCAGATGCGCTGAATCATGTGGGCGATAGTCATCTGAGAAGATGGGTCGAGATAGTTGAACGGCTCATCTAGGAGAAGAACCTTCGGATTAATAATCATCGCTCCGATGATACCAATCTTCTGTCGGTTGCCCTGAGAAAAATCGCGGAGATACTTCTTGGTTCCCATGATTTCATCGTGCATAAAGCCCTCAAACTGAGCCAATCGCTCCTGCAAGATTTCATCGTCAATGTGATAAACATCAGCAATGAAATCGAAGTATTCCTCAGGGGTGAGGAAGTCGATGAGGAATCTGCCGTCGATGTAACTGCCGGTATATTCCTTCCAGGTCTCACTCTCGTTCACCTTCTGTCCATTGCTTTCCACGAAACCATCATCAGCCTGAATCAGGTCGAGAATCAGACGGAGCAAGGTGGTCTTGCCCGCACCATTATTACCTACGAGTCCTATCAACTCGCCCTTTGCAACACCCAGATTATCAATATCGAGTACGGTATTGCCATTATATATCTTTTTGAGATTCTGAATCTTAATCATATTACTTTGAACTTTGAATTTTGAACATTGAACTTTATGATTAGTAAAGCTATTGAATTCTTCACTCTTCGTTCTTCACTCTTCACTTAATTCTCCTAGCTTTCCATGAACTTCTCCATGCGCTTATACTTGTTCTTCTCGAAGATGGCAGCTATCTTGGCGATGAACCATTTGTGGATGGCGATGCTGAAGACTGCCAGCGTTACGCAGGTGATAAACCATGCCGTCTCACCGAAGAAATAATAGACAGCACAGACACCAGCCAGCGGGAAAAGAAAGGCGATGGCATAAAGATTAATCTTCAGATTAGCTCCCTGCATGCTGAACATGGAAGTCTGGAATATCTCCAGACGGGAAGAGAAGAGTGCCGTAGGCAGATTAAAGAGATTGATGAATACTGCCAGACAGAAACCGCTGATAAGCACCTGGATTCCGATTCCTGCCTGCAGGAAAAGGAACGGAAGAGTAAGCAACAAAGCGACAGCACTCACCACCATATAATAATAGAAGCAATTCTGCAGCATCTGTTTAACCTTGACAGGCTTGGTCATCAAACCATGGAAGAAGTTTGCCTCAATGCCAAAGGTCCACTGCGACAACACCACCGATGGCAGCAGGATGGCACCCGCCACATAGAGGGTAGTCATAGCCACCTTGTCCCCCATTTCCTGTCCCGCTTCTGCCGGTAGCAAGGCAAAGAGATAGGCATCGAAAAGGAAGATGGCAGTAATCATAATCACCATCGTACGGACACGCTTTGCTCTCAATGTGCCGATATATTGCAGACTGAAGAGGTTGATATGGCTGAAACCACGGAACCTGGAAACCTTCTGCTTCTGCTCGTTATAAATCTTTTCGTGATAGAGATAGATGGTAAGTCCGGCGAATACCGCTCCGGCAAGGAAGAAGATACCCACCCATCCCATCCATACCGGGAAGAAGGAAGCCACAAACATATACCCTATCAGCACGGCAAACATTCCCATCCATCCCAATATCAAGGGCCATTTCAGAATCCACTCCGTAGCCTTGCGGTAACAGGTGATGTAGATGCCGTCAATATAAGAAAACGCCAGGAACAGAAAGAAGCTGGCAATAACCTGACCTGCAGGCAGGAAATAGATAAATACCGGAAGCATAAGCACCGGAAGCACATAGTTCCAGAAGCTCACGAGATTGGTGGTGAGCAGGAACTTGTTCCAGATCTTCTCTGGCACAGGGCGCGACTTCACATAATCATCCATTGCTGTAATATCCCGCTTCATCACCATCTTCATGATGATGTCAGGAATCAGCATACCGACAACGATACCGGCTCCCAACAGGGCAGGCATGTCTTCGCCCCCAAGTTCTCCCCCATTCTCGGTGAAGCTGAGAAAGAAGCTCACGCCCATCACCACATACAGGAAGATGATGTAGCACGCCACGAAGGCATCTCGCTTGTGGAAGTTACGGCGCTGCTGCAACCACCAAAGCCTTAAAAGTAATCTCAACATAAATTATTCTTTTTATGGTTTACGGGCACAAAGGTAAACAAAAATATCCGAAATCTCCTACAAACTGATAGAAATAACTTAAAAATAACATTAGATGAAAAGTAAGAGAAAACGGAAAGAGAAGAAAAGAAAGAATAGGAACATACGCAAAAACGGCATCTCCTCACGAAGATGCCGTTTCTTCCAAACTAACATTAACTTATATATCAACTATTCATCAAAACTATTATAAACCTAAAAGTCAACCTAAACGTATGTCATCTAAAACTTATAATACTCTTATTCAGGCTGAACCGGCAAGATGTTATCATCCTCATCATAGAAGAGAGGAGCCACCTTTACGCTGCGAAGCCAGGTTGTATCATTTGATGGCACACAGTCGTGATGGAACAGATACCACTGTCCCTTGTACTCACAGATACTGTGATGGGTTGTCCAACCTACTACCGGTTCCAGGATGACGCCCTTGTAAGTGAACGGACCATAAGGATTATCACCTACAGCATAGCAGAGATAATGAGTATCACCGGTAGAGTAGCTGAAGTAATACTTGCCCTTATACTTATGCATCCAGCTGGCCTCGAAGAAGCGATGTGGATCATCAGCTGGCAATACCTTACCCTCCTCGTCAACGATGACAACAGGCTTTGGCATTTCTGCAAACTGCTGCACATCATCCGTCATCATGGCTACACGAGATGGCAATGGATTCTCCTTGCCCTCTGGAAGATGCTCATCCTTCAGTGCCTTGTTGTCCTTGTACCACTGAAGCTGACCGCCCCAGATACCACCGAAGTAGCAGTAAATCTTGCCATCATCATCCTTGAACACGCAAGGGTCGATGCTGTATGACTTGCGGATAGGGTCGGCATTCGGAATGAAAGGACCTTCAGGCTTATCAGCCACAGCCACACCGAGATGGAACACACCATTATAATCCTTGGCAGAGAAGATAAGATAGTACTTGCCATCCTTCTCTACTACATCGTTGTCCCACATCTGCTTCTCAGCCCATGGCACATCCTTCACGTCGAGAATCACACCATGATCGGTTACCTCACCTTCCATCACATCGTCCATAGAGAGAACATGATAGTCTTTCATCTGGAAGTGACCGCCATCATCGTCGAAACTTTCGCCGCTATCCCAGTCATGAGATGGGTAAACATACAGGCGACCGTTAAACACATTGGCAGATGGATCTGCCATATAATCCTTTGGGAACAAATATCTTGCTTTCATTGTTGTTTATTATTTTAAGAGATGTACAATATTATCTAAAGAGATTTTACTTAAAGAGATTGACGATTTCCTTCACCACTGGCTTCACATTGTTGTTACGATCGATGAGCAGCGGATAGTTGGTTCTGCCAGGGATAGGCCAGCCATTCAACCAAGAGTGACCATCGTTGACACCCCAGAAGGTAACACGACTGATGACATCCTTGTGACGCTCTACAATCTTAAAGAGATCGAGATAACGCTGGTTGAAGAGTTTCTGCGCCTTCTTGTCAAGTCCCTTCACGTATGGATTGTACTTCTTCTGAAGTTCAAACTTCTGGCTGATTTCCGCTCCGCCGAATCCTTCCGGATTAGGAAGCATGTTCATATCCAGCTCAGTCAGCATCACCTTCACGCCTTCACCAGCAAAAGCCTCAATGCTCTTCTCATACTCAGCATAATCAGGATAATCAAAACCATTGTGGCTCTGCATACCTACTGCATCGATACGGAGACCCTTCGCCTTCAAATCGCGAACCAGTTTGCAGATAGCCTCTCGCTTAGCTGGTTTCGAAGTAGAATAATCATTGTAGTAGAGTTCTACGTTTGGATCAGCCTCATGCGCAAAGCGGAAAGCCAGTTCGATGAACTCCGGACCGATAATCTTATAATATAAAGACTTGCGGTAAGAACCATCATCCTCGAAAGCCTCGTTCACAACGTCCCAACCCTTTACTCTACCTTTATAATGAGTAACCACATTCATAATATGGTTATACATTCTGCCGATAAGCACTTCACGGCTTACCAGATTACCCTTATCATCGGTAAACATCCACTTAGGTGGCTGAGAATGCCAAACCAGACAATGCCCGATCAAGGTCTTGCCGTTCTTCTCTGCCCAGTCGGCGAGTTTATCGCCATCAGTGAAATCAAAGCGATTCACCTCCGGATGATTCTTCTCGCCCTTCATACAGTTTTCGGCAACTACCTGGTTAAACTGTTTCTTCACTACTTCCTCACCTGCAGGGTCTTGTCCATCAGGCAAATCGGTATTAATGGCAGCACCTACCAGGAAGTACTTACCCATAGTTTCCTGGAATGTTGGGATTTGAGCTGCTGAGTTCGCTTTTTGAGCGAAAGCTGTTGAAGCAAGCATCAGCCCCAGTGCCAGAGTTGTGATCTTTTTCATATCTTATATCTATTTTTCTCGTTAATAATTATAGTCTCTAGTTTTCTTCCTTGTGTCGGGCCTCAATCTTCTTGTTGATGTCGTCGATAACCTCATCGGTCAACTCATATTTAGAGATGATGAACATCGCCAAACCCAGCAGGATGGCAGGAATCACACATACCAGCCAGCGGATACCCTCCTGTGCCAGAGGAGTCTGCTGCTCCAAATCATTCATGAAGTAAGCACCGGCAGCATTACCTACCGACATCATGGCGAAGGCTGTAATAAAGAAGAGAGCAACGATACGGAGAGGACGGTTGTGGAAGAATTCTGTCCACAGGTCGCTCACCTTTACATTCTTGGTTTCCTTCTCATCCATTACCACACGTTCCTTGGTTTGGGTAAAGCAGAATACCAGAAGGGCGAAACCTACCAGGGCAAAAATCAGCATGGCAACAAACCAAGCATTACTGTCGGTAGGAAGAGAGTTGCTCTCCTGAGCAGCTGCTGCCTGATAACCAGTCCATGCAAGAACTGCACCAGGAATAACACCACCCAGAGCCATACCTGCCTTATAGAAGATACCGGTCAGGGCATTGACGATGCCGGCAATACGCTTGCCGCTGGTATATTCTGCAAAAGAGATAACCTCCGGAATCAAAGCCCACATATATCCTGTAGCTACGATTACGCCTGTTGATTTGATGAACTGAGCGATATAAACCAGCGTGATATGATCCTTTACAGATCCCATCTTGCTGATGATATAAAGCATCGCCATACCCACGATAGCCACAGTAAGGAAGATATAGAACATATTCTTCTTGCCCACCTTTTTCTTGATGGCAGGAACCAGTGGCATAAAGATGAAGGATGGCAAAGAGCCCAAACCCATGAAGAGCGCCATCTCGATAGGAAGATCCTTGGCTGCAGCGAGCATCGCTACCAGGATTGGAACACCTGCCGATACACAGAGTCCACCCACATTTGCCATAAACATACGTACAGAGGTAAGAATGGTTATTTCGTCTGTATCGCGAGTCAGCGAAGAGTTCAAGGCTCCGTAAGGCACATTGATCAATGTATAGAGCATAGACAAGCCTACGTATGTTACATAGGCATAGATAAGTTTGATGGTTTCTGTCTGTCCTTCCATACCATTCCAAAAACAGAGGATGGCAAGTACGGTGAGTGGCAAACCCGCCAAAACGAGATAAGAGCGATACTTACCCCAACGCGGATTATGCTTATCTACATAAGTTCCCACCAATGGGTCCCAAAGTACATCGACCAAGCGAACCACCAAGAACATGGTGGCAGCAACACCAGGATTAAGTCCATAGATGTCGGTGTAGAAGAACAACAGATACATGCAGATGGTCTGGTAGATGAGGTTTTGCGCCAAGTCTCCAGATCCGAATCCGATGCGTTGTAGCCAATTCAGTTTGTAGAATCCCTTAGATTCCTGTGTTACAGATGTCTGTTCCATATTTAATTCTGTCATTAAGTTTACACCTTATTATATATATAACATAAAAGATGCATATAATATATTTACTTCAATTTCTCTGCGGCAAACTTGCCCATTGCCTCATATCCCTTCGGATTGAGATGCAGCCAGTCGTCAGAATACTCAGCCTTCAGACGCTGAGGGTCTTTCGGATCGCGGGTCAGCTCATCGAAATCGATGACCTCGTCGAAGGCACCACTTTTTCTGATCCATTCGTTCACGGTCTGTCGCATCGCCTCATGCCAGTAAGAATACCAGCCGTTTCCCTTGGTTGGGGTGATGGTTCCGCCATACACCTTGATTCCCTTTGCCTTGGCTTTCGCTATCAGCACCTTGTAGCAGGCAATCAGGGTATCTGTTACATGCTCATAATTTCCGCTGCAGCAACCGATATCGTTGGTTCCCTCGAAGATGATGAGTTTATCTACACCTGTCTGTCCCAGGATATCACGGTCGAAACGTTTCATGGCTGGTTCGCTCAATCCACCTTGCACCACGCAGTTGCCACCGATTCCAAGATTCAATACGCCGTATGGCTTCTCTGCATTCAAGGCATCCGAGAGAAAATCGGTCCAGCGGTTCTGATGGTTAGTAGTACTTCCACGGCCATCGGTAATAGAGTTTCCGAGGATAGCTACCACAGGGGTAGCCTTATCGGTCTTCACATCAATGGCAGAAAGATTGTACCAGTGGTCAGCCTCCTCGCCATCATCAAAACTCTTATCCATCGGTTTAGGAGTACGATGCAAACCGTTTACTATATAAGATGTGGTACGTGAACCACGATGGGATGTTGCATTCACTGGAGTCTGCTTGCCATAGTCGATGGTAATCGTGAGGCGCTGTCCACTCTTCAAGGCATATTTCAAATCATCAGAGAAGATAGCCTTGCCAGGAGCAATGGTTACATTCTTCTTGCCATTAAACTTGAGATACTTCACGGTCTTACCATTCACAAACCAGTTGCTGTCCTTATCGGTATCTGCTATATACACCGATTTGATTTCTACCGGCTCCTTACTCTGCTCGTTGCTGAGCTTCACTCTGAGTTCCTCTCCGCCAAAAGATACATGAACTATCTGTCGACAAGAACGGTTGCTCAAGCTTTCCTTAGGCATATCTCCTTTACCAGTCCATTCCACTGCAGTAGCCCAAGATCCTTTCCATACCTTCTGAGCAAAAGCTACAGAACCTGACGTAGCCAATACGAGCGCCAGCGATAAGATTTTGATTGCTTGTCTATTCATTGTTATTATGATGCTTTTAATGTTTCTATTGTTGTTGACGATGCAAATTTACTAATAAGTAATGAAATAACAGGTATTTAATAGTTACCATTACTTTTCTATTTGTTTCATACCTGCAAAAAGAGCGCAAAAAGATAAAGAAACAAAAAGAAATGAAACATTTTGTTGCATTAGAATTTGTTTCTTTCATTGTTTTTTGTTACTTTTGCAGCCGTAACAACCTATTTTAAACAAGCAACAAACTGAAACTTATGAAATATACGAAACATTGCCTCATGGCATTTATGGCTATCATCATTTCGCTCATGGTATGGGCAGACAGTGGTGAACTTTTCACATCGGGCAAACTGTCAAGTTCGCTCATCAACTGCATGGTGCAGGATAAATACGGATATATCTGGGTGGGAACCGAATATGGACTCAGCAAGTTTGACGGCTACCGCTTTACCAACTATCTGCACAACGAAGAAGACACAACCTCCATTACCGACAACATTATCTCCGACCTGCTGGTAGATAAGAAAGGTAATCTGTGGATAGGTTGTGCCAAGGGACTGATGCGCTATAATTATGAAACGAACGATTTCGCCCGTCTCCAGTTTCCTGATGGCAGAAAGCCACGTATCTATTCTATGGTAGAAAGTCACAATGGCGATATCCTGCTGGGTACAGCAGGATATGGTCTCTATTCTGTAAAAGACAGAAATACCAAGAAAGCAACAGACAACCTTTTCACTATCAGACAGGAAAGGCAATACGCTGAGCGCGATTCTGATGTATTCTTTACCCATATCTACGAAGATAAGCATCATTATCTCTGGCAGAGTAGCCACCTTTCTATCTTCACCCGTTTCATCAAGAAACAAGGCAAGGTGCAGCGCAAAGACTTCAAATCGCCATGCGGAGCACCTGTGGCTTTCATCCAACATCGTCCGCAGGCTATGCTCATCGTCTGCATGTATGGCATCGTCTATTATGATTACCGGACAGGCCGCATCGCTGATGCCGGCTACGACTTTGGCGGTTATCAGAATAATGTAACCATCAACAATGCTACCTTCGACCACGAAGGCAACTTCTATATCAGCACCTCTGAGCATGGTGTTCTCATGATCAGAAAGGGAAGCAACAGGGTAGAACAGTTGGAGAACAGCAACAGCAGTTTCAATCTGGCTACCGCCTTCGTCAACGATATCATCGAAGATAAGGACAACAATCTCTGGATAGGCTGTTACAAGAAAGGTCTGTACCTGATTAACCAGCGCCAGCAGGCTTTCAACAGCTGGAGCTTTTCGGCACAGAACTATATCATCGGCAGCAGCGTTTCATCTATTGCACAAGGCGAGAATGGTGAAACATGGTGTACGGTACAGAACAGTGGCGTATTCTGTTTTGATGCTTCAGGCAAGATTATCGCCCACCCTCAGTCACCTGCCGGTACTTGCATCATCTATAAAGACCGACGTGGCGATTACTGGATCAGCAATGGCAGCGCACTCTACAGCTACAACCCTCATACAGGTACATACCAGCAGAAACTCACCTTTACCAGTGCCGGCATCTACTGTATGACCGACGATGCACAGGGCAACCTTTACATTTCAGTATACAGCAAAGGCCTATATATATATAATGTGGAAAGCGGCAAAGTTACCGTTCTGAATATGCAGCAAAGAGGCGATAAAGGATTTCTCTGCAACGACTGGGTGCGAAGCATGGCGCTCGACCATACAGGACATTTATGGATAGGAACCTCTAATGGAGTTTCCTGCCTCAATACCCGAACTCTCAGTTTCAAGGATTTTGGATGGCTCAACATTCTGAAAGACAGACAGGCGAATGGTATCTGCGAAGGAAAGAACGGCGATATTATCATCGGTACCGAAGAAGGACTCTATCTGTTTGACAGAAAGAGCAACAAGACGAAGAACTTCCCTCATGCAGAAGCGTTGAAAGGCAAGCAGGTCTGCAGCATCATCAAAGACCAGAAGGGTGACTTGTGGGTAAGTACAACCATGGGCATCTGGCAGTACGAACAGAAGAACAGACAGTTTATCGGGCACATCAACGGCAACGGACTTACTACCCGTGAGTACGTGCTGGGCTCTTCCATGCATACCGCCAGCGACCTTATTGCCTTCGGAACCAGTGACGGTATCACAACCTTCTATCCTGACGTTGTCAGAGCCAAGAAGATGGAATTGGGAGATGTACATCTCACCAACTTCATCATCGACGGAAAGCCAATCAACTGTATGGTCAAAGACTTCAGCATTCCTTACTCCCAGAATTCATTCACTCTGGAGTTCTCGCTGCTCAACTACAGGAACACCGATAATATCAGTTTCCAATACCGCATCAACGACGGCAAATGGAACAGCACCAATGAGGGAGCCAATGCCGTAGCATTCAACAAGTTGAAACCGGGCGACTATACGCTGGAGGTGAGAGCTACCAGCAATGGCAGATATTCCAAGAATCCTACCATCATCAACATCAAGGTATGCGACCCTTGGTATGCATCGCCCGAGGCATATCTCCTCTATATTCTGATCATAGCAAGCGTCATCCTGTATGTTATCTATACATACGAGCGCCACCGCAAGGCAGACCTGGAAGAGACCAAGATGCAGTTCCTCATCAATGCTACCCACGATATCCGTTCGCCGCTGACATTAATCATGGGGCCGCTCAACAAGCTGAAAACAAGATTAACAGATGCCGAAAGCAAACAGGATATCGATACCATCGACCGCAATGCCCAGCGCCTCCTGCTTCTGGTAAACCAGATACTTGATGAGCGAAAGATAGACAAGAACCAGATGCATCTCCATTGCCAGGAGACTCCGCTCAAGGATTTCCTGCATGGCATCGTATCGCTCTACCGCTTCAATGCACAGGAGCGCAACATCACCCTTTCGCTCAAAGAAGACGAAAGCCTCAGCAGCGATAAAGGCAAGCTGAAGGTTTGGATAGACCGCATCAACTTCGACAAGGTTATCTCCAACCTGCTCTCCAATGCCATGAAGTATACCTTTGATGGCGGCGAGATTACTGTTATCATAGGCAAAGACGAAAAGAATGCCATCATCAGGGTAGAAGATACAGGCATCGGACTGAAAGAAGAGAAGACCGACCGCCTCTTCGAACGTTTCTATCAGGGAAACAACAGCAGCGGTCTCCATATCGAAGGAACCGGTATCGGGCTCAACCTCTGTAAGGCATTTGTAGAAATGCACGGAGGCAAAATCAAGGCCTACAACCGTACCGACGGCATCAAGGGTTCCTGCTTCGAAGTAAGCATTCCGCTGGGCAACAGCCATCTGCAGCCAGGCGAGATACTGGAAGAAGAAGACAAGAAGGAGCAGGAGATTACCAAAAAGAAAGTACAGGCCAACCGTAACTTCAATATCCTGATAGTTGACGATGACAGCGAGATTGCCCAATACATCAAGACCGAACTGAGCGACTGGTACCGCTTTGAGCATGCCTGCAACGGCAAGGAGGGTTTGAAGATGCTGCTCACCGGCAAGTACGACCTCGTGATAAGCGATGTGATGATGCCGGAGATGGATGGAATCACCATGCTCAAGAACATCAAGAGTAACAGCAACATCAGCGATATCCCAGTCATCCTGCTCACCTCGAAGAGCGAGGTGGAACACCGGTTGGAGGGACTTCGCAGAGGAGCCGATGCTTTCCTGGCAAAGCCTTTCGACATGGAAGAGTTGCACATCCTTATCGACAACCTGGTGGATAATGTGCGACGTATCCGCGGCAAATACAGCGGAGCACAGGGCCAAAAGGCGAAGATTGAGCAGATTCAGGTAAAGGGCAATAACGATGCCCTGATGGAACGCGTGATGAAATATATCAACGCCCACCTTGCCGATCCCGACCTCAATGTAGAGAAACTTACCGAGGAGGTAGGTATCAGCCGTGCACAGCTCCACCGTAAACTGAAGGAGATTGCTGGTGTTTCTGCCGGAGAATTTATCCGTAACCTCCGACTGGAACAGGCGGCACGACTCATCGAAGAGGGGCAGATTAATATCACGCAGGTAGCCTACTCTGTAGGTTTCAACAACCAGACCCACTTCTCTACCGTGTTCAAAAAACACTATGGCATGTCGCCTAGCGAGTATGCTGAAACAAAGAGAAATGAGAAATAAACAACAAATAGAAGAGAATAAGGTATTTTTTCGTATCTTTGCAGCAGAAACAATAATAATACAAACTAACGATCTGGAAAGATATGAAGAAATACCTCATTTTATTATTTACGGTACTTACATCACTCCATGTTTCTGCACAGAGTGATGGTTCACAGTTATGGCTCGGAAAGCAGTATGCTAACTCATGCCAAGTCATCTCACAGTTGCCTGATGATGCAACAGCCAAGATTGCCAAGCAGGAGTTAGAAAACAACTGGCGTGGCAAGAATGTTGAGCTCAAGATAGACAAGAGTCTCAACCTGGGCGAGGGCTATAACATCTACGCCCGTCCTGCACAGCAAGGCGACAACATTCAGTACGAAGCAACTATCACCGCCAGCAATCCTATCGGTTTGCTCTATGGTGCCTACGAGTTAATTCGACTTCAGAACACTGATGCCTACAACACAGGTAGCGGTAATCAGCAGAACTTCAGCAAAGCTATTGATGAGACCGAGAAGCCACAAGTGGGTCTCCGCATCCTCAACCATTGGGATAATCTCGATGGCAGCATCGAACGTGGCTATGCCGGAAAGAGCATCTTCAAATGGGAAGAAATCAAACTCGGCAAAAACGGTAAGGGCGGCAGCATCAGTAAGAGTCTGCACGACCGTCTTATCACCTACGCCCGTGCCAACGCCTCTTTGGGCATCAACGGCAGCGTACTCAACAATGTAAACGCATCGCCAAAGATGATGACGGCTGAATATATTAATAAGGTGAAAGTCATCGCCAACATTCTGCGTCCTTATGGCATCCGGGTATACCTCAGCATCAACTTCGCTTCGCCTATGGCATTGGGCTATACCAAGACTGCCGACCCACTGGATAAGAAGGTTCAGCAGTGGTGGAAGAAGAAGGCAAAGGAGATATATGCTACCATCCCAGACTTTGGCGGTTTCCTCGTAAAAGCCAATTCTGAAGGACAGCCTGGTCCTGGCGATTACCACCGCACACATGCCGATGGAGCCAACATGCTTGCCGACGCCGTCAAACCATACGGAGGCATCATCATGTGGCGAAGCTTTGTATATGGTGCTAACCATAAGGGAGAAGACCGTGTAAAGCAAGCTGTCAGCGAATTCAAAGGTATGGATGGAAAGTTCCGTGACAATGTAATCCTACAGTCAAAGAATGGTCCGCTCGACTTCCAGCCACGTGAACCATACGCTCCAATCTTCGACAACATCAAACAGACTCCTCAGATAGCAGAACTTCAGATTACCCAGGAATATCTTGGTCAGTCTAAGCACCTCACCTATCTCGCTCCTATGTGGAAGGAATTCTTTGGCTTTGTTAATCCAGACAGACTGGTTGGAATCTCAGGTGTAGCCAATATCGGTGATGATGCCAACTGGTGCGGTCATCCTTTCTCTCAGGCTAACTGGTATGCTTTTGGCCGATTGGCATGGAATCCTTCACTTACAGCCGAGGAGATTGCTCACGAATGGCTCGTACAGACCTACGAAAACCAGGACGAGAAATTTACCAAGCCGGTAGAGATGATGATGATGACCTCACGTGAAGCTTGTGTCAACTATATGATGCCTTTGGGTTTGCACCATATCTTCAAGTTCGACCACCACTACGGTCCGGAGCCAGATGGTTTCATCGCAAGTTATCCTTTGGAATGGTGCCCGGTATACTACCATAAGGCTGATGCTCAGGGTGTAGGTTTCGATCGTTCATCCAAGGGCACAGATGCTGTCGGTCAGTATCCGGAACCTTACCGCAGTATGTATGACAACATCACAACTTGCCCTGAGGAATATCTCCTATGGTTCCATCATGTGCCTTGGACTTACAAGATGAAATCAGGCAGCACCCTCTGGCAGGAACTCTGCATGAAGTACAACATGGGTGTAGCAATGGTTGAAGTATATCGCGACTTCTGGCACACCTCAGCCAAACAGTATATGAAGGGTCATGAACAGGAATGGCAACATACCGATTCATTACTCAATGTACAGTTGGAAAACGCCAAGGAATGGCGCAATACCTGTCTCAAGTATTTTCAAACCTTTTCTAAAATGAAGATCTATGAGAAGAACAATGTTTCTTCTACCGTAGACAAGTAATTAAAGAGAAAATTCATGAAAATCTGTCGTAATCTCACTTTTTTATCGAGATTACGACAGATTTCTCGTTTAAAAGTTGTCGTAATCTTGCTTTTTTTCTGAGATTACGACAGAATTCTCGATTTTAACCCCTAAAAGTCCTTAGGAAAATGTGATGATTTAACAGAAAAGTCCTTAGGAAAATGTGATAAATATACTTAAAAGTCCTTAGGAAAATGTGATTTTACTTGCGTAATTCACTGTTTATTAGTATCTTTGCCAAAACATAATTTTTAGCATATGGAAAGACTACTTATATCCCAATTGTTAAAATGGAAAGACAGTCACGGAAGGAAGCCACTCATACTGGAAGGTGCAAGACAAGTCGGTTCGCACCAGTCTCTTGCCATACGAGAGAAACAACAGTTCAAAAACCATCAACATCCCCCTCTATATGCTCTTTGTTCTAGACAAAGAATTAAAGGCAGAAAGTTAGTATTTCAGCGAAAGCGGCAGTTTTTGACAAAACTGCCGCTTTCTCTTGTTTTTCATAAGCAAAAGTGTATAAAAACCGCATATTTATAATAAAATGTCGGGTAAAGTGCAACTTTTCTAGAAAAAAGTTTGGTGATTTCCTAAAAAATGCTTATTTTTGCAGCCGATTAAAAATATTATTAAAATTTAGTGAAGTTTGAGATACTTCCCTATATATAATAAGGTATGGCAACATACCCACCCCCACCAGTTCGGAATAAGAGTTGGAGACAAGAAATGAGTCCCCACGCTCAATAAAAGTTGGGAGGATATGTAGTGAGAAAGAAATATAAAACATTATATATTTATTAATTAATTAAACGAGAGAGATTTATGGAAAAAAGACTCATGACGTTTATTGCCTGCCTCTTCCTTAGTTTAGGAATGGCGTTGGCGCAAACTCAAGTTTCCGGTAAAGTAACCTCTGCAGAGGATGGTGAGCCAATCATTGGTGCATCTGTCAAAGTGGTAGGCACCAATACTGGTACGGTTACCGACATTGATGGTAACTTCTCTTTGGTTCTTCCTAACGGAAAGAACTCTGTAAAAGTGTCTTACATTGGTATGCAAGACAAAACCGTTGTCCTCAAAGCAGGCAACAACAAAATCGTTTTAGCTTCAGATTCAAAAAGCCTTGATGAGGTCGTAGTTACAGCTATGGGTATCACCCGTCAGAGCAAGGCCTTGGGTTACTCGGCTTCTGTTGTCGGTGGTGAGAAACTTTCTGAGTCACGCACAGGCGACATCATGTCTGGTATCGCAGGTAAGGTGGCTGGTGTACAGATTTCAGCTTCTTCTTCTGACCCAGGTGCTTCTAATTCCGTTGTTATTCGTGGTGTCAGCTCTTTGTCTGGCAACAACCAGCCTCTTTATGTTGTAGATGGTGTACCATTGTCAAACAGCTCAACAAGTAGTGAGACTTCTATGGTAGCAAGTGCTAACAGCTTGAATGAAAGCTACGACTTCGGTAATGGAGCCAATGCTGTCAACCCAGACGACGTTGAGAGCATGACCATCTTGAAGGGTGCCGCTGCTACAGCTCTCTATGGTAGCCGTGCTGCCAATGGTGTCATCCTGATTACCACCAAGAGTGGTAAGAAACAAAGCAAGGGAGTTGGTATTGAGTATAACGGCGGTTTGCAACTTGAGTCTGTTCTCCGTTTGCCTCAGATGCAGAACCAGTTCGGTATGGGTTGGTATGGTAACAAGACCGACCTGGAAAACGGTTCTTGGGGTCCTGAGTTTGATGGTTCTTCTTTGCGATATGGTAATATTTACGATAACTCTCAGCAATATAAGACTTATCGTGCCATCAAGGACAACGTGAAGGACTTCTTCGATACAGGTATTCGCTATAACAACAGTGTATCTTTCAATGGTGCAACAGATGTAAGCAACTTCTTCTTGAGTCTGTCACAGATTCACGATGATGGTATCATCCCAACAGACGCAGATAGCTACAACAAGTATACATTCTCAGGTCGTGCTAGTCACAAGATCAAGAACGTAACTTTGAGCATGTCTGCCAACTATGCTTACCAAAAGAATAATTTCGTAAGCACCGGTCAGCAGGCTGGTTCTATGTACAACTGTATCATGCAGACTCCTCGCGACATCAGCATAGCTGAGCTTAAGGATTTGAACAATCCATTCAATACTCCAGGTTATTACTATACTCCATATGGTGTAACCAACCCATACTACCTTTTGAACAACAATAAAAATCAGTATGAGCAGGAGCGTTTCTATGGCAAGTTGCAGTTGGATTGGGACATCATCAAGGACTTGAAGTTCTCTGGTCGTTTCGGTTTGGATACTACAACAGGTCATCACGATGAAGGTCAGCCAAATATGTCTAAACTCTATCAGGGCACTCCAAACTGGGCAGATGCGTTGTCTGCTTTGACAGGTAAGGCAAGCCAGCAGACAGAACGTACTCGTGAAATCGACTTGAATGCAATGTTGAGCTATAGTCATAATTTCATGGATAAACTGGACGTAAATGCAGTAGCTGGTCTTAATGGTAATGAGCGTAGATACAACTATTTCTATGCAGAGGTCACCAACCTGACTATCCCTACATTCTATAATTTGAACAACTCTTCAGAGAAGCCGACAGTAGATCAGTACAAGCAGCTTCGTCGCTTGATGGGTGCATACGGTCAGATTGATCTTGGCTGGGACAACTGGGCATACTTGACAATGACTGCTCGTAACGACTGGTCATCTACCCTACCTAAGGGCAATCGTTCTTTCTTCTATCCAGGTGTTACCGGTAGTGTTATCTTCTCTCAGTTCTTAACACCAGAGATGCAGAAGATTATCACCTTTGGTAAAGTACGCGCAGCTTGGGGTAAGACAGGTAATGATGCAAATGTATACATGACCTCTTCTGTATTTGCACAAGGTGGAGCAAACACATCAGGTTGGGGTACTAGCCAGTTCCCATTCACAAATGGTAACTATAATGCATATTCTGTAGGTAACGTATTGGGTAGCCCTACTTTGAGTCCAGAGATGACAACAGAGTTTGAGCTCGGTTTGAACATGGCATTCCTTCAGAATCGCTTGTCATTCGATGTATCTTACTACAATAGAGTATCAGACAAGCAGATATTCTCTCTGGCTATGGATCCTGCTTCTGGTTATACCGCACAGAACACCAACCTCGGTAAGATTCGTAACCGTGGTGTCGAGGCTTTGATCAGCGGCACACCAATTAAGACAAAGGATTTCAAATGGGATATTTCCCTCAACTGGACATTGAACCGCAGCAAGGTAATTTCTCTTCCAGAAGAACTCGGTGGAGAGTCTGTAATCTATGGCTT
The DNA here is from genome assembly GCF_026015625.1 of Segatella copri. Classification (NCBI taxonomy): domain Bacteria; kingdom Pseudomonadati; phylum Bacteroidota; class Bacteroidia; order Bacteroidales; family Prevotellaceae; genus Segatella; species Segatella copri. The sequence continues at coordinate 3,114,101 of NZ_JAPDVG010000001.1, read as the reverse complement.
GAGTGGCGGCACAGGTCTCTATGCCATCGTTGGCGAGGAGCTTGGTGTGTTCAAGGCTTACACTTCACAGCGTGATGCCGAAGGTCACATTATCGTAGACCCTAAGACCGGTCTTCCTCTTAAGACTACAGAGCAGCAGATTGTTGGTAGCATGAACAGCAAGTATCAGATGGGTATTTCCAATACCTTCTCTTACAAGGGCGTAAGTTTGTCATTCGATTTCGATATTCGTAAGGGCGGTGTGATGTATTCTCGTACCAAGAGCGTCAACTATTTCGTTGGTAACGCTATTCAGACTGCTTACAACAGCCGTCATCCATTCATCGTTCCGAACTCTGTAGTTCAGACAGGCACAGATGCCAACGGCGCTCCTGTATATGGCGAGAACACAACAGCATTGAATGCAACCAACCTTTATAACTACTGGAACAATGGTGCAGACAATTACGATGCCGATTTCTTGGTTGACAAGAGCTATGTAAAACTTCGTTCCGTAGTACTTTCTTGGGATCTTCCTAAGGCTTGGCTTGCCAAGACATTCTTGACAGGTGTGAAGGTTTCTGTCTTTGGAAACAACTTGTTCCTCTGGACACCTTCTAGCAATACTTTCATCGACCCAGAGTCAACCTCTTTCGGTAACGACTTGTCTGGTAACTATGGTGAGTATTCTGCCAACCCAAGTTCTAGAAAGATTGGTTTCAATGTTTCAGTTAAATTCTAATAAGAAAGCTAATTATGAAGAAAATATTAGTATATAGCGCAGCTTGCCTCTTGGCGCTTTCGAGCTGCGACATGGATATCAATGACAACCCAAACTATCCAAACAATGGTGACGTGACACCAACATTGGTTTTCCCTTCTGTGGAAAATGCCTTGGCAGCAGTGCCTGGTGATGCTATGTTCACAAATGCTGGTTTCTTTGCCCAGTATTTCGAACAGCGCCCTGAGGCTAACCAGTATAACGATGAGGCTGAGCTTCATTTCGACGAGTCTTCATCATTGTTCGACCGTTGTTATCGCACCATCTATGCAGGTGCCATGATGGATATCAAAGATGTAGAGAGCAAGACAAATAACAAGGCAGACCTGTTCGCTTGCAAAGTGATGACAGCCTTGGGCATGCAATACATGGTAGATGCATGTAGCGATGCTCCTTATACCGAAATGTGCCAAGGCAACGCCAATCCTACTCCAAAGTGGGACGATGGTAAGACTGTCTATACTTCGGTTTTAGCTGCCATGGATGAGGCTGAGGCTGCTATTCCTGAGGGGACAACAACCCTTTCTGTAACAGACCCTATGTTCAATGGTTCTTTGGATGCATGGAAGCGTTTTGCTAATGGTCTTCGTCTGCGTATGTACATGCGTTTGATAGATGGTGGTGTGGATGTAGATTCTTATACTGCCAAGGCTAAGGCATTGGTGGTAGAGAACTTGTTACCAAATAAAGATTGCACATTCAATGTATATAGTAATGCAGAGGGGCAGTGGAACCCATGGTATGCAGCCATTCGCGGTTTAAAGACCAATAATTTCTGCGCAGCTTACCCTATTGTTTCATATTACAACTTGACCAACGACCCTCGCTTGTCAACTACAATGGAGGCTAATAAAGCCGCAGGAAAGTATGTTGGCCAGATTCCTGGTGCTAAGACTCTCTACAAGGAGTGGACTGGCAAGGACTGGAAGAACAAGGAAGTAAGCGAAATTAAATATGGAGCGATTGCTGCAATGCCTATCTACATCATGCAGCAGTCAGAGGCTGAGTTCTTGAAGGCAGAGGTTGAACTTCGCTTCAACAACAATGCAGCTGCAGCTAAGGTGAATTATGAGAATGCTGTTCGTGCAGATCTCGTTTCTCGCGGAATCGACGACAGTGCTGTGAGTACTTTCTTGTCTGGTGCTAAAGTAAACTTTGACACTCAGGCTACAACTGCTGACAAGCTCAAACTCATCTATATGCAGAAGTGGGCTTCCTTCTTTATGCGCAATCATATGGAGGCATGGTCTGAGCAGCGTCGTACAGACGTTCCTGCACTTTCCACTGCTACTGCCAAGGAAGTATTTGAGGGTTCTACTAAGTACATAGCAGGTGATATGATCAATCCAGGTCTTAACTATTATGGCAACAATAATCTCTGCAAGCGTATGCCTTACCCAGAGAATGCCCGCAAGTACAACAAGAATACACCTGCTGTCAAGACTTTGGCAGACCCAGTATTCTGGGATGTAAAATAATTCACTATACAAAAGAATAGTGAGATTCATTAATTCACAAAAGACAAGAAGAATATGAAAAAGATATTATTTTATACCTTGATGCTCTGCCTCTCATCATTTGCACTGACATCTTGTAATGATGACAATGATGAACTGACAGATGCTAAGGTTACATACTATCCTACTTTGGAAATCCAAGGTGCTAAATTTGTGGAAGTTCCTATTGGTACAACATATACTGAGCTGGGATGTAAGGGTGTTTTGCGTGGTGAAGACTGCACCTCTGGTATTGTAACATCAGGAACTGTTGATGTCAATACTCCTGGTTTATACAATATCAATTATACATATACCAATGAGCAGGGCTATAAGACATCAACACAAAGAACTGTAGCTGTTTGTGACCCAAGTATTACAACTGATATTTCTGGCACTTATAAAACTACAGCAGATACTTATGTAAATCTCGTAGGCATAAAAAACAATTATCCTATTGCAAATAATACAATAAAGATAACAAAAAAAGCTTCAGGTATTTTTTATATAAGCGACTTTATGGGTGGTCTATGGAACCAAACATTTGGTAATGGTACAGCTTGTGATATGAGTGGATATATTCAGTTGTTAGCAGACAATAGTATTGTTATGCTATCTAGTTATTGTTCTGCTTTTGACAATGGAGCTGACGAAATTACCAATGGTAAGTACGACCCTACAACAGGTAAAATTTCATATGAAATGAGTTATGAAAATTCATATTACAACCATGAGTTTTTCATTACTTTGCAAAAATAAATATTTTAGTTAAAGTATAAGATTATGAAGAAATATATTTCAATGTTTATGGTTGCCTTGGTTGCAACTTTTACATTTGTTTCTTGTGATCCTGAGACAGATGAGAAAGCTGGAGGTACAGCTGTTGAGAAAATGGCAGGTCTTTGGGATGTAACAGTAGATGTTGTTAATGAACAAGGCAATGTACTCAGTGAAGATCCATTTAGACTTGGCACAATCAACATTAACACTTATAATACAGCAGCTAATGATGCTGATAAGATGTGGCTTGATGATAATGCATTCTATGGGGTCAAGATGAAGGTGAACGTAACAGACTATAACAATGGTAAGTTTGAAGGAACACCAAACACCTCTTACAATCCTTCAGATGCACGGGCTGGCAACATCGAGTTCCTCAAAGGTCAGGTTTTCTATGGTCAGGGCAAGAACCTTCATGGTATGCCTGTAGACAGCATTTGTTATACTGTCAAATTCACAGATGATGACAAGGGTGCTATTTATCGTATCGCTGGTACTCGCCACTCAGGTTTCACTGAGTAATCAGAAATTATAAATACTATATAATTAAGGTGTATCCTTATTGCTCAATACAATGGGCAAAGGGATACACCTTTTTCTTTTTATCTCTCTCAAACATTTTCCCAAGAAGAAACGATGGCAATAGAATTTATACCTATCGGATTTTGATGGAATGTTTGAGAAACAAAGATCCTCAATACATGACAACATTTCTTATCCCGAACTGAGGTAAATACTGGCTCAGGGGAGATTGTCTTATCCACAGACAATCTCCCCTGAGCCTTTTTCTTTCCATTCCTGATAATCGCTTTTTGATTTATATACTTTCGTTCTTGCGACTATCCTGTAGAACAATCGTAATACAAAATCAGCCGCAAGAATTTTTCTCACGGCTGACTTTGTGTACCACCTTCTTTTGCAGAGATATGGTTATAATGGAAAGATAATATATGTGGTATTTATAATTAGTTCATCCCTGCAGAATGGCACTTTTCCATATTTTAAGCATTAATAATTTAAACTGTTTTTGTCTAACAAGAAGTCTTTCAGCCCAATTGTAAGGATGCCATCTTCATTTCTCTTGGGCTTAATATCATCTTTCACAATGATTATTTTCTTGAAAGAGTCCTTGATTCTCAATAGTGATGCAGATTCCTGCGCCTCTTTTTCTAATGTTGGCATGGCGAAAGCTGACTGGATGTAATATCGCTGACTTCCTTGATTCACCACAAAATCCACCTCCAACTGCTTCCTGATCAACTTGCCACTTTTGTCTGGCTCTCTGACTTCCACCATACCCACATCTACATGATATCCTCTCGTACGCAATTCATTGTATATGATATTCTCCATGATATGTGTCTCTTCTTGCTGGCGAAAGCCTAAGAGAGCGTTTCTGATTCCAAGATCCGAAAAGTAATATTTTGCCAAGGTGTTGATATACTTCTTCCCCTTGATATTGTATCTGATGGACTTTTCCACAAGAAACGCATCTTCTAAAAAACCTAGATACTTGTTTATCGTCTGATGATGAATGACCACATTCTTGACACTCTTGAATGTATTGGCAAGCTTCGTTGGATTGCATGGAGCACCAATGGAAGAGGCGATAATTCGCAGCAATTCATCAAACTCTCCCATGTTTTTTACCTTATGTCGTTCCAACACATCTACGAGATACACACTCTTATACAAGTTATTCAGATAATCTTCTTTTTTCTTATCTGTATCAAGCGTCAAAATAAGAGGAAGCCCTCCGTATGTATAATAATCTTTCCATGCATTGTCTGTTGTCCCTTTATATCCTTCACAGTATTCAGAGAATGACAATGGAAATAAATGTATCTCATCACCTCTACCACGGAACTCTGTCACTACATCCGTCGATAGAAAATGCGAGTTGCTGCCTGTAACATATACATCTGCATTTGATATATGCAGCAAGCTATTCAATACATCCGTAAACTCATCTACCATCTGTACCTCATCAAGCATGATGTAGTAGAGATTTTTGTCTGTTATCTGCTCCTTGATGTATTTCAACAGATTATCTGGATCACGCAGTTCCTTATTGGTACGATCATCGAGGGCAACCTCTATGATATGGTCATCTGAAATCCCTTGCGAATTTAGATACTCATGAAATAACTTGAACAGAAGATATGACTTTCCACATCTTCTGATACCTGTAATAATCTTAATCAAGCCATTCCTTTGGCTTGCGATTAGTTGGTCTAAATATTGTTGTCTTTTGATATCCATAATTATACTATATTATCAAAAAGTGGCAACATTACCACTTTTCGTCACTGCAAAGATACAAAAAATATCTAAGAATGCGCAACTTTATTATCAAAAAGTGGTAAACTTACCGTTTTTCGTCACTGAAAAGATTCAAACGAAGGCTTTCACCATGATTTACAAGCAAAAAGTGGTAGTTTTACCACTTTTCGTCACTTTCCCATTTTCTCGTTCCCCCAAAATGACATAAATGGGCTCAGGAGAGATTGTCTATACACGGACAATCTCCCCTGAACCGAAATACTATAAATGAATTGTGACTTTGTAATCACTGCATGTAGATCAAAAGGCCAAACAATAGATGTCGTCGAAAATTTTCTTTTTATCTCTCTCAAACATTTTCCCAAGAAGAAACGACGGCAATAGTATTTATACAAATCGGTTTTTGATGGAATGTTTGAGAAACAAAGATCCTCTACACATAGGAACATGTTTTCTCATATTTATTGCAACATTTGCCACGCTTATTATAAGTAGCTGATAATAAGAGTATAACGGGTGGCAATAAGGGGCTTTTTTATTATCACCTTATTGTCACCTATTGCCACGTTTTGCAAAAAACAGCGATTTTCGGGCGTTCTAGAGGCGTTATGGGAGCTAAAAGGTTGAAAACATTGAGCAAAAACGCTTATTTTCTATTCAATTTTTAGTGTTTTTCTATGCTTTTTATCGAAAAGCCTCCCACGATGCAGCAAAAATTACGTCCCGATGTAGTGTTTCCTACGTCCCGACGTAGCGACAGACGCGTCCCGACGTAGCTACGTCGGGACGTAATTTTTCGAAAAGATCTTTGGTATATTCCATTTTAATTATTATCTTTGCAGCGCAGTCCCGGTAAGGCCCTCTCCCAGATTATTCGATGCTGGTGATGACCCCGGGGTTTTAATTCTTCTTTTTATCTCACTCATCCTCAAACATTTTCCCAAAATTCCTTGCATCTTTCAGAAGAAAAGCGTATCTTTGCAGAAGATTAGCGGCGCTCGGCAATCTGAAAGTAAACTTTCATTGCACTCGCTGGCATAATCTTTGCAGAAGATTAGCGGCGCTCGGCAATCTGAAAGTAAACTTTCATTGCACTCGCTGGCATAATCTTTGCAAAAGAAATGTTCAACTTTTAAAACAAGGAGGTAGAATATGGATTTATTTGATAGCAAAAGACAAGAAAGATTAGAGGCTGCAAGAAAGGCTTCTACTGCCAGTAAAGAAGCAGCACGTGCCTTTTTAATTAGGGCAGGAATTCTTTTACCTAATGGAGAAGTTGCACCACATTTGAGATAATTATGGATAAGTCTTTATATTCAAGGCGCTCCAACCTAGTAATAGGATTTCATGGCTGCGACAAGTCTGTTGTTGATGCCGTAGTTGCTGGTAAGACCGATCTTCTTTCCAGCACTAATGACTATGACTGGTTAGGAAACGGCATCTATTTTTGGGAAAATAATGAGGAACGAGCTTGGCAATGGGCTAAAGATTTAGCCAAAAGAAAGAACTCACAAATCAAAGAGCCTGCAGTTGTTGGTGCAATTATAGACTTGGGGTATTGTTTTGACTTAACAGATAGCACATATCTTCAGGAATTAAAGGCTGCTTATGAGTCTATGGTTACTGTTTATAAAGAATCAGGGATTGAATTACCGAAGAATACATCTATCGGAAATTCTACAGATTTATTGATTAGAAAATTGGATTGTGCAGTTGTACAAACTGCTTTAACATACAATCAGGATGCCAATGCCCATCCATACGATTCAGTAAAAGGAGTATTTTGGGAAGGACAGGAACTATATCCTAATGCAGGATTCAGAGAAAAGAATCATATTCAGATTTGTGTCTGCAATCCTAATTGCATCAAGGGTTATTTTCTTCCTAGAGGTATCAATCAAGATTATCCAAACCCATAATATAAAAAGGTGTATCCTTCTTGCCCCATACATCGGGCAAGCGAGGATACACCTTTTTTATTTTTATCTCCTTCACCCTCAAACATTTTCCAATAAATCCTTGCTTCTTTCAGAAGAAAAGCGTATCTTTGCAAAAAAAGGATCACCTGCAAATGCGTGTGGGCTCGAATAGATGCCTCTACTTAAAATTTATGGCACATGTGCCACTTTTTTAAAGTGCAAAGATATGCGAAAGTAGAGTTCTAACCAAAAATTTTTAGATTTATTATACTAAAAAGGTGTGCCTACCAGCCGCTCTATCCTTAGATTATAGGGCATTCTTGCTATTGGACAGGTAACAAACCTGACCTCCCAGTTATCCCTTGCTTTACAAGCAAAAAGTGGTAGTTTTACCACTTTTCGTCACTTTCCCATTTTCTCGTTCCCAAAAAATGACATAAATGGGCTCAGGAGAGATTGTCTATACACGGACAATCTCCCCTGAACCGAAATACTATAAATGAATTGTGACTTTGTAATCACTGCATGTAGATCGAAAGGTCAAACAATAGAGGTCGTCGAAAAATTTCTTTTTATCTCTCTCAAACATTTTCGACCAGTATGGTTGAAATAGTTTTATATTTCCTCGCAAGCCACCATTTCCGCTCCGCGGTAGATAACCACCAGCTTGTGGAGCTTTGTAGTCTTTACTGCCTCTCTGACCATATCACTGTCCGCATAGCGAGAGATTTGAGCTGAAGCCTCTTCGAAGAGCTTTTTTACTTGCTCATCTGTGGTTTGGCTCTTGCAATATTTCAACTCGATGATATATGAATCTACCATGTCCTTGTAGATGTCACAGAGCGGAGAGAGGAAGATGTCGGCATAGCCGCCGTCATTGTCCAGCTCAGAGATAGGGCGATAGAACTTGTTCTGGCTTGTCATCGCCAAGGTGAAGCCATGCACGAAAGCCTCTCCCTTCTGCTTGTCTCGCTGGGAGGAGTACTTCTTCAGGCAGTCGGCGATATACTCAAAGTATGGCTTGAATTGTCCATCGTATGCCAGTTTACTCTCCAGTTTACCCTTGCTATATCTATCATATACCAAGTCGTTCTCCTTGTAGGTGTCGAGCAGGTAGGTGTACATCTGGTCACGCACCACCTCATTCGGGATGATGAACTTGGTCTCACCCTTGTATGTTCCGTCTATCGTCACCATGCCGAAATAGAACAGCAGGCTGAGGAAGTTGTCTGGGTCGTTGATTCGTTCGGCAGGGAAGTTCTCGTTGAGCGTGCCTATCACGAATCCCTGGGTTACCAACTGCTGGATGATGCTAGCGTCGTGGGCGAACTCCTTGTCGTGGCGGATGAGCATTCGCAACTTGTCATAGTCGATGCGGATGTTGGTCTCTACCATCTTCTTAGGGATTTGGTAATTGCTTCGGATGTAATTATCTACGAAGTTGAGTACCATTACCGAGTTGTACATGGTGGTCTCACCATATCTATCCTCTGCAAAGCAATAGTTATCATACCAAGGCTTCATCACCTTGATCAGCTCATCGGTGGTATGATTAAACGGCAGAACGCTGCCGTAATAATCCAGCATCTTTCTCACTTCTTCCTCGGTAAATCCCGTCATCTCATTGAAGTCGGGTGAGAGCGAATAGTTGGTTCCGATGTTGAATCCGCTGGTCAGGTCATCCATGGTCACAGGGCTTACTCCCGTGACGAACACTCTGCCCAGAGTATTGCCAGCCGCACCCTTGATGGTGTTGAAGAACTGGCGCAAGTATCCCTCTCCGTGAGTCTGGTTGCGATACCTCATAAGATGCTCCTCATGGGCGAGAATCATGTTGGTGAAGTTGTCGTACTCATCGATGAAGAGATAAATCTTCTTTCCTACCTCCTGGCATTTCTGGCAAAGAAACCTCAGTTGAGACACTGCATCTGTTAACTTTTCTAATCCTTCCTTGGTATTGGCAGGAAGAATATGTGCATAGATGTCACAAAAGAAATTGAACACAAGGCTACAATGGTTGTCCAGTCCATCCTTATAATCATCCAATCCTGCTGCCACCTCGGCAAAATTGAGGTGGATGATGAGATATGTATTATGCTCTGGTGTAGGATTCTGCCCGATGTATAGCTTGCCAAAGATTTCCTCAAACTTGTCTTTCTTATTGATGTCATAGTAATTCTCAAGCATGGAGAGGGTAAGTGTCTTGCCGAAACGGCGAGGGCGAATGAAGAAGAAATACTTGTTGGATTCTTCTATTTGCTCTATGAAAGGAGTCTTGTCCACATAGTAACAATCCTCTTTTATGACATCCTCAAAATTCTGCATACCGTATGGTATGCGCTTGCGATAAATGCGCTTTGGTCTTACTATCATAACTCAGTTTGATTATTCGTTTTTGAATCTGATGGCAAAGATAATACTTTATCTCCTAATCTCCAAAACTTTTCCCGAAAAACTTCTACCATTACAGCTAGAACATTTTCCCAAGGAGAAACGATGGCAATAGCATTTATACCTATCGGATTTTGATGGAATGTTTGAGAAACAAAGATCTTCTACGCATATGAATATGTTTTCTCAATTTTATTGCCACATTTGCCACGCTTATTATAAGTAACTGATAATAAGAGCATAATGGGTGGCAATAAGGGGCTTTTTTATTGCCACCTTATTGCCACCTATTGCCACATTTTGCAAAAAACAGGTAAGCGGCTCCGCATTTATACCTTGCCCTTTATCGTAAAAGTTCTTACCTTTGCACCATAATTTTAAAAGCAACGAAATTATGAGAGCAACAGAACGTTATGAGAGGGCATGGAATGCCTTCCAGATTCATTTGAATCATAATCCAAAAGCCAGTTTGATTCCTTTTTTAAAGGAACGGCATGTAAGCCATCGCTCGATGCATAGATGGATGTCAGAGAAAGGTTATTCTGTTAGGTTAGCCAAACAACAGATTCGTCTGCTTCAGGCCGAAGCCCGTAAGGAATGTTCCGAAGCAACAGCCAAGGACACTGGGATGATGTTCCTTCCCATGGAAATGCCATCCGATTCCGTCTGTCCAGAGAACTATCTTTTCGGCATAACCTTAACCTTTCCCAATGGAACGATAGTTACCATCAAGAAAGGTAGTGCCAAATCAGTCATGCATCTGATGAAACTTTACGAGAAGGAGGACTTGCTATGTTTGGATTAAACGAAAACACCCAGTATTACGTCTGCCAGCGATATGTCCGAATGAACATGGGCATAAATGGCCTGTACCAGATTGTGAGGACGGAGATGGAGCTGCCGCCACTCGGTGGTGCCGTCTTCATCTTCTTCTCAAAGAATCGCCAGCAGGTAAAAATGCTAAAATGGGATGGCGACGGTTTCTTGCTGTATCAGAAGCGACTGGAGCGAGGAACCTTTGAATTACCATTCTTTGATCCCCAAAGCAAACAATGCAAAATGCCTTACAAGACGCTATCTGCCATCATGAGCGGAATTTGCCTGAAAAGTATGAGATATAGAAAACGGCTTAACTTATAGCTTTGCTATGCTGTGTTTAACGTATTGTATATCAGCAAGATAATAAAAATAAATATTTGAAAATACTTGCATATCTCGATATTTTTTCGTACCTTTGCACTATGAAAAAGGACGAAATTATAGTACTTTTAAAGGAACAGCTTCAGCTTGCAAACGAACAGCTTCAGCAAGCTAATGCTACGGTGAGTTCGTTGACTACACAGGTCAACGAACTCATTGAACGTATAAAGTCATTAGAAGAACTGCTCGTCCAGAAAGGAATCGCCATTGACAAAGCGAATCGTCAGAACAAGGCACTCGGCAAGCTCGTTTCAGGCAAGAAGTCCGAACGTCAGGAAAAGAATCCACAAGACTCGATGACCCAGGAGGAATTTGACAAGAGGAAAACAGAGCAGGCCGAAAAGAGAAAGGCACGCAAAAACAACGGTGCCAAGCGTGACATGCATTACGAGATGAAAGAGGTGCATGTTACGATAGATCCAGTCATGGATGCAGGGCTTTTGAAGACGTTGCGTCTCTTCGGAACTCGTACCTGTATACGTTACAGCATGGAACCCATCAAATTCATCAAGACCGTGTATCACATCAACACTTATACTGATGGAAGTATCATGTATCCGGGGAAAACTCCGCCGGCTCTGTTGTTGAATTCTTCCTATTCACCTTCCTTTGCAGCAGGACTCCTGCAGATGCGATACATCTATTCCATGCCGGTAGAGCGAATTACCAAATACTTTGCCGACAATGGGTTTACGTTAAGGAAAGCTACGGCAAACAAGTTGATTGCCAGAAGTGCTGATGTACTGGAAAACTTCTATAAGGCTATCTGCCAAGTAGTGTTGCAGCAGGATTATGTCTCGGCAGACGAGACATACCATAAAGTGCTGTTAGCCAAGACAAAGCCTACAGACAAGGGGTCGAAGAAAGGCTACCTCTGGGCTGTAAGTGCGTCTAAATTGGGACTTGTCTTCTTCGTATATGAGGATGGTTCACGCTCTGAGCAGGTCATACTTAACGTATTCTCAGATTATAAAGGTACCATACAGAGTGATGCATATGCTCCTTACCGGAAACTGGAGTCGGATGCTTATCCTGACATTATGAGAATCGCCTGTCTACAGCATGTCAAGAGAGACTTCATCGACTGCGGCAAGGAAGACAAGGATGCTCAGGAAGTCGTAGATATCCTCAACAGATTTTATCGAGAAGACAAAAAACATAAGGTTGGGGTAAATGGATGGACCGTTGAAGGCCATCTAGCCTATCGGCAGTCATATGCACCGGACATTTTACAGGATTTATTGGAGAAACTGGAGGAAATATCTTCCAGGAAGGATTTGCTGCCCAAGTCTACCTTGGCGCAGGCGGTCGGTTATGCCCTTAATGAATATAATGCCATTTGTGACATCTTCAAAAGAGGTGATACGGCTCTCGATAACAACTATATTGAGAGAATCCAGAGGTACATATCACTATCAAGAAGAAACTCAATGTTCTTTGGTTCGCACGAAGGAGCAAGCCGGGCGGCTATCCTATATTCCATCGCCATCTCATGCAGGCTGAATGGCATTAATCTGTTTGAATACATATGCGACGTAATAGAAAAGACTGCAGAATGGCAACCCAATACCCCATTGAAAAAATATAGAGACTTACTTCCTGACCGATGGAAAAAGCAGTAACAGCATTAGTTTAATCAGCTGTTACTGCTTTTTTTTGAATTATGCAAGGTATAAACGCGGAGACGCTTACAAAAACAGCGATTTTCGGGCGTTTTAGAGGTGTTTTTGGAGCTAAAAGGTTGAAAACATTGAGCAAAAACGCTTATTTTCTATTCATTTTTTAGTGCTTTTCTATGCTCTTTATCGAAAAACCTCCCACGATGCAGCAAAAATTACGTCCCGACGTAGCATTTCCTACGTCCCGATGTAGCAACAGACGCGTCCCGACGTAGCAACAGATACGTCGGGACGTAATTTTTCGAAAAGATCTTTGGCATATTCCATTTTAATTATTATCTTTGCAGCGCTGTCCCGGTAAAGCCCTCTCCCAGATTATTCGATGCTGGTGATGACCCGTTTTTTTTGTTTTTCTTTTTATTTCCCTCATCCTCAAACATTTTTCAATAATTCTTTGCATCTTTCAGAAGAAAAGCGTATCTTTGCAGAAGATTAGCGGCGCTCGGCAATCTGAAAGTAAACTTTCATTGCACTCGCTGGCATAATCTTTGCAGAAGATTAGCGGCGCTCGGCAATCTGTAAGCAAGCTTACATTGCGCTCGTTTGCATAATCTTTGCAGAAGAAATGTTCAACTTTTAAAACAAGGAGGTAGAATATGGATTTATTTGATAGCAAAAGACAAGAAAGATTAGAGGCTGCAAGAAAGGCTTCTACTGCCAGTAAAGAAGCTGCACGTGCCTTTTTAATTAGGGCAGGAATTCTTTTACCTAATGGAGAAGTTGCACCACATTTGAGATAAAGGTATGCAAAAGCAAAACGTTTAAGGTCGCAAATTGAGACCTTAAACGAAAAACATGGTCAACAAGGCGGCTGAGCAAGTATAACAATGCGGCTGAATAAACGTAACGAGACGGCTCATCTGGCACAAGGATACGCCTGAGCTGGGGCAAAGATATAGATTAGGAGGTTCAAGCAGTCGGTATCTGAGGTTCAGAGAGACAGTATCTGAGGTTCAAGCAGACTGCTTCTTGATGATTTCCACTAGGCTCGGCAGCTCTGCTGAGCCTAGTCAGCAGCTCTGCCGACTGCAGTCAGCAGGTCTGCCGAGCCTAATGACAACACCCCATTAACATACAAATATATACTTTTAAAATACAACAAGGTGAAAAGATTTATAATGATACTATGCTTCATCTGCACATACACACTACAGATGGCGGCACAAACATGGATTGGAACTTGGGCTACGGCACCGCAGACTGTGGTGAAAGCGTTTATGCCCTATAATAACAACATGACAAACCGTTCGGTTCGCCAGATAGTAAAGGTAAGCGTGGGAGGCGACGTGATAAGACTGAAACTGAGCAATATCTACTCGATGCAACCCGTAGTGATACGCTCCATCTATATCGCCCACGCCAAAGACTCCTTCAAGATTGATGCCAAATCGGCTCAATACTTCAAGTTCGGCAACAGCTACAAAGCTACTATCCCTGCCGGCAGACAGATAGTGAGCGATGCGCTGAAGTTCAATCTCAAGAACCTGGAGCGCGTAGCCATCACCATCAACTACACCTCGGCTCCCGATGTGCCTACCGTTCACATGGGCTCACGTACCACCTCTTATATCATGAAGGGAGTAACCAATGCCCACTCCAACTTCGAAAAGGCTTTCCGCGAGAACCACTGGTACAACATCAGCGGTATCGATGTGTATACGATGAGCACCAACATGAGTGCCATCGCCATCATGGGCAACTCCATCACCGACGGCAAATGTTCTACGGATAATGCCCAGAACCGATGGCCCGATGTAATGTCGGAGATGCTGCAGCTGAAGCATAAGATAACCAACCAGGGTGTACTGAACCTAGGCATCGGCAACAACCGCGTAACCGTGCCGGGCGGTTTCGGGGCACTCGCCAAGGAACGCTTCGACCGAGACATTCTGATGCAGAGCGGCGTAAAGAAGGTAATTATCTTTGAAGGCATCAACGACATAGGTGCTGCCAAGAGCGGCAACAGCGAAACGGTAGCCCGCCAGATTATAGAGAGCATACAGGGAATGATGAAGAAGGCGAAAGCCCGGAGGATGAAAGTTTATCTGGGCACCATCACGCCTTTCAAGGGTGCCGGCTACTACAGCCACTTCCACGAAGCAGCCCGACTCTATGTAAACGATTGGATTCGAAGTCAGGCAAAGAAAGCAGATGGCATTCTAGACTTCGCCAAGCTGCTTCAAGATCCGAATGATGACAGAAGGATGAAACGGGAATATGCCAGCAGCGACTGGCTCCATCCGAATCCTGCAGGCTACAAGGCGATGGGAATCTATGCCGCTGATATTGTCAAGTAAGAAAAAAGCCGCCCTATTACAGGCGGCTTTTACTATATATAATAAGATGTTTTACTTCAAGACAATCTTGCAATCATCCAGGCTCTCTACGGTAGCGAGCGCCTCATAACGGATTCCCTCCTTGCGCAGGAAGTCACCACCATGCTGGAAAGCCTTCTCGATGATGAAACCCATCGCCTCTATCTTGGCACCTGCCTTCTCGCAAAGGTCCATCACGCCCTTAGACGCATTACCATTGGCAAGGAAGTCATCGATAAAGATAACATGGTCCTCAGGAGTAAGATAACTGTTGCTCACACAAACCGTATAATCGCGGTCCTTTGTAAAAGAGTGAACCACAGAGGTAATCATACCCTCCATAGTCTTAGGCTGCTTTTTCTTGACGAACACAACAGGAAGATTGGTCAGATAACCTACCATGATGGCAGGCGCGATGCCCGAAGCCTCGATAGTAATAATCTTGTTGTACTTAATGTCCTTGAAAAGGCGCACGAATTCCTTAGCTAAGTCCATCATCAGAATAGGGTCCATCTGATGGTTTACAAAGCTGTCTACTTTTAAGATTCCACCAGGAAAGCATCTGCCCTCCTGCATAATTCTTTCTTTCAGTAAATCCATTATGACTTGAACTTTAATATGGTTATTGGGTGCAAAATTACTACTTTTTTCGCAAACAAGGAAGTTTATCGCCCAATAATTTTGTTTTGTCTGCAATTTAGCGTAATTTTGCAGCAGAAATGAATAAGATGTTCAGGGAGCATGATATGATGCCCCCTATAAAACTATAAGAATATGAACCCATATATCAAACAATTCCCCGACCTCATGTCGGGCAAGAAAATCATGTATGTTCACGGTTTCCTCTCTTCTGCACAGAGCGGCACCGTAAAGATGTTGCAGGAACTGATGCCGAATGCCACCCTCGTGGCTAAAGACATCCCGGTACATCCGGAAGAGGGCATAGAGATGCTGCAGAAGATGGCGGAGACTGAGAAGCCTGACCTCATCATCGGTACCTCGATGGGAGGCATGTATACCGAACTGCTGAAAGGATTCGACCGCATCCTCGTAAACCCAGCCTTCAAGATGGGCGATACGATGAGCAGCATGACCGGCAAGCAGGAATTCCAGAACCCGAGAAAGGACGGAGTGAACGAACTGATGGTTAACAAAGGCCTCATCAAGGAATACCGTGACTTTACCGAGCGTTGCTTCCAGGACATTACTCCCGAGGAGCAGCAACGTGTTTACGGTCTCTTCGGCGATGCTGATCCGCTGGTCCATACCTTCGACCTCTTCCATGAGCACTATCCGCTCGCCATCCCATTCCATGGCGAGCACCGACTTATCGACAAGGTAGCATTCCACTATCTCTGTCCGGTTATCCGCTGGATTGACGACAAGCAGAACGGCAAGGAGCGCCCTATCGTATACATCGACTTCGATGCCCTGCACGACAGTTACATGAAGGCAACCAGCTCGATGCACAAGGCTTACGAGATGCTGATAGAGCATTACAACGTATATATCGTAGCCCCAGCGCCAACCAACGACCATGAATACATGGCGAAAGTACAGACCTGGGTGGAGGAATATCTCTCTACCCCAGCCTACAACCACATCATCTTCTGCAACCAGAAGAACCTGCTCTACGGCGATTACTTCATCGACCCTAGCCCATGCGATGGTTTCATGGGTACGACGATAGAATACGGTAGCGATGAATTCAAGACCTTCGAAGAAATCATCACCTTCTTCGAAAGACTGGGAGGACAGTGATTTAGTTAATAGTTAATAGTTTATAGTTAACAGTTTATAGCAAAAAAGGTGCAACTCACTTTCTTACTTGTGAGTTGCACCTTTTTATCTATAAATATCTTTGATTCTTATGCCTTATCCAGATTCTTCGGCAACACGAGGTTCAGGATAACGGCGAGCAGGAAGACTACTGCCACACAGTTATCTGCAAAAACGGTGCGCACAATCTCTGGGAAGATGTTGAACATACCTGTTGCAGATGTGAATCCGAGACCTACGCTGAGCGAAAGACTCACGATGACCATGTTGCGCTGAGAGAAGCCGGTACGCGCCATCATGCCGAAACCGGCAAAGAGGATGCTACCAAACATCATGATGGTACAGCCGCCCAATACAGCCTGAGGAATCGTAGTCAATACATAACCGATAGCTGGGAAGATACCACCGATAATCATGATGATAGCACCCATGGCAATGGTAAAGCGGTTCACTACTCCCGACATCGCTGCCAAACCTACGTTCTGACTGAATGAAGTGATAGGAGTACAACCGAAAAGACCGGAAACCGAACTTACGAAACCATCGCAGCAGACTGCCGCACCCATCTCCTTGGTCTTAGGATCACGCTTCAATGCACTGTTGCAGAGCGCAGAAGTATCACCAATCGTCTCTGTGGCAGAAACCAGATATACAGCTACAACTGAGAGAATAGCACCAATATTAAACTCAGGTGTAAATGGCAAAATCTTTGGCAAAGCTACGATAGAGAGACCAGAAAGTCCACTGAAATCTATCATTCCCATAAACAGAGCCAGGATGTAACCTACCAGCAGTCCTACCAATACAGAGAGAGAACGCAAGAAACCCTTGGCGAAAATCTGACAAAGCAGACAAGCCAGCAAAGTGACAGAACCCACAACCCAGTTGTTCATGCTACCGAAATCAGCAGCACCCTGACCACCCGCAAAAGAGTTGGCACCAACAGGAAGGAGCGAGAAACCGATGGCTGTTACCACGGTAGCGGCTACTACAGGCGGAATGAGCTTGATCCAATACTTGGCGAAAAGTCCGAGTGTTCCTTCTACCAGACCACCAATGATGACAGCGCCTATCAAAGTACCCATACCATGAGCACCGGCAATGGCGATGGCGAGCGAAAGGAAGGTGAAGGAGATACCCATCACGATAGGAAGGCGAGAACCGATACGCCATACCGGATAAAGCTGCACCAAGGTACCGATACCGGCGATGACCATACAGTTCTGGATAAGCACGGCGCTCATCGAACTGTCCAAACCTATCGCACCAGCGAGAATCATGATTGGCGCAATATTGCTGACGAACATCGCCAACACATGCTGAAGACCAAATGGGAGTGCTTTACCAACGGGCACTCTGCCGTCTAATTTGTAGAGATTTTCTATTGACTGTTCCATTGTCGTTATAATAATTAGAGAATTTCCATTGTCCATCAATTCAGTGTCTTTTCTGAATTTGGCGACAAAATTACAAAGAAAATCTGAGAAATCGTTCCTTTTCTCCATTTTTCTCTATCCCGCATGATAGAATACAAGAAGAATCTACAAAAAAAGGAAGGCTGCGGTTCATATTCCGTGCAACCTTCCCTTTTTATCTTATCTCATTAATACTCCGTCTTTTCCGCATTTTCCTCCCACATACGGAAGGCACCGAGCGCCTCATCTCTCATCAGCGCAATCATCGGCTTGTGGCGGTCTTCTATCTTGCGGTCTATCTCCTCGTAGATAAACTCATCATCGAAACCTATCTTTGCCGCATCCTTCCGGTCGTTGGCATAATAGATACGGTCGAGATGTGCCCAATAGATGGCACCCAGGCACATCGGGCAAGGCTCGCAGGAGGTATAAATTTCGCAACCTTCCAGATTGAAGGTCTTCAGTTTGCGGGTAGCCTGTCGGATACAGTTCACTTCGGCATGAGCCGTAGGATCGAGGTCGATGGTTACACTGTTGGAAGCCTCAGCGATGATGATACCGTCCTTGGCAATCACAGCACCAAAAGGTCCGCCCCCCGTCTTCACGCTATTCTTTGAGAGCTCAATGGCTCTATGCATCAATTCTTCCTTTGTCATTGTTTAATATTTTTAGATTAATAATACCCCTTCTTTTCAATTGGGGGCTACAAATATACAAAAAAGAAATGATACGGCAAGCATTTCTTACATTATTTTTTAGTACTTTTGCTGCAAAGATACACTTTTTCGCACGAACGCCCTAAATTTCCTTAAATACGCATTCCTGTTCAACAGTTAATTATCAATAATTATAAATACCTTTATTATAAGAGTAGTTATAATTTTCGTAACTTTGTAGCCTATGAATCAAAACAATATCAGCGCCGCAGAACTCTTCCTTAGGGTAAGAGAACTTTTGATACTCCCCGAACTGGAGCCGAAGACACGCAACAAGATGATGCACGATACGCTCATCCTCTGCTGCCACGAAGGAGTGAAGGAAACGAAACAGGCTTTCGGTAACCTTTTCTCCCAGGTGGATTATCTCTGTAAGGCTCACGGCATCAAGGTGGCAGACAAGATTGCCATCCAGACCATGCGCCGGCACAGTAATTCGCAGGAACCACTCTCAAGCGAAGATTTGAAATATGATGCACGTGCCCTAGCCATCTTCATCTCTGCCGTATTCGGAGTGGATGTTCCCCACGAGCTGAACGTGCTCATTCCCCATACCAACCGCCCTTATCAGAAAGGACTGGAAATCAACAACCGCCGTATCCGATGCATTGTGAAGAACTGGGACAGCGATTTCATCCGCGTGGATATTGACCAGGATGCTGATGAAGAGGAATATCTCATTCAACTGAAAGATGAAGAGAACCATATCGACCATACCTACCTCTGGGATATCCTGAAGGAAGGTATGCAGCTCAACCTGCTCGACTGTCAGGTAAAGCAGCCCGTCATCACCCCCCGACTCATCGTGGTGGAACCCGATTATCTGGTAGATATCAGTAGTATCGCCACCTGCTTCACGGCTTTCGGTCATCATCCTCTGCTCTATCTGCTGAACCAGATGAAACCCCGTGCCAACACCCAGGCTACCCTGCTCGGTAACTTTGCCGGTGCTGCGCTGGATGACATCATCAATACAAACGGCAAATACCAGATGAACGAAACCATAAAGACGAATTTCAGGGAGAAAGCCCTGGAGTTCTGCACCTGTCCCTGGTTTGATGCCAAGAAATTCTATACCGATGCCAACCAGCAGGCATTCAATCTGCAGCAGGTAGTGGATATTCTCTTCCCCCGCACCGCATCGCAGGCACAGATGTCAGCCTTCCGTGGCGAAAGTCTTTACGACAGGAAGAAAGCCATCCTCGAACCTTCGTTCGTCTGCGAAGCACTCGGCATACAGGGACGTGTGGACCTGATGACCACCGACTGCAAACTGCTGGTGGAGCAGAAATCGGGACGCAACATGAATATCGAAACCCATCAGGTAGATCCGGGTTATCACAGTTATCAGCTGGAGCCCCACTATGTACAGCTGCTGCTCTACTATGGCGTATTGCAGCACAACTTCAAGCTGAGCAACGACCGCGTGAATATCCGTCTGCTCTACTCCAAGTATCAGCCGCAAGACGGACTGATGGTGGTAGCTTACTACCAAAAGCTCTTCAAGGAGGCCATCGAATACCGCAACCAGCTCGTTGCCGCCTCCTTCGAGATAGCCAAGGAGGGATTCGAGCATGCACTGAATGAATTTACCCCCGAAGTTTTGAATGTGGCAGGTACCCAGGACTTCTTCTACAACAAGTATCTGAAGCCGCAGATAGAAGCCATCACCAGTCCGCTCCACACCCTCTCTCCATTAGAGGAAGCCTACTTCTGCCGCATGATGACCTTTATCTTGCGGGAGCAGATGATCAGCAAGGTAGGCGCACAGGAAGGCACCAACACATCCAGTTCCGACCTCTGGACCATGCCACTCGCCGAAAAGAAAGATGCCGGCAACATCTATACCGACCTGCACATCATCCGGAAGGAACAGAGCAGCGCAGGAAGCGGATATGATACCATCACCCTCAGCGTGCCCGACCAGGGAA
Source organism: Segatella copri (assembly GCF_026015625.1). Taxonomy (NCBI): domain Bacteria; kingdom Pseudomonadati; phylum Bacteroidota; class Bacteroidia; order Bacteroidales; family Prevotellaceae; genus Segatella; species Segatella copri. The sequence continues at coordinate 3,093,437 of NZ_JAPDVG010000001.1, read as the reverse complement.
AGGACTTCCTGCCCAACTTCCGCATCGGCGACATGGTATATCTCTATACCTACAAGCTGAAGGAAGAACCCGATGTGAGAAAAGCTATATTATATAAAGGTGTACTGCAGGAGATTCACAGCGATGAGATTGTGGTGCATCTCACCGACGGACAGCAGAATGCCGATATCTTCGAGATGAATCTGCCTTACGCCATAGAACATGGAACGAGCGATGCATCGACAGGCGGAAGCATACGTAACCTGCACCAGTTTATCTGTGCACCCAAGGAGAAACGCGACCTGCTGTTAGGGCAGCGTGCCCCGCAAAGAGACGCCTCGCTGTCATTGACCAGACATTACGATGATGTACTGGACGACATCATTCTCCGTGCCAAGCAGGCACAGGATTACTTCCTGCTCGTGGGACCTCCGGGAACAGGAAAGACCAGTCGTGCCCTGAAGTTTATGGTAGAAGAAGCATTGAACGATGGAACGGGAATGCCGACAGCAGAAAGCATCGCCTCAGGAGGCAAGACGGCTCAGCAGCCTGCATCCTCCATTCTCCTGATGAGTTATACCAACCGAGCCGTAGATGAAATCTGCGAGATGCTGGTAGATTCCGGCATCCCATTCCTTCGCCTCGGCAGCGAGTACTCCTGCGATGAGCGGTTCCGCCCTTATCTGATAGAGAAAGCCATCAGCGACTGTCCGAAGCTCGAAGCCATCAAACAATATATAATAGGTACGCGTGTAATCGTGGGCACCACTTCGATGATGACCTCCAAACCGTTCATCTTCTCGCTGAAGCACTTCAAGCTTGCCATCATCGACGAGTCGAGCCAGATACTGGAGCCTAATCTCATCGGTCTCCTGTCTGCCGTGGATAAGTTCATCCTCATCGGCGACTACAAGCAGTTGCCAGCCGTGGTGCAGCAGAGCGAGCAGGATTCAGGCATTCCTACCATCAACGACAGTCAGAAAGGTGGCGTCATCGACATGAGCATCCTGCAGGACATCTGTCTTACCAACTGCCGCAACTCCCTCTTCGAACGTCTGATTCATTGGGAAGATCACGAAGAGCGCAGCGAATTCATCGGCATTCTGCGCCGCCAGGGCAGAATGCATCCCGAGATTGCAGAGTTTCCTAATCGGATGTTCTACCGTCGGGAGAAACTGGAACCCGTGCCATGTTCACACCAGTTGGAGACGGAGCTGTCATATACTCTCCCATCAGAAGATGCGCTCGACGACCTGCTGAAGGAGCACCGCATGATATTCCTCCCATCCAAATTCTGCAAGGAACCGAATGTATCTGATAAGATCAATGCCAACGAGGCAGCAATCGTGGTAGACCTGCTTCGCCGCATCCACCGCTTCTATGGAGAGCGTTTCGATGCCAAAAAGACGGTAGGCGTCATCGTTCCTTACCGCAACCAGATAGCCATGGTGCGCAAAGGCATCGAAAAGCTCGGTATTCCGGAACTGGAGAAAATCAGTATCGATACCGTAGAGCGGTACCAGGGCAGCCAGCGAGATGTCATCATCTACAGTTTCACCATCCAGAACATCTGGCAGCTCGACTTCCTTGCCGGCAACAGTTTCGTAGAAGACGGCGCCATCATCGACCGCAAGCTGAACGTAGCCATCACCCGTGCCCGAAAGCAGATGATTATGACAGGCAACCCGGAGATATTGCGCAATAATCAGATTTTTAGCGAATTAATGAACTATGTGAAGGAAAAAGGAGGATATTTTTAAAATTTCCCCCAAAAAATTTGGTGATACGGAAATAAAGTCCTATCTTTGCATTCGGATTATACACAAAAGGATAAACAAGAGACATAAATACAGATATAGGATTCCGGTGCTCCACTGGCACTGGAATTCTTTATTTTTTATGCTACTTGCCAACCGATTATTAATAACATTAAAACAACAAGAAAATTATGGCTTACATGTCACAAGAAGGCTACGACAAACTCGTAGCTGAGCTGAAACAGCTCGTATCTGTAGAGCGCCCTAAGGCATCAGCCGCAATTGCTGAAGCCCGCGACAAGGGTGATTTAAGTGAGAATTCTGAGTATGATGCCGCTAAAGAGGCACAGGCTCATCTGGAAGATAAGATCAATCGCCTGAAGCTCACCATTGCCGAGGCCAAGATTATCGATACCAAGCAGCTCAGCACCGACAGCGTGCAGATTATGTCGAAGGTAGAGATGACCAACATGGCTAACAAGGCAAAGATGACTTATACCATCGTGAGCGAGAGCGAGGCAAACTTGAAGGAAGGCAAGATTTCCATCAAGACTCCTATCGCACAGGGATTGCTCAACAAGAAGGTAGGTGAGATTGCAGAAATCAAGATTCCTCGCGGCACCATCAACCTTCGCATCGACAAGATTTCATTTGAATAAAACGGAATAAAAGGAACTATCATATCGGCAGCGATGCCCGTATGACGGTTCCTTTTATGTTATATGTAAGCCTACCCGATATATTCTATAGAAAATGAAAGTAGCCGATGCAACAACATCAAAAAGAAAATAAGATAATATGTATTGTAAATTATAAATTATTAATTATAAATTGATTAGCGATTATGGCAAGCATTTTTTCAAAGATTGCAGCAGGAGAGATTCCTAGCTACAAGTGTGCAGAAAGCGACAAGTTCTATGCTTTCCTCGACATTAGCCCTATCGGCAAAGGTCATACTCTGGTAATTCCCCGCAAGGAGGTTGATTACATCTTCGATATGGAAGACGAAGACCTGGCTGAGTTTGAGGTTTTCGCCAAGAAGGTAGCCAAGGCTATCAAGGCAGCCTTCCCATGCAAGAAAGTGGCACAGGTTGTTTTGGGTCTGGAGGTTCCTCATGCCCATATCCACCTCATCCCAATGAACAGCGAAGCTGATGTAAACTTCCGCAAGGAGCATCTCAAACTCACAGAGGAAGAGTTCAAGGAAATTGCTGATAAGATTTATACAGAATTCAAGAAACTTTAAATGCAAGAAGTTTCAAACAGAAAAAGAGCTGCGAATATGCTTCGCAGCTCTTTTTATATCTTTATTTCATAAGCTCTTGCTTAGACGAACTCATCGCCTTTCTTCATCTGCACCTCGTTTACATATTTACGCACCAGGGCAGAAGAATCTTCTTTCTTGCATATCAACAATACATTGTCATTCTCGGCTACTATGAAACCATCCAGTCCGTTCAATACAGCCAGCTTTCCTTTAGGCAACTTGATTACATTGTTGTGACAATTCTCCATCATCACATCGCTGTCAACAACCACGTTGTCATCGCTGCTCTTCTGCATCGCCTCGTAGATACTGTGCCAGGTACCCAGATCAGCCCAGCCGAAGTCACACTTCATCATATAGACATTGCTAGGTTTGTCAAGCACTCCGAAATCTACTGATATATTAGGATAAGAAGAAAAGCTCTCTTTCATGTATGCATTCTCTGTCTCCACACTAAATTCGGGATACTGTTTATCGTAATCACGGAGTACAGGGGGCAGAATCTTGCAGAAACACTCACGCAGATACTTCACATTAGAAAGGAATAAACCCGTATTCCAATAGAACTCTCCACTCTCTACAAAAATCTTGGCAAACTCTCTTTCCGGTTTCTCTGTAAACGACTGCACCTTGTACAATCCGTTGCCAATAGCTTCACCCATCTGAATATATCCATATCCAGGTTCAGGACGGGTTGGCTTCACACCCATCGTCAGGAAACGGTCATGTTCTGCCACAAAAGCCAGACCTTCCAATACGTTTTCCCGGAAAGCATCTTCATTGAAGATAGCCTGATCCGAAGGAGTGGCGATGATGCAGGCATCAGGATTGAGCATCGAGATGCGATGATTGGCCCATGCCATGCTAGGTGCCGTATTGCGATGAATAGGTTCCGCCAATATCCGTTCTGCAGGAACCTCAGGCAACTGTTCCTTTACCAGTTGAACATATTCTTCATTTGTGTTGATAAATATATGGTCGGCAGGCACGATCTTTGCCATACGGTCAAAGGTTTGCTGAAGCTGGGTGCGCCCCACTCCAAAGAAGTCGACAAACTGCTTCGGATAGTTGCTGCGGCTGCAAGGCCAAAGTCTGCGGCCCTTACCTCCCGCCAATATCACACAATAATTATTTCCGTTACTCTTCATATCTTGAGTCTAATATTTTGTTGGTTTTCAAAATTCATCTGTAAAGTTAGTGATTATCCGTGAAAGTGCCAAAGATTTTCTTGAAATTTAATAAAGTGGACTATAAAAACAACAAAAATTTAATGTTTCTGCATTAAAAATGCATTTTTAGAAAAAAAAGTCACCAAAAAGTTTGTCAGTTCAAAAATTATTAGTACCTTTGCAACCGCAAATAAGCAAGGTGGTATTTGCCCAGATGGCGGAATCGGTAGACGCGCTGGTCTCAAACACCAGTGGAGCAATCCATCCCGGTTCGATCCCGGGTCTGGGTACCAAGATGGAGAGAAGTTTTACTTCTCTCCTTTTTTCGTTTATATACCTTATTATATATGCACTTATAACATCATTATTTATCCGTTTATATCTTATCATATCCCTCACTTCACGAAAACGTTTACAACGATTTATTTAGAATAAGCCTTTCTATTTTTGGCTTTTCAAAAGATAATATTTATCTTTGCAGAAGAAATAGCTTATATATAATAACCCAACAAACCGAAAAAATAGATGAAGAAATTTTTTAGCATGGTATGTGCTTGCTTGTTGGCGCTAAGTGCCCAGGCAACCGATATCAAAAAGTATGATGCTCTATATGAGAATCTGCCATTCCAGATGGAAAAGGTAACCCGTCCGCAATTCCCAGCCAATGAGGTAAACCTCAAGGACTTTGGTGCTATTGGAGATGGCTCTTCTCTCTGTACCACAGCCTTTGCCAAGGCTATCGATGCGCTGACTCAGAAAGGCGGCGGCAAACTCATCGTTCCACAGGGCGTATGGTTCACAGGTCCTATCGTTTTGAAGAGCAATATCAACCTGCATCTCGAAAAAGGTGCAGTCATCCTTTTCTCACCAGATGATGCCCTCTACCCTTTTATAGAAACATCGTTTGAGGGTCTGGATACACGCCGCTGCCAGTCGCCTATCTCTGGTCATCATCTTACCAACGTGGCAATTACCGGTCAGGGTTGCATTGACGGAAACGGAGAATACTGGCGCCCATTGAAGAAGCAGAAGGTTACCGATGCACAGTGGAAGCAGATTACTTCACGTGGCGGTGCATTCAAGAGAGCCGACTACTGGTTCCCATCAGAAGGTGCATTGAAGGCAGACAACAGTGCCAACATGAATGTGCCTAAAACTCCAGCTTCAGAAGAAGAATGGAATGAGATCAAGCGTTTCCTCCGCCCTGTCATGATCAGTCTCGTAAGCTGCAAGAACGTTTGGCTCAATGGTGTTATCTTCCAGAATTCTCCTGCATGGAACATCCATCCGCTGATGTGCGAGAACGTTCTTATAGAAGATGTATTGGTCCGCAACCCTTCTTACGCTCAGAATGGTGATGGTCTTGACCTGGAGAGCTGCAAGAATGCACTTATCGTCAACTCAACTTTCGATGTAGGCGATGATGGTATCTGCATCAAGAGTGGTAAGGATGCTGACGGAAGAAAGCGCGGCATTCCTTGCGAGAATGTCATCGTAAACGGCTGTACCGTATTCAAGGGTCATGGTGGTTTCGTTGTTGGCAGCGAGATGAGCGGTGGCGTAAAGAATATCAAGGTGAGCGACTGCCAGTTCCTCGGCACCGATGTAGGTCTCCGTTTCAAGAGTACCCGCGGTCGTGGTGGTGTAGTAGAGAATATCTACATCGACAACATGTCAATGTTTGATATCCAGACAGATGTCATCACCTTCGACCTTTACTACGGTGGCAAGTCTGCCGTTGAGGTTCTCAACGATGGCGATGAGGCTAAGAGCCAGAAGGTACAGAAGTTCAAGGTAGACGAGACAACACCTTGCTTCCGCAATATCGACATCAACCATGTCATCTGCCGCACAGCCCGTCGTGCAGCTTACTTCAACGGTCTCCCAGAGATGCCGGTAAGCAACATCCACATCAAGGATATGGAGGTAAACAATGCTGAGTATGGTATCGTCATCAACCGTACTGACGGCGTGAAGCTCGAAAACATCAAGGTTAGTGCAAAGAATTACACCTTCGATGCTAAGAACTCGAAGAATGTGACTGTCAACGACAAGACATACAAGAAGATTGACGAAAAGGGTATCACCCTCGATTTCTAATCAAAATTAAAAGCCGCTCAACAGGCAAATCTGTTGAGCGGCTTTTTTATATGGAAATCATAGCACTACAGCTATGATGCCTAGTCTTTAAAATCAAGTGAGAGTTCACCTGTTCCTAAAAGATTGTAACTCATGCGATGATATGGAGTGACTCCAAATTCCCTGATGGCAGCACGATGCTTCTTGGTAGGATAACCCTTGTTGCCTTTCCAGTCGTACTGCGGATATTCTTCTGCCAGCGCATCCATGTAATCATCACGATAGGTCTTGGCAAGGATGCTGGCAGCTGCAATAGACAGATACTTGCCGTCACCCTTTACGATGGTTGTATAAGGCAAATCCTTGTAGGGTTTGAAGCGGTTACCATCCACGATAACTGCCTCCGGACGAACCTTGAGCTGGTCCAGGGCACGGTGCATGGCCAGAAAACTGGCGTTGAGGATATTGATTTTATCGATTTCTTCGGGAGTAACAATGCCCACAGCCCAAGCTACAGCATCACGCTCTATCTGCTCGCGGAGCGCCTTGCGCTTCTTATCTGTGAGCTTCTTACTGTCGTTCAATTCGGCATTCTGATAACCGGGCGGAAGGATAACGGCTGCTGCATATACGCTGCCTGCCAGACATCCTCTGCCAGCCTCATCGCAGCCAGCCTCTACCATATCCTTATAATAATGACTTTCTAACATAATTATGATGAATTTTACGTTTATCTCTTCACTCTTCACCTCTATTTTGTAACCGCCTAATTATAGGGCAGTTACAAAGATAAGGGCATTTTAACTCTTCACCCACTCTTCACCCACTCTTCACCTACTCTTCACCCTCATAGCACCAGGCGGTGAAGAGAGGGTGAAGAGTCAGAGCGCCTCTTTAGCGCGTAAGTATCAGTATAACAATACGTTACGGCAAAAGGGTGAAGAGTGAAGAGTATTTGGGCATTCCAACCTCAACTTTCTGATAACTGCCAAACGCAAACAGCCAACTGTCCGCAGTAGCGCCAGTTGGCTGTTCTTTGCTTGCCAGTAGGTTGTCTTTCGCTCGCCAGTTGGCTAAATAAGGCTTTTACGTGCGCTGTAAACGGCTAAAATGATTTTTCCTTAGAACATCATAGCCACTCGTTTAACGCCCGCTACAAGCGCATCTATTTCTTCCTTTGTATTATATAGGGCAAAGCTGGCACGAACGGTGCCGAGAATGCCGTAGCGGTCCATCAAAGGCTGAGCGCAATGATGACCGGTACGTACAGCGATGCCCAGACGGTCGAGCAAGGTGCCCATATCCATGTGATGAATATCACCAACCAAGAAGCTGACAACGGCATCTTTGCCCTCCTGTTCACCAAAAAGCCTGATTCCATCGATGGTTCGCATCTGCTCCATACAGTAACGGGTCAATTCCTGCTCATGCTTGGCAATGTTATCCATGCCGAGTGCAGAAACATAATCGATGGCTTTTGCCAGACCGTGGGTAGCTACATAATCAGGAGTACCAGCCTCGAACTTGAAAGGTAACTTCTCGAAAGTAGTCTTCTCGAAACTTACACTCTCAATCATTTCGCCACCGCCCTGATAAGGAGGCAACTTGTCGAGCCATTCTTCCTTGCCGTAAAGCACACCGATACCAGTAGGACCATAAATCTTATGTCCGCTGAAAGCGAAGAAATCGCAATCCATATCCTGTACATCCACAGCAAAATGAGGAGTACTCTGAGCGCCATCCACCATGACAGGTACATCGTGCTCATGAGCTATCTTTATCATCTCTTTTACCGGATTCACCGTACCGAGCACGTTGCTCACCTGGGCAATGCTCACGATTTTGGTGCGTTCGGTAAATAAATTGGCGAATTCATCGAGGTTAATCTCACCTTTATCGTTGATTGGGATTACACGGATGGCAATTCCCTTCTTGGCAGCCTGCAACTGCCAAGGCACGATATTGGAGTGATGCTCCATGGTAGAGATAATCACCTCGTCGCCCTCGCTCATAAAGGCATCGCAGAACGATGAAACCACGAGATTCAGACTCTCTGTAGTGCCACGGGTAAAGATGACTTCCTCAACCTTAGGCGCATTGATAAACTTTCGCACGGTTTCGCGGGCTGCCTCATGAAGGTCGGTAGCCTGCTGAGAGAGATAGTGAACACCACGATGCACATTGGCATTTACATTGAGATACTCGTCGCGCATGGCATCGAGCACGCACAATGGCTTCTGCGTGGTTGCCGCATTATCCAGATACACCAATGGCTTATCATAGACCTTTCTCGATAAAATCGGGAAATCTGCTCTTACTTGATTGATATCATACATATTTTTAAGAACTTAACTCCTTTAAAAGGATATTATCTACTTGCAAAGCTTGCAGCCCTCGCACTTATTGAGTTCACCACGGAATCGCTTCTCTACGAGATGATGCAGGCGATCGCGCAATGGCTCCAGCTCCATCTTGTCGATGACTTCGTTGATAAATGCAAACTGAAGGAGCAACTTAGCCTCCTCACGGCTCACACCACGCTGCTGCATATAGAACAATGCGGCATCGTTGAGCTGACCAACAGTACTTCCATGCGCACACTTCACATCATCGGCATAAATCTCCAGCATCGGCTGGGTGAACATACGGGCTGTCTTCGTTGCACAGAGGTTCTGGTTGGTTTCCTGAGAAATAGTCTTCTGGGCACCATGACGAACCAATACTCTACCGGCAAAAGCACCACGTGCCTCACCATCGAGCACATACTTATAAAGTTCGTTGCTGGTACAATGACCTACCTGATGATCGATGAGCGTATTGTTATCAACCACCTGGTTCTTGTCGGCAATCACACAACCATTGCAGAAGCACTCAGCTCCCTCGCCCTTGAATACGAGGTCGAGGCGGTTGCGGGTGATACCGTTATGAAGCGTGATGACGTTATGGTTTACACGGCTGTTAGCCTGCTGCTCGATATACACGTTGCTGACACGACGGTTCTTGTAATGAGTCTCCTCCAGGCAATAGAGGTCGAGACTGGCATTCTCGCCTACGAATGCCTCGATAACCTGGGTTGCGAGGAAGTTCTTGTCATCGGCTGCATGGTCGCAGAAGAGGAACTTAGCCTCAGCACCCTGTTCCATCACGATGAGTACACGGCGGTTTACCATCAAATCAACATCCGAACGGAGAATATTGATGACCTGAATGGTTCGCTCTACCTTTACATTCTTTGGAACATAAATCAGCAAGCCATCCTGTGCCAGGAATGTATTCAATGCCGTGATGCCATCTTCGTCGGTTTTGGCAATCTTAGCGTAGTATTTCCCGATGAATTCAGGGTTTTCTGCAGCAATCTTGTTCAAAGAGTCCACAATTACGCCCTCCGGAAGCTCTACTTTAGGCAATGCTTTGTTATAAAAAGCATCGTTTACAACGAAGTAGAGCGAAGTGCTCAGATTAGGCACATCGCAGCGGAAAGCTTCGTATGGATCTACCGGAATTTCCAGACGATTCAAGTTCAAGCCATAGTCTGGCTCGAAGATGGCGCTCATATCTGTGTACTTGTATCTTTCTACCTTTCGGGAAGGGAAGCCCAGACGATGGAAGTCCTCAAACGCAGCATCGCGCACCGCATTAAGCACCTCAGCACTGTTCTTCTTGATTATTCTCGAAGAAGACTGATACAAGTCTAAATATTGTTTTTCTGAATGCATAGCCATCCTCCCTATTATTTCTCATCTACTTCTGCCTTGATCCAGTCGTAGCCACGAGCCTCAATCTCCTTGGCAAGTTCAGGACCGGCAGTCTTCACGATTCTACCCTTATAGAGTACGTGAACCACACTTGGCTTAATCATATCGAGCAGACGCTCGTAGTGAGTGATGACGATGGCAGAAGTCTTGTCGGTATGCATCTTGTTCACACCGTCAGCCACGATACGCATCGCATCCACGTCGAGACCAGAGTCGGTTTCATCGAGGATAGAAAGCTTTGGCTCCAGCATAGCCATCTGGAAAATCTCGTTGCGCTTCTTCTCACCACCCGAGAAACCTTCGTTTACTGAACGGCGAGCCAACTTGCTGTCCAATTCCACCAACTCGCGCTTCTCACGCATCAGCTTCATGAATTCGCTTGTATTCAATGGTTCCAAACCCTGATACTCACGCTTGGCATTGATAGCCGCACGCATGAAGTTGGTCATGGATACGCCAGGAATCTCCACCGGATACTGGAAAGAGAGGAACAAGCCTTCACGGGCACGGTCCTCTGGCTTCATATCCAGGAGGTTCTTGCCGTTGAAGATAGCCTCACCCTCAGTTACGGTATAGAGAGGGTTACCCGTGAGCACAGCGCTCAAGGTTGACTTACCGGAACCGTTAGGTCCCATGATAGCATGTATCTCACCATCGTTGATAGTCAGGTTGATACCTTTCAATATTTCTTTGCCTGCAATAGTAGCATGCAGATTCTTTACCTCTAACATAATTGTTATAAAATTGTGTCAATTAATAAATCACATACTGATTCTAACAATGTAGGTGGCTTGGTCCACCCCCATTGTTCAAACAAAGGAGGAGGGTCTAACACCACGAAGCTACATTCACCAGAGAGTATAATATCATGTGAGAAAGCTGAAACACTGTTATTTTGCAGCATGATAGAAGCCGTTGAAGATGGAGCAGAAGCATCCAACTTAAAATAGCCATAAAAATGCCCATCAACAGTATATATCGGCCTATACTGAGAAGCAAAACCTCTTACAATCGAATCTTGTTGAGCAGTCAAATTTACAGGTCTTATCTTGGAAAGAATCTGACCAAAAGCATTCAAATGCACTGCCAACAGCAATAACAAGATACACTTTTTCATCACAAGCCTCACTTTCTATTCATTTTTTATCCTACAGTTCCTTCGAGTGAAACACTCAGGAGTTTCTGTGCCTCAACGGCAAACTCCATAGGCAACTTGTTGAGCACATCCTTGGCATAACCGTTTACGATCAAGCCGACAGCCTCCTCGGTAGGAATGCCTCGCTGATTGCAATAGAAGAGCTGGTCTTCTGAAATCTTCGAGGTAGTTGCCTCATGCTCGAACACGGCTGTGTCGTTATGGGCATCCATATATGGGAAGGTATGCGCTCCACAATCGCTGCCCAGCAACAAAGAGTCGCAGGAACTGTAATTGCGTGCATTGTCGGCATTGGATGTGGCACGAACCAGACCACGATAGGAGTTCTGGCTATGACCAGCCGAAATACCCTTCGAGATGATGGTACTCTTGGTGTTCTTACCCATGTGAATCATCTTGGTACCTGTATCGGCCTCCTGATAGTTGTTGGTAACAGCTACACTATAGAACTCAGCTACAGAGTTGTCGCCACGCAAGATGCAGGAAGGATACTTCCAGGTAATCGCAGAACCCGTCTCTACCTGAGTCCAGCTCAACTTAGAGTTCACACCACGCAAGTCGCCTCGCTTGGTTACCAGGTTCAGCACACCACCCTTACCATGCTCATCACCAGGATACCAGTTCTGAACGGTAGAGTATTTCACCTCAGCATTATCCTTGACGATAATCTCTACGATAGCCGCATGGAGCTGGTTCTCATCACGCATTGGCGCTGTACATCCCTCCAGGTAAGAAACGTAAGCATCATCATCAGCGATAATCAATGTACGCTCAAACTGACCGGTGTTACGGGCATTGATGCGGAAGTAACTGCTCAACTCCATCGGACAGCGGACGCCCTTAGGAATATAAACGAATGAGCCATCACTGAATACGCAACTGTTCAAGGCTGCATAAAAGTTATCACGATAAGGAACTACGGTTCCCAGATACTCTCTTACCAGATCAGGATGCTCCTTCACAGCCTCACCAATACTGCAGAAGATGACGCCCTTCTCACGGAGTTTCTCCTTGAAAGTAGTCTTTACCGACACAGAGTCCATGATGGCATCTACGGCGGTACCGCTCAAAGCCAGACGTTCCTCCAGAGGAATACCGAGTTTGTCGAATGTTTTCTCCAACTCAGGATCAATCTCCTTGTTTTTTGGCTTCTTTGCCAAAGGGTCGGCATAGTATGAAATCTCCTGGTAGTCAATAGGTGGCACGTGAACGTGTCCCCACTTTGGCTCCTTGAGCGTCTTCCAGTAATTGTAGGCTTTCAGACGAAATTCGAGCATCCAGTCTGGCTCTCCCTTCTTCTGCGAGATCAGGCGCACAACATCCTCGTTGAGACCCTTTTCTATGATTTCAGTATGTACATCAGTGGTAAAGCCGAATTCATACTTCTGCTCAGCCACCTGCTTGACAAACTGATTCTTTTCTTGTTCTTTCTCTGCCATTTTATTTAGAATAACCTTTCGTTATTTTAACCCTAAATAGGGATAAGCCGCTGAGGACTCATCCCTACCTTATTATATATAATATATGCTATATTACAATTTCTGCTCTACCTCGATCTCAGTGAAGGTCTCGATAACGTCGCCCTCCTGGATATCGTTGTAGTTGACGAGGCTCAAACCGCATTCCATACCGGTAACCACCTCCTTAACATCGTCCTTGTAACGCTTCAAGGCACCGATTTCAGCAGTACGTATCACGATACCGTCACGGATGACGCGAGCCTTATCCTTAGCGTGTACCTTACCCTCGGTAACGAGACCACCGGCAATAGTACCCACCTTAGAAATCTTGAAGGTCTGCTTAACCTCAACCTGACCGGTAACGATTTCCTTCTTCACCTTGTCGAGCATACCAACCATCGCACTCTTGATATCGTCGATAGCATCGTAGATGATAGAGTATGTGTTGATTTCAACACCCTCACGGTCGGCAGCCTTACGAGCATCGGCAGATGGACGAACCTGGAAACCAACGATGACTGCATCTGAAGCAGATGCCAGCATCACGTCGTTCTCTGAAATCTGACCCACAGCCTTGTTCACCACGTTCACCTGAACCTTCTCGGTAGAAAGCTTGATGAATGAGTCGCTCAAAGCCTCAACAGAACCATCGGTATCACCCTTCACGATGACGTTCAACTCATGGAACTCACCACGTGCGATACGGTGAGAGATATCACCCAGGGTCAAGCGCTTCTGAGTACGCAAGCCCTGCTCACGCTGCAGCTGCTCACGCTTGTTGGCGATTTCGCGAGCCTCCTGCTCTGTTTCGATTACGTGGAACTGGTCACCTGCAGTAGGCGCACCATTCAAACCGAGGATGATAGCTGGCTCTGCAGGAGCTGCTGACTTGATGTTGGCATTACGCTCATTGAACATCGCCTTAACACGACCCCAAGAAGTACCTGCGAGTACGATGTCGCCTACCTTCAAGGTACCGTTGGCAACCAATACGGTAGAAACATATCCACGACCCTTGTCGAGAGAAGACTCGATGATGGTACCTGTAGCACGACGGTTAGGGTTAGCCTTCAAGTCGAGCATGTCAGCCTCGAGGAGCACCTTGTCGAGCAAATCGTGAACACCGATACCCTTCTTAGCACTGATTTCCTGGCACTGATACTTACCACCCCACTCCTCTACGAGCAGGTTCATGTTAGCCAAGTCCTCACGGATACGGTCTGGGTTAGCACCTGGCTTATCAATCTTGTTGATTGCGAATACCATAGGCACACCAGCAGCCTGCGCATGAGCGATAGCCTCCTTGGTAGTTGGCATCACAGAGTCATCGGCTGCGATGATGATGATGGCGATATCGGTAGCCTGGGCACCACGGGCACGCATGGCGGTAAACGCCTCGTGACCTGGAGTATCCAGGAAGGTTACCTTGCGACCGCTTTTCAGGGTCACACTGTATGCACCGATATGCTGGGTAATACCACCCGCCTCACCGGCAATCACATTGGTATTGCGGATATAGTCGAGCAAAGAGGTCTTACCATGGTCTACGTGACCCATGACGGTTACGATTGGAGCACGTGGAACCAAGTCGTTCTCATCATCCACTTCCTCGCTCACGGCCTCCTGAACCTCGGCACTCACGTATTCGGTCTTGAAACCGAACTCCTCAGCTACCATGTTGATGGTCTCTGCATCCAGGCGCTGGTTGATAGATACCATGATACCTACGCCCATCAGGGTAGAGATAACCTGAGTAACGCTGATATCCATCATCGTAGCTAACTCGCTAACGGTAACGAACTCAGTAAGTTTCAGGGTCTTGCTTTCCTTCTGCTCCTGACGAGCCTGATCCTGCAACTTCTCCTGAACAGCCTCACGCTTCTCCTTACGGTACTTAGCACCCTTCTTGTTCTGACTCTTGCTGGTCAAACGTGCAAGAGTCTCCTTAACCTGGCGTGCTACAGCCTCGTCATCAACCTCGATCTGGCGCTGGTTGCCGCGGTTGTTGTTATTGCCGCGATTATTATTGTTATTATTTCTGTTGCGGTTTTTGTTCTTCTTGTTATTACCGCCGTTGTTGCCATTACCTCCGCCATTATTCTTAGCTTCGGCATTGATGTCAACACGTTCTTTGTTGATACGAACACGCTTTTTGCGCTCATTGTGCTGTTGAGCCATTTTCTCCTCACGTTCCTTGCGGCGCTCCTCCTTGGTTTTCTTCTTAGGACGAGTGCTCTGGTTGAGAGAAGACAAATCTATCTTGCCCAACACCTTAGGCTCATTAGCAGTAAACTTCTTCTCACTCTTGAGAGTAAACACGCTGTTGTCTGCTGCGCCAGCAGAATGCTGTGCAGTTTCATTCTTAGCATGATGATGCTCTTTCTTTCCCTGAGGAGCATTCTGCTTATTCATCTGAGCGTTTGACTGCTGTGATTTCTGATGATTTTCCTGTTTCATTTGCTGTTTATGCTGAGAAGCCTGTTGTGGCTTCTGTTCCTTCTTTTGCTCAGCCTTAGGAGCGTCTTTCTTCTGCTCAGGACTGACGGCAGCAGTCTCAGGCTTTTCCGCAACAGACTCTGCAGCAGGCTTCTTACCGATATTGTCCAAGTCAATCTTTCCCAGCGGCTTATACTGCTGCTGTCCATTAGACTCCAACAAGCTTTCAGCGCGATTGTCCTTCTGCTCTGGCGCACGCTTCTTATCTTTTGCTTTTTTGGTAAAGAGTTTCTCAGCCTGATCACGAACCTCTCTGTCCTGACTGAAGGCATCATTCAATGCCTTGTATTGCTGGTCGGTGAGTTTGAAGCTCGGTTCTGCCTTGACATCTCCCAGGTCTTTTCTTTTCTCTAGGAATTCAACTGCCGTCTGAAGTCCTATATTTAATTCACGTAGTGCTTTATTTAATCTGATGCTCATAAATTATTTATTCTCCTATTTTTAAAGTTAGATTCCCTGCAAGCACTCGCTGGCAAGGGAATTATTGTTCGAATTCGGCGCGCAACACGCTGAGTACATGATCAACGGTCTCCTCTTCGAGGTCGGCCTTCTCAATCAGCAAGTTGCGAGGTGCATTGAGTACCTGCTTGGCAGTATCAAGACCGATGCCCTTGATAGCATCGATAACCCACTGGTCAATCTCATCAGAGAACTCATCCAAGTAGATATCCTCATCGGCCTCATTCTCGTCTACCTCACGGAATACGTCGATGGTATATTCTGTAAGCATAGAAGCCAGTTTGATGTTCATACCGCCACGGCCGATAGCCAAACTAACTTCCTCAGGCTGCAAGTAAACCTCTGCTTTCTTGTTCTCATCATCAACATTGATTGAAGAAACCTTGGCTGGAGCCAACGCACGCTGAATGAAGAGTTTGGTATTGCTTGAGTAGTTGATGACATCGAGATTCTCGTTGCAAAGTTCGCGAACGATACCGTGAACGCGGCTACCCTTAACACCTACACATGCGCCAACCGGGTCGATACGCTCATCGAATGTTTCAACAGCAATCTTAGCACGCTCTCCCGGAAGACGTGCGATACGGCGGATTGCAATCAGACCGTCTGCAATCTCAGGAACCTCAGCCTCCAACAGGCGCTGCAGGAAGATTGGAGCAGTACGGCTCAAGATAATCTTTGGATTATTGTTCTCGTTGTCTACACGAAGGATGACCGCACGAACAGTCTCACCCTTGCGGTAAGTATCACCAGGAATCTGCTCAGTCTTAGGCAACATGAGCTCGTTGTTCTCATCATCTACAATCAGAACCTCGCGCTTCCAAACCTGATAAACCTCACCAGAGATAACCTGACCTACGCGATCCTTGTATTTGTTGTAGAGTGAATCATGCTCCAACTCAAGAATCTTGGAAGCCAAAGTCTGACGAAGAGTCAAGATGGCACGACGACCAAACTTATTGAAGTCAACCGTCTCACTTACATCCTCACCAACCTCGTAATCCGGCTCAATCTTACGAGCCTCAGAAAGTGTAATTTCCTTATTTTCATCTTCAACTTCGCCATCAGCAACAACTATACGGTTGCGATAAATTTCGAAGTCACCCTTGTCAGGGTTCACGATGACATCAAAGTTTTCGTCACTACCAAAAATCTTGGCAAGTACATTACGGAAGCTCTCCTCCAATACACTTACCAATGTAGTACGGTCGATATTCTTTGTTTCTTTAAACTCGCGGAATGTATCAATCATACTCGCTGTCAATTCTTGCTCTTTTTTAGCCATAACTTAATTGAAACTAATTATGTATTTTGTATATTTTACTTTATCCATCTGGTAAACGTGATCAACCTCCTGCTTAACCGGACGTTTTTTACCTTCAACCTTTACCTTTTCTTCAACGCCAACTGTGAAGTCATTTCCTTCTACAGCTTTCAAGATACCCTTCACCTTCTTGCCGTCGGCATCAAGCACCTCTACCTCCTTGCCAATGAAATTGATATACTGCTGCGGAACTTTGAACGGTTGACCCAAGCCTGCAGAGCCAACTTCGAGCTCATAGTCTTCCTCGTCACGGTTCAAATGATCCTCAATATACTTACTCAAGGCAACACAATCCTCAATCCATACTCCATCGGCATGGTCAATCTCAACAACGATTCTATCGTCGGGACTGATTTCAATGCTTACCAAGAAATATTCCTTATCTTGGAGCCATTCTTCAACTAATTTTTTTACGACGTTTTTATCAATCATATATACCTTATTAAAATAAAATGAGGAACTCTTGTGAGCCCCTCATTCCACTGAACGTTGCAAAATTACAAATATTTTTGTGATTAGCCAAAAAAAATGCAACTTTTTATTCGCAACGTGCACATTTTTAATCGATTGTGCACGTTTTTGTACTTATTTCTTCACAGGATGCAGTATTTTTTCGTATTCTGATGGAGAATTCAGCAATTTTACTGCTTCCTTAATCTGCTTGTCATAACGCATGGAATTCTGGATGGCACCGCGCTGGAAATAATAGGCAGAAACGATGTCATTTTCCAACAGATGCTTGATGTAATCCTTGTTATAATCCAGATCCTTTGCCACATTATGGCTCAGCTTTTTCTTCAAAGCCTCAAACTCTGCCTTGGCATCATCATAGTAGCCTTCAAACTTAGCGAGTTTTTCCAAGTCCTTGAGATACTTTTCTGTTTCACGGTCGTACTGGAAGTTAGCCTTCAATACGCGTGTCTTGAATTCATCATAGTCGGCATCGGTCAGCGAGAATTCCTTCGCAGGAGCAATAGCAGGATGCTTGGCGATATAATCAACCTCATAATTAAGCATCACCTCATTACTGTCGCGGGCACCAGCCAGATAGAAGGCGATGTTTGGCAAAGAATCAGGCTTTACTTCTACATCCGGCTTCACGCCACCTCCATCTCTCACTTCTCTGCCACCTGCGGTATAGAACACCTTGGTAAGAGAGTCGGGAACATGCTCCACATAACCACCCTTATCGTGCTTATAGTTGAGTGCCTGAACGCATCGACCGCTAGGAATGAAATATTTAGCAGTAGTAAGTTTCACCTGTCCGTTATAAGGCAAATCCATGGTAGTCTGCACCAATCCCTTTCCATACGTGCGCGTACCTAATATTACAGCACGGTCATAATCCTGCAGACTGCCGCTCATGATTTCACTGGCACTGGCTGAATTCTCGTTCACCAACACCACCATCGGCATAACGGAATCTATCGGTTCAACCGTGGTCTTATAAACATGATTAGAACGCTGCAACTTTCCCTTCATCTCCAAGACTGTCTTACCTTTAGGCAAGAACATATTGATGATGCTGACCGCTTCGGTAACAGAACCACCACCATTATTACGCAGATCGAAGACAAGGCTCTTGGCTCCTTGCTTTCTCAAATCGATGAAAGCACGACGCACTTCCTTGGCTGACTGCTCGGTAAAGGAATTGAAGTTGATGTAACCGATGTTACCCTCCAACATGCCATAATAAGGCAAGAACGGCAACTGGATGGTACGGCGTGTTACCTTCACCTTCATCGTCTTGCCTGTACTTGGACGCTTAACTTTCAGCATGAAAGAAGAACCCGGGTCACCACGAAGATGATCGCTGACGTAGCTCACCTCCTTATTGGTCATATCCTCATCATCAATACTCAGGATGATGTCACCCTTCTTCAGTCCCACTTCTGCAGCAGGCATATTCTCGTAAGGCTCGCTGATACAGACGCGCTGCAACTGGAAATTGTAGCGTATCACCGCACCTACACCCGCATACTTGCCGGTGAGCAGGTTCTTGAGTTCCTTCATCTTCTGCTCAGGATAATAGGTAGTATAAGGGTCGAGACTACGCAACATGGCATTGATACCATTTCCGACCACAACTTCAGCATCGAGCGTATCAACATACATCAAATCGAGATTTTTGTAGATGGCATTGAATATTTCCATATTCTTTGCGGCTTTGAAGTCATGATCTTTGTCAACCTGGGCAAAAGTAGGAACTGCCAGGAGCACCATAAGCAAGGAGAACAGTATTCTTTTCATTGTTACCTTATTTAATTGTATATGATTCAACTTATTGGTTATTTTCTCCCCCTCTTCACGGCATTCGCCCTCGGGAGAAGATTTCGACCACAAAAGTACTCATTTCTTTGCGAAAAACGCCATAAAATAGGCAAAAAGTGGCACAAAGATAAGAAAAAATACACTTTTTTAGGGAAAAAGCGAAAAAAGTCAGCAAAAAATTTGGCAGAATGAAGAAAAGTTAGTACTTTTGCACACGCAAATAAGGAACGTCATGTTCTTTACAGAAAAAACGCTTCAATAGCTCAGTTGGTTAGAGCACCTGACTGTTAATCAGGGGGTCGTTGGTTCAAGCCCATCTTGAAGCGCAAGAGAGTTTCAGGTTAGCCTCGTAACTCATCTTCTTTCATAGCAAATTGCTTCAATAGCTCAGTTGGTTAGAGCACCTGACTGTTAATCAGGGGGTCGTTGGTTCAAGCCCATCTTGAAGCGCAGAAAAGAGTCACAAGTTTTACTTGTGACTCTTTTTGTTTATCCACATTTTATCCCACTTTGCATTCTCCATTCCCATTTACAAATACTATATCCGGCAATAACCAGAGAAAGCAATATCAAAAAAAAGGCACATTCCTATGCGGAATGTGCCTTTATATATAATAATGTGTCTAATACGCAGATTATTCTACATCATTGTTGTGATCCAAAGAGTCGTTGAACTCCTTAGGAGCCTGCTCATCATTACGATGCTCGTAACGACGTGGCTGACGAGCTGGACGCTCACCACGACCTTCATGACGATCATCACGACGACCGCGACGCTCACCGCGCTCAGGACGTGGACGACGCTCACGCTCTACATAACCCTCTGGCTTCTCCATCAATACACGATGAGAAAGTTTGTACTTGCCAGTCTTAGGATCAATCTCCATCAACTTCACCTTGATCTTGTCGCCTTCCTTGATGCCAGCCTCTTCAACTGTCTCAAGACGCTTCCAATCAATCTCAGAGATGTGGAGTAAACCATCCTTACCAGGGAGAATCTCTACGAAGCAACCATAAGGCATGATAGAGCGAACAGTACCCTCGTAAACCTCACCAACCTCAGGAACAGCTACGATAGCCTTAATCTTAGCCAAAGCTGCATCGATAGAATCCTTGTTAGGAGCAGATACCTGGACGTGACCCTTACCATCAGTCTCCTCGATAGTGATAGTAGCACCAGTATCCTCCTGCATCTGCTGGATAATCTTACCACCAGGGCCGATAACAGCACCGATGAACTCCTTAGGGATATCGAATGCTACGATACGTGGAACCTGTGGCTTCATCTCAGCACGTGGCTCAGAGATTGTCTCCATCATGCAGTTGAGGATGTGCTCACGACCAGCCTTAGCCTGCATCAAAGCCTCCTCAAGAATCTCGAAGCTCAAACCGTCGCACTTGATATCCATCTGTGTAGCAGTCAAGCCATCGCGGGTACCAGTGGTCTTGAAGTCCATATCACCCAAGTGGTCCTCATCACCGAGGATATCACTGAGGATAGCGTACTTGTCCTCACCTGGGTTCTTGATAAGACCCATAGCGATACCAGAAACTGGCTTCTTCATAGGAACACCTGCATCCATCAGGGCGAGAGTACCGGCACAAACAGTAGCCATAGAAGAAGAACCGTTAGACTCCAAGATCTGGCTTACCAAACGTACTGTGTAAGGGAAGTCTGTAGGAATCTGACCCTTCAAGCCACGCCATGCCAAGTGACCGTGACCAATCTCACGACGGCCTACGCCGCGCTGAGCCTTAGCCTCACCTGTAGAGAATGGAGGGAAGTTATAGTGAAGGAGGAAGCGCTGGTAGCTCTTCTCGAGCACACCGTCGATAAGCTTCTCGTCCATCTTTGTACCAAGAGTACATGTAGAGAGAGACATGGTCTCACCACGCTGGAAGATAGCGCTTCCGTGAGGCATTGGGAGTGGAGAAACCTCGCACCAGATAGGGCGGATTTCTGTAGTAGCACGGCCATCAAGGCGCAAGCCCTCGTCGAGGATGCAACGGCGCATAGCATCGCGCATTACGTCATCATAGTAGCGGGTAGCCTCAGCGTGCTTCTCCTCCAAGTCTTCCTCAGAAAGATCGGTATGAGCAGCGTCATACTTCTCGAGGAAATCAGCCAAAACCTTGTCGAAAGCATCCTGACGTGCATGCTTCTCCAAAGCCTGGTGGTTGATATCATAAGCTGGCTTGTAAAGCTCAGACTTAATCTGCTCACGGAGTTCCTCATCGTTGATCTCGTGGTCGTACTCACGCTTCACGTCAGTACCCTTCTCCTTAGCCAACTCATACTGGAGCTCGCACATAGGCTTGATAGCCTCGGCAGCCACCTTGAGGGCACCAATGAGATCCTGCTCAGAAACTTCCTTCATCTCACCTTCTACCATCATGATATTGTCCTTGGTAGCACCAACCATGATATCCATGTCAGCCTCTTCCATCTGCTGGAATGTAGGGTTAACAACATACTCACCATTGATACGAGCTACACGAACCTCAGAGATATAGTACTCGAAAGGAATATCTGAACAAGCCATGGCAGCTGAAGCAGCGAAACCTGCGAGGGCATCTGGCTGGTCAACACCATCGGCTGAGAGCAACATTACCTGTACGTAAACTTCTGCATGGTAGTTAGAAGGGAAAAGTGGACGCAGAGCACGGTCCACGAGGCGAGAGGTAAGGATTTCCTCATCGCTAGCCTTGCCTTCGCGCTTGGTGAAACCACCAGGGAAACGACCAGCAGCACTGTACTGCTCACGGTAATCTACTTGCAAAGGCATGAAATCTGTACCCGGAACTGCATCCTTTGCTGCACAAACAGTTGCGAGAAGTACTGTGTTACCCATGCGGAGAACCGCAGCACCATCAGCCTGTTTTGCAACTTTTCCGGTCTCAATTGTGATGGTTCTTCCATCAGGCAACTGAACACTTTTTGTAATTACGTTCATCTAAATTAAAAAACTTATTGTTTTGTCTAACATCTAAAATATCTAAAACGCTGCAAAGATACCTCTTTAATTATTAATAAACAAATAAATCAGCAATTATTTTCCACTTTTTTAAATAATTTATCTATAGAAGGTACATTATTCGCAATTTTATTACTATCTTTGCACTCGATAATTTTGCAAAATAATAAAATTCATGAAGATAACTAGACTCTTTTCAGTGGCAGCGATTATGGTAGCTGCACTGGCTTTGACTTCTTGTAACAACAAGAAATTCCACATCAACGGCAATATCACAGAGGCTCAGGACTCTATGCTCTATCTGGAGAACATCAGCCTGAACGGTCCTGTGAAAATCGACTCTGTGAAACTGGGCGAGGATGGCGCCTTTGCCTTCGACGAGGCTGCCATGGACTCTGTTACCCCAGAGTTCTACCGCTTACGCATCGCCAACCAAACCATCAATCTTTCCATCGATTCTACAGAAACCGTCAAGGTAAAGGCGGCTTATCCGCAGATGAGCTTCAAATACGAAGTGGAAGGTTCTGAAAACTGCAACAAGATTAAGGAGCTGTCTCTTAAGCAGATGACTCTCCAGAGCAATATCAACGGGCTCGTGAAAGATCCTAACATCGGCAACGATTCTATCGAATCCATCGTAGGCCGCATGCTTCAGGCTTACAAACAGGACATCAAGACCAACTACATCTTCAAGGAGCCAATGAAGGCATACGCTTACTATGCGCTCTTCCAAACGGTACAGTTGGGCAATGTGAATACACTTATCTTCAACCCTCGCAACAACAAAGACGACGTGAAGGTATTTGCTGCCGTAGCAACCAGTTGGGATACCTACTATCCTGGCGCTGAGCGTGGCAAGAACCTCCACAATATCGCCATCGAGGGAATGAAGGACATCCGCATCATCGAGAACCAGATGGCACAGCAGCAGATTGAGGCCAGCAAGGTGAGCGTAAACGGATGCATCGAACTTGCACTTCAGGACAACAAGGGACAGGTACGCCGTCTCTCCGACCTCAAGGGCAAGGTGGTACTGCTCGACTTCCATCTCTTCGCCAGCAAAGAGAGCACCAAGCGCATCATGATGTTGCGTGAACTCTACAACAAGTATCATGCTGCCGGACTGGAGATTTATCAGGTATCAGTAGACCCAGACGAGCACTTCTGGAAGACCTCTACCGCTGCCATCCCTTGGATTTGCGTACGCGATGAAGATGGCATTCAGGGCAAGAGTCTGGCTCTCTACAATGTCCAGAGCATTCCTACCTTCTTCCTGATTGACCGCACCAACACCCTGCAGGCACGTGATGCACAGATTAAGGACATAGAGGCAGCCATCAAGAACCTTCTTTAAGATAACCAGGAGTTAGAAGTTTGAAGAGAACAGTTTCGGTTTTTCATCTTCCAGCTTCTAACTCTTATTCTTTAACGTCAGTTCTGTATCTGCTTTCATGATAACATAGATGGCAATATCAGAATACAAACCATACAAGGAACTTAAGAACAAAAAACGATAAACTTTTAAACCCTAAAAAATGAATAAGAAATTTTTAGCAATGGCAGCCTTGGCACTTATCACAACAGGAGCGCAGGCTAAAGTAAAGTTGCCACACATCTTGGGTGACAACATGATTTTACAGCAAAACACAGAGGCTAGCCTCTGGGGATGGGACAAACCAGGAACCATCGTAGAGGTAACCACCTCATGGTCTGGGCAGAAATATTCTGCCAAGACCGGAAAGGATGGCAAATGGGCTATCAAAGTACAAACCCCGAAGGCGAGCTACACCCCACTCTCCATCACTTTCGATGATGGCGAAAAGACCACTCTCAACAATGTGCTGGCAGGAGAAGTATGGGTTTGTGCAGGTCAGAGCAACATGGAGATGCCTGTAAAAGGATTCGGCAACTGCCCTGTAGAAGGTTACAACAAGGCGGTGCTCGAAGCAAACCAGTACAAAGGCGTACATTACGTAAAGATTCCTAGCGTAATGAGCAGTAAGCCGTTAGACGATGCCAACTGCGAATGGAAGGAAGTTAACCCGGAAACCGTAGGCGATGCATCTGCTACAGGATACTTCTTTGCACAGGTTATAAACAAGACTCTTGATATTCCGGTAGGTCTGGTCATGGCAAACAAGGGTGGAAGCCGTGTAGAAAGCTGGCTCGACCGCGACTACCTGAAGAAGAACACCAAGGAAGATCTCGACTCTGTAAAGATGACCAAGAACCCTAAGTTTAAGTGGGATTTCCTCTACCCTCTTCTCTGGGGTAACGGAACTTTCCACCCTATCCTCAACTATAGCGTAAAGGGTATTCTCTTCTATCAGGGATGTTCTAACGTGGGCGACCCGGACGGCCAGTATACCAAACGTCTTGCCGACCTCGTTGCCCAGTGGCGCAGAGACTTCAAGCAGGGCGAACTGCCATTCTATTTCGTACAGATTGCACCTTATCATAATGGCGACGTAAATGGCGATTGGGGACCTAAGCTCCGTGAACAGCAGTTCAATGCAGCCAAGGTGATTCCAAACAGCGGCATCGTCTGTACCGAAGACCTGGTTTACCCATACGAGGTTGAGCAGATTCATCCATGTCAGAAACAGCCTGTAGGCGAACGTCTTGCACTCCAGGCACTCAGCAAGACCTATGGCATGAAGGGACTCTTCAGCGAGAGCATGACCTTCAAGGAGATGAAGATTGTAGGTGATACAGTAAAGGTGCATTTCGACAACACCTACGGAGCCTACAACCGCTTTGAAGGTATCGAAGGTTTCGAAGTTGCAGGCGAAGATAAGGTATTCCATAAGGCTACAGCCAAGCACTTCTGGCAGGAAGGCAACGATCCTTGGAATGAGTGCGTCATCGTAACCAGTCCTGAGGTAAAGAAACCAGTAGCCCTTCGCTACTGTTTCCGCAACTTCCAGCTCGGCAATATGGCAAATGCAGGCAACCTGCCTCTCTTCCCATTCCGTACAGATAATTGGTAAATATCAGATAACCAGCGGCCGATCTTTGTTCAGCAGTCAAAGACCGGCCGCTTTTCGATTATAACATGATGATAAATTCTTTTCCATTATACATTAATCATAATATGAGTCACGTATTAGATAAGTTTCAGTTTTGCCCGGTTTGCGGCTCTAATCATTTCGAAATCAACAACATCAAGAGCAAGAAGTGTAAGGACTGCGGATTCTCTTATTACCTCAATCCAAGCAGTGCTACGGTAGCTCTCATACTCAACAGTAAGGAAGAGCTCCTGGCAGTAAGGCGCAAGAAAGACCCAGCCAAGGGAGCACTCGATTTGCCAGGCGGTTTCGTCGACATGGATGAAACAGGTGAAGAAGGTATAGCAAGAGAGGTAAAAGAGGAAACCGGACTGGATGCAACTGACGTTAAGTATCAGTTCAGCTACCCAAATCTCTACCTTTACTCAGGTTTCATGGTTCATACCCTCGATATGTTCTATGAAGTGAAGGTGAAAGACGACACTCATATAGAAGCAATGGACGATGCTGAAGAATCATTCTGGATACCATTGAGCAGACTCAATCCTGATGAGTTTGCATTCGATTCCATACGCAAGGGGCTCCATCGTTATTTGGAAACAAAATTGGGGTAAAAAGGGTTCAATACAGCCAAATATGGCTCCCAAACATTAAAAAAACCAAAAAAAACACCATATAATAAGGTATAAGCAAAAAGTTTACTTACTTTTGCCAACCGAAAAAATTGTGTATAAGCTTATGCAAGAGAATTTAGTAATCGTCGAGAGCCCTGCGAAGGCTAAAAAGATCGAAGAGTTTTTAGGTAAGGACTATAAGGTTATGTCTTCTTACGGTCATATCCGTGACCTGAAGAAGAAGGAACTTAGTATAAACGAGAAAACCATGGAACCTGATTATGAGATTCCAGAGGAAAAGAAAAAACTCGTTACAGAATTGAAAACGAATGCGAAGAAAGCCAAGAAAATCTGGTTAGCATCCGATGAGGACCGCGAGGGAGAAGCCATCAGCTGGCACCTTTGCGAAGTACTGGGATTGGATGAGGAGAAGACAAACCGTATTGTCTTCCACGAGATTACCAAACAGGCTATTCTTGACGCAATCAAGAACCCACGCCATCTGGACATGAACCTGGTGAATGCCCAGCAGGCACGTCGTGTACTCGACCGACTGGTAGGTTTCAAGCTTTCTCCTATCTTGTGGAGAAAGGTTAAGCCAGCCCTTTCTGCAGGTCGTGTACAGAGTGTTGCTGTCCGTCTGATAGTAGAACGTGAGCGTGAAATCCAGAAGTTCCAGAGTGTTCCATACTATCGCGTTACCGCTATTTTCGCCCTGATCAGCGACAGCGGCAATGCAACAGAGGTAAAGGCAGAACTGGACCAGCGTTTCAATACCCACGAAGAGGTTGAAGCTTTCCTTGAGAAGTGTAAAGATGCTAAGTTTATGGTTGAATCTGTAACCAAAAAGCCTTTAAAGCGTTCTCCTGCACCACCTTTCACTACTTCTACTCTGCAACAGGAGGCAGCACGCAAGCTTGGTTTCACCGTTGTACAGACCATGATGATAGCCCAGAAACTTTACGAAAGCGGACGCATCACTTACATGCGAACCGATAGCGTAAACCTCTCTACGCTCTGTTCCAACGCCAGCAAAGATGAGATTATCAGAGAATATGGCAAGGAATACAGCCAGACTCGTGCCTACCACACCAGTTCAAAGGGTGCACAGGAAGCGCACGAGGCTATCCGTCCTACATATATGAATGAACCAACCATCGAAGGAACCGCTCAGGAGAAGCGCCTTTACGAACTCATCTGGAAGCGTACCATCGCATCTCAGATGGCTGACGCACAACTCGAAAAGACAACTATCAACATCAATATCGGCAACACAAGCGAAAAGTTTGTTGCTACCGGCGAGGTTGTTTCATTCGATGGCTTCCTCAAGGTTTATCTCGAGTCAACCGACGATGAAGAGCATGCTGAGGATTCTTCCCACATTCTTCCAGCCCTGAAAGAAGGCGATGAGTTGCAGCGCAGAGAAATCCTTGCTACAGAGAAGTATTCTCTGGCTCCTGCAAGATACACAGAGGCCAGTCTGGTGAAGAAACTGGAAGATCTCGGCATCGGCCGTCCATCTACCTATGCTCCAACTATCAGTACCATCCAGCAGCGTCAATACGTAGTAAAGGGTGACAAGACGGGTGAAGAGCGCACATTTACCATAGATTCTCTGAAGGGCATCAAGATAACCCAGAAGTTGAAGAAAGAGATGGCAGGCTCTGAAAAGGGCAAGCTTCTGCCTACTGATATCGGCATCGTAGTAAACGATTTCCTGATGGAGAACTTCCCGAACATCATGAACTACAACTTTACAGCAGACGTAGAGAAGAAGTTTGATGATATTGCAGAAGGAAAGACCGAATGGACCAACTGGATGAAGGATTTCGACAAGGGCTTTGAGCCTGAAGTGAAGGAAGTCCTGGAAGCCCGCAACCAGCACAAAGCCGGCGAGCGCAATCTCGGAAATGATCCAAAGACCGGAAAGCCAGTATTCGTCAAGATTGGCCGTTTTGGACCAGTGGTACAGATTGGTTCTGCAGAAGACAAAGACAAGCCTCAGTTTGCCCAATTGCCATCAGACAAGAGCATCGAAACCATCACCCTGGAAGAGGCTTTGGAACTCTTCAAGCTACCAAGAGAACTCGGTGATTATGAAGGCATTACTGTAACAGTTGGCTCTGGCCGATACGGCCCTTACATCCTCCATAACCGCAAGTATGTTTCTATTCCAAAGGAGGATGATCCGCTGACCATCACACTGGATAGAGCCATCGAACTGATCAAGGAAAAGCGCGAAGCCGAAGAGAAGCGCCATCTCAAAGTTTTCGATGAGGACGATAAGATGGAAATTCTCAATGGCAAGTATGGTCCATACATTGCTTACGACGGCAAGAATTACCGCATTCCAAAGGCAAAACATGAGAGTGCAGAGGAGCTTACATACGAGGAGTGTATGGAAATTATCAAAGCTGCTCCAGAACCAAAGGCTAGAGGCAGAAAGAAATCATAAACATGCCTCATTGACATAGAAACAGAAGAAAATGAAGTCAATCATCATCATAGGATACATGGGCGCCGGCAAGACAACGGTCGGCAAAGCCCTCGCCAAAGACCTTGGCGTTATGTTCTACGATCTCGACTGGTATATCGAGAGCCGAATGCGCAAGACCGTTAAACAGATCTTCGACGAAGTTGGAGAAGAGGGATTTCGCAAGATAGAGCACAATATGCTACACGAAGTGGCAGAGTTTGAAAATGTAGTGGTAAGTTGCGGAGGAGGAACACCATGTTTCTTCGACAATATGGACTACATGAACCAACTTGGCGAAACGTTTTACCTGAAGGCATCTCCAGAAACCCTTCACGCTCATCTGAAGATGGGCAAAGGCGTACGCCCTCTGCTGCTCAACAAAACACCGGAAGAGGTAGACGAGTTTATCCATGAGCAGCTGAAACTTCGAGAGCCTTACTACGAGAAGGCAAAACACATCATCGATATCAACGTGATGGACAATTATGATAAAATCAACGCTATTGTTCAGCAGATCAGAGACCTGCTGAACATATAGCCGTATCTAATAAAGTAATATATAATAAAGGTAACAAACAAAACTGATTTCCAGCAAGCAAGATTAGAAAATGAAGAAATGGACTATTGAAGACTCGAAGGAGCTCTACAACATCTGTGGTTGGGGTACTTCTTACTTTGGCATCAACGGCAAGGGTGATGTCTATGTAACTCCATGCAAGGACAACACGCAGATAGACCTGCGCGACATCATGGACGAGTTGGCATTACGCGACATCAACGCTCCCGTACTGCTCCGTTTCCCAGACATCCTCGACAACCGCATCGAGAAAACAGCCAGCTGTTTTCAAAAGGCAAAGGAAGAGTATGGATACAAGGGAGAAAACTTTGTCATCTATCCTATTAAGGTGAACCAGATGCAGCCGGTCGTTGAGGAGATTATCTCTCACGGCAAGAAGTTCAACCTCGGACTGGAGGCTGGCTCTAAGCCTGAACTCCACGCCGTCATCGCCGTACAGGCACAGAGCGACTCGCTCATCATCTGTAACGGCTACAAGGACGAGAGCTACATCGAACTTGCCTTGCTGGCTCAGAAGATGGGCAAGCGCATCTTTATCGTAGTAGAAAAGCTCAATGAGCTGGATATCATCGAAAAGGTAGCCAAAAAACTCAACGTAAAGCCAAACATCGGTATCCGCATCAAACTGGCTTCTTCAGGCTCAGGCAAATGGGCTGAAAGCGGCGGCGATGCATCTAAGTTCGGCTTGACCAGCGCAGAACTGCTCACAGCCCTCAAGAAGATAGACGAGATGGGGTTCCACGACTATCTGCGCCTTATCCACTTCCATATCGGAAGTCAGATTACCAAGATTCGCCGCATTCAGACTGCTCTCCGTGAGGCAGCCCAATTCTATATTAGCCTCCACAAGATGGGCTACAATGTAGATTTCGTAGATTGCGGTGGCGGACTCGGTGTAGATTACGACGGCACCCGCTCTTCAAGCAGCGAGAGTTCCGTAAACTACTCTATCCAGGAGTATGTGAACGACTGTGTCTATACATTCGTAGATGCAGCCAATAAGAACAATATCGAGCACCCTAACCTCATCACCGAGAGCGGCCGTTCGCTCTCTGCCCATCACTCAGTCTTGGTTATCGATGTCTTGGAGACAGCTTCCCTGCCAGAAATGCCAGAGGAGTTTGAGGCGAAGGAGACTGACCACCAGCTGGTGAAGGATCTTTATGAAATATGGGACAACCTGAATCCTCGCAACATGCTGGAAGACTGGCATGATGCCGAGCAGATTCGCGAAGAGGCATTGCAGCTTTTCTCTCACGGCATCGTAGATCTGAAGACCCGTGCAGAGATTGAGGCTATGTACTGGAGCGTGTGCCACGAGATCAACAATCTTGCCAAGCACATGAAGCATGTACCTGAGGAGCTCAGAGGATTGGATAAAATTCTTGCCGACAAGTATTTCTGCAACTTCTCTCTGTTCCAGAGCCTGCCAGACAGTTGGGCTATCGACCAGCTCTTCCCTATCATGCCTATCCAGCGCCTGAACGAGCGTCCTACCCGCAACGCTACCTTGCAAGACATCACCTGCGACAGCGACGGAAAGATTGCCAACTTCGTTACCGACGGTCATATAGGAAACGTTCTTCCTCTTCATCCATTGAAGAAGAACGAGCCATATTATCTCGGTGTATTCCTCGTTGGTGCCTACCAGGAGATTCTGGGCGACATGCACAATCTCTTCGGCGACACCAATGCTGCCCACATCTCTGTAAAGGACGGCAAATATAGCATCGACCAGATATTCGATGGCGAGACCGTAGAAGAGGTATTGGATTACGTACAGTACAATCCGAAGAAGCTCGTCCGCCAGTTGGAGCAGTGGGTAACCAAGAGTGTGAAAGAAGGCAAGATTTCGCTCGATGAGGGCAAGGAATTCCTGGGCACCTATAGAAATGGTCTCTTCGGATACACATATCTTCAGTAAGAATTAACAGTTGATAGTTAATAGTTTACAGCAAGATTGCCCTATAAACTATTAACTATTAACTATAAACTAAACTTAAAGATGGAAAAAGTAACAGTAGTAAAGGTAGGCGGTGCCATCGTTGAAGACAGCGAGCAGCTGGCACAGCTCTTGAAGGATTTCGCAGCCATTCCTGGCAAGAAAGTATTGGTACATGGCGGTGGCCGCCGTGCCACTAAGGTAGCCTCAGCCCTCGGCATAGAGAGCAAGATGGTAAACGGACGCCGTATCACCGATGCAGACATGCTGGAAGTGGTAACAATGGTTTATGGTGGTCTGGTCAACAAGAACCTGGTTGCCAAGCTCCAGGCTAACGGCGTGAATGCTCTCGGTCTGACCGGTGCTGATATGGACGTAATCCACAGTCACAAGCGTCCGTTGAAGGACGGTATCGACTTCGGATTCGTGGGCGATGTAGAGCGTGCCAACGGCAAGATGCTCCAGACCCTTATTAATGAAGGCATTACTCCAGTGATGGCCCCATTGACCCATGACGGCAAGGGCAATATCCTCAACACCAATGCCGACACCATAGCCAGCGAGACAGCCAAGGCTCTGGCTCCTTACTACGACGTGACATTGATATATAGTTTTGAAAAGAAAGGCGTGCTCAGTAATCCTGAGGATGACGACAGCGTGATTCCAGTAATTACCCATGCCGATTTTGAGAGATATAAAGCAGATGGTACCGTAGCAGGCGGCATGATTCCCAAGTTGGAGAATGCCCTTGCAGCCATCGATGCTGGTGTGAAAGAGGTGATTATCACCCTTGCTACCGCCATCGACGGAAAGCACGGAACGGTGATTAAGTGAAGAACGAAGAGTGAAGAATTCATCACTTTTTTTCTTAACAAGAGTTAAAAACAGAAATAAATTAAGATTGGTTGTAACTTTCTTATAGCATAGTCGTCATTAATTATAGAGGGATGAAAGAAATCAGTTTCCAGAACGATGTTTTGCCGCTGAAGAACAAACTCTTCAGGCTGGCCCTTCGCATTACTCTCAACCGGGAGGAAGCGGAAGACGTTGTGCAGGATACGCTGATTAAAGTCTGGAACGCCCGCGACAGATGGCTGGAGCTTGACTCCATCGAGGCATACAGCCTCACCATCGCTCGCAACCTCTCGCTCGACCGCATCAAGAAGATGGAAAATCAGAATGATTCGCTGGAAGAGCAGAATACAGAAAGGTTAGACGAAAACACTTCTACCCCCTCAGAAAGGATGATTCAGAAAGACAAACTGGACATCGTAAGGAATATTATCGACGAGTTGCCTGAAAAGCAGCGCAGCTGTCTGCAGCTTCGAGACATCGAAGGAAAGTCCTACAAGGAAATAGCAGACATCCTCTGCATCACGGAAGACCAAGTAAAGGTGAACATCTTCAGGGCTCGTCAAACAGTCAAACAAAGATTTCAACAATTCGACAGATATGGATTATAAGTACATCAACCAACTTTTGGATCGCTACTGGAAGGGCGAGACTTCTCTCGAAGAAGAGGAGATTCTCCGTGCATTCTTCAGCCAGGACGAGTTGCCTGCCGAGCTGAAGCCATACCAAGCGCTCTTCTCTTACGAGATGGGCGAGGCTAAGCAAGAGGCGCTGGGTGATGACTTCGACCAGAAGATGATGGCGATGATTGAAGATGAATATACCAAGAAGCCTAACAAGGCAAAGGTGATTTCTTTGACAGAGCGCCTGAAGCCTCTCTTCAAGGCTGCTGCCGTGGTAGCTATCATCCTGACATTGGGCAATGCTGCTCAGGTACCTTTCCAGAGCAATGACATTGATTCTGTTGAAAACGTAGGATACATCAAGAGTGGCAAGGGCGTGTCCGTAGCCATGGGAGATTCTGCTTCGGTTGATTCTATGCAACGCACAGGCATCGATCAGGTAAGCACTCCAACAACGTCTCCAACGTTATTAAAGTAGATTATTTCTATGCTTTCTCTATAAAAAATCATGTTTAGTAAAACAATTCTGAAGCTGTGAAGTTTCAATTCTCTCAAATTTTTCATAACATACTAACGTAATAGGGCTGCCAGGATGTACTGGCAGCCCTTACTTATTTTATATATTTTGCACGCAAGCGTATGATAAAGGATACACAAGTAGCTCAATTTATTGCTACTGCGAAGCTTCATTTAAGTCTCCTTCCGGTCATCATTGATGACTCTTACTTACCTCAATATAAGACACTTAACCTGTTTAAGAAGGAGCGTTTGAGAGGTTATTTTTCCAGATGGGGGTTAACAGAGTTAACAGTTAACAGCCCAGAATGTATACTTCCCCCCACTCACATATAATAATAAGTATATATATTTATATATAATATAAGGTATGGGAGAGGGGAGGATGCAAAAAACAGCTGTTAACTGTTAACCTGTTAACCCTTTGCCCCTTTTGTTAACAAAACTAACTCGCTCTAATTTGGACTTTGATTGAAAATCAAGAAGTTGGGCGTTTGCCTATATTATATAGGTAACAATATGGAAACGAGCGGACTTCTGCTCGTTTCTGTATTTTGCAATATGCAAAGAACGCCTTAATTCGGGGACAAAGATACGATATTTTTCTAAATATCCAATGATTTACAAGAGGAATTTTATGGAAATTAGAACTTTTGCGTAAAATCTGATGCTTAGCAACACAATATGCATCCTAAAACAAACGGCAGGTGTTCGGACATAGACTATCCGAACACCTGTTGCCATAACGTTTTATTGCTGACAATGATTCTGACATCAGCTTTCATATACTTTTGCAGTATAGGAGTATTTTGTCCCTGTGTGCTCACTGTGGCTATAGCCATAAAATAGTTGCCATCTTCCCTATGTATGAGCTTGGCATTATGGCTTATAATGTTGCAGTTATAAGATACATTGTCGTTACCCTCGAAAGATACATGAGCCGTCCTTGGCTCATCGAAAAGGTACAAATACTTATATGGCACAAACACTTGCACTGTTCTTTGATTGATGACCTCACCATTAGCATCTATGGATATAGGATAAGGTATCTTGTAGAAAGCAACTGCGAGGGCGAGAACTATTATCGTAATGGCAACCGTTCCCAAGCTGACGAGGCGAGGAGGAACCTTGCCTATCACGTTCCTCACCTTCTCGCTTCTCAACTCGATATTATCTGTTTCTTTTTCTTTCTGTTCCATGTCAAAAGCATTTTAGTTTCCCAATTCCAACTGATTCTTCACAAGATTATAGTATGCTCCTCGCTTGGCTGTCAGCGATTCATGATTGCCAACTTCAACGACCTTACCATGGTCTATGACTACGATTTGGTCGGCATTCTTCACCGTGCTTAGGCGATGAGCCACAATCACAACAGTCTTGCCCTTGTAGAACTTATCCAAGTTCTCCACGATGCTTCTCTCGTTGTTAGCATCTAGCGAGTTGGTTGCCTCGTCAAGGAAGATATAGTCAGGATTCTTATACACCGCCCTCGCTATCAAGATGCGTTGTTTCTGTCCCTGGCTCAGTCCCACGCCATCACGTCCAATCTTGGTGTTGAACTTCAGAGGCAAAGCCATCACATAATCCTTGATACAAGCTATCTCGGCTGCTTTTAGCAACCGTTCCTTGTCTATGTCACCATCATCAACAGCAATGTTACGTGCGATACTCTCCGAGAAGATGACACCTTCCTGCATCACAACGCCACATTGTCTGCGCCACCATTTCTTGTTGAGCTTGTTGATGTCAGTATTGCCTATGTTGATTTGTCCCTCCAAGACAGGATAGTAACCAAGCATCAAACGAATGAGGGTGGTCTTTCCACTGCCAGATGCGCCAACAATGGCTGTCACCTTGCCTTGCGGAATGTGAATGTTCACATCGTCTATGGTCTTGCGCAAGGCATGTGGGTCATACTTGAACATGATGTTCTTGATGTCAATGCCCTCATTCTTATCTTCAATAGAAGTTAGCAAGCCTTCCTTTCCATTCTCATCATCCATCTGGTGAATCTCGTTGATACGTTCCAAACTAATCTTCACATCTTGCAGGGAATAGAAGAAGTTCATCAGTTGCTCCACAGGCGAGTTGAGCTGTCCGATGATGTATTGCACGGCAAGCATCATACCGAGTGTCATTTGACCATGAATCACAGCGGTAGCAGCCACTACCGTGATGATGATGTTCTTCACCTCGTTGATAAAGATACTTCCTGCCTCCTGTGTCTGTTGGAGTTTGAGTGATTTCATCTGCACTCCAAACAAGTCTGCTTGCGTATCTTCCCATTCCCATCTTCTGCGCTGTTCACAATCCTGCAACTTGATTTCCTGCATGGAAGTTATGAACTCGTAGGTCTTGTTGTTGTTGATGGCTTGCTGCTCAAACAGTTCGTAATCAAGCACCTTCCTCCGCTTCAAGAACAAAGTCATCCATGCACCATAGAGGATGCTTCCCAATAAGAAGATGGCAAACACCAATTTATTGTAGAAGAACAGCACCACCGAGAATACCACGAAAGTAAGCATGGCAAAAGCGATGTTGAGTGTCTGCTGAGTAAGGAAGTTGTTCACACGGCTATGGTCGTTCATCCTCTGCATCAAGTCACCCATGAGCTTCGTGTCAAAGAAAGACATCGGTAGCTTTAAGAGCTTGATGAAGAAGTCACTTACCAATGATATGTTGATACGTAAGGAAATGTGAAGCAACAACCATCTGCGGATAAAGTCGATTGCCGTTCTGCTGATTGTAAGCATCAACTGTCCCAACAGAATAAGCCAGACAAAGCCGATGTTTTGGTTCTTGATGCCGACATCCACGATGGATTGGGTAAGGAATGGCAGAACTAGTTGCAAGAGACTTCCAACTAACAAACCCAAGATGATTTGCCCGAAATACTTGCGATATTTTCTCACATACCCAAGGAGAAAGCGGAAAGACCTCTTCTCTTTGGTGTTCTCTTCGTCCTCCATCTTATAAGTGAAGAAAGCAGGAGTGGTTTCCAAAAGCATAGCAATGCCCCTGTCCTCACCATTAGACGAGGTGCTTATCCAATGCAGTTTGAATTCTTCTAGATTATAAGTTACTAATCCTTTGCCTGGGTCTCCGACATAAAACTTGTTCCCTTTTTTGACATTATATAAAACAACGAAGTGATTTTGATTCCAATGTAGAATGCAAGGTAATGGCATTTCCATTGTATCCTTAATGTCCAACCTTGCACAAAGTGTATGGAAACCTAATTGTATGGCAGTTTCGTTGATGCCATGCAAAGATACACCTTCCGCTGAAGAAGTACAAATACCCGACAGATAAGACAGAGAGTAATCTCGTCCATAATATTTGCAAATCATCTGCAAGCAGGCTATACCACATTGCATTGTGTCAAATTGATATGTTATTGGAAAACACTTCATTTCCATATTATTGTAAATAATTTATTGTTACTTAGCCGTGTTAAATTGGGTAAGACCTGCATCTTGATCCTTATTTCTCAAACGTTTACTTCCCTGATTATGCCCTTTTCCTTTTGTAAAATAATAGGTAAAGTTAACTGCAATTAAATTTTTAAAATTATTCCATTTTGTTTCTTCTTCAAAAGAGAAGTTTTTTATACTTGCATAAGTCCTATTTGGTTTTGGATTATGTATATACTCTACTCCCAAAGAAATTGATTTAATCTTATATAATATGGAAGTTGTTGTCTGAAAACCTGTTTGCTGAAAAATGTCGCCATTTGCAGTTGTCGTAGGAAAGTTTCCATTCCATGATATTTGCCATTTTTTAGGTAAGAGATTGACACTGACACCAGTGTTATGCATAGAATGCCGAATACATTGGTTAGGTGTGTCATACTTTGAATATTGATAATTATAATAGGGTTGGATATTAATCCAAGATGCTGGTTGATACCTAAAGGATACTGACGTACTTAGTTCATTTGCATTTTTTATTCTTGATATACTTTCTATCATATCATCTCCATAGCTAGCTATAACAGGAACGTTCTTACTAGGATAAAAGTCATTACTTACAGAAGCTACAAAATACCATTTTCTATCATTTGAACTATATTGATATTGTAGATTGGTTCCATAAACATAATATGGCTTTAAGCCCATGTTCCCTTGGAGGAAAAAATGTTCGTCAATCGCAACTTTGCTATCTGTAAGATTGCCTACATTAGGGACAATTGACCTTATGGAAGAAGTGAAACGCAAAGAAGACAACTTTGTACATTGTAAACTTAACGCTAATGAAGGGCGAAGAACCCAGTAGTCAAAGCTTTTTTTATCTGCGGTATTATAGTGATTATTTTCAATCCCAACTCCAAAAGTATAAGAAAAGTTACTTACACCCTTACTATATTCGCCATAAAAATATTCCTTTTGTGTGCCAACTTTCGAGAAACTATCTACATTATATGTTTGTGAAAAGTTTTTGTACAGATAATAGGCACCTAAGCCAAAACTGCCGTTAAATAATTTACAATTATAAAGCAACTCTGCAATTATAGAATAAGATTTATTATCTATATTGTTTTCTAATTTTTGAGAAGAACAATCATTTAAAATATTGTTGGAATTGGATTTGTAGAATGTATTGAGGACATTCAGAGAAATGTTTTTATCCTTATTGAAAGAATAGTGATAGTACAAATCTACAGAAAGTCCATTATAGTCACTTTTTAGCCTTCGAGAATTAGAAATATTTTCCGCATCATTGATATTTTGCTCATATTTCTGAGTGCCTGGATTTTTTGTGAATTCTATTTGAGAACTAAACAGACTTTTGCCTTGACTATGTTGGTAATTTACCTGCCCAATATGAAATTGTCCGACATATACTCCAGAAGTGCCTTGGTAAATGTTACTTTTATTTCCATAACGGTAGCTATTATTCATAAGGTTACTATTCAAATCACGATAGTCGATAAAATAAGCCGCTGAAATGGTGTTTAATGAATCTTGATAGGTCATGGATGCTAAATTGGTTCCATATCCAGCATTTACTCCATTTTTAGTACTTAAATAAAATGTATATAGCGTATCATTTTGCTTTTTTGTAACAACATCAATCACAGCTCCAATACCTTCATGTGCATAACGTGCTGGAGGATAACTATAATAATTAACATATTTGATGTCATTCGGTTTGAGTAACATTAAATCTCTAGCAGTTCTGCGAATTCCGTCAATAAGGACAAGGACGCTTTTGTTATCTACAGTCGTAATACCTATTTCTGCTGGGTTGGTCTTAAACTGTGGCAAACAACTAATTGTTTCTAAGGCATTCGTTCCAATTTTCCTATCGTTTTCCGACAGAAAGATTTGGTCTTTATTACCAAAACTTCTTAAAGATTGTGACGTAATGACAACTTCATTAAGCTTCAAAGAATCTTCTTGAAGTTCAATAGTCCAAGTCTCAGAATTACGAAAAGTTCTGAAAAAGTTTTTGTAGCCAATTGATGAGATTTTCACGATTCCCTCTTTGCTTTTTGAGATTAACTCAAAAGTTCCATCAGTTTTACTAGTCGTTCCTTGTATAAAGGATGAATCTCGTGTGTTGAGCAGAGAAACGTTCACAAACGACAAAGGGTCACCATTGTTATTGATGACCTTTCCTTTTATTACAGTATTTTGTGCATAACTTAAAATGGGTAATCCTATAAAAAGTAGAAATGCACACAGTCTATTTAACACTTTTCGTTTCATAAATTGTATCAATATAGTTTACTAAAGAATCTTCTATATGGAAATCTACATTTTCAAGTTTGCATGCTTTTGTATAATTGTCACGGGGACAAACTCCCATGCACAATGGCAAATATTTACATTGCAAGCATCTCTTATTTTCAAAGAAAACCATTTTGTATTTCTTTATAAAGTCATGATTCCATTTTATGCTTCCATCTGGCTCAATCTCTCCATGAGTACACTTCTCATACAAATCGTTTGAAGCGGTACATTTTACGACATCCCCATTATAATTAATTGCATTGTAGTATTTACGATTAGCATAACAAGGAATAAACGTATTTACCGCATCAAAATGGACAGTATTATATCCAGATGCATGAAATTTTTGCAGTATTGTCTTTACGCTTTCATATCTGCTTTTACGAACATTTTCTTGCCATACTTTTTTAGGCATAACACGGACTTTACAACGATTTTGTGGAGAAATAATTTGGTTTACTTCCTCTACAATAATTTGATCTAAGTTTTCTTCCGTATAGTTTATTCTCAATAAAATTTCTATTGATGAACTATTGCTAAGAATATATTCTATATTATTCAAGACATGAGTAAATGCAGATGGACAATTATTTTGAAATTTTACTTTGTCATGTTGCTCTTTAGGACCATCAAGAGTTATTTGAAATCTTTTAAACCCTAAAGTTACTAAATCTGGGCATATTTTAGGAAGTAAATAGTATCCATTTGTAGTTGCTGTGGTTGAATAAGGTATTTGTTTTTGTGCACAAAGTTTCTGTGCATATTCACAAATAGGCAATATGACTTGCTTGAAATATAGGAAGGGTTCTCCACCAAACCACTCGATTTGTAATGACTTTATTTTTTCAACATTTATCATGTAATTTATATGTGTCTTTACTTTATCAATG
Source organism: Segatella copri (assembly GCF_026015625.1). Lineage (NCBI taxonomy): Bacteria > Pseudomonadati > Bacteroidota > Bacteroidia > Bacteroidales > Prevotellaceae > Segatella > Segatella copri. The sequence continues at coordinate 3,054,057 of NZ_JAPDVG010000001.1, read as the reverse complement.
GTGGCAACAGACATCTTTGAACCAACATGGTCTTGAATGCAATACCAACATTTAAAATTACAATTAAGTGTTGGCAGTATTGTTAGCAAATAGTCTTTACGACAAACTTGTTCATTATATTTTTCCCGAATAATATCCAATTCTTTGGTGTTGTCAGAAACTATAAAACCTTTTTCAACAAGACGAGAGCAAAAGTTTGTAGGAAGCATATTGATGTTATCATTCATGATATGCTCCAATTTCTTTCCCAAAGAAATTGGTACTTTGAAAAAAGTATGATTAATTCCATTGTACCAATAAGAATAGGAGTTTTTATGTATAATGTAATTATAATTACTTACTTTCATATTCTCTATATTTTAATAAAAAGGTAGGATGAAATTTCATCCTACCTAAAATTTTTCATTTTTACAAAGCTTTTGTACCATCACCAACAGATGGCTTTTGAATTGGCACTTGAATGATCGTACAATTACATCCTACAACATTGTTTGAACAACCTGTTTGTGATGCTTCTGCGCTTGCTGTACCACCCATAATATCTAATGTTTCCAAGGTGGACAACTCACTTTGAGTGAAAAGTTTTAAATCTTTCATGCTTGTAAGTTTTAAAATAATCTACTCTATACACTTTTCGATTTCTGTGCCTTTTGTCAGAACGGTCTGTATTTATGTGCAAAAATAAAAAGACTTTTTGAAACAAAGTAATTATCAGAGAATATTTAAACTACATTAAGCAATGTTATACGTGTTTACACTTTGCATAATAATACAAAAATAACGTTTTCATTTACTTTTCTTACTGTTTATCTGCATTTTTATCCTATTTGATTCATCAATAAGTTGTCTTGCTATACTATCTTTATATGATGCTACCTCAACCATTTTATGGTGTTGATAGACAGAATCTTCATAAACATCAACTCTGGTTCTGAGCTTGTATATCACATCTTCATCTCGTTGCACATTGAAATGCTTTTCGATGTAGCGAATATTCGGGTCATCAGATGGAAGAAACATTTTCAATGCCCTATATTTCAAGTCTGCCTCCTCCCAATCTTGATGCTCTCGCCATTGGGTGAGATTGCCCCAAATGGAAATGACAAGAGATAGAGCCAATCCACCTATGAAAAGAAGAACATTCTTTGAGATTGGCTCGAAGCGATGGGTTACAACCTTCTTTTGAGGTGAATTGTTCAACACTTCAAGTTTGTCCTGCAATGCCTTCGAGGAAACATCATTCTCTTGTCTCATCAGCTTGATGGCATTAACAAAGAACTTGCTTCGCTGCTCATTTTTGCTAAGTTCTACCTTGATAAGGTCAACAAAAACAACAATGGCATCTCTTAATTTGGATATTTTACCTCTGATTTCCTCTTCTTTGATAAACATCGCATTGATTGACATATCCAACTTGGTTATGTCATTACTTGCAGGAACGGTTTCCGCTCCTGCGTTCTTTGTGGAGGCAGAAAGTTCATCGACTTTCTGCTCCAATCTCTCAACTGTGCCGTAGATGGCTTCCAATAGTTCTTCTTTCATGTTCGATTCTATTTTTAAGTCTGTAACTTGCATCAAAGGCTGAAGCCCTTTCTGCGTTTTCTCTTTTTCTTCTTGGATGATTCATCCTCTGGGAATTGCTCAAAGGTCTGAGCATTGGCTGGAGCAAAAAGTCCAATGGAAGAAATACCGCCCCAAGGGTCTTGGGTATGTTCTGCCGTTGGTTGAGTCTGTTCTACTTGGTGACAACTTGTTTGTCCTCCCTGCATAGATTCGGCTCTTGGCGATACACGATTATGCTCTGTGCCAAGTCTTGCATCCAACTTGCCAAAGCTGCATTCTCTGCAAATCTGCGTACCCTTGAAACTATATCCGTCCTTGCAGAATCGGATGCCTTGCACCTTGGTTCGCTCCTTGTCCTTATAGACTAACTCCAAGAGAACACCTCGCTTTGCAAGTTCATTCTTGAACTTCTGCCAACTATCAGCGCCTTTCAAGGCATCCTTGACGGCATTGTGAATCTCGTATTTGGCACGCTCAGCATTGCGTAACTTGCGAGTATTAGTATTGCTCTTGTCCGTTCCGCAGGTCAATCCATACTTGGATTTTAGAGCCTTGGTCACCTGCTCATTACGCCTGTAATCATTCCTGTCTGATATGAGCTTGCCCTCATTTTTGATGCGGTTGTACACGATATGACAATGTGGATTGTCCGTATTGTGATGCCTTACGATGATGAATTGGGTATCGGTGATGCCCATCATCTGCATGTATTCAAGGGCTATCTTAGCCATGAACTCATCCGTCAAACGTGGCTTGTCCTCTGGTTTGAAGCTCAATGCAATGTGTCCCACAGGCTTCTTAATTCTTGGATTTAGCTGCCTCTGTAGCTCAAAACTTTGAGCCATCTCGGCATTCGTGCCGAGCAACACGCCATCTGAGGCGATGATTTTCGCCTCGTCCTTGCCTGTAACATAGCGGATGCAACCACCAAATGAGCTGCCCTTCTTTAGCTTGCCTATCATGTGGTATCCTCCTTTCTGCCCATACTGCTTAGCTTCGGTTTATAACTTGCTTGGCGATACTCGCCAAGGATTGCTTTCAATCTTCTCAACAAGTCCACCACATACACATGGGTTTCCTGGAACCCTCTCTGATGCGACAGCTTGGTAAGTTGGTTGAGGTTGTTCGCCATGCCAATGAGGTGCTTGGCGATGGCTACCGTCTCTGCGTTGTGTCCGCTGACCACCTCGCCGTTCAAGGCGGACTCACGGATGTACTCCGCCAACTTGCAGTTGGCTTTTCTCGCCCTCAGTCTCAAAGCCTCGTAGCTTGGCTTTGAGAACTTCACCGTGACAGACTTCGAGAGCTTGCGAACCCTGCCCGTGGGCGGTCTTCCGCCCTTTCTCCTATTCTGTTCCTGTACGTTTGTCATTCGATATACTGTTTACAGTTGGTACACTCACTTTCTGCGACCGTCGGGAGCAAAAAATCTCCGCCCTCATGGTGGAGCGAGGCGTTTTGGGATTCCCAAAACATAACCTCGCTCCCTCTCAGAACACGTTAGTTGGAACTACAGCCTTTCAGCTATCCACGTCCAAGGTCGCAGACCTTAATTCTCACAATTTGCGCCAAGCCTCGAAGTCCTCTTCATAAAGGCTTAGGTGGTGGCGCACGATGTTCTCGATGATGCCCGATACGCTCATGCGTCTCCCTCCGAGGATGCGGACGACACGATCAAGACGGTCTCGTACATCGGAACTGACGAAGACCGGCTTGCGGTCGTCAATCCTTGGAACTTGGAGGAAGGTCTGCTGATACTCCTCCAATGTCGCCTTGCGCTGCTTGCCGCTGATGCGCTTCAGCGGATTCGGTGGCGATTGAGCCTCGTTCGTTGATGTTTCCTCTCTATAGGGAGTTGTTGCAGCAACTTTCTCTACAATTGCTCTCAACTCTGGGTTCTCTACATCATCATAGAGAGAATCACAACTACTTGGATTGGCTTTGTTGCCATACGTAGATGGTTTAACAAAATCCAAATACTCTTTTTCCATCAGCTCCTTTTGCTCAGGAGCCAAGACTGCATCTTTTGTTCTTGCCATAGCTTATGCTGTTTTATTTGTTAGTATAGTGGTCACGGTTTGCACCATTGACCGATTGTCGGGTGCAAAGTAAGTGTACTGAGTGCAGCCATGCAACTGATTGGGTGTAACGTGGCAATTTAGTTGTGGCTTGCTTATTTGCATACCGAGATAGTTGTGAGAACTTCAACGTATTTCTCAACTCATCATTGTTCATGTATTCGTTGCAGTCGTGCAAGTTTTTCTTGTTGTTTTTGGCGTTGAAGTCGGCAAACCCCGGCAACATACTGCCACAGAAATTGAAAACGCTTGTTTTTAGATTGCCGTGCCTTATCTTTGCACTCACAAACGTGGAGCACAGCATATGCGTGGAGCTTTGCGACATATAACATAGTATTAACTTAGAAAAAAGAAAAGTATGGGATTCATCGTATTCGAGGAAGAGGCATTCAACTATCTTGATGCCCAGTTGGAGAACTTCGTGAAGCGCATGGACAGAATCCGTGAGCGCAGTGAGGACAAGACCATGAACAAGTGGCTCGACACGCAGGACGTGTGTCAGACGCTCAACATCTGCCCACGGACAGTGCAGACGCTTCGGGACAACGGAACTTTGGCTTATACGCAAATCAGCCACAAGACCTACTACAAGCCGGAGGACGTGATGGCTATCGTAGCAGTAGTGGAGGACAAGAAAAAGGACATGCGCTTTCGCAAGCGCACAGGTTAGGCTGTCAATATACAACAGCCACTTAATCCAATGCAGCAAGTAAAACGAGTAACGTAAGTATCAACAATAAAACGAGACAACTATGAGCAATGAAGTAATGACAAGAAACAGCGAGTGGATGAACCACATCGTGAACCACCTCAACCGAATGGTTGACAATTTTGAACGTGCCGTGATGAACTACCGTCCCATGCTTGATGGTGAGCGCTTCATGACGGACAAGGAGCTTTGTGCCAGGCTGCAACTGAGCCGAAGAACCCTGCAGGACTACCGAAACAACGGTGTCATCCCGTATATCCAGCTTGGCGGAAAGATACTCTACCGCGAGTCCGACATTCAGAAGATTCTGATGGCTAACTATCGTGAGGCGTACAGAATGAAGGGCTTGTAGGAGAAATACATGTCCTTGATGAGTGGGGTGAAATGAACAAGGCGACAACGTATAACTTACCGAGCGTGGTTGTTATAGGTTGTCGCCTCGTTTTATTGGCTATACCGAGTTGGTCGTGTTTGCCGGGTATCATTTGTGTTACCTGTATAAATCTAATACCATGCTAAAACACACTGCGGTGGTTCGCCCAAGTGGCTGGAGGCGCAAAGCCTCCAAGGAACGTTGCTTTATGGCAGGTCTATGCCATTGCGTTCTCTGTAAAGATACAGACCAGTTTCGTGCGGCTTGTCTGCTTGCCGATGACGGACTGCATGATGAACTCCCGAAAGGCTCTGCTCTCAATGCTGTCAATACGGAAGGCTACCGCAATGACGAGTTCAAGGCTATACACATCATAGCTGATGCGGTCGTTCTTCCTGACATGACGGTGTACACCCTGCTCTTTCAGAATGCCATCCTTGAATATAGCCTTGACAGCCTTGCGCACATAGCAGCCGAACACATTATACATGTCGGCAATCTCCTGCATGGTCATCCATACAGTATCGGTCGGCATGGATACCGTTCCGCTCTCGCTGATAGTTATAACTCCTCTGTTCATTTTCCAATAGTTTTTTCGTTCGACAATCTGTTCCTTTCTCGCTTGGCAATAAGCTTATCCATGTCATTTGAAATCTTCTGCTCCGTCACCTGCGCATAGACCTGTGTGCTTGTAATGTCTGCGTGTCCCATCATCTTGGCTATGCTGCCGATGGGAATTTCCTCGTTGAGCATCAAGACTCCGAATGTATGGCGGCTGGCGTGGAATCCCAACTTATTACTTATGCCAAGCACCATTCCAAGGGTATGCACATCAAGATAGATGTCTTTCTTCTCACCCAGTGGAAAAACAGGCTTGCTGTCGTCCGTGGTATTGTAGAGCGAAAGAATCTTCTCGGCTATCGGATGGAGTGGCACGAAGAACTCCACGCCTGTCTTCTCTCTTTCCTTGCGGATGAACTTCCTACCCTCGGAGTTCTCACTGACATGGTGAGGGTACAGTTTCTTTACATCTATATAGGATAAGGAGGTGAGCGAGGCAAAAATGAAACATCTGCGTGCAAGCTCCGTTCGCTCGTCAGCCATCGGGGTAGAGAGCATCCTGATGAAGTCTGCCTTGCTGATATGGGTCATCTTCGGGGCTGCCTTCTTCTCATACCCTATCCTGGCTATGGGATTGAAGCGGATAATGCTCCTGTCCACTGCCTTGTACATCAACATGTTCAGCCAGAGAAGGCAATGGTTCACGTAGCTGTCGATACGTCCCTGGTCTCGTTTCAGGAATAGCTTGTATTCCTCCCCGAAATTCTCGTCTATGTCCTCAAAGGCGATGTCGTCCTTATCCAACGAATGGACAAAGGCTCTCAGGTTCTTCTGCCATGTCCGCTTGTGCAGAAAGGTCTGTCTGGCTTTTGAGGTTCGATACCATTCCACGATGGTATCACCAAAGTTCAGCAAGAACCTTCCTGTCGTGTCCTTGTCCTTCAACACAGCCTTCAGCATTTCCACGGTGATGATGCCATTGGCGGTAAGAAGTGAGTTGTATTTATCCTTGACCTCAGCAAGGAAACTTGCCAATCGTCCGTTGTCCCTTGCATTCCGTACCTCTCCCTTCTTGGCGTTCCACTCCTGTGGTGTACAGGATATGCCTGTGGAAATGGCTGCGCTTTTGCCGTCAACGGTGATGCGGCAAAGTATGTTGGCTGTTCCGTCTGCCTTCACCTTCTGTCTGTTGATGTAAGGCAAAATTGAAAATGTACTTCTGCTCATAGTTGTTGTCCTTATAATATAATAATGTAGTTGAACTGTAAAAAGAAAAGTTGAAAGCCTTGTTCATAATGCGAGAACGAAGTCCTTCTCGGTTGCAGCGATGAACTTGTCCATGTCCTCAAACAGCTTCTTCTGGGTCACTCTCGCATACCGCTGCGTCATCTTCACATCCTTGTGACCGAGCATCTTGCAGATGGTCTCCATCGGCACACCAGCCTCCAGCGTAATGAGGCTGGCGAACGAGTGTCGTCCCGAATGGTAGGAATAGGTCTTGCTCGTTTCCGCCAACTTGCAGATGGTGATGAGATCGATACGAACACGATTCGTGCTCAGCAATGGGAAAAGGGTATCTCTTGCCACGTCCTCGTATTTCGCCATCAGCTCCAACGCCTCGGGCAGGAGTTTCACCCTGGCAAGTGTTCCGGTCTTCTTGCGGTTATAGACGAGCCATTTGTCACCATCCTCCAACACCTTGACATTGGCTTTCGTGATGGAAACGGTGTCTATGAAGGCTGTTCCTGCATAGCAGGCGAAAAGGAACAGGTCACGGCTAACGGATAGTCTCGGCTTGTCTTCGGGCAGTTCCACATCACGGATTTTTATGAAATCAGACATGCTGAGAGCCTTGGGTGTCGTAACCCTTGGAGTGCCAACCCGATAATGGGCGAACAGCAGGTTCTTGCACAAGCCTCGCTCAAAGGCAATGCGGCACATCTTCTTGAAGAGCGACACATAGATGGTGATGGTTCCTGATGAAAAGCCTTTCTCGTCAAGCAAGTAATGGTGAAAGTCACTGATGAAAGGCTCGGTCAGCTGTCCGAAAGCCAAATCAGTCAACCTATACTTCTCCCTGATGAACTCAGCGAGATTCTTGCGAATCTTTCTGTAAGTCCAGACACTGCTCTTCGACATATCGATGCCCTCATGGGTGCTGAGTTCACTGATATGCTCGTCCACGAAGGAGAGAAGGGTGGTCTGTGTCTTGACGCTGCCCTGCAAAGCCTCCTTGACATCCTTAGCCTCGAAGTCCGTTCTCTTTTCCACAAGCACATCGAATGCCTTTTGGATGGAAAGCAACAACTGCTCGATGTCCTTGTTGGTTTCCACGGCTTCCTTGCTCTTGCCCTCCAATCGGCTGGCACGAGGATTCCAAAGCGATGGAGAGCAAGACAACTTGCAGGAGAACTGCGCCATAGTCCTGTTCACCGTGATGCGTCCCATGATGGGAGCTTTTCCATTCTTGTCCTTTCCGCTCTTTTTTAGGTAGAGCAACACCTTGAATTTTTCGATTTTCATAACGCTTACATTTTGAGTGTGCAAATATAATCATTTTGTAAGCGTTCCTTGATACGCAAAACATTGAGAATCAGCGCAATAAAATCCGTTGATGCACAAAGTTGCCTTTCCGCATTGTTACCTGCTTTGCATAGGTAACTGTGGCTCACGATTTAGTAACTGAACTACTTCAATATTCCTCACTCGCTTGCTTTATGGCGATTTGGCAACTTTGTGCAAATCTGCTCATTCCCAACTGTTTACGTTCCAACCTCTCTTATTCTCCTTTGGCTGCTTTAGAGTTTTATGTTAATAATCCTAACTCATAGTTTTCTCCACTTAAACTCACCGTTTCTCGGTGCAGAAGTCATCGTTTTCTTCTTGGGAATACATCGCCTACCGGATGGAAATCCTTGCTTTTCTTTACAAATTCATGCTAAAAAAATAACACGGACAAATTGAATTTGTCCGGACAAATTGTCCGGCGACTTATAAATCTCTGATTATTTGACAGTTACAAACTTCCGGACAAACAAGCCGGACAAATTCAATTTGTCCGGCTTGTTTTTTTCTGGCGGAATCAGCCATTTTTGTTTATTGCCAATAAATAAATCTGCGTTTTTTTATTTACTGGCAATAAACAAATCGGATATAAGTTCTATCATCAAAGCTTTTATTGCCCTCTACGATGCCCTTGGTGGCGATAAAGGAATGGATGTTCTGAGGGTCGTTGGCAATCTGCTCTGCCAATGCAGCCTCACTCGCTGCCAAGGTTGGCTTCAGGAACGGATAGCCATCGCTCGCCAAGACTATCTCGGAGGAAGAAGATGGAATTGTATCTGATGCAGAAGCGGAGTCAGAGCAAGGGACAGAATCTGATGCTGGAACAGAATCCTGAACAGAACTAGAGTCTGAAACAGAGACAACCTTCACTCCCTCCCGATAGATAGGGAATCCATCGATAACCGTATAGGTCTGGTTCTGCCCCAAAAGCATCGCCTTGATAAGCAATGGCTCTATCTGCTTTCTAGCCTCAGCAGGCGAAAGGCCCTGCTCTATCAACTCTACCCTCTTACGGGCAATTTTCTCCTCATAAGGCTTGCCATTCTCATAGAGTTTTCCATCAATGATTGCCTGGCAATCGCCCACCATCCATACTTCATTCCTTGTCCGGCTATAAAGGATAGCCGAGGCGGTAAGCCGCTCTTCCGGATGCTCCTTCAACCGCTCTTCCACCCCAAACTTTTCATACACCTTATTATATATATACGCCGTTACGCCCTGGCAGAATTCATCTACCGAGGCATCCGCCTTCAGTTCCTCCCGGATATATTCCGAGATAAGCATCATGGCGTATCTTCCATTCTTCATATCAGAATTGAGATGCTTCGGCGTTTTGCTCGTACTGCCATCTATCACAGCGATGAAATCATCGGTAACTACCATTCCATCCTCACAAGCCTCCTGGCTCTTCTTTCCTATGATACTGCTTTCTATAATCTTCATAAAATCTACTTATCTATCCGGTTATATATCTGAAAAAAGGCTACCCATCCAGGTAACCTTTTTACTCGTTTATTTATCTCTTAAGCCTTCACCTTCTTTAATCTGATAACCAGCTGTATGAAACTTGGAATCATGATGCAGAGAGAGAAGCCTACGGCATAATACATGGTCTTGTCATCACCATGGAAGAGGTCGATGAGTTTGCCATCGCTCTGAGGCATGATATTGGACAGGACATACGCCATCGTATTATTCACCCAGTGGAGCAGGATGCCCGGAACAAGACTCTTGGTGCGATAATACATCCAACCCAGGAGTAAGCCCAGCAGGAGAGCATTGACAAACTGCGCTACGTTGGCGTGAGCCAGACCGAAGATGGCAGCCGAAATCATGATGGCTACCCAATGGTTCTTCTTGCTCATAAGACCCAGCAGGGTGCGGAGAATGGCTCCACGGAACACAACCTCCTCAGCAAAAGGCGCCAGAACGCCGATAGCCACATAACCCCAAGGCTCCTTCATGAGCGATGCGAGTATCTGCTCGGCATTCTCGTCCATCTCGATGCCTATCTGCTCATATATGAGCTCCAGAGGAATGATGGTTCCCAGGGCGAACAATGCCACCCAGAGAAGCGTTGCCCAAGGCTTGGAAAGCAGATAATCGCGGGTCAGCGGTGTCCACTTCGTCTTCAGGAAGATGACGAGGGTGATAACGTTGCTGAACGCTGAGGTAAGCGCCATCAGGATAGGATTGCTGCCCGAACTGACAGCCAGGAGCGTTGCCTGGTAACCTTCGCCCTTAATGCCCGCCCAGATTCCTGCGCCAGCATACATCACGATAATCTGTACTACTATAAATATAATCAGGTAGAGGACGATATCCGTCAAACCTCTCTTTAAATTAATCTTTGCCATTGCTTTTACTGTTTATAATTAATCGTTTATAGTTTAATAGCATTCTCGCTATCATTCCGCTTCCTTTTCAAAGAGATCCAGCACGGTCTGCTCATCCTCTTTCAGCTGCGCCGCCAACTCCTCGGGACTGTCAAACTTCTGTTCGCCCCTTATTCGCTTCACGAAGCTTACGAGCAAGAGCTGGTCATAAATATCCCCGTCGAAATTGAAGATGTGCGTCTCTAGCGTCAGTTGTCTGCCATTGAAGGTTGGGCGATTGCCCACATTCATCATTCCCCGTTTCCATACCACCGTATTCTCCAGTCTTACCCTTACGGCATAGACACCAGGAGCAGGAATCAGCTGTCCGAAGTGAGAGATGTCGAGATTGGCTGTAGGGAAACCGAGCTTTCTGCCTTCATGGAATCCATTCACCACCTTTCCGATGAGGGTGTATGGGAAACCGAGGCACCGGGCTGCCATCTCCACTTCTCCCTCTTTCAGGAAAGAGCGGATGACGGAAGAAGAGATGTTGATGCCATCTATCTGGAAGGCTTCGTTCCTGATTACCTCGATGCCCATCTCCTTGCCGTAGCGCACGTAATCTTCGAAAGTCTCCTCGCGGTTGTGACCGAAGCGATGGTCGTAGCCGATGAAGAGTTTCCTTACGTTGAGATGGTCGTGGAGCACCTGCTGCATAAACTCTCTTGCCGACATGGCAGCCATCGCCTTGTCGAAATGCAGCACCACAGCATTATCCACTTCTGTCTTCGAAAGCAGCAGCAGTTTGGAGTCGAGTGTGCTCAGCATCTCTGGCTGATAATCTGCCTGCAATACCTTGCGGGGATGCGCATCAAAGGTGATGACGGTAGATTGCAAGCCATCCTTTCGTGCCGTCTCTACGAGATGATGAATCAGGAACTGATGTCCCCGATGCACCCCGTCGAAGAAACCAATCGTTGCCACACAAGGCGGCAACTGCACGATATCGTTATAATGTATTGTATTCATAAGGACTGTCTTTAACATTCATTTCAGAAGAAGAACTCCGATGGATTATCTTCTCTTTGCTATCATTCTCTTAAAAGCTCTCCACAGCTCGCCCGCCCAAAGTACAACGGAGGTTGAGCCGATGATGAGCAGCCACTCATGGAGCGACAATGGTGTGGTGCGGAACATTTCGCCACCAAAGGTTACGATAATCCACTGACCCACCAATACCAGTACAAGCACCAGAATCATTCCCTTATCCTTCAGGAAATGGCGGAATGCAGTATGATGGCTCATCAGCGCCTTGGCATTGAAGAGGTTCCAGAACTGAATCATCACGAAGGTGGTGAAGAACATGGTCAGTTCATGCACATCTACGCCACCCTTGCCTCTGCGCTCACAGTAAACCAGCAGGGCAAACATAACGAGGAAGAAGACGATGCCGCAGAACAGGATACCGAAACCGATGCTCTTGTTGATGATGAAATCGGATGCCTTGCGTGGTTTATCCTTCATCACCTCGTGAGATGGAGGCAATGAGGCAAGTGCCAAGGCTGCGAAGGTATCCATGATAAGGTTCACCCAAAGAATCTGGGTTACCGTCAACGGCATTTCAGTTCCGATAACTGAGCCGCCAAGCACCAGCAGGAGGGCTGCTACGTTTACTACCAACTGGAAGAAGAGGAAGCGCTGCAGGTTGCGATAGAGCGAGCGTCCCCACATCACGGCATTGGCGATAGACTTGAAGGAATCATCGAGCAGGGTCATATCCGAAGCCTCCTTAGCCACGGAAGTTCCCGAACCCAGCGACAAGCCCACGTGAGCATAGTGAAGCGCCGGAGCATCGTTGGTACCGTCGCCTGTTACGGCAACCACCTCGCCACGCTTCTGGAGCATGGCCACCAGTCGCTGCTTATCGGTAGGACGAGCACGGCTCATCACACGGATATCCTTCGCCCGTTCGTAAGCCTCTTCGTCAGAAAGAGCCTCCCACTGTTCGCCCGTAATCATCTGCTGGTCGAGCGAGGTCAGAGAGCCATCTGCTCCGATATTCTCAGGTTCATCTTCAAAGACACCTATCTGCTTGCCTATCTCCAAAGCGGTGGCAGCCGTATCACCCGTAACCACCTTCACCTCGATACCCGCATGGCGGCACTCCTGCACGGCAGCAGGAACATCCGGACGGATAGGATCGGCAATGGCTGCAATGGCCTGCAACTGAAGGTCGTTGGCATCGAGAAGTGCTACCACTTCGGCAGTAGAGGTTCTGGAAGTTCTCATGATAGAAGCTTCTATCTTCTTATAGGCGAACGCCAGGGTTCTCATCGCCTTATGCTGCCACTCATCGAGTTCTTCGGCTGACTGTCTCAGCATTCTATCTTCGATGATGCATTTCTTCATCACGATTTCAGGCGCACCCTTCACGAAGAGATAGGTCTCGCCATCAACTTCTGCCAAGGTTGCCATCATCTTTCTCTCGGTAGAGAAAGGCAACTGCTTGAGCACGTTCACCTGCTTGCGGAGTTCTTCATAATCCTTGCCCTGGGCATCGAGCCAGAGCAGGAGAGCCGACTCGGTAGGGTTTCCGATAGGTTTGCCGTCATTCAACTCGGCTGTAGAGTTGAGGGCAATGGCAGTATCGAGCAGCGCCTCATCGCCCTGCTTGAGTTCCAGGGCACTCACCTGCATCTTGTTCTGGGTAAGTGTACCGGTTTTATCGGTACAGATCACGGTAACGGCACCCATGGTTTCGCAGGCATGGAGCTTGCGCACCAGATTGTTCGACTTCAGCATTCTTCGCATGTTGAGCGCCAGAGAAAGGGTAATCGCCATCGGCAATCCCTCCGGCACCGCCATCACAATCAGGGTAACAGCCATCATGAAGTATTTCAACACGATTTCTGCCATATAGAAATAATCCTTGCCGCCCCATACCGGATTGGTGAGGATATCGTGAATCAGGAAGATGAAGAAGGCTGCCACAGATACTACAGAGCCTACCTTGGAAATCATCTTAGCCAACTTGTCGAGCTGCATGTGAAGCGGTGTCTCCACCGAAGTCTGTTCGGTAGATTTCTTCGCTACCTTACCAATCTCGGTAGCATCGCCCACGGCAGTAACCACGAACTCGCCCCTGCCATTCATCACCATGGTAGAACGGAGGATGACGTTGCGAGGATAGGCACCATCGCCACCGCCTTCCAGAGATTTCTCGGCAACAGGTTCGCCCGTAAGGGCAGATTCGTTAATCTGCAGGTCGTTGCAGACGATGAGTTCTCCATCGGCAGGCACCTCGTCGCCCACTTCTACGAGCACTACATCTCCCACCACCACATCGTGGCGCGGAATCTCCATCACCTTACCATTGCGGCGCACCTTAACCGGCTGCTCTTCGCTGAGCGCCGTGAGCAGATTAAACTTCTTGGCAGCATCGCGCTCAAAGTAGAAGCCCACGGTAGTAGCAAGGAAAACTGCCACGAAGATACCGATGGTCTCCATGAAATTCTTTTCGATAAAAGCAAGGATAAGGGATACAAAAGCCGCCACAAGAAGTATCTGGATAATCGGGTCGCGATATTTATCCAAATACAATTTCCATAATGAAGTACGTTGAGGAGGGGTAAGCACGTTCTTGCCATGCTGTTCCCTACTCTGTTTAACTTGTTCATCGGTAAGACCGATTCTTTTATTTTTGTCTATGTCCATTTCTGAATAGAAATTCTTTTCCTTTTTTGTACGATTAATAAGTACATACGCACGTGTGCGCACATAATTTGGTGCAAAGATACGCTATTTTTCTGATTCTAAGAAAATTTTTAAGATTTTATTTGGTTATTTGCCCAAAATCTAGTATCTTTGCACTCGAATTTAATAAAAATTCAACGGACTTGTAGCTCAGTTGGTTAGAGCAACAGACTCATAATCTGGAGGTCCTAGGTTCAAGCCCTAGCTGGTCCACAAGGTTAAGCATCTGAATATTAGATACTTAACCTATTTTTGTTTCTAGACCTTTCTGGATTAAGAAATACAACCACCAGAGCTTTTCCTCTTTATTTGCTACATTGTTGACTGATTGTTGACTAATTAAATTAAACGTAACATGCTGACAATCAAAGCAGAAATTAAAAAAGGAGAGCTTAAAGCAAATGGTACTTACAATGTAAAGATACGCTTTACGCTCAATCGTAAGGTGAAGAGACTATCATCGAGTCTTTTCGTTTCTCCAAAGGACTTAACTAAATCTGGAGATTTCAAGAAAACAACCAAGATTTACAAAGAGATTGAGAACTTAGTACAAGGGTACAAGAACAAGTGCAATGAAATGCAGGTTGATTTAAACAGCTATTCTCTTGATGATATTTTCAAGCACCTAAAGTTTGAGGATATGAAAGACAAGGAGATTGACTTTATCGACTTTTCCAGAAAGTGGATAGCTAAGGCTACCATAAAAGGAGCAAACAATTACAAGACCGTTCTCAACTCACTCACTTCATTTATTGGACGTGACAGCCTCAACATTTCAGAAATCAATTTATCCTTTATCACAGGATATGCTGATTATATAAAGAAATGTAGAGAAGCTAAAATAGAGAAGTTGGAGAAAGCAGGGAAGCGTGTTCCATCTAACAGAATGATGTCTTTATATTTAGGCAGTTTACGACACCTATTTAAGGAGGCACAGAAGGAATACAATAACTACGACAATGGTTTGATACTTATTCCATCATCCCCTTTCGATAATTTCAAGATTCCGAAACAGGAGGCAACCCGAAAGAGAGCACTTGATAAAGCCACCATCAAGAAGATTTATGCTCTTCCATATAGGAATACAAGTAAAGGAATCAAGGGGACGTGCAGATACGACCTAGCTAAAGATTGCTTTATCTTATCTTTTGGGCTAATCGGCATGAACTCTGTTGACCTTTATAACGTGACAGATTACAAAGATGGTAAGCTGACATACTACAGAACCAAGACAAAAGCACGTAGAAATGACAAGGCGAAGATGGTGGTTGATGTTCCTCCAATGCTGAAACCTTTGATTGAGAAGTACAGAGACAAATCTGGCAAACGAGTCTTCAACTTCTATCAATATTACGCAAACGACAAAGGCTTCAATAAGGCGATAAATCGAGGCTTGAAAGAAATTGGCTCAGAATTAGCTATAGATGATTTGGAGTTTTACGCTGCAAGACATTCATGGGCTACCCTAGCCATTAACAAGGTTGGCATAGACAAATTCACTGTCCATGCAGCACTCAACCACGTTGATGAGTCTATGAGAGTGACCGACATTTATATCGAGCGAGACTTTCAGAACGAGAATAAAGCTAATGGAAAGGTCGTAAAATACGTTTTTGGGACAAAATAATAAAGATTTCCTCATTTACATTTGCGTAGGTGAGGATTTCTTTTTAATTTTGCAGCAAAAAGATATACTTATATGGAACAAGGAAACAACAAAATCAGTAGCATACCTATGCTATCAGAAATACTAGACAAGACAAATGAAGAAATCTGCAATCTGCCACAATTTGAATACATTAACGAAATTGTAAATTCATTTGGCATAGGGCAAAAATCACCAATCCACCCTACTATTATATTTGCGTTGAGATATAATTATGCCATCACGACAAAAGAGGAAGTACTAAGACTGTCTGAGCCTAGCTATTATTCCGCACATAAAGAAAGCATAGATAAAGCAAAAAGCTATATAGATTGTCACATGAATGGATTAGGAGACAGTTTTATAATTAGAGATATATGGAAAAGATACGTAGATAACCAACTTTTAATGCTGACATTAGAAACTTATAGTTTTGACACCATTAAGTTCTGGTTTCTACTTATATTCATATATGACTACATCGAGAACACAAAAATAGACATGGGGCATAGCATTCTAAACTCTATAGCTAATTCTAAAAAAATTACAATAGAAATGGAGAGCGATGAAAAGAAAACAATTGACGATACTTCAACTTTATCAAATTTGAAATTTCTCTTCAACAAATTAGATAGTCTTTCTACATTGGCTATAGAAAATAATTTAATCTCACAAGAAGACACTATACGATTAAAAGTAGCATTAAACGAAATAATGATATATAAAGAAGAACTCAGAATAGGAAATAAAATTTTGCTCTTTGACGATATGTTCTACAGACATTTTCTATCTGACAAAATCTATAAAGTTCCTCAAACTCAAACTAAGGATATGGCTACAGGAAAAGAAATCCTTTCTTCCAGAGTTTGGTACACCCTAGGCTATGGAGATGACAAATATAATGAAGTAAACCATTTTGGCGAACACTCAAGACCATATGACAGCTTATTAAGAAAGCAACGTAAAACACGTAAAGGATTCCATTTATGGAAATTTTGGAATTTTCTATACGACTAATTATTATGTGTACTTTTCGTCAAGATTAGTACACATTTTTTTTGCGTACTTTTTCAATATAAAGGAACGCAAGCCATGTTTTCATTTTATTTGCTCGCATCACTAGTGTCCCGTTAAAACGAGACGATTATTAAATAAGTTATTAATACTCAAAAGTTTACGGACTTTTTATAGTGTATTCGATTTGATTTTGTATCTTTGCACGCATATTTAAAATACGTGTGCGATGAACAAAGGCAAAACTATATTCTCTCAGATTATGTCACTTATACCAGAACGTGATTTCAAAACTTGTGTAGACCGTTATAAGGGAAACTACAGAGCAAGAAACTTCTCTTGCAAAGACCAATTCCTAGTAATGAGCTATGCTCAATTAACAGGTCGTGATAGTCTTCGAGATATAGAAAACTGCCTTACGGCACTCTCCAGCAAACTTTACCATTGTGGTATTAGTTATGCTGTACCACGTAATACTCTAGCAAAAGCTAACGAGAAGCGAGATTGGCATATCTATAAAGATTTTGCAGACGTTCTTTTGAAAAAAGTACGTCCTCTTTATGTCAAAGACAAGTTCAGATTAGACCTAGACAACATGGTATATGCTTTTGATAGCAGTACTATAAGTCTGTGTCTCAAATTATGTCCTTGGGCAAAGTATCGCAAAAACAAAGGTGGCATCAAAATGCACACATTAGTCGATTTGCGAGGAAATCTTCCAGTCTCAGTTTATTTGACTTCTGCATCGGTTAATGATGTAAAAGCTCTTGATGATCTCTACATAGAACCTTCTGCTATCTATTTGATGGACAGAGGATATGTAGATTTCAACAGACTCTTCAAGTTGATAACTAAGAAGAATGCATTCTTTGTTACTAGGGCAAAAGATAACATGCTTTTTGAAGTTGTATCAGAAGCCGAAGTTGACAAGAGTACTGGTATCATTTCTGATGAACGTATCAAATTAACAGGACTACATACTGCCAAATGGTATCCTGAAGAACTTAGAATGGTAACCTATGAGGACTATGCAACAAGTAAGGTGTATAGGTTTCTCACAAACAACATGGAATATGAAGCGCTTACCATATCTGAATTATATAGGGAAAGATGGAACGTGGAACTTTACTTTTATGACAAGAATATCATTATGTCAAGTTAGACAGATTTGACCTGTGAAAAATTGTTGATTATATGAATTTTACAGCAAAAACTTATCATAAATACTTCTCATAACGTTATATTACAGTATAGGGCATAAGCCCCAAAACTAAATATTATATATTATGCAAGAAGTAAAGATTCAAGTCCTAATGGATCGATGCATCAAGTACTTTGAAGACCATTGTTACACAGAGAATAGAATATCTGTGTATAAATGTCTATGGCGTAAAGGCATCGTCCACTACATGTCGGCTCACGACATTGAGAATTATTCCCCTTCTATTGGTGAAGAGTTCCTGTCAACCTGTCATCATTATGGTGAGATTCGTCACCAGGAGCGTGAAATGATTCGCAGTATTCAAGTCCTTGACGATATGCTTTCGTTAGGGCTTATACGTAAGCGTTGTTTCACTCCTGTTTTCCATACCCTCGATGGGAAGATTGGCATGGAGATGGAAAAACTCATCATCCATCTTACTTCTCTTCGTAGAAGTCTGGTGACTATAAATGACTATCGTTTGTATCTAAGCGAGTTCTTAACTCATCTCAATCTCAGTGGTGTCAACAGTGTGTCCGAGATTGCGGATAAACACATCTTGTCGTTTGTCTCGTCCCATCCGACCAACAAGGTAAACATAGTTTCTGCCCTGCGTGTCCTCTTTCGTTTCTGGAAAGCGGAGCATATTGTAGATGGAAGGTTTGATGGTCTGTTTGACACATATAAGCTGCGCAAGAAAGAGCGTATTCCTTCGTTTTACACAGCAGCAGAGGTAAATATAGTAGAGAACTCCGTGAATAGAAGCAGCGGCGTTGGCAAGAGAAACTATGCAATGTTATTACTTGCATCACGTTTGGGGTTGCGAGCTTCGGACATAGCCAACCTACAGTTCTCTAATATAGACTGGGACAACAATGTACTAACCCTTGTGATGCATAAGACCGGAAAGGTCATAGAGTTGCCATTGCTTGCGGATGTTGGTAATGCCATCATAGATTACTTGCAGCATGGAAGACCTCAGACAGTTTCACAGAATGTATTTCTTTCTTGCAAGGCACCTTATGTGCCAGCAACCAAAAGTATGGTATGCTCTGCAATAAACAACATCATCTGTAAATCCGGAATAGATGTATCGGCCAAGCATCATGGTCCACATTCTCTACGTCATTCTCTTGCAAGCGTCATGCTTGAGAAAGGCACGACGTTACCTGTCATATCCGAATCGCTAGGGCATCGCAGTACGGAAACAACTCTCACTTATCTTAAGATTGACATAAAGTCTTTGATAGAGTGTGCCATTCCTGTACCGCCAGTTCCAGATGCCTTTTACAAACAGAGAGGAGGTGCGTTCTATGGCTGAGCAATTTAAATATTCCAGCGTGTTAGCCTCATATATGAATCATCTTCTTGACATTAAAATATCTGCAGGAATCAGTGCGTTGCGTACCAGATGGATATTGAAAGAGATTGACGACTTTGCCAATGCAGAGTGCCTAAAGGATCCTCATATCAAAGAGGTGTTCTTCAAAAAGTGGAGAGCTACACGTGTGGCGGACTGTGACAGAACTTTATATTCCAAATGTTCCGTATGGTGTCAATTGACAAGACTGATGTGCAGGTGTGGCTGTGTATGCTTCATTCCACGAATGCCCAAGCAACCGAAGTCTGATTTTACTCCGTATATATTCACAAAGGAGCAGATTGGCGCAATCTTTTCTGCAGCGGACGAATATAGACTATATGACATACGCATGGGTACAGCTCTCATAGCCATGCCAGCTCTTCTTCGTTTACTATATAGTACAGGAATGCGTATATCTGAGGCTCTTTCCATCCGCAACAAACATGTTCATCTGGATGAAGGTTACATTCGCTTAGATAAAACCAAGAACGGAAGTGAAAGGATCGTACCTTTATGTGAGTCGATGAAGACGGTACTTACATCTTATATGGAGTATAGAAACAATATGCCCATCAAAGACATAGCTGCAGGAAATGGTTTTTTGTTTGTAAAATCGGACGGGACTAGCATCAAGGCTAATAGTGTATATCAGCATCTGCGCAAATTGCTGGACACATGCGGAATTCCCCATAAGGGGAATCATCATGGACCACGCGTTCACGACCTGCGACATACGAATGCAGTACATGCTCTTGTACAGATGGGGCACAAAGGAATGGACTTGTATGCCAGTTTGCCAATTCTCTCAACATGCCTGGGACATCACTCGCTGAAAGCGACAGAGCAGTATGTTCGCCTCACATGCAACATGTATCCAGAATTGGAAGAGCAATGTTCTGAAATCAACGCTTTTGTCTATCCAAAGATATGTAAAGCCTATGACTACGACGACTGACTTTGCCAAACATTTAAGCCGCTTTCTGGTAGAATACCTGCCTCATGAGCGTAATGTAAGCCCTAACACCATATCCTCCTATAGAGATGCATTTGTACAATTTATTGACTTCATGAAAGATATTAAAGGAATCACAGTTGAAAAATTGCAATTGAAACATCTCACGAGAGTAAGTGTAACCGAGTATCTCGAATGGCTACTTAACAAGCGAAAATGCTCTGCAGCGACACGTAACTATCGGCTTGCTGCCATTCATTCTTTTTGTCATTACTTGCAATATAGCGTCATAGAAATGATAGAAGAATGGCAAAAGATCCTAACTATTAAAGCCATAAAAACATCAGGGACAACACTTAACTACCTGACAATAGAAGGTATCAAGTTGTTGCTGGCTCAGCCTGATACATCAACTTGGAGAGGCCGAAGAAATCTCGCTTTACTCTCACTAATGTATGATACGGGAGCAAGAGTCTCTGAAATAGCAGATCTTACTGTGGATAGTGTGCGCATAACCCATGAGCCATATACCATACGTCTGTTCGGAAAAGGACGCAAAGCACGAATAGTACCGCTTGTAAAGGAACAGGTGTCAATTCTATGTGAATATATGGAAGAGAATCATCTTAACGATTGCAACAAAGCTGCGTCTCCACTTTTCTATAATGGCAGAAATGAAAAGCTAACGCGTGAGGGTATCACATACATTCTTTGTACTTATGCAAACATGGCAAGGAAGGTGTCTCCAGAACTTATTCCGCAAAGGATTAGTTGTCACTCTATACGTCATAGTCGAGCTATGCATCTTCTACAGGCTGGAGTCAACCTTATTTATATTAGAGATTTGCTAGGACATGTCTCTATTCAAACAACGGACATTTATGCTCGTGCAGACTCTAAAGCAAAACGTGAGGCGTTCGAAAAGGCGTATACAGATCTCACACCTAACCGAGAGGCTGATAAATCTTGGGAAAACAATAAAAATCTCAGAGATTGGCTCAGAGGTCTGAAGAAATAGTTATCATTATGAGAAGTCGAACGGAGAAGCATTCTCCTAAAGTTCTGATCTTCAATAATACTTTTCCATTCACTTCTCATAATGTTATTCTTGTCATAAAAGTAATTATGTAAAGCTTCTCATAATTACTTTAAATGGATTAAGCAACACCTTCACATCAAATCCTTTTATGGAACTTCCGAGAATGCCATATATCTGCAAATCTGGATTGCCATATGCACATACTTGCTTTTAGCTTATGCAAAGAAAGTGATGCACATAGATCAATCGCTACACACTATTTCAAAGAACGTGGGTCTATTCCTTACGGACAAGACTCCTTTAAATGAATTGTTTAACAAAGCTGTTCCAACAGAAGAGACGGAGGATTGGCTATATCCTAGCCTTTTCAGACCCGATGATTTCTAAACGGGACAGCAGTGTGCTCGCATGAAATTTCTTCTGTACCTTTGCAACCGCATTCCGAAACTGAGAAGCAAGATGTACATAGCTTTGATGTGGGTAGGTGTAAGTTAAATCTTCTAAATTGAATTAATATGGAAGATAAAATACAGACGGCGAAGCAAAACGCCATAGAGTTAGCTAACGTCACCGAATCGGTGACAAGTGACGAACTTTTAAATAAAAAAGGAGGTGAAATTGAAAAGTTGAGACAGAGATATAATCTCAACGCTATCTCTGGCTACGAAGGTACAAAATATGCCAATGATGAGGCACATGCAGAATTAAAAAGCATGATGGAAAGAGGAGAAAGACTTAGCCTCTATTTCACTATTGACAATTATGGTGTAGAAGCTATTAGTGTGGAGAGCAAGACTACAGGGCGTTTTAATTATCAATTAACCCCAAATGGCTTTTTATGGATAATAAAATATCTAACGAATAAAGAGAGCGAGGATTTCAACGTAGCTCCCTTAGAAGTTACACCATCCGATGAAACTGATGCGAGTACTTTCCGAAAGGATATGTTGAAACTCTTCTGTGAAAATGAAATGGGGCGAATCCAATTCACCCCAGAGTTCCGTGACCGAACAGGGAAATTATCTGCAACAGCAAGTTTCCCTTATGGACAAATATTTTTCTTTATGGAGAGAGACCAAGAGTTGGTAGAATATCTAAGAGGCAAGAACCTCATTAGATGAATTATTAACTAAGGTTTGGGGAGAGTGCTAGCCTCTTCCCTACCTTTATCAAATTAAAAGAGAAAAATGAGAAAGAAAGAATTAATAATAAACAAAGGACAATATTTGTCCGATATTTATAGCATCGAGCCAAACACGATTCTGTGCAAGACCCTTACAGGTTTAGGTGCTACATACACAGAGATTAAGGCGAAGCGTAACTCTATTATCGTAGAGCCTAATGTACCACCTATCATAGGTAAATGTAACGACAAGAAGCATAAGAAAGACAACTTGTTTGCAGTCAAAAAAGATGTCAGCATTTCAAGTGTTACAGAATACTTATCTCAAACTATCAAGCAAAAGAAGTACATCAAGATTATCTGCACACCAGAGAGCTTCAATTATAAGGTAAAACAAGCTTTTGAAGAAGCAGAATTGGACATGTACACAAACTGTTTCATGCTCATGGACGAGTGTCACAAACTAGTTAAAGATATTGATTATCGTGAGGATATTGCACTCCCCATGAAAGACTTCTTTATGTTCAAGGACAAAGCTATGGTTTCAGCGACCCCTATTGTTCCATCTGACCCTAGGTTTGAAGAGCAACACTTTACCCTTATAGAAGTCAAGCCTAACTATGACTATTTAAAGCCTATCACACTTGTCCACACCAACAATGTCTTAGAAGCCATGAGAGTAACTATAGAGAAGAGAAAGAAAGAGCTAGAATCACCAAGAAGTCTGTGCCTCTTCATTAACAGAACTGATATGATTCTTCAAGTTATCGAAAAACTTGGAATCAAAAAGGACAGTGTAGTGTTCTGCTCTAGTAACAGCACCACCAAACTGAACGAAGCAGGAATAAAAGCTGTCGAGAATTGGAACATCAAGGAGCAAAAGCCTTTTATGTTCTTTACTAGTCGTTTCTATGCAGCATTAGATATTGAGCTAAAAGTACAGCCAGACATCATGTTTGTGACTGAGCCATATCTATATGAATACACGATAATAGACCCATGCACCGATGCCGTTCAAGCTATCGGAAGATTCCGTAATGGAGTTTCATCTACAACTCATATAGTCAGCACCAACAAGGATTTTCCTATCAGAGACGAAAAAGGCATAAACGAGTACATCAAAGCTAGTGAAGAAGCATACAACACCATCTTACGCTTATACGATTGTGCTCCAAGTCTAGAATTTAGGAATGCTTACAAGGCAGCTTTAGACCAACTCCCATTTAAAAACAAATTTATGAGATATGGAGAAATTGACTATTTCGCCCAAGATAACTACAGAGACGAAGCCTTAGTCAAATCCGCCTATAACAACTTTGACGATTTGGTGAAAAGATACGAACGTGCCAAACAATTTTATATAGTTAAAGGGATGCCTCTCTATTGGAAGTTTGGGGATAAAGAGCGACTAAAATTGGAAAAAAGTTCCAAATACATAAAGCAGTTCCGAAAAGAAGCTGTTGACATATTGGAATCGCTTAAAGAAGACATGGATTTGCCTATGGTCAGATACAACATTGAAGAATTGCGCAGCAAAGATGCTTTTATCGTTAATGCTTATGAAACATTAGGAAAAGAAGTTATCGAAAAATGCAACTATAACGAGAAGCGCATAAAGGAAGCTATCATAATGAAAGACTTCGAGAAGAAAAGAAATGGGCAAGAATGCGTCCAATTACTAAAAAATTCTTTCAAAGTGAACAATAAGTACGAACGCTCATTTATAGAAAGAACTTCTCAGAATCTTTGATATGGTAAGAATTTCACCAAAAGAGAAAGTAACAGGAACCTATATCAAAAAATTCTTCGATGTGAAAGAATGTAAGGTGAAAGGGAAAAGAGCATATCTCATTGTTGAAAGTCTGATATAAGGTAGAACATTTTTTCTTGTTTTTCTTCAATAAAGGGGGAAATTGAAAAATGTACTCTTGAAAAAGAAATATAGATTATCCGAATATAATATCGCTATTTGGAGGATGCCAATAATGGTGTCCTCCATTTTAGCCCCAAAGTCGTTTCTATTTTTCAAGAATCATGTTCCAAGTACAGCATCAATAGAAAATAAGTCTAAAATCTTGCTCTAAAAAATATCAGAAATCACTTGGATTTTTCAAGAATATACATATCATCGTCTAAGAAGATGGAACTAGTTTTCACTTTTTGACCATAAATTTTAATAATTATCTGATTAATCAAACTAAGCCGTGAGCCTCAACGCTTGCGGCTTTTTTCGTTTTTATACCATCCTTTAACAAGGGGAGCACAGGGCAAGCCAACCCATTTTTTCTATTTCACCTGACCATTCCAAAACTATCCTACAACACCAATATACAGCCTCAACTTTTTCAACCTAGCGAATTAGTTAGGAAACATCATATCTCCAAAAATCAGAAGTTTAGAGAAGAGAGAAGATGACTAAAAATAAGGACTTTACACATTACTATATATTATGCCCCCTACTTTATATCTCCCCATGTGTTCTACAAAAGACGGTGGACATACACTTTAGTCCCCTCCTCACTCTTAGATAGAAAAATAAATATATATATAAATAGCCCATGTACTAACGTCAATATTTATATAGAGATTATAAACAACATTATTCACTTCTAATTTATTGAGATTATGAACAACATTATTTTATTGCCACAGGCACAGAGAACAAATCACATCGAGGATGCAGTTATCTTGGACGAGTTTAAAGCAGAGAATCACTTTATCGAGGCTAACACGCAAGAGGTAACTTTCGAGCACTTAAAGAACGATTGCATCACTCCTGTTTTTGCTAAGGACAACGAGTTGACCATCAACCACGCTGACTTTATTGAGACCATCGAGGATGCAACCAGAACTTTCTTCCATGGTCAAAAGGTTAGAACTCCAAGCATTCGAGTTTCACATGTAATCAAGGGTAGAATACCAGAGGCTGTTAGAAAGCCTGCCAATCAACTCTTGGATTCAGACAAGACCATCTACTATGAACGTGCAGCATTCAGCATCGACATTCCTACGGTCTTTGAGACTGTAATGGGTAACAAGCTGAACCTATCCATCGTAGGAGTTAGAGCATACAACCAGATGAACTTATATTCCAAGAAATCACCAGAGCTATTCAGACTAGCTATCGGTTTCAAGAATCAAGTTTGCTGCAACATGTGCATCTTTACAGATGGCTACAAAGAGGATTTGAGAGTGACATCTACTAATGAACTCTATCGTGCAGCCTTGGAGCTATTCAACAGTTTCAATCCTGCTAGACAACTTCAACGACTCCACTCGTTAGGGAACACCACCATGAACGAACATCAGTTTTGCCAGATACTTGGCAAGATGAGACTCTATCAGTGCTTACCTAATTACTATCAGAGAAACATTCCTAAGATGTTGCTAACTGATACACAGATTAACAGCGTAGCCAAAGCATACATCAATGATGAGAACTTTAATAGTTTTGGAGAGGACATCAACATGTGGAAGTTCTACAACCTGTTAACAGGAGCTAACAAGTCTAGCTATATAGACTCATTCTTGGATAGAAGCCTCAACACCACCCAACTTGCACTTGGCATCAATGCAGCCTTGCATGGTGACGAGCGATATAAATGGTTTATCGACTAACCACAGACAGGACATCTATCAGAAATGGTAGGTGTCCTTTAGTTACTAACTAATAAGCAAAAGACGCTTCATTGATATATGTAGCTATGAGAGAAACTAAGCTGAAATGTTAAATCTCAACATATATTAGAAGAAAGACAGACAAATTCTTGGTCAATCAAACAATTATTGCTAAATTTGCACCAATTCTACAAGGAGTAGAAGTACATATTTAGAATGAGCGTTTGAAGTTATCTTAACATAGAATCTGGACAATTCTAACGACATAGGTAACAGGTCAAGGTGCTCATGCTTTCATGTTGCATATATATACTCATATATATAACACATGGAGCATGGGCTATTGTCTGTTTATATGTCGCAAGCAGTCCAGAGCTTTATGTTAGTAAACATCAATAGTCCCCATGCTCCTTTCTTTATGTGTCAACCAATAAACAATTTACAGCAAAAGCCGTCTGGGGATTCAAGACTGAATTATTAAATTTAAACTTACAGATTTATGAAACAATTCAAATTTTTAGCAATGGCAATCTTTGCTATGATTATGTCAATTGGATTCGTTGCTTGTAGCAGCGATGATGATGATAACAATGGTGGTGGTAGCATTACAAGTGGCAAGAAACTTGTACGCATCAGTAGTAAATATGAGACCATAAACTTTACTTATGGAGAAGATGGTAAACTCACTAGAGCTTCAAGAAACGTAAATGGAAATTCTGAATACATAAACCTTGATTGGTCGGGTAACACTATCACGCTTACAACTCATGCTAGATGGGATGAGAACCCTTGTACTATTACTCTTGATAATGGAAAAATCTCAAAAGCTACTGATGGTGAAGAGACATATAAGGCTGCCTATTCGGGAAACTATCTTTCTCAAATTACTGGCTACAATATCAACAAATATACATGGGAGAATGGTAATATCGTAAATTACAAAGAAGTTAGTGAAGGTAACACCTATAACTGTACTTATTATACCGATATGCCTAACAAGCATTCTGTCTTTGATGTTGATGCACTAGGATTCGATGATGCGATTTTAGCGGAATATGGTAATCTTCTTATTATGGCTCATCCAACCTTGTTTGGTCTCAACAACAAGAACCTATTAAAGAGCGTTACAGATAGTGAAGGATATACACTTTCTTATACATACGAACTTGATGGAGATGGCTATCCTGTAAAGATAACCGAAACCGAGAAAAAGAACCAATATGATTCTGGTAGCCCAGAAGTTTACACTTTAACTTGGGAATAGAATATAATTACAACATATCAAATACTTGCCAACTTCTTCTTTCATGTGGAGGTTGGCTTTATTTTTGCTAATTATCAACAAAAATTTGGTTACCCAAATGGTTGCCAAATCAAATAAAAACATTATCTTTGCAGTCATACACCAACATATATCAATATGACAGAATACAAGAGACAAGACATCACGACAGAACTTCGTGGAGCACTTCAAGAAGTGAAAGACCATATCAAGGGTAAGAAGCGACTCCAATCCTTAGATAGTCTTCTTGATGAATTATAAGAGACATGGGGGTTCTCTCTATAAAATGAATCCCTAAAAACTTTGCATCGTGCAATCTATCGTTGCACCTGCATAAAGGATGATTGTTGACTCATTGTTGACTAATTTCATTCTTTCAGTGTTCATTAACAGGTTGACAAATAGCATAAAAAGACTTGTAGCTCAGTTGGTTACACCTTGCTAAGTCCGCAGGAGTTAGTAAGGCTCGGCACAGACTCATAATCTGGAGGTCCTAGGTTCAAGCCCTAGCTGGTCCACGCTTCTATTACAGCGACTTACGAGCAATCGTAGGCCGCTGTTTTTCTTTTTTCACAAAACGTATCCGACAGAAAAAAAAAAGGCCAACTGGAGCTTTTGCAACCAAGTTGCAGAAACCTTTTCGTAATTTTGCAACCGAAATAGAAAAAGGAACTGAATGTTCCTGGTTATATAGAACTAAAAGTATTGCAAAATTATGGAAGAAATGAAACATTCTCACGAACATCATCATGAATGCCATTGTGAAGATTCTCACGAACATCATCATGACTGCTCATGCGGCACAGAAGAACATGAGCACCAGGGGTGCGGTTGCCACCATCATCACCATGAAGAAGGCGGTTTGAAATCCAAACTCTTTCTGATAGGAGCAACCATCATCCTCCTGATTATCGCTGTTTTCATCGAAAAGGAATACAGTCTGGCTACCTGGCAGTTGCTCCTCGTCTATCTCATTCCTTATTTATTGATAGGACATGAGACGCTGGGCGAAGCTGCAGAAGGTATTGCCAAGGGCGATATGTTTAACGAAAACTTTCTGATGGCTATTGCAACCATCGGAGCACTTTGCATCGGATTCTTCCCAGGATCAGATACAGAATTCCCGGAGGCAGTCTTTGTGATGCTCTTCTTTCAGGTGGGCGAACTCTTCGAAGGATATGCGGAAGGAAAGAGCCGCGACAGTATTTCGCATCTGATGAATATCCGACCGGATGTAGCGAATGTTGAAAGAAACGGAAAAGTAGAGTCAGTTTCGCCGGAAGACGTCAAGATAGGAGAAACTATCGTAATCCGTCCGGGAGAGAAAGTTCCATTGGATGGTATTGTTGTTGAGGGAAGCTCAGCCTTGAATACCATTGCCCTGACAGGTGAGAGTATGCCACGGGATTTAAATGAAGGCGATACTATCATGTCCGGTTGCATCAACCTTTCAGGAGTAGTTCGTGTACGCACCACCAAGAGTTTTGGCGAGAGTACCGTATCCAAGATTATTTCTCTGGTAGAGAGTGCAGACAAGAACAAGTCGAAGAGCGAGGCTTTCATCACCCGTTTCGCCCGAGTCTATACTCCTATCGTTGTTTTCGCAGCCATTGCCCTGGCGGTTATTCCTCCATTCCTGGCAGCAACAGGAATCGTAGGTGAAGGAACCTTTGGCGAGAACTTCCCATTATGGCTCAACCGCGCCTTGATATTCCTGGTAGTTTCCTGTCCTTGCGCCCTGGTTATCAGCGTGCCCCTCACCTTCTTTGGCGGCATCGGCGGAGCATCCCGGAATGGTATTCTCATCAAGGGCAGCAACTATATGGATGCTTTAGCCAAGGTGGGAACCGTTGTGTTCGACAAGACCGGAACTCTGACCCACGGAGAGTTTGCCGTAGCGGCTGTTCATGCTGATGATTCCTGCCCAGACCATTCATCCCACGATGCAGATAATGTACATGTTGGCGAATATTCTGACAAGGAGAAGATTCTGCTGCATTTGGCGGCTCATGCTGAACATTTCACTACCCACCCTATCGGCGCAGCCCTGCGTTCTGCCTTCCCGCAAGAAGCAACGGATGGCTGCGAGGTGACCGATGTAGAGGAAATTGCAGGACAAGGTATCCGTGCCAAAGTGAACAGCAAGGTGGTTTGCGTGGGCAACAAGAAGATGATGGAAAACATCGGTGCCCAATGGCACGACTGCAACCAGGTGGGAACCATCATCCACGTCGCCATTGATGGCAAGTACGCGGGACATATTGTGATCAACGACACCCTTAAGGAAGGAAGCGCCCATGCCATCAGAGAGCTGAAAGAACTTGGAATAGAGAAAACGGTAATGCTGACGGGTGACCGCAGAGAAGTGGGAGAAGATGTTGCCCACAAACTGGGACTGGACGAGTGCCGCGCAGAACTGCTGCCAACCGACAAGGTTTCGCATGTAGAACAACTGCTGAAGACAAAACCAGCAGGCAAGACACTCGCTTACGTAGGCGATGGCATCAACGATGCCCCTGTATTGAAACGTGCCGATGTGGGCATTGCCATGGGTGGACTGGGTAGCGATGCTGCCATCGAAGCTGCCGATGTAGTACTGATGGATGATGACCCTAGAAAGATTGCCCTTGCCGTAAAGATAGCCAGAAGAACCATTCATATCGCTCACGAGAACGTGATATTTGCCATCGGAGTAAAGGTTGCCGTACTGATTCTCGCCACCATTGGTCTCGGCACCATGTGGATGGCTGTCTTTGCCGATGTAGGTGTTACGGTACTGGCTGTATTGAACGCCATGAGAAGTTTGGGTAAAAATCGTCTTTTTTATCGTTAAATACCAAAATAAGTTGTATCTTTGCAGCCGAATTCTAATATACAATACTGAATGGTTATGTATAAAAAAGACATTTTGACTATGAATAAGATTATCAAACTCATCTTCGTGCTCTGCTGCTTCTGCGGCATTGCACAGGCTCAGCCTCAACGTCCTAAGCTCGTTGTAGGCATCGTTATCGACCAGATGCGATGGGATTATCTCTATCGCTACTACGCCCGCTACGGCGAAGGCGGATTCAAGAGAATGCTCGGAGAAGGATTCAGCGTAGAAAACTGCAAGATTCCTTACATCCCTTCGGTTACAGCCATCGGCCACTCTTCTATCTGGACCGGTTCCGTTCCTTCCATCCACGGAATTGCAGGAAATAACTTCATGAAAGATGGAAAAGTAGTGTATTGTACTGCCGACGATACCGTCAACCCGGTAGGTTCTGACAGCAAGGCTGGCAAGATGTCGCCTCGCAATCTGTGGGTAACCACCATCGGCGATGAACTCCGTCTGGCTACCAACAACCGCTCTAAGGTGATTGGTGTAGCCTTGAAAGACAGAGCATCCATCCTCCCTGCGGGCCATCACGCCAATGGCGCTTTCTGGTTTAATGACAAGTCGGGCAAGTTCATCACCAGTACTTTCTATATGGATAAGTTGCCTGAGTGGGTGAACAAGTTCAACAAGCAGAAACTCCCTAACAAGTATCTTTCCAAGAAATGGGAGACGCTCTACCCTATCGATTCCTACAAGGAGAGCACCAGCGATGACAACAACTACGAGAATGGAATTGTTGAAGGCGAAAAGGCTGTATTGCCACTCGACCTGCCTACCTTATATAAAAAGCATGGTTACAAGATTCTCCGCAGTACCCCATTCGGCTGCAACCTGACTTTCGATATTGCCAAGGCTGCCATTGAGGGAGAAAATCTGGGTAGAAACACAGATACTGATTTGCTGACCATCAGCTGCTCAAGCACCGATTACATCGGTCATCAGGTGGGCGTAAACGCTATCGAAACAGAGGATTGCTATCTTAGATTAGATAAGGCTCTGGCAGATTTCTTCGCTTATCTCGACCAGACCGTGGGCAAGGGAAATTATCTCACCTTCCTCACCGCCGACCATGGAGGCGTAAACAACGCCACCTTCCTGCAAGACCAGCGAATCCCTGCCGGCATCTGGAACAAGAAGGGACTGGTAGATGAATTGAACAAGAGTCTGAAGACAAAGTTCAACACCGACAAGGACCTAGTAAAGACCATTATGAACTATCAGGTATTCTTCAATACAGACATCATCGAGGAACTCGGTCTGGATTACGCAGCCATCAAGCAGGTGGTAGTAGACAGACTGAAGAAAGACAAGGACGTGCACTATGCCTTCGACATGGAGAAGACCTCTATCGAGAGCATCCCTGAAGAGCTGAAGTTCCGCGCCATTAACGGTTATAACCGTGAGCGCAGCGGAGGTGTTCAGATTGTACTGAAACCAGGTCACTACGATTATTACAGCAGCAAGGGAACTACCCACGGAGCATGGAATCCATACGATATCCATATTCCTTGCCTGTTTATGGGTTGGGGCATCCAGCACGGCGAGAGTGCCCAGCCTCACTATATGACAGATATTGCCGCTACCGTTTGTGCGATGCTGCATATTCAGGCACCTAACGGCTGCATCGGCACACCGATATTCTAATAAAAAGCAAAAAGCCAGATAATAACAAAGGCTAGGTTCACGATTCTGGGAACCTAGCCTTTATTTTTTATTCAAAAGAAGATGTTCTTCTATTCCGAGAAGAACATCTCTTATTCTTCGTTCATAATCTTCATATATTCCTCGTAAGAAATATATCTGCCACCCATCGATTTGAGATGAGGAGTCTCCAACTGACAATCTATCATCTTGCCACCGTGCTCCTGCAAGTATCTGGCAAGGAAGATGAGGGCAATCTTAGAAGCTGACGGAACCCTGGAGAACATGCTTTCTCCGATAAAAACCTTGCCGATGGTGACACCATAAAGTCCCCCCACCAGTTCATCAGTTTCATTATCCCATACCTCTACGCTCGCCGCAAAGCCCTGCTTATGGAGGGCAGTAAATGCCTGGATGATGTTCTCGCCCAGCCATGCGCCATCTTCCCAATACCGTCCGTTGGTCTTGCTGCATCCCCGTATTGCGCCATCGAAATCTTCGTTGATTCCTACGCTGTACCGGTTCTTTCTCATCAGGGTACGCATGGAATGACTGATGTGGATTTCATCAGGGAAGATGACGAAACGCTTCATCGGACAGAACCAGAGTATTTCAGGCTGGTCACGGAAACTATACCAGGGAAAGATGCCATTGCTATAAGCCAGCAACAGGCGGTCGATACTCAAATCGCCACCAATCGCAAAGCATCCATCCTCATCGCCATAATGCGGATCGGGAAAATAAATCTCGTCCGCAGTATCATCTATCTGTAATATCATACGCTTATCTTTTATCAAGAAATTCTTGACTAGACTTTCATTCTAATAATTAATCACCAGTTCCTTTCCGTCAAAGTCGACATGCGCCTTGCCACTCTTCTTGAGTTTGCCGAAGAGCAGCGCCTTCATCAGGATCGGTTTCAGGCGGTTACCGATGACACGGTCCATCTCGCGGGCACCATATTCCTTGGTAAAGCCCCATTTCAGCAACTGTTCACGCGCAGCATCGGTTAACGTTACGGTAACTCCCTTTGCAGCCAGTTTCGCATCAAGTTGACGAAGTTTCTTGGCAAGAATCAGCTCAGCCATGTGCTTATCCATATCGTTGAACACCACCATGTCAGAAAGTCGGTTGATAAACTCAGGCTTGAAAGTCTTCTTCACCTGTGCCAGCATCGCTTCGCCACGACTTACGTTTCCATTGAAACCTACGCTAGCCCGTGAAGCATATTGTGCTCCGGCATTTGAGGTCATGATGAGAATCACGTTACGGAAATCAGCCTTCTGACCCTTGTTATCAGTCAGACGGGCATAGTCCATTACCTGGAGCAGGATGTTGTAGATATCGCTATGCGCCTTCTCTATCTCATCGAGCAGGAGTACACAGTTTGGCGTCTTGCGGATGGCATCGGTCAGAAGTCCTCCATCCTCATAACCCACGTATCCGGCTGGCGAACCGATGAGTTTTGCCACGGTATGCTTCTCGGTATATTCACTCATATCGAAGCGTACCAGTTCGATGCCGAGTTCCTTGGCCAACTGTCGTGCCACCTCGGTTTTTCCTACTCCGGTAGGTCCCACGAAGAGGAGCGAAGCCAATGGTTTGTCATCATCTGTCAATCCCGCCTTTGCCATCATCACAGCCTCAACCACCTTGTCTACAGCCTTGTCCTGACCGTAAATCTTGTCGAGTATGCGCTGGCGGAGCGTAGCCAAAGCATCGTTATTCTCATCTTTCATCGCAGCCGCATCAATCTTGCAGACTTTAATCAGAATCTGCTGGATGATAGACTTGGTAACATAAGAGCGCTGGCGAGATTCTACCGGATGCACCTCCAGATAAGCACCCGCCTCATCCATCAGGTCGATGGCCTTGTCTGGCAGACAGCGGTTGCTGATATATTTGGCGCTGGCACGGACGGCATATTCCAGGGCGTCCTTGCGATAGGTTACATTGTGGAACTTGTTGTATTTATACTGCAAGCCCTCCAATATTTTGATAGCCTCCTCCTCGGTAGGTTCCTTGATATCTATCTGCTGGAACCGGCGCACGATGCCCTTGCTCTGAGCCATGTAACGGTTATATTCCTCGTAGGTGGTAGAGCCGATGAAACGGATATCGCCTGCCTCCAGATATTGCTTCAGCATATTGGATGCATCAGGTCCGCCATCTGAGCCACGACCGGCACCTATCATATTATGAATCTCATCGATGTAGATAATGGTATTGCCTTCCTTCACGGCTCCCTCCATCACCATCTTGATGCGTTTCTCGAAGTCGCCGCGATATTGGGCACCGGCAAGCATCTGTCCCATATCCATGCCGTAGATGCGAGCCCCCTTGAGGCGTTCAGGAACCTGGTTTTCGTTGATGAGTTTGGCGAGACCATAGACCAGAGCTGTCTTGCCGACTCCGGCTTCTCCGATGTGGAGCGGATTGTTCTTCTCGGCACGGCAGAGCACCTGGATGGTTCTGTCCAGTTCCTGTTCTCTTCCGATGAGCGGATTGTGCTCTTCTACCTTGTCAGAAATACAGGTAACCAGCTGATGCCAATCCTGTACAACCTGTCTTCTGCCTTCTTCCTCGTCGTCGTCATACTCGTTGGCATAATCGTCATCATCAAAGTCTGCTCCCATGCCCATGCCAGCCTCTCCAGTATCTTCTCCTATAGGATAATAACTGTCAACGCTCGCCAGGAACTCGCCCTGCCGGTCGCCCACATTCTTGCACAGCAGGAAAGCGGCTTCTGAATTCTGCAAGCCAAACATCGCCTGCACAAAATGGGGTACATTCACCAGCTGTCTGTCGGCAGCAGCAGCCAGGGCGCACGCCGTTCCAAACATGGTTTTGAAGAGCGATGACGGCTCTGGCAGATACTTGATGGTTTCAGGCACACGCTCCTGCTTGGCGAGCCATTCCACCAAGTCTTCGTGCATTTTGAGGCTGTCTACGCCTTCTTCCTGCAGCGCCTGACAGAATGCATACTGCCTGAGCAACGCCAGCAGCATGTGCTCGGGCATCACGAACTCGTGATCGAAGAACCGGGCTTGCTTCATGGCATCGTCCATCAGAACACTCATATATCGGGTCAATCCCATATTATCCATTCTATTCTTTCCTTTCTTTTTCTTAGCATATATTGGGGATATTTCCCCGAAATCAACGCCTATTCCGGCATATAAGTGAGTTTAAGCGGAAACTTCTGCGTACGGGCTTTCTCCATCGCTTTCTCCACTTTACTCTTGGCGATGTCATAGCTGTAGGTGCCCACCACGGCTTTTTCTTCGTGATGAACCTTGAGCATGATTGCTTCAGCCTCAGCCTGCGACTTGAAGAAGATGGATTCGAGGATTTCTACCACGAAGTCCATCGGTGTGAAGTCGTCGTTGAACATCATTACCACGTAACGCCCCGGCTCCTTGAGCCTGGTTTTCTGGCGTTCACGAATTGCTGTTTGTTCTTGAGCCATATTTTAATTCTTACTTTTTATAAGCATTGGTAATCTCCACAACATAAACATCGTGGAATCCACCCTTGGCACCATACCATTGGAGCAGGTCCTTGTCGAGGAACTTCTCGGCGGTCATACTGTCTTTATAAAGTTTGTGGCATTCCAGGGTGAGTCGTGACTGCTCGAAACCAATGCAGCCATTATCGGTTTCTACAGGAATCAGTCCTGTTTCCTTCACCTTATCCAAATCGCGTCCGCTCTTAGAGCCGCAGAAGTTATAAATCTTCCGAGCCTCCTCGCTGTTGCCGAGGAAAGAGAGAGTCATGAATTCATTCTCCTCGATGATGCCGTGGGTGAAACGCTCCGGACGGATAAAGACCACAGCCACCGGCTTGTTCCAAAGCCATCCCAAACAGCCCCAAGAGGCGGTCATCATATTGAAATGATCCTTGTTGCCGGCACATACCAGCATCCACTCCTTACCAATAGTCTCGAAGACGTTGTCATTCAGTTCTTTTACGTTGATCTTTTCCATCTTATCTGTTCCTTTCTTTTTAATTTCTAATTACCATAAAATTGCGACAGCAGTATTCTGATTGCTGAATGCTGCCCATATCAACTGCAAAGATACAAGAATAATCTGAAAAAGCGAATGTTTCTTTAAGAAAATCGCATCACCCTATTGAGGATTATGCCTAATTAATACTTTTTTATGCCACAAGAAGGCTGAATTGAATACGATTTGTGAGGTAGGAAACCGACCTTAATTTACATTAACTTTGTATCGGCAGTTGAAAAAATAATTCACATTTTATTTTGTCAGTTGCCCAAAAGGCAGTACCTTTGCACCCCGAATGCCGAAAGCTGGGAAGGCGGAAGGCTTCGATTTATTATTCATTTATAAACATTTAATTTAATGTACAAAACAATTTTCAACAAGCGCAACAGCTTGAAGTTCAACCGATTCTCTAACAAGAACTACTCACTCTTCGCAGTTTTGGGAAGAGAGGTACTTGTTGGCGCACTCAGCGTTGCTACCCTGAGCCATGCTAAGGCAGCAGGCGTAAGCACAGAGGGAGCCAAGGTTGACTCTACCCTCTACAAGGGCGGAAAGGCTTACGAGCTGGATGCGGTAAGCGTTACCGGATCTCGTGCGCCAATGACTGTAGAGCAGTCACCTAAGATTGTGTCTGTCATTACCCGCGACGATATTCATCGTGCGGCTGCGCAGACTATCAACGATGTATTGAAATTAGCTACCGGCGTGGATGTCCGTCAGCGTGGTGGCTTTGGTGTTCAGACGGATATCTCCATCAATGGTGGAACCTTCGACCAGATTACCATTCTCTTGAATGGCGTCAACATTTCCAATCCTCAGACTGGTCACAATGCTTCTGATTTTCCTGTAGCTCTTGCTGACATCGACCACATCGAAGTGCTCGAGGGGGCGGCATCGCGCTTATTCGGAACTTCAGCCTTCAATGGTGCCATCAACATCGTAACCAAGAAGGCTAAGAGTGAGGGGGTATCTGCAAGTGTAGAAGGCGGAAGCTTTGGAAGTTTCGGAGCACAGGGACGTGTGCAGACGGCTTTTGAAACGGGCAAGTGGACCCAGGCTTATTCCGTAAGCGGAGGCTACAAGCGCTCGGATGGCGGCACGGAGAACAGCGATTTCGAGAAGGGACAGGGCTACGGCAATCTCTCTTTCTCTTACGACCAGCGTTTCGACATCATCGCCCAGTTGGGTATTGCTAGCCAGAGCTACGGCGCCAATACTTTCTACAGCGCCAATTACAACAACCAATATGAGAAGACAGACCACGGTATGGCTTCTCTCAACCTGAGTCTGCATAACCAGGAGAAGACCTGGGAGATTGCGCCTCAATTCTATTATAA
Organism: Segatella copri; assembly: GCF_026015625.1. Lineage (NCBI taxonomy): Bacteria > Pseudomonadati > Bacteroidota > Bacteroidia > Bacteroidales > Prevotellaceae > Segatella > Segatella copri. Next base: position 3,017,031 of record NZ_JAPDVG010000001.1, on the reverse strand, counting down.
CAAATTCAAGGATCACTACCAGCTGAAACGCGGTATAGCTGGAGCTGCAGCAGGCGAGAACTATCACGACCTAGATGTTTATGGTGGTGGACTGAATGCCAACGTGGCTTGGGCTTTGGGTAAGACCGCAGTAGGTTTCGACATCAGTAAGGAGTGCATCTACTCTACTGCATTGGGCGAGGAACTCGCAGAGAAAGACTATAAAGATATCTCGGGGTCTGATCGTCAATATACCCGAAAGGGCGAGCGCACCAATACCAACATCATGCTGGAGCACAACTTCATCTTCGGCGGCTTCACCTTGTCGGCTGGTGTCTTGGCTAACAAGAATACAGGTTTGGACAACGACTTCCGTTTCTATCCTGGTGTGGATATGAGTTATCGTCCTAACGACAACTGGAAGTTCTACGCTTCCTGGAACAAGGCATTGAGAATGCCTACCTACACCGACTTATACATAAATAATGTGGTGCAGCAGGGCGACATCAACCTAAACCCGGAGAAGAACTCCACCTTCAAGGTAGGTACTCAATATCGCCAGACTGGTTTTGCCGCAACCGTAAGCGGATTCTACGCACACGGCACCAACATGATTGACTGGGTTCAGACATCCGTGACCGAGCAGAACGACAGCCAGTATCACGTGATGAACATCGGAAAGCTCAACAACATGGGCTACAACGTGGATGCAACTATCTACATGAGAGAGTTGGTACCAAACAGTTTCATCACCCGCATCAAGTTGGGTTATGCTTACATCTATCAGGATCATAAGACTGAGACCAACATCCTGAAATCACTCTATGCATTGGAGTATCTGAAGCACAAGGCAGTATTCGGCCTGGATCATCAAATCTGGAACAAGCTTTCAGCATCATGGAGCGTAAGATGGCAGCAGAGAATGAATGGCTATCATCCATACACCAAGGTGGATTGCAAGCTGATGTGGGACGAGAAGAAATACAATATCTTCGTGAAAGCCGACAACATCACTTGCCACCGCTACTACGACCTCACAGCTGTTAAGCAGCCAGGTTTGTGGATTATGGCAGGAGCCAGCGTAAATCTCGGCCGATAATATAATCAGATAATAATCATCCCAAAAGATGATAAATATCCGAAACACGATTCGGATATCAAATAAAAAAACGAGCCTTGATGGAGGTTTCTTCCTTCCGTCAAGGCTCGTTTCCTTTTATTCCGGCTATTTCCTTTTATTTCAGTTATTCCGGTTTCTGATATTTTCCGTTCACTTTAATCGGTTCGAGATGGATTCCCACATGGGTATCTGCACCGAAGTGCTGCTTCAGTTTTGTTTCGATATGAGTAGCATGCTCATGCGCCTCATAAAGCGAAAGAGAACCCGGCATACGGACGTGCATTTCTATCGCAATCTTGTTTCCGATGCGACGGGTACGCAGGTTATGAATCTCTTCTACTCCCTGCTCTTCGTTCGCAATCTTCAGGATTTCATCTTCCTCAGTTTCTGGAAGACTGGCATCCGTCAGTTCTTTCACAGACTGCATCACCAGTCCCCAGGCAGCCTTGATGATGAAGGCACTCACGATGATGGCTGCAAGCGGATCGAGCACCGCCCACTTTTCTCCCAGGATGATGGCGCCACCAATACCGAACATCGTTCCGATACTCGATAAAGCATCGCTGCGATGATGCCAGGCATTCGCCACTACAGCCTCGGAATGATATTTCTTTCCGGCTTTAACCGTAAACTGATAAGCCCATTCCTTCATCACGATACTTACGATGGCAGCAATCAAGGCTACAACGCCCGGCTGCTGGAGTGTCTCGCCGCAGATGGCACGATAGGTCTTGGTTACGCCAGAATAACAGATCATCACACCCACCACGAATAGCGAAATACCGATGATGGCTGTGGCAAGCGTCTCGTATTTGCCATGCCCATAATCATGGTCCTTATCCTTCGGCTTATTGCCTAGTTTTACGAATACCAGTACCACCACATCGGTGGCGAAATCGGTAAGCGAATGGATGGCATCCGCTATCATGGCTGCAGAATGTCCGAGAATACCTGCAGCAAACTTCAGTACGAGCAGCACCACATTGATGATGCTTCCCGCTATCGTCACCTTATATACTTCCTTTACTCTATCCGCATCAGCGGAATGATTCTTTTTCGTTTCTGCGGGCATCTCTTGCTCGTTATTTATTCTCTCATTCTTGTCCATACTATAAAATATAACAGAAGTCCTTTGCTTCCTTAATAATGTTTTTGTATAACCAAATTCCTGTCTTTCATGAATTGAGCGGCAAAAGTACATCTTTTTTCTGAAATCGGATAAAAAGAGAGATTAAAAAAGTATAACGAATAGGGAATAATGTGATAGCGAAGAGAGAAAAGCATGGAATTTTGTGATAAAGTTGTATCTTTTTCTTGAAAACAGAGAAAAGAATAAGAAGAAAAACTATGGAATTCGACAAATCACCGAACTTAAAATATCAAGCCGTAACTGTTAATTCTGCGAAAGAAAATTGCGGAAATCCGCAAAAATTCTACATAGAATTAATAAAAGCATTCTTTTTGCAAAAGAAAAATGCGGAAATCCGCAAAAATCTTTCCTGTTATGATTGTAAATATAGAGACTAATATCTACCTTTGCTACGTATAGACGATAGTTTTATGAAGTATGTGATAACAGGCGACCTCATCAAAAAATACCAAAACGATGATGGCATCGTATTTATGGACGTATTTGATTTCTTGTTGGATAAAGATTCTATATGATAATTTATAAGGAAAGGGGGTGTAATTTAAACTGTGTCAAGGCTTGTTCTTAACTTTCATTCCCACTCCCTGCTGGGGGCATGCCCCCAGCAGGGAAGTCTTTTCGGCTGCAAAGTTACATAATTTTAAATCTATCTCCAAATTTTATTGCCAATTGTTGAGAAATTTGTCCCCAATTTGCCAGTGGCATAGTCCATTTCTTACGGATGTTGCGGTAAGCTAAGTACACAAGCTTCTCCAAAGAATTATCCGTAGGAAAGACCCCTTTAGTCTTTGTGACCTTTCTTACCTGTCTGTGATACCCCTCAACCGTATTGGTCGTATAAATGAGTTTACGGATGGCTGGAGTATATTGGAAATACTCTGTCAGACGTTCCCAATTGTCACGCCATGACTTGATGACAATTGGGTACATCTCTCCCCACTTAGACTCTAACAGGTCTAAATTAGCAGCAGCGGAGTCTTTGTTTACTGCACCATATACTGTTCTTAAATCCTTGATAAACTCCTTTTGATGCTTACTGCCAACATACTTGATAGAATTGCGTATCTGATGGACAATACAGAGCTGCACAGAACTCTCAGGAAATACGCTTTGGATGGCATCTGGGAAGCCTTTGAGACCATCAATACAACAAATCAAGAGGTCTCGAACACCACGGTTCTGAAGATCCGTAAGAACTTCTAGCCAGAAGTTAGCTCCTTCACTCTTAGACACATACATACCTAACAGTTCTTTTTGGCCTTCCTTGTTGATACCAAGAATGTTGTAAATGGCTCGTGTGACAGCTCTGCCATTCTCATCCTTTACCTTATAATGGATAGCATCAAGCCAGCAAATGGCATATACAGGATCGAGCATGCGAGACTTCCAGGCGGTGATTTCGGGTAATACACGGTCTGTTATAGAGCTGATAGTATCGGCTGATAGAGTTGTGTTGAACTCACGCTCAAAGTAGCTGCTGATGTCACGTGTGCTGGTGCCCATGGCGTACATCTCAATAATCTGGTCTGCCATGCCATTGGCAAGAATAGTCTCACGCTTCTTTACGGTCTCAGGTTGGAAAGTTCCGTCTCGGTCACGAGGAGTCTCTATAGTGACCTCACCATATTTTGTTTGAACCTTCTTACCCATCTTACCATTACGACGGTTGCCGGAAGAGCGTTCCTCTTCACTTAAATGAGCGTCCATCTCACCTTCGAGAGCTGAGTTGAGAATACGCTCTAACAATGGAGCTAATGCTCCGTCCTTGCCAAATAAGGCTTCACTACTACGCAACTGCTGAGCTGCTTTCTTGTAATCAATTTCTAAGTTGTCCATAATATAAAAACTGTGTTAAACTACTTTTATTGTAGCTTGACACAGTTTAGTTTACACTCTCTAAGGAAAAGGCTAATGGCTATCTTGGATATTTCCCCTCCAAGATTGCCATTTATCCCTAAGTAAATCGAGAGTTATAAACTCGAATATTTTATGAAAGCCCAAAGACTATCGGGATAGTATATTTCACCCTAACACAGTTTCCCTTAAGCTTCCCTGGTTTCCATTTAGGCATAGCCTTGACCATTCGCATAGCCTCTTTATCCAAAGTAGGATCAACACTTCTTGTAATCTCAACATCTGTAATTCTTCCATCTTTCTCGACAACAAATTTTACTATCACCCTACCTTGGATTCCATTTTCTTGTGCAACTACAGGATATTTGAGATTAGCCGCAATGAAGGATGATAAGGCATTAGAGCCACCAGGGAATGAAGGCATTTCTTCTACTTGTTCGTAAATTTTATCTGTATCAACCAATTCCGAATTGCCATCTATAGGCATCATAATCGACTTGACATGTTCCTCTTTTTTAAAGACATAGACATAATTTGTAAGATACTTGTTTTTTATCCCCAAATCATTAAATTTTACGACCAAAGGCTTGGCATCTTTATACGTTACCTTTGCTGTATCTGCATCTATGAAGAAATCATCATTTATTTCACCATAATACCCTTCTCTATTGCCTCCACGCCAAATCCAATAAGGCTTTCGATTTACGAGTATCGAAGTCGGACAAATCATATTCTGAACATAAACGAACTTGTCAAAACGACGTAGTCGCTTTGCAGTCTGAAATCCCCCATACTCATTAAAATCCTTTTGAAATTGTGGAGCTTCTGCTATAGGCACAGATACATATATAGTAGCTTTTATTTCATTAAAATTGCATGTAATAGGAAAATATTCTTTGTCTGCATTATACTTTTCCAAATCCAAGCTCCAATTTCCCCCCATTCTATCCTTAATTGCGTCATAGCAAATGGAGTCAAACACAAACTTTGAAGATTGCTGTAAACGCAGTTCGTAAGCTGTAGTCTTCTCGAATTCTCTTATCTCATTCCATGCACTAAATTTTTCCTTCACATTTTTCAAGACTCGTCCTCTGTCGGTCATTTCATATCGTTCCCGTTCTGAATTTTTTGCTGCATTCTCAATAAGTCTTTGCCAAAACAGTGTATTTGAATCCACCGACTTTTTATTTCTTGCACCTCTATTGTTCTTACCCATAGAAGTGGTCTTACCCTTAACCGTTTGAGACGTTTGCCCCATTTTTCTCATTTGAGGCTTTCTCGTTTGAGCATTGCTACCAACCATACATAGCAAAGCTACTATAAGTAAAATAATATGTTTCATAATTTTCCTTTTTTATAGAAAAGCATTAGTACTATTTATTTCCATCTTTATCCCATCATTTTCTCCTCGCGAAAATCTTACGAACCTTTGTCCATCCCACTCTTGAGATTTTCTGACGCAATAAGTTTGGAAGCCATATCCCTTATCTACGATTCTTACCAGAAAAGGATTCCAATCGTAATATGCTTTGTTTATCACTTCTGTTATATCCACGCCATCCAATTCCTTCCGTTCTTTCATCGGAAGTTCCATCACGCAGCTTCCATATTGGTTAAAAGCATCAACGGTATGACGTTCACACTCTGCAGAATGCCAAAACGTTTTACTAGGATACTTCATCTCCATTATCAGAAGCAATCTTCTTTTCAACTCGCCTGATACAATTGCAGGAAAGACAAAATCCTCGTATGATGTTTCATCGTCATAAACGTACACATTATCACCTCCATCCGTCAAATACCAGAAATAGTCATCACCCTCTTTCAGCATTTTAAATGCATATACTTCTTGTGCTTCGTCAGATAAAGTATCACCTTTTGTAGTTTGTGCTTTTGCTGCTTCTTTCACAAGCTCTCTGCCCCCTTCTTTCAGTCCTACTTTTATCCCAACAAACAGAATTACCACAAGTATAGCAGAAAGCACCTTCCAAGACTTTCGCCAGAAAGATGTTTTCTCCTCACGATCAACTGTGGTGCTTGCCTCTTCAGGCTCTATACTATCTACTTTTTGAGTCATAGACTTTTCTGTGTCAGCATCAAGCCATTCACCGCAATATCTACATTTTTTTGCCACGGCAAGGATTTCCTCCCCACAATAGGGGCAACGTTTATGCTTTGTATCCATACATTTCTATTTGTCAAACAAATCTTGATAAACCTTAGCCCATTCTCGCCAAGAATATCCACGAGAAGGATGACGCTGGCGAATCATAAGAGCCTTATCTTCGCCGCCAGTGCTAAACCAACGAGTATTAACCTCATCACCATTAGCCAGAAACAGTTTCTCACCATCTTTCTCGCCAAGAGGATAAAGTCTATTGAAGAGACCATAACCCCAAGTTATGATAACATCAGGTTTCAACTCTTCAAGAATTTCCTTGAATGCCGAAACAGAGCTATTAAACTCGTCAGAAGTATCCTTTACACCTGGTCTTGCTATATTGAACTGAATAAAATTGTAAAAAGCAAGTTGATTCCAAACGCATTCTCTATCATCTACAGATATTTCCCTGTTCAACAAAGCCTTTGTTTGGCTAGTATAGCCTCTATAGAAAGAGGCATCTTCACCACTTACAAAACCGTCCACAATTTCTTGAGTAAATGTATGGTGACAAGGAGCACCAGCATTTTCTTCATTATAATGGCTTAGTCCTAACAACAACACTTTCTTGCCACTATTCAAGAATCCTTTCTCGTAATCCTTACCAACAAAAGGATAAGCATTTACATGTTTCATACGCTATTCTATTTTAAAGTTATTAAATGTCGGGGACAAAGATAGTGATTCTACTTGACACTATCAAGTCCATAATGGTTCATAAGCGAAATTTCTTGATTTCGGCTTAACAAAAGTAGTAAAAATCGTTCTGTTTCATTGGTATATTATCATTTTGCCAGGTGTTCCCGAGACTTGGCGGGTTAAGATTTCGGTTTCGGCAAAATAAAAAAGCGTGGGAACTTACCTGTCACTCGTCCCACTCTCTGAGGCCTTCGCATTGCCCTGCACTGTTGAACGAGCAACGTCGAAGCCCACGCCGATATGTATACACTTTTCCCTATACGGATATAAGACCTATCGCTTTGACGCAATAAGCCATACCAGTAAAGGGATGTGAATTAACACATCCCGAGAGCACCTACCGTTGCTATGTTCATTGACAGTGCATGAAGTTTGCGAAGTTTCAGAAAGTCAAGAACAAAGCGCTAAGTATGCGCCTTTTCCATTATGTCGTGATCCTTACTCAGAATCATCGGCAAATATACGAATAATGTTTGAAAGAACAAAAGTTTTTAGCAAAAAATCTTCTTTGAGGGATAAAAATCATCAAATTCCTCCCTCTCTGAGGGATTTTTCTGTATTTAACCACGCTATGCGAAATTTTTATTGTACTTTTGCACCCGTGCTTGGAAAAGCAACAAACAGGCTCTCAAACCTTTCTACCAAGCTGGCAGAAAATTAGAGGCTATAGAAAATTGAAGAATTATACAAATAAATGGTTTTAAATTACATTTGGATAGCATTTTTCGTGATTGCGTTCATCTTCGCACTCATCGGATTGGCAATGGGAGATACGACTATCTTCCAGAAGATTGTAGATTCCACCTTCGACTCTTCCAAGAATGCCTTCGAGATTTCTCTCGGACTTACGGGCGTGCTCGCCCTCTGGCTTGGCATCATGAAGATTGGAGAGAAGGCGGGAGTAGTGAATGTGTTGGCCCGAGCACTCAGCCCGGTCTTCACCCGTCTCTTCCCCGATATTCCGAAGAACCATCCGGTGATGGGAAGCATCTTCATGAATATCGCTTCGAATATGCTGGGACTCGATAATGCGGCAACACCAACAGGATTGAAGGCGATGCAGCAGATGCAGGAGCTCAACACGAAAAAGGATACGGCAACGAACCCGATGATCATGTTCCTGGTTCTGAACACATCAGGACTCACCATCATCCCTACCACCATCCTCGCCTTCCGTGCCTCCTATGGTGCAGCCCAGCCTACGGATGTCTTCATCCCTATCCTGATGGCTACGCTCGTGGCTACGCTTGCCGGAATCATCATCACTTCGCTCTGGCAGCGCATCAATATCCTGCAGCCGGTATTGCTCGCTACTCTGTTGGGAATGTGCGCCTTCGTAGGCATCATCATATGGGGATTCGGACAGATGGACAAGGATACGATGAACACGGTTACCACCCTGGCTTCTAACATGATTCTCCTGGGCATCATCCTCTGTTTCATCCTGGCTGGTTTCTGGAAGAAGGTGAATGTATATGATGCATTTATCGAGGGAGCGAAGGAAGGTTTTACTACTGCGGTGAAGATTATCCCTTATCTCGTAGCGATTCTCGTGGGCATCGGCGTGTTCCGTGCTTCGGGAGCGATGGATATGGTGATTCAAGGCATTTCGTGGTCGGTAGAACAATGCGGTTTGAACGCTGATTTCGTAGGCGCCCTACCTACCGCCATCATGAAACCGCTGTCGGGAAGTGGTGCACGAGGCATGATGCTGGAGGCGATGAAGAACTATGGTCCTGATTCGTTTGTGGGCAGATTGAGCTGCATCTTCCAGGGTTCCACCGATACCACCTTCTATATATTGGCAGTATATTTCGGAAGCGTAAGCATCAGGAATACCCGCCACGCCGTGGCTTGCGGCTTGCTCGCCGATTTGGCTGGAGTCATCGCAGCAATCGCTATTGCATATTTATTCTTCGGATAAGAGTCTCCCACAGATTTCACAGATTTACACAGATAATCTTTGAATGACGGCGCAAGCCCAATTTAACATTTAATACTTAACATTCAACATTAAGAAAGATAATGGCAAGTTTAAAATCACTCGCAAAGGATACCGCCATCTATGGTTTGAGCAGTATCATCGGCAGATTCCTCAACTATCTGCTTGTACCACTCTATACGGCTAAGATCAGCGCCGCCAGTGGTGGTTATGGTGTTATCACCAACATGTACGCCTATACGGCGTTACTCCTCGTTATCCTGACCTACGGAATGGAGACCACCTTCTTCCGTTTCGTCAACAAGGAAGGAGAAAACTCAGAAAAGGTTTATCACACGGTATTGAGCATGGTGGGATTCACTTCCCTACTCTTCATCGCCCTGGTATTCCTCTTCATCACGCCTTTGAGCGATGCGATGGGCTATGCCGACCATCCGGCTTATGTATGGACCATGTTCGTAACCGTGGCTATTGATGCCTTCCAGTGCATTCCGTTCGCTTACCTCAGATACAAGAAGCGCCCGCTGAAGTTTGCCGCCTTCAAGTTGCTCTTCATCGGTCTGAACATTGCGCTCAACCTGGTTTACTACGTCATCATGGATGGTCACGATGTGGGTTATGCTTTCTACATCAACTTGGTTTGTACCGCCTCCATCACCTTCTGTTTCTACAAGGAGCTGAAGGAAGGATTCATGGGCGAGAAATGCTCCTGGAGCGAATGTAAGGTGCTCGTCAGGAAGATGATGGGCTACAGCTGGCCAATCCTCGTGCTCGGTATTGCCGGTATTCTGAACCAGACAGCCGACAAGATTCTCTTCCCTTACATCTATGAGAAGGGCGATGCTCATGCGCAGCTCGGAATCTACGGAGCAGCCAGCAAGATTGCGATGATCATGGCGATGATAACCCAGGCTTTCCGTTATGCTTACGAGCCATTCGTATTCGGCAAGGCGAAGGATAAGGACAACCGACAGACTTACGCTTCGGCGATGAAGTATTTCGTAATCTTCACCCTGCTCGCCTTCCTGGTGGTAGTAGGTTATCTGGATGTATTGCGCCACATCATCGGTCGCGACTACTGGGATGGTTTGAAGGTAGTGCCTATCGTAATGGCTGCCGAAATCATGATGGGAGTATATTTCAACCTCAGTTTCTGGTACAAGCTCATCGACAAGACCATCTGGGGTGCTTACTTCTCGGGCATCGGTTGTGCGGTATTGATTGCCATCAACGTTATCTTCGTACCAGTTTATGGTTACATCGCCTGTGCCTGGGCCGGTTTCGCAGGTTATGGAACAGCCATGCTTCTCTCCTACTTTGTAGGTCAGAAGAAGTATCCAATCAACTATCCGGTGAAGGAGATTATGATTTATGTGGTTCTCGCCCTCATCCTCTTCGCCGGAATGACCGAGGCTAACAGATACTTCTCCAGTGGAATTGCCTGCCTCATCAACACGGTGCTCATCCTCATCTTCGCCGCTTATCTCGTGAAGAAGGATTTCCCATTAAAGAGTCTGCCAGTGGTAGGAAAATACTTTAGAAAGTAAGAGATTCCAATCATTGAGATTATATTCCAAGAAGTCCGTGGACAATGTGTAAGTCCACGGACTTCTTTTGTTTATATTATACAGAACCTTCGCATGCGGTTCAAGAATAGACAAAAGGACCCAATGTTCCTGGTCCCGAGCAATACTCAGGATATAATAGCAGCCAGCAAGGCGCCCTGTAAGAGCTAAAGCAAACGGCTGAGTGAACGAAACGAGACGACTGAGTATTTTGAAGGATATGACTATGCAAGCTGAAGGATACGGCTCCGTTAACCGAAGGATACGGCTCCGTAAGCTGAAGAATATGACTGCGCAAGTGAAAGAAGGCGTCTGATCAGGTTCAAAGAGATAGAATATGGAGTTCAAGGAGACTGCTTCTAGGAAGTTGCCACTAGGCTCAGCAGTTCTGCTGAGCCTAGTCAGCAGGTCTGCTCACTGCAGTCAGCAGGTCTGCCGAGCCTAGTGACAACACCTTTTAATCGTACAACAATACCCCCTATAGTTGTACGACTGTACACCTTTTAGTTGTACAACTACACACCCTTCAGTTGTACAACTATAAACTTTTAGACGTACAACAATGAATCCACCGATTGTTCAACTTGACTTTTTCTCCCATTTTATACATCAAAAACAAGAAATAGTCCGAGAATTCTCAAAAAAAGTAATCTTCCTTTTCGTTATTCCCTCATAAAAGTATATCTTTGCAACGATTATTCCCTCATAAAAAATAAAGAGCATGAGAAAGATACTACAAGACAAAATCTGTATGAACGATATCAACAAGATATGCATCATGACACAAGGCAAGGAGAACGACCACCGGAAGGAAGAGCTTTACCAACTCACCTTCGATGAAAACGACCGCGTATCGTTCAATGCACTTTGGGCTTTAACCCATTTCGATGAAGCCAACAACCCTTGGCTCTTTCAGAAGCACGATGACCTGATAGATAGGGTTCTCGTAGAGAAGAATGAGACCAAGCGCCGCCTGATGCTTCAACTCCTTCTCCGTCAGCCTTTCGAGGAAGAATCACTCCGTTCTGATTTCATCGATTTCTGCATCGCCAAGATTACAGCCTGTTCCCAGCCCTACGCCATCCGCTGCTACTGCATGAAGCTCGCCTACGAGCAGATGAAGTACTATCCCGAACTCCTGGAAGAGTTAAGAATGGCCCTGGATATGCTGGAGCAAGAGGTTCTATCACCAGGAATGTTATCGGCAAAAAGGCAAATTATGAAGAAAATCAAGCGAAGCCTTGGAAAATTCGGGAAATAGTCGTAACTTTGCAAACGTAATATTCTAACAATATAATACATAAATGGATGGAGATACAACTGAACGATTATCACAAGAAAGTCAATGCCCAAAAGATGGTTTCCATGGCTTATTGGCGAGAGCATCCGCTTTCGCTGGAGGAGTGCTTAGCTCAATTCAAGCGCTTGCGGGAACAACGGCTTGCAAAATATTATAAAAATGAATCATATGAATAAATTTTCTAAAACAATAATAGTAATACTTATAGCAACATTTTTACTCATAATAATGTGCTATATTAGTAACAAGAAAGAGTCTTCATACTCTACACAAATTAATCAAGAACTCTATGAAGACAATCTTGTAGATACTATTTGTGAAAACATCAAGAAAGACTCCCTTGGTGAGTCTAAAGAAAAAGACTTAGATGAATATTTCAGAAAGCCTCACGTTAATATCAGAAAAAGCTATGTCTTAATTATGACAAGTACACCCAATGGCGGAATAGACTTTGAAGAAATAAAGCGTTTTTCTCATTATGTTAAAGACTTTGCTGTAAAAAACAATCTCTCATACGAAGAAGCAGATAGTCTTTTATATGAAAGAGAATGCAAGAGAAGATATAACAATTTACATCATCTCGATTCTTATTCTGATTTAGAATACGAAAATCAAATACTAAAAGATAGAGTTGAAGAATTGGAGAAAAAGCAAGACTATTAAATTTAAACAACTTCGCTCCATTCAAAGAGAGCCACCAATAAGGAAAGCCTTCGCAAGAGGAATGTACCGAGACCAAAAGGCGATCTATAGAAGAAAAGAAGGTACAACCAAACCAAAGAGCCCACTTTATAAACATACCTTGCAAAAAGTAGACAGAAAAGGTGGACTGAAAATTTAAAAGGTGGACAGAACTGGTGGAAAATGGATAATAATAACATCATAATAAAAATAGAAAACAAAAACAAGTAATGAAGAAAAAAGCAACGGTCCTTATCGCCTCTATCATGGCGTTCTGCGGAATCAATACCGCACACGCTGACGAGGGAATGTGGACGATTTACAACTTGCCAAACGCTGTGTATGAGATGATGCAGCGCGAAGGCTTCAGTATGACTTACGACCAGCTCTACAACGGCGAGAACGCCCTGAAGAATGCTGTGGTAAACTTCTCTGGCTATTGCTCGGGCGTAGTCGTTTCTCCAGACGGTTTGGTATTTACCAACCACCATTGCGGTTTCGAGGCTATCAGAAGCCACTCTACCGTGGAGCACGACTATATGCTCAACGGTTTCTTTGCTAAATCATACGCAGAGGAATTGCCTAACGAGAATATGTTCGTAAGCTTCATGGTTGAACAGAAGGATGTAACCGATAAGGTGATGAGCCTCGGATACGAGAAACTCGACAACAAAAAGCGTGATGAACTCATCGATTCTCTGGAGAATGAGATGACCCAAGAGGCGAAGAAGAACGATTCTACCCTCCATATCACCGTTCAGCCTTTCTACGAGGGCAACAAGTGGTACGCTACTACTTACCGCGACTTCACCGACCTGCGTCTGGTTTTCACCGTGCCAAAGTCTATGGGTAAGTTTGGTGGCGATACAGACAACTGGATGTGGCCTCGCCAGACCTGCGACTTCTCTGTATTCCGCATCTATGCTGACCCTAAGACCAATGGTCCTGCTGCCTACAGCAAGGACAATGTGCCTTATCATCCTAAGCGTTGGGCTCAGGTTTCTCTCCAGGGTTACAAGGATGGCGACTATGCGATGACCATGGGTTACCCAGGCAGCACAGAGCGCTATCTTTCAAGCTACGGAATCCAGACCATGCGCGATGCTGAGAATGCACCTCGTGCCCAGGTTCGTGGCGTAAAGCAGGAGGTGATGCAGAAGCACATGCGTGCCGACGAGGCTGTCCGCATCAAGTACGACAGCAAATACGCCAGCTCTTCCAACTACTGGAAGAATGCCATCGGTATGAACAAGTGTATCGACTCTATCGGCATCGTGAATCTGAAGCGTGAGTACGAAACCCGTCTCCGTGCTTGGCAGGATACAGCCAAGGCAGCCAACGACCTCGCCCACAAGGTAGATTTCGACAAGCTCGCCAAGCTCTACAAGGAGAGCGCAGACGTGAAGTATGCCTGGACCAACTTCTCTGAATCTTTCACCAGAAGAAGCAATATCGAGTTCTCTACCCGTGCCATCAAGCTCCAGACCAACATGGAGGTGAAGGGCCCTGAGAAGAACAAGAAGAAGCAGTATCATGAGTTTGAAGATAACTCTGCAGAATGGGATATGGCGCTCGATAAGGAGGTGCTCGCTACCCTCTTGAAGAACTACAAGGAGCACGTAGATGCAAAGTGGTTGCCTAAGTTCTACAAGACCATCGATACTGAGTTTGGCGGCAACTACGCCAAGTATGTGGATTATCTCTGGGAGAAGTCGCTCATCATGAAGAAGGGTGCCAAGCTCTATTTCAACAAGAAGGGATATGAGAAGGATCCAGGCGTAAGCTTCGGTATGGATCTGAACGATGTATATGGCGATTTCGCTGCTCAGATGGGCAGCATCAACGACAGTATCGCCGAGCAGGAGAAGTATCTCTGTGCTGCTAAACTCCGTATGGAGGAAGACATGCCTCACTACAGCGACGCCAACTTCACCATGCGATTGAGCTACGGTCAGGTAGGCGGTTTCGACCTCGGTGGCAAGCCATCAGGCTATTATACCACAGCCGAGAGTCTCGTTGAGAAGATGAAGAAGGGCGATAAGGTCATCGATTACTACGCTGAGCCTATCATGCACGAGCTTCTCTCTGAGAAGGATTTCGGCAAGTATCAGGATAAGGCGACTGGCAAGATGCAGCTCTGTTTCCTCACCAACAACGATATTACCGGCGGTAACTCTGGTAGCCCTATGTTCAACGGCAAGGGCGAGTTGATTGGTCTTGCCTTCGATGGCAACTGGGACAGTCTCAGTTCTGACATCAACTTCGACAAGCGTCTGGCTCGCTGCATCGGTGTGGATATTCGCTATGTGCTCTACCTGATGGATAAGTGGGGTCACGCAGACCGCCTCTTGAAGGAGATCAATGCGAAGTAAATCCTATCTCTAAATCAACAGAGATGATAGAATGGTTTATCCTGGGCTAAAGATTAGTCTCAGGATGATATAAAAAGAGCGGAAAATCAGCTGTTAACTGTTAACCTGTTAACTCCTGGCTTTCCGCTCTTATTTTTTCTTATAGGTTCTCAACTAATACTGCGAGATATTATTCAGTTCTTTCAAACTAACTTTTCTAGGCTCTTCCTTCAATGTCTTCAGCAAATCAGAGGCTGTCATCTTCACCTGAGGATTGAAATCGGCAGAGCGCATATAATCAATTATACTCTGATAGAAAGCCTTGCCTTCCGGATATTTCGAAGCCTTCTCCAAATCGCTCATGCAGACGAGAAGCTTTCCGGCTCCCACCTTCCATTCCATCACCAAACCCAACTTATGATTCCGCTCGATATTATCTATCACCTGAACAATCGGGCGATAATCCTTGGCGAAGTTGTCAAGCACCAGCGGATGCGATTCCTTGATAACTGGGAACCATTGCCAGTTGGTGTGCATTTCCGTAGGGAATCCCTTGAATATCGGATGTTCCGGATTCGTAAGAATGCCCAGAGTTCCTGGAGAAACCTTCTTCTTGTTGTTCTCGCAGATGGTCTTGAACATGCGATAATTCCAGTAATCGGTCTGGAAGAGTCCGCCAACAGTATAAGGAGTAGCATTATCTGCCTGCGAAAGCGTATCATCGGCAGCCACGAAATGACTGGAAGCCGTAGGCATCCAAAGCACCTTTCCGCCCTTTTCCAAGACTTTCACCACTTCATCATTCAAATCCTTGGCTATGATGACGCCCTTCTTTTCCATCGCCTTCTTCGGATAAACCCAAAGTTCGTAGGAGTTTCTCGCCTCTGTTCCTTCAATGTTTAATGTAAGAAGCAGCTTGGTAGGTTGCTGCACGTGGAAAACACCATTCAGTTCACCCACATCCACCAAACCTTCTTCGTATGAAAAGATGTTCAATACTCCCTCATCCTCAGCCATCAAGTCGCCCACATTCTTTCTCACTTCACCATCCTTGGTGCTGAAAGTTCCATCATCCATACAAAACAATCCGTTCTCGGCAGCCAGACGCCATTTCAGTTTCTTGCCCTTCAGCGAAGAACCGCCATAGTTGGCAACCTTTACCTTAGCCAGAATCTTCTCGCCATCCTCGAAGCAGAACTTCTTCATTTCCAGCAGAGGAACCACTGGCGAACACCACTGACGCCATTCCTCGGGCGTAGTGATTCCCTTGCTCTCCATAAACACATCCAGGATACCAACGAAAGCACTTCCCTGACCGGGATAATCCTGAATATCGAGCAATTGGAAGCCCGCCATATTCCGGGTTCTCAAATCCATCTCTATATCGGCTTTATAGAGTTTCACGCTCCATAAACCCGAAGCCTTGTGGAAATCATCTGCCTGCGAGAGCATTCCAGCTGCAGCCAGACGACGGCGGAAAACTTCGAAGTTATAAGGATGAAGCACTCCGGTGTATTTCTTCATTTCCCGATAATCAGGATAGGTCTGAAACTGTCCTGTTTCGTGAGAGATGATTGGGATTCCGGCCTTATCGCAAGCCTCATCAAAATTCATCGTAGAATTAGGATGGAAATGATTGATCATTCCTCCATCGTAGGCATCGGCAAACGAGAAGGAACCACGGGTATGGGTATTGTATTTGCCCCATCCCTCGCCTCCGATGCGACAAGTGGTGAAGTAATCCATTCCTTCTTTTATTCCCTGATAACCGAGATAGTAATTGCTTCCCAAGGTATAGTATTTATCGGGCGCAATCTTGCGGAAATCATCCACAAACTCCTTCATCTTGTCAATATCTCCCCAGAGTTCATTACCCAACGCCATCATTCTGAAAGATGGATGATGACCGTATTCTCTGAGGATGTTCTCGCCTTCCTGATGCAGGAACGCCATCAGCCTTTCATCCTTCTTGTCAAAAGAACCCCAGAAAGGAAGCTCCGGCTGGAGATAGATTCCCAGACTGTCCGCTGCCACGAAAGCCGCTTCCGGAGGGCACCAGGAATGAAAGCGCACATGGTTGATTCCATACTCCTTGCAGATTCCAAGATACTTCATCCAGCCTTCCACGCCCATTTCCACATGTCCCGTCAGCGGCCATACAGCTGCATCGTGCTTGCCACGGAGGAATATCCTATGACCATTGGCGTAGAAGTGGGCGCCCTTGATATGAAAATCCTTGGCGAAATCAGGCAATACATTTGAATTTTTCACTCTTCGTTCTTCACTCTTCACTTCCAGGCGTATCTCGCCGATAATTCCATTCCAGTTGGTCTGCGTATCTTCTGTATAAGCATGGCTGGAACCGTAAACCTGCTCAGGCACACCTCTTCCATTATCCACCACGATTTCCAGGAAATGCTTGCCCGGCTTCACCTTCTTTGGCAGAAGATAGCGCTGGGGAGTAGAGATGAAGTTGCAGGAATCCACCAGTTCTCCATCCACATACACCCAGGTTGGTCGGGTACGCTCCAGGAAGAGTTCTACCGGCTTCTTCTTCCAGTCCTTCGGGATATTGATTGTTCTGGAATATCTTGCAGCTCCTTTATAGGCATAGAGTCTCGTAAGATGCGTTGTTTCCATCGTATCTTTCGGAGCGAATCCCAGATGGTTCGTATCGATGGTGCCGGGAAGGATGGCACGCTTCACCTCACCCTGCGAGGCACGCTTACTCTTGGCAAAAGCGCTACCGCTCTTTCCCAACTCCACATTCCATTCACCAGCGAGCGAAATGCTCTGTGCTTGCAAACCCAGACTTACCAGTCCCAGACAAGCGATAAGAATAGTTTTCTTCATTAACTTATAATTGTCTAATAGTTCATACCAAAAGCCCAGAGAGGAATAACATTGCCCATGCCTGTCTCTATATCATCCTTCACAACATATCCTTCTTTAGCCTCAGAAATCTGCTTCTGACCTTTCTTTTTACCACCAATCTCAAAAGTCTTGTCTTCTATCTGGAAATCAGAGATTGGAGAATTGAAGACAGCATGATTCACACGCATCTGATTAAAAAAGAAAGTCTCTCGTTGATTGCCAATATCAGGTACCGAAGAAGAGAGAGCAAAGGAGAGATTGGTATTATCAAGATACACCTTTTCTACCTTGCCCAAACCACGCACACCTCCTGTGGACTCGTGAAGCTGGGCTATCAAACCTGCACGCTCCATCAGTTCGAAGTAATCGGGCAGATTATTGCGATCCACCTTGATAGTTGTAGCAATGGTACTCATGTTTGGCTTGAAAGGCACACTATCAGCTATTACCTGCATCAGTTCCTTCAATTTTCTGGACACCATCACCGTATAATTGGCATATTGTGGAATATCCGTCTCCAAAGTCATACTCACTACTTGATTCAGTCGCATCCGATAGCCCTCATCCTTAGAAAAAGGATAGTAGCCCTTGCGCAGATATTCATTAAACAATGCCAACGGATGCTCAATCTCCTCCGGCAAAACGACTTCATTATTTACGATTTGTTCCAATGTAGAAACAGGAATATCTAGGCCCTTTTCCATACCGATGTATTCGCGAAAAGACAAACCTTGCATCGTAAAGACCAGTACTCGTCGACTTAAATCTGCTGTACCTTTATAAATATCAAGCACAGAAGAACCGGTAAATACCACTTGCAAGGTTGGCAGATTATCGTATATCATTTTAAGTTCTGTAGCCCATCCCTTATATTTATGTATTTCATCGATAAAAAGATGCTTGCCTCCAAGTTGGCTAAACTTCATTGCTGTTTCAAAGAGAGTATGATTAGCGAAATAGATGGATTCCGCACTCACGTAGAGTGTGTCTTTCATCTGAAGATTCAATTTGATATACTGCAAAAGAAGTGTTGTCTTGCCGACTCCACGAGGTCCAACAAGAGCCGTCATCCGATTCGACCAAGGAATCTGATGATACATATATCGTAGGTATCGAGTATCGGTACGCTTGATAAGATTGTCTGAAAGTTGCTTCAAAAATTCCATATTTCTTTCCTTATTTGATGTTTACGGCTGCAAATATACAAAAATTGCGGTAAAAACACCGCAATTTACCAAAGAAATTGCTGTATTTTTACCGCAAAATATGGATATTGCATCAAAACATCCCATTTGATGCATATCTATCATAATTCGTCAGACTCTACATTTTGAGAATAATCCTCATATAATTCTAATTTCAGGTTTAGCTCTTGAAGTAGTCTGTAAAGTCTAAAAGTTGGGTAAGATATATATACTGCATCATTGAATATCAACAAAAATGGATGTTGTTTCATGCAACATTTTTCGTTCGTTCTCCATCTTCCAGCGCTTTAGCCATGACAAGATAAGCGGAGGCAGCTTCGTCATCATTAATCAGGCTCTCTTCCAGTTCGTCAATGGTAACACCAAGATGCTCGCAAAGAACTTCCAAAAGACGCTTTATGCAGTATAGCACTCGTTTCCAAAGAGTCAACGCCATAAGGTCTTCCTCCATATTTCCAAACAGTTCTCCCATGGTTTCATATTCAAAGAATCTCTTCTCTAAGGCCATAGTTATATATGTAAGGAAGCAGAGAGTACAATCGGCTATTTGCTCATCAAAGTCTCTACCAGCACATGCTCCGAGACCAAGATACTGCTTGCATTCCTTGTTCAGAACCTCTATGTTCCATCTAATTTGGTAAACCTCAAATGCCCTGACAAAAGACATACTGAGGTCTGTGCTCAACAAAACATTCCATCGATGGTTTCTGCCATATCTTATAAGAAAGATACGTACAGGCTGGTCTCCCAGTTTTCCTCTCAATGCGATATAATGGCACTTGTACCGTCTGCAGTTATGGCAAAATTGAGAATTGCCTTCATATAGTGCTATCAGTTCCATTGCATTGTGCAACTTCCCATTTACAGAGTACTTGGTGTTGCCCATCTTTGCCAATCCAACAAGGTTCAGATCACCCTTGCCGAGTTTGAGAACCTCGCTGATGAAGTATTCGCAGGTGAACCAGCTGTCACAAAGCACATACTTGGCACGTAAACTCTTGTGAGCCCATGCTCGTTTTAGCATTTCCACAGCAACTTGAAGCTTTGAATCCGTTGATTCTTTGAATCTCATGAAGTTAGGATCCTCTTTCTTGCGTTTTTTAGAGAAACGATTCTTACGTTGCTTTGCAGTAAGTCCGAAGTCCTTCTTCTTGCCCTTCTCGCAGTGAAGGGACATATCTATAGGTATCGTACTCTTTCCGTCAAAAAATGCGCATACCAACAGTTTGAATCCAAGGATACATTTACCCTGCACATGGTCAAAGACACGGCTGATTTGCTCTATGCCATAGCCTGTTTTCTCCAACGTAGTGTCGTCAAATATGTAACTTGCGTTATCAGAAGATACTTCGGCATGTTCCTTACGAAGAATTGCCAAAAAGCGAAGAGCCATCCCTATAAGGAGTTTGCGCCAGTCCATGGTAGCTCTGCGCATCATTCGATAATAGCAATTGTGACCTGTATTCAGAAGGTCATAATATGACTTCTTATACATGGAGTGTATGCTCTCACCTGCTATACGGAAAAGACAGAGAGACAGGATTAGCAGAACGGTAGGAATGCCTGCTTGCTTCTCCAAGGACATTCTACAGAGCAGATGACCAAGCCCAAATCGGGTGAAAAGAGACATTAAATTCGTTCTCAATGAACTTTTAACACTTAATATGTTGGACAACTCAGAAAAATTGCTTAATTTTGCATCAATAACAGTTACTCTTTAAATCGTTGTTTTATTGTTGTTTGACGATTACAAAGATACAACTTTTTATTGAGAAACTGTTATTTTTACCCCATTATTTTGGGGTGGGAAACTTTAGTTACCTTCTTTTATTTTACAGTTCATCATTAGAAGCTTTTTTTCCTTTTTTTGTCCAATACACTAATCTTGTCCCTATCATTATTTTCTTTTCTACAGCTTCATATCTAAAACAAGAGAGAGTTGAATAAACCTTATTCCTGCCCAAATAATAAGTTTCTGCATAAATCGTAGTATCCGTTGTAGCTATCGCTGATGGAGAATACTTTGCTTCCATTGCAATTTTTATATCTTTATAAGTACTCAATGCCGCTGCCTTATCTAAACCACTATTCATAAATCGAACAGCACTAAGAATATTATTGGTTCTTTCTACATCTAGCATTTGCCAACTAAGCCCACCAAAAGAAAAATATTGACTTTGGCGTGATCTAAAATGCAACAACTCATCCGTGCTGTATTGTTTATTCCAATAAAACCCATGGCTTTCTAATGTTGTAACAATTTTATCAACAGAAGCTTCTTTTCCTAAAACAAGACCATAAAATGTATCTTGTACTCTTTCATTCCATACTGTATCGAGTTTATCCTTACCAGATGTCGTTTGCTTATTGCCACAAGAGTTCATACCTATAGCCAACAACAAACAAAATATAACAAAAATCTTATTTTTCATAAATTATGTATCTATCATTAACCTAAAATATACTTCCAATCAAATGCATTACGCTTTAATTCAAAATCCTTCTCGAAGTTCATCCTTAAACCTTTCTGGATAAAGCCTTCTCTGAATACTTAACCACGATAAATATAAAACGTAGCTAAATTCATTGTTTTTAAAGACTTTATCCAATGGTTTACTTTCCGTTTGAAAGCGTACCTTTACTATTTGCCCTTCGATAATCTCTTTAAGTTTCTCTTCTTTAATCTCGAAAAACACAACAGCTCTATAACGATAAAAGACCTTACCATCTAAACGCTGTTCCTTTTTTATGTTACCACCATTTGCACCACATGAAAGTTCTATGACTTCACCTTTGTCGGTTTTCAACAAGAGAATACCTCTTGGAGGAAACTCACAAGGAGAATATAGACTTAAAAGACATGACACATGATATATATTCTTTGCACTTTCACACTGGACTAATAACGATAATGGAACCTTATCAAAAAAAGAGCCACAAACATGATAGCCTGTTGCAACCAATTGTCCCATATACTCTCCTCCCCATCCATCCTGCTCTATCTTGTATTGAGCATAGGTTTCCGTAAAAGAAAAGCAAAAAGCAAAAATTACAAAAATCTTAGATAACACTTTCTTCATAACGCTTCCTTTTTGATTCTTAAAATATACCCCAAACATTATAAACTAATTTCTGATTTGTATATACGTCCTTCTAAATATGGATTACTTTCCTCTAATTTATGTTTCAGAACTTGTGCACTGTTGCCACGCATAAAGGGAGATAATATCACCTCATCTATCAAAACATCAGAATCAATATCAAACACTGCGTAGTTTTTATCATAATTAGCTGATTCGTCATTAAAAATACCATTCAAAAAATAAAAACGAACCTCTTTTTCTCCTTTATATTGGTTCTGTTTTTGAAATAAGATTCCTTCAACTTCCTGTAAACTTGAATATCCGTTATAATACATCGGAGAACAACATATCAAATAAGGTTTAATTGCGTTTGGATCCAATGCTGCTATTACATTTCCCACTGTTGATTCAATACAAATACCACAATTGCCATGTGTATATGCTTGCCACATCAAAATGTCATCTTTGTTCAAAGTCCAACAAGAGGTAAGATAGTTTTGTGACTTCTTGAACATTTCTATCAATTCTATAGATGTATAGTTTTTCAGTACCACGCTTTTGCCTTCACATACATTCACAAAATTCTTAAATATGTCCTTCAATGGGACTTTTGTTCCTGCATCATAACAATCAGAAAAATGTTTCTTTGCAGAAATATAAAACTTTTTATCTAAGATTTGCAAGAAGCAATCAAAATCCATATAACGATAAATTTTAGTATCGTTATTGAATTCCTTTGCAGACTTATTTATGAAGAATTCTATCTGACTCTTAGGTTTAACATTTTCTTTCACCATCACATCATTTTTAAGATTTTCTATAAACAAAGCAATACATATACATTTCTCGTCCGAACTAAATTTAAATGGTTTTAAAGTTACTCATTAGTCTATTCTCCATCATCATCCCAGCACTTCGGATGAACCTCTAATTAAACGTGAAGCGTGGTACTGACTATGCCACGTTCTGAATTGGAGGTCCTAGGAAACCTTAACGCACGAATGTGAAATAGCAGCCCACGCTTGCGTGAGAACCACTATGCCACCCTTGTGCGTTTGAGAAATTTTCTAGGTTTCCAATTCACAAAATAAGCATAACGCTTCTTATTAATTTCTAACATGTCTGGAGATGATTTTCACCAAATCCGCCTCAAAGATACAAAAGATATTTGAAAACACAATAACTTTTGTAGAAAAGTTTAGAATTTCATGAAAAAAACTTGGAATGTTAGCTAAAATGTGTACTATCACAGAGTGCACCAATTGGCAATATCGTCTACATGCGTAGTATTAGGCATACATTATAAAATAGCAAAAGCCTGCATCAAACTGGGAGAATCATCCCATTCGATGCAGGCTTTCACCTTATTATATATCGTCTGCCTAAATTACTTCTTCTTAGGTCTGCGACGAGCCCAGCCTTCTTCTTCGAAGTTTGGCTCCTCGCCCTTGAACTTCACGTTGTCGTTGTTCTGGAAGAACTGACGCCAATCGCCTGTATCCTCCTGAGGGCGAGACTTTCTGCCGCCACGAGATTCGCCACGGCTTCCACGTCCTCCCTTTCCACGAGAATCACGAGAATCTCTTGCATCATCAGAAGAACCTCTGCGGCTGCGTCCGCCTCTTTCTGAAGAACGACCGCCTCTGCCCTCAGAACTGCGACCGCCACGGGCTGCTCTGCCATGACCTTCCTCATCAGCATCGTTACATCTTACGGTTCTGCCCTTGTACTCAGTACCGTTCAATGCCTTCATCACGCGCTTAGCATCCTCCTCAGGCACCTCGATATAGGCAAACTTACTCAGCAGGTCGATGTGACCCACCTCCTGGCGACCCTTCACATGCTTGTTCAGATACTGCATGATTTCGCCCGGATAGAAACCATCCGCCTTACCCAGGTTGATGAACAGTCTCTTGAAACCAGCCTCAGTCTCGTGCTTTCTGCGACCATTGGAAACCTTGCCACGGCCCTCGCCACGGCTGCCACGACCTTCGCCGCCACGGGAACCCTTGCCGGTCTCAGGCTTGATAATCTCAGGAGCATTCTTATAGTAATCGAGGAACTTACCGAAGGTGATGGTTACCATCTTCTTGATGATGTCCTCCTTGTCGATGTACTCAAACTGGCGGTTGATTTCTGCCATGTATGGTTCAATCTGATCCTCGTCCACATCGGTCTTCATGATGTCGTCCATGGTCTTGAAGAGCTGCTTCTTGCAGATTTCCTCTGGGGTAGGCAATACGCCGTCCACGAACTCCTTGCCAATCTGCTTCTCTATCTGGCGAACCTTGAACTTCTCTCTGGTATGGATGATAGAGATGGATGTTCCCTTCTTTCCGGCACGACCGGTACGGCCGCTTCGGTGGGTGTAGCTTGCCACATCATCAGGCAAACCATAGTTGATAACGTGAGTCAGATCATCTACATCCAGACCACGGGCAGCCACATCGGTAGCCACCAGGAACTGAACGGTATGGTTGCGGAACTTTTGCATGGTGAGGTCACGCTGCTGCTGACTCAAGTCGCCGTGCAGCGCCTCTGCATTATAACCATCCTTAATCAGCTTATCTGCAATATCCTGAGTCTCCAGCTTGGTACGGCAGAAGATAATTGCAAAGATGCGTGGATAGAAATCCACCACACGCTTCAGGGCGAGATACTTGTCCTTGGCATTTACCAGATAGTAGATGTGGTTTACATGCTCAGCACCCTCGTTGCGCGAACCCACTACGATTTCCTTGTGGTCGTGCAGGTAGTTGAGGGCAATCTTCTCGATGTCCTTGCTCATGGTAGCCGAGAAGAGCAGAGTGTTTCTATCTTCCGGAACGTTCTCAAAGATGGCATTGATGCTCTCAGAGAAGCCCATGTTCAGCATCTCGTCAGCCTCATCAAGCACCACATTGTTTACGTTCTCCAACTGAGCCACGCCACGATTAATCAAATCGAGCAGACGGCCAGGGGTAGCCACGATAATCTGCACACCATGCTTCAGGGTGCGAATCTGGCTTCCGATGTCGGTACCGCCATAAACAGCGGCAATATGCAAACCGTCGATGTACTTGGCAAAACTGTTCAAATCGTCTGCTATCTGGAGGCAGAGCTCACGTGTAGGACTGAGGATGATAGCCTGTGTCTGCTTGCTGCCGGCATCAGTTTTCTGGATTACCGGAATACCGTAAGATGCAGTCTTACCCGTACCGGTCTGCGCCAACGCAATCACGTCGTTCTTATTACCAAGCAAATATGGGATTACTTCTTCCTGAACTGGCATTGGATTCTCAAATCCAAGCTCTTCGATGGCATGGCGAATCTCCTCGCTCACGCCTAATTCTTCAAATGTCTTCAAATCTTTTTAACCTTAATTCATTATAATCAAAATGGAAGGCCGAATTCACCCTCCCAGCCATGAATTAGGGTGCAAAATCCTTCCGAAACGCTTGCGGCAATCCCACGCATTTATTAAGATTGCCTAAATTCGGGTGCAAAGATACGAAAAAAATGCGAGTTTCTTGCAGATTTCTGCAATATTTTATTACCTTTGCATGAAAGTTACAACAAACAGATAACCAAGAAAACTTGAAATATATGAAAAAAGTTATTTTCACCCAAGAATGGATTGCTTTGCATCCATACGAAAAAGCAGACGAAACAGATCTGTATTATACAGAACTCGCCAACGAAATATACCATGCTCTTGACGAGGCGTGCTACACCCATAACTTCAAGAATATGGATGACGCCAAGCAGCTGGCACTCAGCATTGCCGGTTATTTTGAAGATGTGATTTCGGGCACAGGCATTTGGAAGACTTTCACGGAAGAATGCAAGCAGCGCTACGGCACCTACATTCCTTTCTATGAGAAAGAAAGCGAATTCATCAAGAGTACGCTCAACGAAGATGACCCGGCTTACGACCCAGAGGAAATCAACATCGCTGATGTCAAGTTCCTGCTCTGGCACCATTACCAGCAGAGCAGTTTCGTACAGGAAGCCGTTCCTTTCCTCTTCGGAACCCTGGAACTGGCTGCCAAACTTGCCTACAACATTCTCGACAGAGAGTATGAAACGGCTCCGGAAAACGAGCGTCTTCTGACTTATCTCAGCGAAATGCCTGAGATAGAGGGCAACGCTGAAACGACCGAAGAGGAAATCGAGAAGAACAAGGAGTTGGATGAGATTCACCGTCGCGACACCCTGGCGTGGTTCCATTATGGCTGCTATTTCAACGTGGGCAACCAGAAGCGCCTGCAGTTTACCCTCCAGCAGATGGCAAACTCGCCTCAGGGTCTTACCGAACCGCTCGCTTATTCTGTGCAGATGGAAATGACTATCGTCGGCAGAAACAATCTTCTGGCGCTCACTTCTTACGAATGGCTCTGCAAGATTTGCAAGAACATGCCTACCCACAAGCTCTGGGAGGATGAGGAGTTCAGAAAGAAGGCTATAGAGCTACATGAAAAGGCAGATCATGAGAAGGCGATTCACGACTACAATCTGCTCAAAGCGAAGGGATACGAAGACAAGTTCATCTTCCTGGAAGATGTGAAGACGCTGAAGGAATTCCTCAAGGAGATTGAATTCGAGTTGCCAAAGGACATCCGATTCCCTCAGAAATACGAGAAAGGCATCATCTTAAGCGGAAGTCCATATACAGGCATCAACATCAGTTTCGGTCTGGCTCATTGCATCGCATCGCCTGAGAACCCATACTATGTACAGGAGCGTGCAGAGACCGACAGCTTTGGCATTATCAGCGGCAATGGTCTCCCATTCCCTTACGAAATTGTCTGCAAACTGATAGAAAACAACCTGATTCCTGATGCAAACATCTTTACAAGCCAGTATGTAAAGGAAGAAGGCTTGAAGATTACGCAGGCAAACCTCCAGTTCCTTGCCGATTACTACCTGATGGGTAGGAAGGATAAAGACCTGTCGCCTAAGGAGTTGTGGTAAAGATGCATTCAGCACACTCAAAAAGTTCACTACGCTAACCCCATTTTTAAAGCCGTTAGCGTAGTAGACTTTTACATATTTATAGAAGAAAGAGCGGAAAATCAGCTGTTAACTGTTAACTCTGTTAACCCCAAGCTGTTCTTCCGCTCTTTTTATTTTAGTATTTTCTCAGTTAGTTATTTCAAAATTACTAATTAAAAAAATCCCTGCGCTTGATTAACCAAGCTGCATAATCGGGAGTAAGGGAATAAAAACACAAGCAAAACACTTCTGCTCTTGCTCTGTCTTGAGCAAGAGAAGCGTCTTTCCGATACGCCTTCTGCCTATCATCACAGTGAAAAGGGAATGCTCAGCCGATTTTTCCCAGTTCCTGCGCAGTATCTCTATCTCCTTTTTCCGATCATAAAACTTCATAATGTAACAGCCGTTAAATTAATGTGTGTTAAATAAACTGTGCAAAGATACAATATTTTGTCGTCAAAATCCCCAAATCTCAAAAAAAACATACTTTTGGGGAATTTAAAGGCAAAAAGTTAAGATATAAGACAGATTAGAAACGCAAAAGTTTACTACGCTAACAACATTTTAAGGGGGTTAGCGTAGTAAACTCTTAACATAAAAC
This sequence comes from Segatella copri, assembly GCF_026015625.1. NCBI lineage: Bacteria > Pseudomonadati > Bacteroidota > Bacteroidia > Bacteroidales > Prevotellaceae > Segatella > Segatella copri. Next base: position 2,989,492 of record NZ_JAPDVG010000001.1, on the reverse strand, counting down.
TCAACCATCAGCACTAATGTGAATATTCGACTATACGCTTAGACAACATAAATTTCGTAAAAATCAAAAGTTTTTTAGGAAACATTCGTGAAAATCAAAAAGTTTTCGTACTTTTGCACTTGACAAACGAATGTGCGTCAGACATATTAGAACGAAGAGCGTTATTGAAACTTGACCTTCTTATCAAATTCTCGCAAAGTTTGAATACAGAAAAGGAAGAGTAGCAACAACGCCCAGGCTATGTATATATACTATCCCTTGGGATAACTATATACTCGTATTAGCGTGGGTGGCTGTTGCTTATCCTTTCTGTAGGCAATGCGAGAAGCCTGATAAGAGGATAGGTAATATACAGCCCCTCACGCTTTTTGCATATTAATTTATAGCCGATTAGGAGGAGCTAGGCATTTATTTCTGAACATGAAGACGAATTTACATTCCATTCGGCATCAATCATTCAAACTGATTGCTACATTACTCATGTTGTTGTTTACTAATGTTTGCTATGCCAAGTTGTTAGATGTAACCTTAACAGAAGGTGGTACTTTGAGACAATTTATTCCAAAAGAAGACTATGCTTCGATTACGGAGCTGAAAGTTTCAGGTCCTTTTAATAGTGAGGATCTTGATGTCATAAAAAATCTAACCAAATTAGAGATTCTTGATTTGTCAGATATTTATTTAGTAGAGGGGGAAAAATACTATTATGAAACTTACCAGAAACAATCCTCAAAAGAATATGACTACACTTATTTCTACACCTCGGAGAAAGATTCTATATCAAACAAACACGAACATAAAGGTTACCCCAAGCCTAATGGATACGACTGTTATTACCATCATACTTATTGTAATGATTTAAGATACGCATTCTGTCCCTACTACAACAATCATGAACTATACGCCAAACGACTTTACTGGCCAAAAAGTGTGAAGAAAATCGGCAACTACGCCTTCTCTGGAAGTGATTTACGTACCATTTACATAAGTGAGGACATTGAAGATATTGATAGTTTGTCTTTCAAAGGAGCCAACTTACTCGAAAATGTCTTTATTAATAGCAACAACAAAAAATATAAAGACATAAACGGTACTGTTTACTGTAAAACAAACAACGAAAAGATTTTTGAGGGACGCAAAACGGGGTTTGTTGTTTCAAAAGCAGAAAACAAACGTTCATTTCTTTACCTATATATTGACACCTTAAAAAGTGAAGCCAATACCGAACCTTTAAAACTTATAAGTGTAACCTGCAATGGCAAAACATTAATTTCTAAAGGGAAAGGTTGGGAAGGCGACCTTTGGGTATTAAAGGGAGTCTATTTCAAAGAAAGGGAAGTCGTAATTACTTATAAGGAAGGAGATATAGAAAAACAAAACGTATATACTTATCCTGCAACCAACCCTTATGTTGATCTTAATCTTCGAGAGACTGGATATACCTCTCTCAAATTCGAAGTTATCGCTGACGAAGGGGCTTCAGAAGTAGGTATCATCTCCAACAATAAAATTATAGCCAAAGGAATCCCTTCCACTTCAGTTAACTACAATTACCAAGAAGGGCGTACCTTTTGGTTTAACGACTTACCATGGGGAAGTTTTGGCAAATACTATGGATATGCCATCTATGAGGGGGATACCATAATGTCTGGCTATACTATATGTGGAACTAATTCCGCGGGATCATATATAATAAGTAAGAAAACTATTATAACCCCAACAAGTTGCACTGTCAAAGGAACATTTAATGTTGGAGAACAGTATATTGATAGCTGCGGATGGGAAATCTCGGATATGAAGACAGCTTGGGGAACAACAAAATGGACAAATAAACTAACACATAAATTTGTAGATTTAGTACCAGGCAAGACGTACTATGCTTATTTCATAGTTGATGCTAAAGGGCAACGTTACAGAAGTGATGCATACGAATTCTTTGCTCCAAGTGTTACATTTGAAAATCTACCAACGGACATGGTTTCAAATACAACCGCACGAATAAGTGCTAACACAAATTGCGATGCTACACATAACATTGGGTTTGAATGGCGAAAATATGATGCACCAGATTTGGTTCCTTCCACCTATTCTGAATGCCCAGTAATCAATGGCAAGTTATCTGGTACGCTAAACAATCTGAGTGCAAACACATACTATAAATATCGTCCATACTACAAAGATGCAAAGGGAGACTATACTTACGGTGATTGGTTAGCATTCGGAACATCAGACGCTTACGCTTATTTCAAGCCTGATGTTTTTACTTCTACCTATGAACAAAATGAGCAAAGTATAAAGTTGACAGGATACGTAATCGGTGGTTCCGACAAAATTACCAAACAAGGGTTTGAATATTGGACATCAAAAAGCCCAAACAAGACTGTCCTTGAATCTACAGGGCAATATATGCAAGCAGAAATAAAGGGACTCATTTCTGGGGCAACTTATTCATACCGAACATTTGCAACCACTAGCAAAGAAACCATATATGGTGACACTTTTGAGTTCTCTGTACCGAACACGACAGGGATTAATCACGCAGAACAAAATACTGAAGAAATGCAAATTTACTTCAATAGTCAAAAAGGAATCATGGTTTCTGTTGCAGACAAAGCCAACTCAAACTGCTCATATAGAATCAACAACATAAATGGGGATAATGTTGAGACTGGAAAAATTGTGGCTGATGAAAATTGGCATTCTGTCAAGAAACTATTACCAGGCATCTACATTATAAGAGTTAGCAATCTTAAAGAATCAAAGATTATAAAGGTTGCAATCAAATAAAAAAGAAGAAAGAGCGGAAAATCAGCTGTTAACTGTTAACTCTGTTAACCCCAGCTGTTCTTCCGCTCTTTATTTATTTCTTATTTCAAATTCTTATCCAGAAACTCCAGCATTTTCTCCTGCGCCTTCAATCCGCAGGAATGAGGGATTTCCCAAAGTTCCGTATCCAGCAGATTATCTGCTCCCTGACTCTTCCAAACCTTGTGCATTTCGGCGAAAGCATCTTTTACACCAGGTACGGGAAAGAGCTTATCTTTTGTGCCATTGATGAAGAGCATCGGCTTCGGACAGGCGAGGGAGGCAATGTGGGGATAATCGAGATATTGCCTCAACCCCGGGATGCAATTCGCAAAACCGCCATTCTCCTTTCTTCCGAATCTCCGAGTAAGCTGAGCGTCCGTAGTAATCATCCAGCAGATGGAAGCACCCGCCTTGATCCTATCCGATAAAGCAGAGAGCATCCACGAACGATAGGCTCCCATCGAACACCCAACGCATCCAATACGCTTCGCATCCACCATCGGCAGCGAAGCCAGGAACTCGGTACTGGAAATATCATCGTAAGTCATGAAGGCAGAGAGGTCTCTACCCAGCATCATCATGTTGCCGGCTATCAGGTCGTATTTGTTTCTATCCACGCCCTCCTTGCGGCCTCGTTCTCCCCACATCGGAGCATCTGCCGAAAAGACTACGTAGCCATGCTTCGCCAGATAATCGCCCACGTACTGATTATCGTAAAGTTGCCTTACCCACGCATCCGCATCATCCAGAATCTCCTGACAGAGCGCCTGCTTCGTAGGGGAATCTTTTTCTTCCGGAGTAAAGAAAGGGCGAATCATCTTCTCCTTTCCGATAAAGAGATGGGCACCATGATCATGAAGCGCATTGACTGTTGGGAATGGTCCCTTGCCATCCGGAATCAGGAGATAAGCCGTAATACGGGAATAGGCGTTGATATTAAAGGCGATTTTCTGCGCCTTATACCCGTCTCTCTGTTCCTCACCAAGCACTTCCATATCCCAAGCCGCAGCCGCTTTCGGAGGCGTCATCATGCATTCGAGAACCTTCGCCCTTGCCGCCTTCTTCCACTTCTTGAAGTTCCTGATAGGACTGTTGCCCCAAGCCATCGGATAGGTCAGTTCCTTCTTCAGCGTTTCTACATAGGTAGGAATCTCTCCCTGCCATTCATACTTCTCCCGCTTCTGAAGCTTCGGCTTCGGAGAGGTTTTTGCAAGCGACACAGAGGTCTGAGCAAGCGCCTCCGACACCTGCAACAATGCGATGATACTATATGTGATAATCCTTTTCATTCTCTTGTCTTGTTTTGTTAGAAATCTTTCTTCCTGTTTATAAGATTAGTTATTGTTTGCAAAATTAAGAAATTATCCGCAAAAAGAGCCCAATAATCTCGATATTTTTGCGTACCTTTGCCTAAAACATTCATAACAACAGATAAAACATCATCAAATAGAAGATAAAGCAATATGAAAATAGCAGTTTTTTGTTCAGCAAATAAGAATATCGACCCCGACTTCTTCACGATGACTGAAGAGATGGGAAAGTGGATGGCAGAGAACGGCCACGACCTGGTTTTCGGCGGCTGCAACTCTGGTCTGATGGATTGCATTGGCAAGGCAGTAAAGGCAAATGGCGGCAGAACCATCGGTGTGGTTCCTACGCTTGTAGAGCGAGGCGGCAGAACCTTCCCTGACCTCGACATCGAGATTCCGTGTGATAATCTCAGCGACCGCAAGGACCTGATGCTTGCCCAGAGCGACATCTTCGTAGCCCTTCCTGGCGGCGTCGGCACCCTGGATGAAATCTTCACCATCGCTGCCGCCCACACCATCGGCTACCATCACAAAATGGTGATTCTCTACAACATGAAAGGCTTCTGGAACTCCACCATCGCCCTATTGGATGACATGGCAGAGAAAAGCATGATTCGTGGCGATTGGCGAGATGTGATTGAAGTGGCGGATAACCTGGAAGAGCTGGCTAAGCTCTGCGAGGGATAGAACCCTCTATAGAAAAGTAAAGCTACCTTCTGCCGAATGACTTCTCGGTAGAAGGTAGCTTTACTTCATAATACATCATTTTATGACGTTTTTTTGTGTCAGACACAATTTTGGGGAGTAAAAACACGGTTTACTTCAGCATCCATTCCCAAGCAGGTATTATATGCACCGTCTTCCCATCCACGGTAAGCTCCTCTTTCTCATTTAGCGTAATGATGTAACCCTCTGATAAATCATAGATTTCCATCGCCTCTTGCAGGCCCTCTATCTCACGCTTGCGAGTCTTCTCATCATCCATCTTCACCGTAACCTGGTAAGCCTGGGTAATCCTTACACCTTCTCTCACCACAAAGTCGCACTCTTTCTTGTCGGCATGGTAGAACAAGTCGTAACCCCTTCGCAGCAATTCGATGAAAACGGCATTCTCCAGTTTTACACCATTGTTATCCGTGACATTGAAACCCATCCTGCTGATGATGGCATTATCTATAAAATACACCTTCTTCGGGCTCAACATCTGGGTCTTTACCGATGGAGCATACTTCAACAACTGGAATATCATGTAGGTTTGCTGAATATATTCCAGATAGTTCTTGATGGTTTCGGGATGGCGAATGCCCACTATCTTTCCCAGCGAGTTATAGGTAACACGCTGGGTGGCATTGCTGGCAAGATAAAATGCAAGTTCTTTAATTTCCTTGTCGTTTGTAAGACCATTGCGAGCCATCACATCCCGGAAGATAATGCTCTCATAAAGTGAGGACAGGTAACTGACGGAACCCGTCTGAAGATATTTCGGGAAACCACCCCTCTCCAAGAAATCACGGAAATGACCCAGCAGTTTGGAACGGCTCGCCATCAGATAGAAATCTTTCTGCGAAGGCTCAATATGCTCCAGCTGCAGGTATTCGGCAAAAGAGAAAGGATAAACCTCCACAGAGATATAACGCCCTGTGAGATGAGTGCCCATCTCCTTGCTCAGCATCCGGGCATTGGAGCCTGTCACCACCACCTTATTGCCTTCATTGTAAAGACGTCTGACAAAGGTTTCCCAACCCGCAATGTTTTGAATCTCATCAAAGTAATAGGTGTGTTGCTCACCGAAAAGCTCAAAGAAGCATTCCTGCAAGGTTGCAAAATCTTCAAGCTTAAAGTTTACGAGACGCTCATCGTCAAAATTGAAGAAGAAATCTTTCTCCTCCAACTTATCACGCAGTTGCTGCAGCAACACCGACTTTCCACATCGTCTTACACCAGTTATGATAAGGATTTCCGAGGTGGTAAGCCATTCCTCTTCTATGTGTCGAGGGATGGCATCCTGCATAAGATGCCTGCAGTTGTCCTGCTGCTCAAATATTATTTGTTTCAACAGTTCTTTCATTGCTTTACTATTTTATGATTCGTGGGCAAAAATAAGAAAAATATCTGAAAGTAGCAAGAGAAAAACAAAAATCTTTCATTCTGAATGAATAATTTTTCAGAAATCTTTCATTTTGAATGAACACTTTTACCTAAAACCTTTCATTTAGAATGAATAGTTTTCGATTAGTTCCTTAAAAAACAAAAGAAAGAGCGGAAAAACAACTGTTAACTGTTAACTCTGTTAACCCCAGTTGCCATTCCGCTCTTTTATAATAATCTCTAACAAGAAATCTTTTATTCTGCCAGCAGCTTCTCTGCCATAGCCTTACCCAGAGCCTCGCACTGCGCCTTTACCTCTGGAGTAATCGCCTGCTTCATATCTACAGGCTCGCCTACAGCCTCGTAGTGGAGCTTGGTTTCGTTCCACTCCTGAATCTTTGCTACTGCCTTGCTTGCCCAGCAATGAGAACCATACCAACCGAGGAGGTGGTTCTTGATGTCCTTATTGGCAAGCTCGGAGAGGAGAACCTCCATCTCGTGATAAAGACCGGCATTGTAGGTTGGAGCACCCACGATAAGGCCCTTGTAGCGGAAGATGTCGCGCAGGATGTAGCTGTGGTGAGTCTTCGAGATGTTGTACATTACGATGTTCTTCACGCCAGCCTTGCTTGCCGCACGGGCGATGATTTCAGCCATGCGCTCGGTATTGCCGTACATGGTTCCGTAGCAGATAACGAGGCCCGGCTCCGTCTCGTACTTCGACATCTTATCATACATGCCGATTACCTTCTCAATATGCTCGTGCCAAACCGGACCATGGGTTGAGCAGATGTAATCCAGCTCCACGCCAGCCAACTTCTTCAAGGCATTCTGAACAGGGATTCCATACTTACCCACAATGTTTGAGTAGTAGCGAACCATCTCCAGCCAGAAAGTCTCGCAGTTGATTTCCGTATCGATGATTCCGCCGTTCAGCGCACCGAAGCAGCCGAACGCATCACCTGAGAAGAGCACCTTGTTCTTTGCATCGAGCGTTACCATGGTCTCTGGCCAGTGAACCATAGGGATGAGAACGAAGCTCAGCTCGCGGTTGCCCAATGAAAGGGTTTCGCCATTCTTCACCTCTACCACGTCATCTGTTACGCCATAGAAGCCTTCGAGCATTCCCAGCGTCTTCTTGTTGCCCACAATCTTGATGTTAGGGTAATATTTCTTGATGAGGGCGATGGAGCCGCTGTGGTCAGGTTCCATGTGGTTGATGATAAGATAATCGATTTCTCGGTCGCCAATCACCTCGTGGATATTCTCGAGGAACTGGGTGAAGAAATCTACCTCTACAGTATCTACCAGCGCTACCTTCTCATCATCAATGATATAAGAGTTGTAGCTCACTCCATTAGGCAAAGGCCAGAGGCCCTCAAAACGATGCTTGTTGCGGTCGTTAACACCTACGTAATAAATCTTGTTTGTAATCTCAGTCATAATCTCTATATATATTTTATAATTCCTTCTTCTTTTGCTCTCCGAATTCCTTGGAAATATAATTGTAGATGTCCTTGCAGCATTCGGTGGAGAACTCCTGGGCACTCTTCAGCAGGCTATCCCATTGCGCCTCAGATAAGCCGCGGTCGATGTCCTCGCGGGTGATTCCATCCTTGATCAGTCCGAAAACGAAACCGGCATTGAAATTATCGCCAGCTCCGATAGTGCTCACCGGTTTCATCTTCTCCGAAGGATAACTCTTGGCAAAGCCGTTCTCGGCACGAACCTCTACAGGCTCAGCACCCTGGGTGCAGATAAACTTCTTGCAGTAGAAACTGATTTCGGCATTATAAACCTTATCCGCCTCCGGTTTCTTGTAGAGGATTCCAAAGTCCTCGTGGCTTCCGCGTACGAAATCAGCCATCTCCAGGTTCTCTATCAGATTAGGCGTAATCTTCATGATTTCGTTCTGATGAGAAGCACGGAAGTTGATGTCGTAATAAAGAATGGCGCCGTGCTCCTTCGCATACTCCAGGAAACCGGCAACCTGAGGACGGACCACAGGATTCAGGGCAAAGAACGAACCGAAGAGCACGATGTCGCCAGGATTGATTTCCGGTGTGGCGAACTCCAGCTGGTCGTGAGGATGATCTTTATAGAAGATGTAGTCGGCATTATTGTTCTCGTCGAGGAAAGCCAGCGAGAGCGGCGACTTCGATTCCGGGAAGATGCTCACATTGTCAGCATTCACCCCATTATCTCTCAAAAACTGAATCACATACTCTCCTATGCGGTCGTTGCCCGCCTCGCTGATGAACGAAGCATTTACGCCCGCACGGCCCAACGAAATGACTGCATTGAATGATGAGCCACCCGGTACTGCCTCTATCGGCTTGCCGCCCTTGAAGATGATGTCAAGCACGGTTTCTCCTATTCCTATTACTTTGCGCATTGTTTTTGTTGTCTATATTTGTTTTTTGGTGGCAAAGATAAGTCTTTTTGGCGATAATGCAAAATAAATGACTATTTTTTTGGATAAATTACATTTTCAGTGTAACTTTGCACCTTGAAATGAAATACAATACTTATACACTCGATAATGGACTCCGCATCATCCACCTGCCTTCAGACAGCAAGGTGGTGTATTGCGGTTACCAGATTAACGCCGGCACCCGAAACGAGGAGCCGGGCGAAGAAGGACTTGCCCACTTCTGCGAGCACGTTACTTTCAAGGGCACAGAGCGCCGCAAGGCGTGGCACATTCTCAACTGTCTGGAGAGCGTGGGAGGCGACCTGAACGCCTACACCAACAAGGAAGGCACGGTTTATTACTCAGCCATCCTCAAAGAGCACATCGCAAGAGCCGTAGATCTGCTCACCGACATCGTTTTCCATTCGGTTTATCCGCAAGCGGAAATCGACAAGGAGGTAGAGGTAATCTGCGATGAGATAGAGAGTTACAACGATTCTCCTGCCGAACTGATTTATGATGAATTCGAAAATATCATCTTCAAGGGTTCGCCGCTGGGCCACAATATCCTGGGCACAGCCGAACAGGTTCGCTCGTTCAAGACAGAAGATGCGCTGCGCTTTACAAGAAAGCTTTACCGGCCGGATAATGCGATATTCTTCGCTTACGGAGACATTGACTTCAAGAAGCTGGTAAGACTCTTGAAGAAGAGCTTTTTAAGTGAAGAACGAAGAGTGAAGAGTGAAAAATTCAATAGTCCAGAGGCGCAAGCCCAATTCAACATTCAACACTCAACATTCAACACTCAACACTCCTTCGAGGGGCAGACGATTGTGATGCAGAAGAATACGCATCAGGCTCATGTGATGATTGGAACCCGCGCCTACGATGTGAACGACAGCCGCAGAATGCCGCTCTATCTGCTCAACAATATGCTGGGCGGACCGGGAATGAATGCCAAGCTGAACCTAGCCCTGCGCGAGCACAACGGACTGGTTTACACCGTAGAGAGCACGATGGCGGCTTATGGCGATACGGGCATTTGGAGCATTTATTTCGGCTGCGATGAGCACGACGTGAAGCGCTGCCTCAGACTGGTTCGCAAGGAACTGGATAAGTTCATGCAGAAGCCGCTGAGCGAGGCGCAGCTCAAGGCCGCCAAGAAGCAGATAAAGGGACAGGTAGGCGTGGCTTGCGACAACCGCGAGAACTTTGCCCTCGACTTCGGCAAGAGCTTCCTTCACTATGGCTGGGAGAAGAACGTAGACCGACTCTACGAGCAGGTGGATGAGATTACAGCCGAACAGATACAGGCCGTGGCTCAGGAGTTGTTTGATAAAGACAGGCTCACCACGCTGATTTTCAGATAAATAAGAAACAAAGAAGGCAACAACTTGGGTCGTCATGCGACTTCCCTCGTTGTTGCCTTCGTAATTTAATGAATTAAAACTGCTTTTTTCTTAAAACAACTAACAATTAACCTAAAAACTTAAACCTAAAAACCTAAAATGAAAATCTATAAAACCTAAAACGAATTTTTAACAATCTATATATGAAATCCCCAATCAGAATTTATCACGAAAACTCTCAGGGGACAGTATGAATTTCAAATGAAAAGGAGTTTTTACTCTCCTCTCTGATTTCGGAAGCCCCTTCGGCTCCCTACTGTTACTCAGCTGTGCATTGCTGCCAGCCATTTTTTTAATCTCGGCTCTTTTGGAGCCCTTCGCATGGCTAATCTCCGATTAAGCCAACTTGTTGTTAATAGCACCAACTTCAGCTACACATGCAACAACTACTGCGATAATCATTCCTAATACTAACATAATCTTTTCCTTTCTTAAATTTGTTATCTTAAATATACAATCTTGTAGTTTTACCTAACAAAATCTTAACTCTCTTTATTTCTTACCTCCCGGAGGAGGATTTCTATGCTCTCTTAGCTTCGTAGCTTATTTGCCGCAGTTCATTCCGAGGTTCATACCTGCGCAAGCAACTACTGCGAATGCTACTACTGCTACTGTCATTATCCCGAACATTACCATAATCTTTTATCCTTTTTTCTTTTTCTGGTGCAAAGGTACAACTTTTTGTGTGCGCACACAAACATTTTAGGAGAAAAGTTTCAAAAAGCCCTTTTTTCTTGATTAAGGTCAAGGACATTTACATTCTCATTACAAAATCAGGCACGAATTACACGAATTCCACGGATTTAAGTCTCTCATGTCAATTAAACCACATTCATAATCTCATAGAACATCCGCGTAATCCGCATAATCCGTGCCTAATCTATTCTATGCAGCCATTCCTGGCGTTCCGTAGTGCCCATACTTGGCGATGAAACGGGCGGTCTTGGTGAAGGTGCCGTCCTCGTTCTTCATGATGAAGCCACGCTTCTTCCAGTTGCACAGCAGGATGGCAAGCTTCGTCTTGGTACCATGAACCTGACAGATGTTCTGAATCTCAGTCTTGTCAAAGGTGTCATGAACGTAGAGAAGAAGATTGCTCACACCGGGAGTATGACACACAGAGCGGCTGTCTGCATCTATCGCCTCCTGCATCTGATTGCCGAAGAAACGCATCTTGCACCACAAATCATACTTCACGCTCCATACGATGAAATCCTCTATCGCCTTCTCCCACTTCTCGCCATTCGCCAGATAAAGCACCATTGCGCGGCGGAAACCATTCGCCAGACCACGCTTGGCAAACTCGGCATAAGGCTTGTTGTAAGCCAGCTGAGCCATCTCCATAATCTCATTCTCCAGGCGCTCGATAAGCTGGCGGGCCTTACGGCACTCCTTGAAACCGCTGGCTGCGTTCAGCTGCTGGATGTAAGGAGAAAGCTGCGACTTGAACTGCGCATCATAACTGCCCACCTCCGGACGCGGAGCGAAATCGGGACGGATGATGGTGGCGAGCGACAGGCGGCTCACGGCTCCATCAGCCACCTCACGAACCGAGAAGAACTTCTGCGTAACGGCAATGGTGCTCGAAGCGTTCCAGTTGAAACGGGTCTTTACGCGGGCTGTAACGCTCTTGGTTCCTACTCGCTCCTGACCATCCTCTGAATTGTCCCAGCAGAGACGAATCAGCTGGCTAGGGTCGTTAAACTTCCTGAGCATGTCTACCTCATCCATCTTGCAGTAGAGATAAGCATCGCCAGCCTTCTGTACATCGTCGAGACGCTGGATGTAGGCAGCGCGGGTAAGGTCGGGCGAAACAATGCGGATGCAGATGTCTTCCGGGCGCACAGGCTTCTTCTTGTTGTCGCCCATGGTGTTCACCTCGTCCTTCCAGTCCTGCTCCTTCTGGCGGTTCACCTTATCCATCTGAACCAGGTCTTCGATGATGCAGTCGATTGGTCCGTTGACCAGCGATTTGCCTGACGACATGGCTGCAATGAGCAGATTCATCATCGCCGCCTCGTGCACCTGATTATCGGTGTAGCGGAAGGTTACGCCCTTAAGATGAGCGGCAAGCGCAGGGAAGACCGCCATTGCCACAGCCGCCTTGAAATCGGCAGGCACCTTGCTGGTGAGCAGCTTGATGAGCTTAGGCAGCTTGGCTGGCAACTGAGGAGGAACATCGGCATAGATTCCCGCCTTCTCGGTGGCCTGCTTGGCGAGATAGTTCTTGCGGGCAGTCTCTACCGCCTGCTTTACCAAATCCGGAATCGCGGTAGATTGCGCCACCTTGCAGGCATTCTCTACGGTGGCGAACGCCTTCGCCTCGTCTTCACCAAAGTTTTCTATTACCTGCTTGATCCAAGCCGCCTCACTATTACAGATGTATCTCAGCAGGCAGGCTTCACGATAAATGAAGTTGTTGCGGTTGCCGTGGACAGGAGCGCCGCCCATCAGCTCTACCAGCGCCTTCACAATCTCCTCGTAAGGAACGCCGTCGTAGGTCTGCTCATACTGCACGGCATTGGCAGCCTTTCTAGCCTTCTCCTCCTCGCTCACGATGGGTTCGAAGTCTACGGTTGGAGCAGCAGATGCATTCTGAGAGGCTGAGCTCTGAGAGGCTCCTGACCGGGCTGAATCTACATCCAGCGGACGGCCGTCGATATCCAGTCCTCTCTTTCTGTAAGCCTCACGGTATTCAGCCAGAGCTTCCTTATCCAGGCGCTTGTACCAGTCGTCGGCAGTATAAATCTGGCTTGCCGCATCGGTGATGAAGATGATGCGCTCCGGGGTTACGCAGCTAGGGTCTTCGGTGGCGTGGATGAGTTTGCAGAAGGCACTCTGAGCCTCAGCGATGGTCATTCCTACCGGGATGCGGATATCGATGTGGGCCTTGTTGCGGGCTGAGCGCTCGATGTGGAGCACCTTTCCCTTCCAGAGTTCAATGTCTTCGGCTGAGAAGATTTTCTCTCTGAAGAGCTTCTCTGTAGGCTCATCAAACATTCCGTTCAGCAGGAGGGCGTTCTTCACCGCTGGCTCAACCTCCTCAGGATTATCGATGTCTACGGTTGTCTGGAAGGTGAAAGCCTCCGGGTCGATGAATTTCTGGGCGCGATGGTCTTCGAGGAAGTGGAAGTAGTGAGGTGAGCGGAAAGGCAGCTGCTTCTTGAGGTCAGAAATCTTCCGGTCGAGCTGCTGGTAGGTTTCGCCCGCCTTCATCTCCTCCTGCTGCATCATCTGGTTCTGCTGGGCGGTGAGGTCACGAATCTGACCAACGAGCTGTGCGAGCCAAGGCTGCTTGGTAAGCTCGGTGTAGTAATCGAGGAGATGGGATGAAATCTGTCCCATGTTCGCTCTGCGGTTAGGGTTCATTGCGATGATGCGGCTGCTCATCTGCTTGCATTCATCAAAGGTTAATGATTTTTGTGTCATAAATCTATATTTTTTTAGTTGTAAAAGACAGGCTCTTTTTGCAGAAACCTGCCGCCTTCCATTCTGAAAAGCGGTGCAAAGATAAACAAAAAAAAAGCCGTTTGCAAGTTTTTTCTGAGGTAAAAAAGCAGGGGTATAATGAGGGGTATAAAAAGGTATAAAAGTATAAACAAAGGGTATAAGAGGGGTATATTAATACCCCGCTAACTACCATCTCCCGCCATCATCTCGTCATCTTTCATGGTGTTCGAGACTGGCACTTTCTTATCCACCAGTTTCGGCAAGATTTCCTTCAAGTTCACATTCTCCGAACTGGCTGTTGTTCCCAAAATCATCTTGAAAGCATTCACGATATCACAATAACGATTGAATCTTTCCTTGCTTACCGAGCCCAACTCACCTGAATCAAGTCTCCACCACTCCAGAGCCGCATATTCGAAAGGTGCAGATTTCGCCTGCGTAAGATCCTTCCATTTGCAGAGCGGAGCACGCTCTGTATTCTCCGGAGGTAGTTTTTCGTACAGGTGGGCCAGATGTTTGCAGAAGGCTGTAGGAGTTTCCATATCGAATAGCCCCCACCCGTTTAAGAGTCGGAACACAGGGAACCAGTCGGATTGCTTTTTCACCAGCAATTCAGGACAGCCGTTTTTCTTATAAACCGCTATCTTCGGAATTACCAAATCAACCAGTTCCATGAATTTTTCTTTCTTCACTTCGTTCGAAGGCTTGGCACCCACCGCCTTCATCGCCTTCAGTGACTTCTCATCGCCGTGCTTGCCCCACTGCTTCACATCGTTCACCCTGCCGTTCATAATCATCAGCACGATGCCCGAGAGCAGCTGGAGCATCTTCTTTCTAGGCACACGCTTATAGAATACCTGACGGAGGAAATCTACCGGGTCGGCCTTGAATGTTGGGTAGAGATTGTGAGGGAAGGCGTGCAGCTGCTGTTCTATGGCGTCCAGCTGGTCTTTATAATCGTAGGTGCCCGTCTGCTTCTTCTTAATGGCATTCGGGGCCTCTACGAAGAAAGAATAGGCCGCACGCTCGCGGTAAGCCGAACTGGTGATGAATCCCATCTCGGTAAGCAGAACGGCCCGGAGGCGCTGCAGTTCCTCATCGTCTATCTGCTCCAGCTTATGAAGAATGCGGTTTCTGGCCTGCGTCATTTCGCGGGAATAATCGCTGCGCTGGATTTCGAGGAAACTGCTGAGCCGCTCTCTAGCCTCAGAAAGGCAATCAGAAAGTTCCTCGCGCAGCATCGCCTCAGTTTCTGCATCAAGAGAATGGTTCTCTGCCTGAGAAGAGGGTTTATCGGATGCAGAGGAGGAGTTATCGGACGCAGAAGAGCCTTTATCCGAAGCGCCTTCAGAGAGCGTATTCCTGAGGCGGATGATGCTGTTGATGACGCCTTCGAGCATCATGGTGCAGTCGCTGAAACGGGTGAGCTGTTCGATGGGCAGCACAGGACCGGAGTATTGCCAGTCATCATAAATCTTATCATCATATATTTCGCGGCGCGCCTGCTCCATCTCCTCATCAGAAACATCAGAGAGCACTCTCACCATGAGCTGCAATCCAGCCTTATCGCCTTCATTCTTACTGTTGCAGCCTATGCACCGGGTGCGCAGGTTCCGCTCCTTGCGGGCGATGATGAGGGCGCGCACGTCCTCGCCTTCCAGGGCTGAAACATAGCCTATGAGCTGCTGTTTGTCATAAGCTTTCACCGCCAGCATGTCGAAGGTGTTGGCGTCATCGGGCACGAGGCAGATGGTTCTCCCCTCTGCTTCTTTAGCATACTCTACCTCATGGCCTTTCACGTCATTATGGGTGAGTCCTACGATATGGAATGTGAGATTCTTCATTTTATGTTGTTATTATTGTTTTTACGTTTGTTTGCAGTCAGGTTACAAAAGTAAGGTTTTTCGGTGAAACCACCAAGCATTCTTGTTTAAATTTCCTAAAAGAGGGGGACGGAGAAGAGGGTGTTTTAAACTTCGGTTAGTTTATAGATGATAGTTTATAGCAATCTTGCGAACGGCTACGCCCTATCAACTGTTAACTATAAACTATTAACTTGTTGTTGGGGGGTTAACAGGGTTAACAGTTAACAGCAGTTTTTTGCATGGTCCCCCTCGCGTACCTTATTATATAATAATATATATATACTTATTTTTATATAAGTGTGTGGATGGAAGTATGCATTTTTGGGGTGTTAACTGTTAACCTGTTAACCTTTCCCTCTCAGAGCGCTCCTCTCCCATCAGAAATGCCCTCTCTCCCGATGCCTGCTAAAGATGGCTGGCTGAGCCTTGGCAGAAAAATCTCAAATGCCCTGCTACAGCCCGTTTTACGGGCTTATATGATGACTAGAGAGAGGCATAAATGATGGCTGGCGAGAGGCATAAATGATGGCAGAAAGAGGGCATAAATGATGGCTCACAAAGGGGATGGATCATGCATCGCGAGGGAAGAAATATTGCGTCGCGACGGAACGGGGAATGCATCGCGATGCAGAAAAAAGGGCTTTATAGAGCGGAAAACTATGAGTTGCGGGACAGAAAACTATGAGTAAGTTTTGTTAACGGGAGGGAAAACAACAAGGCGATACTCTTCTCTTACAGGAAGAATATCGCCTCGTTGCCTTCATTGAAAAGGAGGTCAAGGATGCTCATATTGGGCTGAAAACCGTGTTTCTGCCCGTAAACCTGGTAATAGCGCTTCGACTCGAATTCGGGGTCAGGAAGCGGTTTCTTGGGGCGAATCGCATCGCGGAAATCACTTATCTGAGTGTTGAATGTTGAGTGTTGAATGTTGAATTGGGCTTGCGCCTCAGGGCTATTGAATTGGCTTTCCCTTCGGTCGCCGAACGTTGTTTCTTCACTCTTCACTTTTCGTTCTTCACTCTTCACTTTTCGTTCTTCACTTAAAACGTATTCATCAGTAACGCTTATCTTTGGACGGATGTCGAGGAGCTCTATCATCTTCTCGGTTGTCTCCATGTTGAAATCGAAGAGGAACTCGTATTTCTTCTCGTAGAAGGGGCGGATGTCGTCCTGGTAATACTCGAAGAAAGGGCTCTCGCCATAGGCGGAAAGGAGCGCATTCCAATGCACGTGGCGCCAGTTGGCGTGGTCGGAGATGCGGATGTCCTTCATCGACAGAGAGATGTCGTGATTGGTGGGGATGGTGAGCGAGAGGGGGCCGTTGGTGGTAGGGATGATCATACGGTTACGATAGGTTTGCTTGATAAAGCTCTCGTGGCGCTCTATCAGGCATTCATCGTAGCGGTTCAGCTTCTGGTACCACTGGATGGGGCCGAAATATGTGGAGGAAAGAAGGGCTTTCAATTTCTGCTTTGTTATGAAGGGTTAATGATGAAGAGGGGGACGAGCGATGGAATCGCTCGGAACGGGGGCAGACGGGGGACAAGCTTCCGGCGGGACTCCAGGATGCAGCAAGCTGAAGCGAGGAACAGCGGAGCTCTAAGCAGCGGCGAGCAGCACGAGAGAGCGAGGGGGCAGCGGAGCGAGGAAGCTAGAACAGCTTATGGGCTTTGCCTATCATCTGGTGCTTGTGGACGAGCTGCTGGCCGGTTGGCGTCTTCAAGAGATAGAAGCGGCAATCCTTGCAGCCGCAGCGCTTGCAGCATACGGTTGGGATGACGAACTGCACGGTGTCGATGCGCAGCGTATCGCCAGGAAGCTTCTCTATCCTGCCTATGAAATGAGACTCGAAGACGCGCTTGCGGCGCTGGTTCTTGGGCTGGTAAACCACCGTATCGGTGAAAACAACCACATCGCCACGCCCGAAATTTTCGCAGTCAATCCTGTTCACTATCACCCGGTTGCCTGCCTTCAGCTGGGGCGGAAGCCCACCCTGAGGCACCGAGAAGATAGTGAAAACATAGGTACGCACTGCCCAAGCCAGGAGCAGCGACAACACCAATGCTATTAGGAATTTGACGGCAGTCTTCAATTCTTATTTCTTTTTTCTTACTTAATATTGTCTACGAAAGTGAAGAGGCGGTTCCAACGGATGCCTGAGAAGCCCGGATGATCTGGGCTGTGGCTCCACCAGATAAAGATAGGCTTGCCCACGATGTGATCCTCAGGCACGAAACCCCAGTAGCGGCTGTCGGCTGAGTTGTGGCGGTTGTCGCCCATCATCCAGTAGTAGTCGAGCTTGAAGGTGTAACTCTTCGCCAGCTTGCCGTTGATGAAGATGCGGCCAGCGTTGTCTACCTTCAGGTCGTTGCCCTCGTAAACCTTGATGCAACGCTCGTATACAGGCAGATTCTTCAGCGTCAGAGCGATGCTCTCGCCCTTCTTCGGAATCCAAACCGGACCGTAATTATCTCTTGTCCAGCCGGTATAGGCGTTGAGCGGATAGAGGTCGCCATAGGTTGCATCCGTATTGATAGAGATGCTCTCTACGAGGTTTCTGTTCGCCTTCAGCGCCAGATAAGCCTTCTTGGTGAGTGGAATCACGCCGCTCTGATTATACATCAGCAGGTCTTCGTTGGTGATTCCCAGCTCATCGGCAAGGTCGATAGGGAACTCGCCCTTGAGCTTCATCTTATAAGTATACTGCACGTTATCAGGCTCCTTGTTCGCCTTTCCGTTCAGATAAACGATGCGGTTCTTGATCTGCAGGGTCTGACCAGGCAAGCCCACGCAGCGCTTTACATAGTTCTCGCGGCGGTCGGTAGGACGGCTGATAATGTCGCCATATTCGCCCGGCATACTGCTGATGTAGTTGCGGCCTGTAGCATAAACCTGCTCAAAATAGTGGCGCTGCTGCAATGGGTTCATCGCACGTACATCCTTTTCCTGTCCGTTCTGCTGCATCAGCTGGTCGCCGATGCTGTAAACCATCTGATAGTAATCATTCGCCTGATAGCGCTCCTCATTGACGAGCGTATCGCCTGCAGGATAGTTGAACACCACGATGTCGTTGAGCTTCACGTTGCCCAAACCCTTTACGCGGCGGTAATCCCAGTGAGGCCACTCCACGTAGCTCTTCACGTTGACCAGCGGCATGGTGTGCTGGGTGAGCGGCATGGTGAGCGGAGTTTCAGGGATACGAGGACCATAGCTTACCTTGCTCACAAAGAGATAGTCGCCCGTAAGGAGACTCTTTTCGAGAGAGGAAGACGGAATGACGTAGTTCTGGAAGAAGAAGAGGTTGATGAAATAAACCGCTACGAGCGCGAACACCAGCGCATCTACCCAGCTCATGATGAAACGGATAGGACCTTCCTCATCCTTCCACCACTGCCAGTGAATCTTCTTGGTGATGTAAACATCGAAGATGAATGGAACCACGATGAGTCCCAGCCAACTTTCTACCCAAACCAGAAAGAGAAGATAGAGGGCGAGAACCACTGCGAACTTCGCCCACTGTACCTTCATATTGAGTTTTTGTTTCTCTTTATCTATCATAACTTCTGCTTAGAACTTAAATAAATCTGATGTGGTGAGCAAGCCGGAATGGTTGGCTGTAAACTCGGCTGCGAGAACGGCTCCCAGGGCGAAACCCTTGCGTGAATGGGCACTGTGCTCGATGGTAATCATATCAGCATCGCTGTCATACATCACGGCGTGGATTCCCGGAACCTCGCCATCGCGTACGCAGTTGATAACCAAATCCTCATCGGTGATGTTTGCATCGCCCTCATCGTGATGGCCATCCTCAGTCCAGTAAGTTACGCCACGCTTCCAATCCTTCTTTCTGTCGATGTTGTCGATGATTTCCTCGGCAAGGGTGATGGCTGTTCCAGATGGCGCATCGAGCTTATGAACGTGGTGGGTTTCCTGCATGCATACTGAGTACTGTGGGAAACCATTCATGATTTTAGCCAGATAACGGTTTACGGCAGAGAAAATGGCTACACCGATGCTGAAGTTAGACGCCCAGAAGAGGGTCTGCTTACCATCGGCGCAGAGCTTCTCCACGTCTTCCTTATGGTCTTTCATCCAACCTGTAGAACCTGAAACCACCTTCACGTTGTGAGAGAAAGCCTTCAGATAGTTGCCGTAGGCGGCAGTAGGGTTGGTAAACTCAATGGCAACATCGGCAGAGCAGAACTCCGAGCTGTCGATGTCTTGAGGGTTATTCACGTCAATCTTACAAACAATTTCGTGGCCACGCTGCAGGGCGATCTCCTCGATCATGTGTCCCATCTTTCCGTAGCCGATCAAAGCAATTTTCATCTTTATCTATTTTTTATTTGTTCTATTCGGCAAAAATACACATTTTTCTTCGAAAAACCTTGAAAAATCCTTGTTATTATAATAATAAATAGAAAATTTTGGTTATTTTTGCAGTGATTTAAGGCTTTTAGCCTCATTTAGTAACTAAAAAAGAGAAAATTATGAGCAGATATATTTTTGAGACGAAGATGGAAGTAAGAGATTATGAGTGCGATATTGAGGGCATCGTGAACAATGCCAACTATCTGCACTACATGGAACATACCCGCCATCTCTTTCTGAAGGAATGCGGCCTCAGTTTTGCCGAAATGCACAACAAGGGCGTGGATGCTGTGGTGGCGAGAATGAACCTGCAGTATAAGGTTCCGCTGCAATGCGATGATGAATTCTTCTCGCGTCTGTGGCTGGAGAAGCAGGGCGTGAGATATGTTTTCCATCAGGACATCTTCCGTGCCAAGGACGAGAAACTCTGCCTCAAGGCAACCGTAGAGCTCGTCTGCCTCATCAACGGAAAGCTGGGCAACAGCGAGGACTACGACAAGGCATTCGAGAAATATTTCTCATCCCAAGGTTAACAGGTTAACAGTTAACAGCTGATTTTTCAATACCCCCCTTCCGCACACGAGCGAAGAACTTGCGTTCCGAAAGAGGCAATCCTATAAACCATAAAAGCCGAAACAATATGGAGCAACTCCTTCACTACGTGTGGAAGCACAAGCTCTTCCCACTCTCTCCACTCACCACCACCTGGCACCAGGCTGTGGAAGTAATTGACCCCGGACTGCACAACCGCAATGCAGGGCCCGATTTCTTCAATGCCAAAATCAAACTCAACGGAACCCTATGGGTGGGAAACGTGGAGATTCACGACAAGGCAAGCGACTGGTATGTGCACGGACATGATAAGGATGAACGCTACGACAACGTCATCCTGCACGTTTGCGGAACCATCGATGTAGAAGCCAAGAACTCGAAAGGCGAGCCCCTCGTGCAGTTGCAGCTCGACATCCCCGAAAACGTATCGAAACATTATCAGGAACTGCTGAGCATCGACCAGTATCCTCCCTGCTACCAGATTATCCCATCGCTCACCCGCCTCACCGTGCACAGTTGGATGAGCGCCCTGCAAACCGAGCGCTTATCTCAGAAAACCGATGCAATAGAGGCGCGCGTGAAGCAATGTAACGGCGATTGGGAGAACGCCTACTTCGTGACCCTGGCGCGCAACTACGGGTTCGGAATCAACGGCGACGCGTTCGAGCAGTGGGCTTACCATCTGCCGCTGAGAGCCGTAGACCATCATCGCGACGACCTCTTCCAGATAGAAGCCATCTTCCTGGGGCAAGCCGGACTGCTGGAGCTGAACACCATTCCCGAAAGATATCAGAAAGACGCACTGAACGACGGGTATTTCTCCCGGTTGAGGAACGAATATCTCTATCTCTCGCATAAATTCTCACTGCAGCCGATGGATTACAAGCAGTGGCGCTTCCTGCGCCTGCGTCCGCAGAACTTCCCTCACATCCGCATCTCGCAGTTAGCCAATCTTTATTATAACCGCCGGGCCAGCCTCAGCCAGCTGCTCGAGGCAAGCACGGTGAAGGAGGCGAAGCAGGTGCTCTCAACCAGCGTTACGGAGTATTGGGAAACCCATTATACCTTCGGCAGCACGAGCATCCGTAACGAGAAGCATCTCTCCCCTTTCTCGCTCAATCTGCTCATCATCAACACCGTGGTTCCCATCCTCTTTGCCTATGGAAGGCACCGGGGAGAGGAGAAATACTGCGACCGCGCCTTCGACTTCCTGGAGGAGCTGAAGGCCGAGAATAACCACATAGTAAGGATGTGGAAGCAATGCGGGCTGCCGGTGGAGAACGCCGGGGATAGCCAGGCGCTCATACAGCTGAAGAAGGAATACTGCGACAGGAAGGAATGCCTGAGGTGCAGGATAGGGTATGAATACTTGAAGAGATAAAGGGGGACGAGCGCTGGAATCGCTCGGAACGGGGGCAAGAGGGAGCTATGCTTGCTGCTGCTTGCTGACTGCTGCTTGCTGCTTTATTCTTTTTTCATTTATTAATTATTATTTTTAAGATTATGGGTGACCAACAGGAAATATTAAATACTATACTTTTAACAAGGCTCAATTACTTCAGCCTGGCAGGAATGCTGGAGCTATACAGAAAGGTAGGCTCCGCCACGCTCATCCTGGAGCATAAGAACAACCTAAGAGACATCCTCCCCGATGCCTCGGATAAACTCGTGAGCGCTATCCAGAACTGCGAAGAAGCCCGAAAACGCGCAGAGGAAGAACTGGAGTACGACATACGCTACGGAATAGAACCCATTCCGATGAACGACGACCACTATCCGCAACGCCTCAAAGACTGCGATGACGCACCCCTCATCCTCTTCTATAAAGGCAACGCCAACCTCAACCAGCAGCGCGTCATCAACATCGTGGGAACCCGCCACTGCACGCCTTACGGCGAAGACCTCATCCGCCGCTTCATCACCGACCTGAAGCAGCTCTCGCCCAACGTGCTCATCATGAGCGGACTTGCCTACGGAGTGGACATCGTGGCGCACCGCCAGGCACTCGCCAGCGGCTACGAAACCATAGGCGTGCTGGCTCACGGTCTGGATGACCTCTACCCCCGTCAGCACCGGGAAACGGCGGCAAGAATGATAGAACAGGGCGGACTGCTCACCGAATTCCTTACCCGTACAAACGCTGATAAGATAAACTTCGTGCGCCGCAACCGCATCGTAGCGGGAATGTCGGATGCCTGCATCCTGATAGAGAGCGCAGCTCATGGCGGCGGCCTCATCACCTGCGATATTTCGCAATCCTACGGTAGGGACGTCTTCACCTTCCCGGGCAGGATAGACGACCACTACAGCGAGGGCTGCAACAACCTGATACGCAACAACGGCGCCACGCTCATCACCAGTGCCGAGGACTTCGTGAAGGATATGGGCTGGCAGGATGATACAACCCTGATGCGAGCCAAGCAGCAAGGCATCGAGCGCAGCCTCTTCCCGGAATTATCTCCAGAGGAGCAACTCATCGTAGATGTCCTCTCCAAGACCAACGACCTGCAAGTGAATCTCATCTCCGTAAAGACGAATATCGACATTTCTCGCCTCACTTCCCTCCTCTTCACATTGGAGATGAAGGGAGTCATCAAGACCTTTGCAGGGGGAATGTATCATCTTTTGAAGTAGTATTTTCTTTATTTTCAGAAAAAAGCAGTAACTTTGCAGCCGCAAAAAAGAAGATATACATCATAGGAATAAGAAGATTTCACTCGAAACTCATGAAAATAGGAAATATAGAATTTGGGCCTCAGCCCCTCTTCCTCGCTCCGATGGAAGACGTAACGGATATTGGCTTTCGCATGCTCTGCAAGCGATTCGGAGCCGCCATGGTTTATACTGAGTTCGTATCGGCGGAAGCCCTGGTGCGAAGCATCAAGAGCACAGTCAGCAAGCTTACGATAAGCGATGAAGAGCGCCCTGTGGGCATTCAGATTTACGGCAGAACCACCGAGGATATGGTGGAAGCTGCCAAAATCGTAGAACAGGCGAAGCCGGATGTGATTGATATTAACTTCGGTTGCCCGGTGAAGAAGGTTGCCGGAAAGGGTGCAGGAGCCGGAATGCTCCGCAATATTCCGCTGATGCTGGATATTACAAGAGAAGTGGTGAAGGCGGTAAACGTGCCGGTAACTGTGAAAACCCGATTGGGATGGGATTGCGAGAACCTCATCATCACCGACCTTGCCGAGCAGCTACAGGATTGCGGAATCCAGGCGCTCACCATCCACGGCAGAACCCGTAGTCAGATGTACACCGGAGAAGCTGACTGGAGCCTCATAGGAGAGGTGAAGAACAATCCCCGCATCCATATTCCTATCATCGGCAACGGCGATATTACGACCCCGGAAGAAGCCAAGCTTGCCTTCGAGAGATACGGCGTAGATGCGGTAATGATTGGCCGCGCCACCTTCGGCCGCCCTTGGATTTTCAAGGAAATACGCGATTACTTAGACAATACGGGTGCAGCCCCACTCACCGTAGATGAGAAAATCGACCTCCTGGAGGAGCAGCTCCGCATCAACGTGGAGCGCATCGATGAGTACAGAGGCATTCTCCA
Organism: Segatella copri; assembly: GCF_026015625.1. Lineage (NCBI taxonomy): Bacteria > Pseudomonadati > Bacteroidota > Bacteroidia > Bacteroidales > Prevotellaceae > Segatella > Segatella copri. Next base: position 2,965,661 of record NZ_JAPDVG010000001.1, on the reverse strand, counting down.
CACCCGTCGCCACCTTGCCGCCTCCCCTATCTTCAAGGGCATTCCCGATTTTCGCCAGACGAGAATCGCCATGCTGAGAGCCACGACCGTGGAGGAACTGAAAGAGATATTGAAAGAATGCCGGGAAAGAATAAAGGCGATAGAATAAAGCAAAACGCCCTGTAGGAGCAAAAGCCTCGTATATGAAAGTTTTTGCCTTTACAGGGCGAATCCGTTATATCTTCCTTATACCCAGGGTGTTGCCCTGGGCTAAGAGCTTGCTGGGCTTTCAGCCCGCTACATTAACCACATTAAGGAGTTAACTGTTCATCTTAACTGCCAAGAGTTAACAGGTTAACAGTTAACAGCTGTTTTTCTATACTTCGACCGAGAAATTCGAAGAAACCTAGCTTCCTCAAATTATAGAGAAGGGCTTTACTTCTTCAATATTGAAGCACCTTCGAGCAGGGCGAGCGCCTTATTCTCGTTCTCCTCCATGATTTCACGCTCTCCCGGGCCCTTGTCGTTGATTCCGCAGAGGTGCAGGATGCCATGGATGATGACGCGATGGAGCTCATCATCGTAGGTCTTGCCAAACTGCTCGGCATTGGTGCGGACTGTATCGAGCGAAATCACGATGTCGCCGTTAATCACATCATCCTCATCATAATCGAAGGTGATGACATCGGTATAGTAATCATGACCCAGATACTCGTTGTTCACTTCGAGAATCTTCTCGTCATCCACAAACATATAGCCAATCTCACCCACCTTGCGGCCATGAGAGGCTGCTACCTTGCGAATCCAGGCACTCGTATCACGTTTCTTGATCTTTGGCATTTTCACGCCATCTACATTGTATGTTATCATACGCTTCTTCCTCCTATTTTTATTTTATTTTTGGTAAAAATTCATCTACTTCTCTTCCGAAGAACCTCAATTCCCTAACCAGCGTTGAGCTGATGCTGCTGTATCTTGGGTCGGAAAACAGCAGGATGGTTTCTACGCCGCCCAACTGCTTGTTGATATCAGCCTGCTCTCGCTCGTACTCGAAATCCTTGGCAGAACGGACGCCACGAACCAGAAACCTGGCTCCCAGGCGATGCGCCAAATCGATGGTGAGATCATCGTAAGAAACCACCTCCAGGCGATAACCCTTAGATGCATCCTCCACATCCACCAACTCCGAACATTCCTTCGGAAAAACAGCCTTAATATCCTCCACACGCTTCGAGATTTCCTCGCTGGCGTGCTTCAGCTTGCTCACCGCCACTGCAATCACGAGCTTGTCAAACATGGGCAAGGCACGCTCAGCAATGTTCTGATGTCCTATCGTAAATGGGTCGAATGTACCCGTAAAAATCCCAATCTTCATAAATGTTTATCCTTTTACGGCGCTAGCCCTAATTCAACATTCAACATTTAACATTCAACATTACTCAAACAAGTCTCCCTGCATAATATTGCTTGTATACGGATTTCTGCCGAGATGCTCGTAGGCAAGCGGCGTTGCCATTCTTCCTCGCGGCGTACGCTTGATGAAACCCTCCATGATAAGGAACGGCTCGTAAACCTCCTCTACGGTGCCGCCATCCTCGCCTATTGCCGTGGCAATGGTGCTTACGCCTACCGGACCGCCACGGAACTTGTCGATGATGGTGGTGAGAATCTTATTATCAATCTCATCCAAGCCATACTGGTCGATGTTGAGCGCCTTGAGCGCCATTTGGGCAATATCGTAAGTGATGGTTCCGTTGCCCTTTACCTGGGCAAAATCACGCACTCTTCTGAGCAGAGAATTGGCGATACGAGGGGTTCCGCGCGAACGGCGGGAGATTTCCACTGCCGCCTCATCCTCTATCGGCACCTTCAGGAGCATCGCACTTCGCTTGATAATCTTCTGAAGCGTAGCCGGGTCGTAATATTCCAGATGCAGATTGATTCCGAAACGGGCACGCAATGGGGCTGTAAGCAGACCGCTTCTCGTTGTCGCTCCCACGAGGGTAAACGGATTCAGATCTATCTGTATGCTGCGAGCCGAAGGACCCTTATCTATCATGATGTCGATGCGGTAATCCTCCATCGCCGAATAGAGATACTCCTCTACGACAGGCGAAAGACGGTGGATTTCATCGATGAAGAGCACATCGTTGGGCTCCAGCGAGGTAAGGATTCCCGCCAGATCGCCCGGCTTATCAAGCACAGGACCCGATGTAATCTTGAATCCTACGCCCAGTTCGTTGGCGATGATGTTGCTCAGCGTGGTCTTACCCAATCCCGGCGGACCGTGGAGGAGCGTATGGTCGAGCGGTTCGCCACGATATTTGGCAGCCTCAACAAAGACCTCGAGATTTTCTACCACGCCATTCTGTCCGCTGAAATCAGAAAACTTCAACGGGCGCAGCGCCTTCTCGAATTCCTTTTCGGCAGGCGAAACCATTTCTTGTCTTATATCAAAATCTTCGTTCATTCTATGACTATTATCGATAATATGGGTGCAAAGTTACACATTTGTTGCGGAATTAAAGAAGAAAAGCCGAATTATTTTGCCCATGATTTTGCACAATCCCAAAAGATTCGTGCAGATTTGCAAGCGCTACCCTATAAAAATGTTATAATTTATCATTTTCTTGCGGAATAATTTGTTTATCCGATAGAAAAGACGTACTTTTGCACTCGATATTGAAAGCGAGGAAAGAAATAAATAAGAGAGAAATATCAGGATTTTAAAAGAAATAGAATTATGCTTAAGTTATTCCAAGGGCTCAGCAAGCTGCTGGCCAATTACACATCTATCTTCGTGATAGGTGTTGCAGTGTTCACATTCTTCTTCCCACATACCTTCGACTGGGTGCGCGGAACTACTCAAACCGTCATTCTCGGCATCATCATGCTCACCATGGGTCTGACCTTGACCACCAACGACTTCAAGATTCTGGCTCAGCGCCCGCTGGATGTCTTCATCGGAGCCTGTGCCCAGTTTATCATCATGCCTGGCGTGGCTTACACCCTGGTTCATGTGTGGCATCTTGACCCAGCCCTGGCACTCGGAATCCTGCTGGTAGGTTGCTGTCCGGGCGGCGTTTCGAGCAACATTATGAGTTATCTGTGTCATGGCGATGTAGCTTTCTCCGTAGGAATGACCTGCGCCTCTACCATTCTTGCACCGGTGATGACTCCGCTGCTGATGAAGATTACGGCAGGCGAGATTATCCATGTAGATGCTGTGGGAATGTTCATCAACATCCTCATCGTAACGATTATTCCTGTGGCCATCGGCTGCGCCCTCAACTATATTTACGGCAAGAAAGACTGCTTCCCTACCATCCAGAGTCTGATGCCGGGCATCAGCGTTACGTGTCTGGCAATCATCGTAGGCGGTGTGATTTCTACGGTTCATGATGACCTCGTAGCCCGCGGCTTATCGCTCTTCCTTTGGACTTTCGCCGTGGTTTTCTGCCACAACACGCTGGGTTACCTTCTGGGTTGGCTTGCCGGCAAATGTGCCGGATTCAATACTGCCAAGAAGCGTACCATCAGTATTGAGGTAGGAATGCAGAACGCCGGTCTTGCCACGGTACTGGCCGGCAATTTCTTCGCTGCCCAGCCTCTCGCCGTATTGCCTTGCGCCATCAGCTGCGCCTGGCACAGCATTTCCGGCACCATCCTTGCCGGAATCTATCTGAAATGGGATCGCATGCACAATGCCAGATAATTACTATCCAAAAGAAGCTACAACTAGAGAAAAGAGAACTCCCTAAATTCTCATTTCTCTAGTTTACAAGTTCCCGTAGGATAACGTAATGTTGCTATTCCCTTGACATACAGATGGGTGTTTTGTGTGAAATTCCGGACAACGACTTCGGTATTTATCTTCTCTTCGATATATCCAACATAGATGGACACATTATCCGAGATTGCGTCTCCAAAGGAAGGAACCTCAAATGAACAACTTTTCCAAAACTCTTCTGTTATTGGAATTCTAACAGACGAACCAAATATTTTTTTTTCATCCTTAAGTCCATTTATCATCGGGACATTGATTTTTGAATTCACTCCCAAAGGCAATAGTTTCTCTATTTCATGTGCTTTATCGAAAGCTAACAGAGCATAAGCATCAGACAAAGGATACACTGTTACTTGGCTCTTGCCTTCTTCTGAATGTATCTTAATATCTTGCTTTTCAAAACAAGGACTTGCACTAAGTTTTTCCATGTATTTCACAGTATCAATCACACAGGAATCAGCCTTATCCAAAGTTATATCAAGTTTGTTCTCTTCATCGAAATCTCTATAAGAAACTATAAAATGTTGCTCTTGCAGCTCACGATTTTTACCAATCTCTACAAATAAACGTTGTCTACTAATATAGGCTTTTAAGTAATTATAACCTACGGTTTCAAGCGAAACAGAATCATTATTTTCACATTCCTTATAAACAAGAGTTTTCTTATCTTGTATATAAGAGATATGAGCATCACTTGACACTGGAAAAGACCGTTTTCCTCCATCAGAAGACATAACAAGCATCGTAGTATCCAGATTGCCCTCTGTCCCATTATCCTTACAAGAAATCAAACATGCTTGCAAAGAAAACATTGCAAGCATGCTCATTATACAACAATTATATCTTTTTTTCATATATCTAGTCAAATGTTACTCTAGTAGATGGTATTCCTTCAAATTTCTTTGATTTTAACACATTGCCAGACAAATCTTCCTCTTGCACGTCTACCAGTATATTTGTACATGATACGTTATTCCAGATACCTTGCTCAGTTAAAGTCACTCCCGTATTTTTCCCTTTAAGTACAGCAGTATATTTCAACTCACATGTTTTTTGCCCTACAGAAATAGTTACACGGATTCTTGTTTTAGGTGCAACTTTTATAGGGAAATCATAATTCCTACTATCTTCTATACTCTCGCTTTCTCCATAATTCCATGTACTATTCTTTCCAATCTCCACATGAGCAGAACCACTAACTATTCCGACACCAACCTTGACATCATGAGAGACTTTGGTATTTATACTTGTACTTCTTGAAAAATTGGAAACATTAGTCGCTTTCTTACTAACATTAGTTGTGAGTTCTTGCGCCAAACTAGAATTATTTGTATAAATTTCTTCTATTACAAAGTCTGGACTGTCTAGAAAACGACTAGCAGCATTATCAACCTTCAAACTCTTCACTTCAAATTCATCATTCGGAGTAATTATAAACTCTTGATTGCCTTTACTTGCATATTTCTGAAATTTTAATTGATTATCCTCCACAGCCAAGGCCAAACTATAGATATCGCTCCATCCTCCAGGACCTTGTTCTAGAACTTGTGTATTTTTTAAGACAAAAGAGTATTCTGTCTGCCCTTTAGAGATTTCCCAATAGCCCCCATTTGTCGGTTCTCCGCTTAAAGCATATAAAGACCAGACACTAGAACCTTTTTGAGTTGCAGCACCTAGATAATATTTATTATCAGAAAGTTTATATGGAGTTATGTAGACCTCATCTGTAAGAGGGTCTTCGTGCAAAACAAATAGATTATCTTCCGTATTCGAAGAAAAGTTACTTAAAGTAATAGCTTTGTGCAATCCATTATATTGCAAAAACTTTTTATTATAGATATTCTGAACAACCTGAATATTTACAGGAAAGCCTAAAATATCTTTTATGCCAACTTCTCCTGTTGAAGAGTAAGATGAGCGAGTTTTCAAGCTCTTCCTCATCTCGTTATAAAATGCAGAATAAGGAGATGATGCCACAACTAAAGAGTCCTCAAAATTTGAGAAAATTTCTTCATTAGACACACTATCAGTCCCAAAATCAACATCTTGCTTGCAACCACAAAACAAAAGTAGCGTAAATGCTAATAGAAATACTATTTTTTTCATTTCATTCATAAAAAATGCAATACTAATTTTTTACTTAAATACTATTTACGAATGGAATGATGCTATCACAAACGTACTGCTTTATCTGTAAATAAAACCATCCCAAATATTGTGCAAATATAATAAAAAAAACACCAAAAAGAAGCTTAACACCATAAATATAACGATATTTAACATACTTAACTATAACCTAGAGTTGCTAATAATTATCAAAAGGTCTACAAGAAATAAAAGAGGGTGCGCCATACTGTTTTTGACACCCTCTTTTATTTCTTGTTAACAGCGTCAACAGTTAACAGTTTATTTCCCCGTAGTCAGCAGCTGCACGGCGCGCTGAACTATCTCGTTTGTCTCGTTCCAAACCTGGAAGTATTGGCTCATATCCCAGATATCTCGCGCTACAAGGGCTTTCAGCTGCAGGGCGAGGTATTTCTTCGTCTGAATTAATTCAGCCTCATCCTTCGGCTCTATCTTCTCCTTCTTGCCCTCGGCGATAATGCCATCTATCAGCGAAGAAGGAACCTCGTAGGTGGCGAGGAACTTATCGAAATCCTTATACTGGCTCTTCAGCTCCTTACGATGCGCATCGATGAACTTCAGACTGTGGTTGATGACGATACTCTTGGCTGCCAACTGACGGTGCATCTTGGTGTACTTGGTTGTATCCAGCGGAACGAAATAATCTGGCATGATTCCACCACCACCATAAACTACACGATGCTTGCGCAAGGTATAATACTTCAGACTGTCTGAAAGATGGATGCTGTCCTGATTGGTGAACTCGCCATGCTTGTAACGCTTGTCCAGATCCATCGCATAATCCAATCTGTCACCTTTCTTATATGGCTTCTGGATGCATCTGCCGCTAGGCGTATAGTAATGGGCGATGGTGAGACGAATCTCGCTGCCATCATCAAAGGTCAGCGGACGCTGCACCAATCCCTTGCCGAAGGTTCTGCGACCAACCACTACGCCACGGTCCTGATCCTGGATGGCTCCGGAAACAATCTCGGCGGCAGAAGCGGTAAACTCATTGGTGAGCACCACCACCTTGCCCTTGCGCCATCTGCCGTTAGCCTGCGCCTTATATTCCTGGCGAGGCGCTGCACGACCGCTGGTATAAACGATGAGATCGCCCTTCTGCAGGAACTCGTTGGCTATCTGAGCCGCAGCCTGAAGATAGCCTCCGCCATTATCCTCAAGGTCGAAGATAAGGTCCTTCATTCCCTTCTTTTTCAGCGAATCCATCGCTATTGTTACCTCTTTATGACTGGTAAGACCGAAGCTTCCCAATCGGATGTATCCGATGCCCGGACGAATCATATAAGCCGCATCCATCGTAGTTACCGGAATTTTATCGCGCTTTACCTTAAAGATGAGCTTATCCTTGATGCCACGGCGCACGATGGTAAGGTTCACCGTTGTTCCCTTAGGACCACGAAGGCGCTTCATGATTTCCTCCTTGCTCATCTTAACGCCCGAAATGGCAGTATCGTTTACAGCCACAATGCGGTCGCCGGCAATGATTCCCACCTTCTCAGAAGGTCCGTTCGTAACCGGCTGGATAACGAGCAGCGTATCATCTACCATGTTAAACTGCACGCCAATGCCATCAAAACTGCCGTTCAGCGGCTCGTTCATCGCCTTGGTTTCCTTGGCTGTAGCGTAAGAAGAATGAGGGTCAAGCTTTTCGAGCATGCCTCGGATGGCGTCCTCTACGAGCTTATTCTCATCCACACTATCCACATAAAGGTTGGTAATGGCGATTTCAGCCCTTCCCAACTTCTCTATCGGGCTGTTCTTGCCCATCTTGATACGCAACTGGGCACTGGCAGAAGTTACTGCCAGGAATGCTACAAGTGCTATGAATAGATATTTCTTCATTTCTTAAAACTTAAAGTTTATGAAAGAGAGAAATCCTTCAAGAGTTAACAGGTTAACAGTTAACAGCGCTTTTTTCAATGGTTACCCCCCGAAAGCACTTGAATTCTTCACTCTTCGTTCTTCACTCTTCACTTCATTTAATCCAGCGGCTCAGAGTCTTCCTCCGGAATATCCTCTTCTATCACCAGATTTTCGATGATGAAGTTCTGGCGCTCCATCGTATTCTTACCCATATAATATTCCAGCAGCTTCTGCACCTGATCGGTTTTATGCAGCGTAACCTGCTCCAACCGCATGTCGGGACCGATGAAATGGGCGAATTCATCAGGCGAAATCTCTCCCAATCCTTTGAATCGGGTGATTTCAGGGTCAGGGCCCAAATCGCGAATCGCCTGCTGGCGCTCCTCATCGCTGTAACAGTAATGCGTGATGAAATCGCTCTTTTTCTCCTTGCTTCCCAGTTTCGCATCCGCATCAGCCACCGCCTGCTTGTTCTTGATCTTGGTTCGCTTGTTGCGCACTCGGAACAATGGGGTCTGAAGCACGTAGACATGGCCCTTCTTGATGAGATCTGGGAAGAACTGAAGGAAGAAGGTGATGATGAGCAGGCGGATGTGCATTCCGTCGACATCCGCATCGGTTGCCACAATCACCTTGTTGTAACGCAATGAATCCAAGCCGTCCTCTATATCGAGAGCCGCCTGAAGCAGATTGAACTCCTCGTTCTCATAAACCACCTTCTTGGTAAGACCGAAGCTGTTGAGCGGTTTACCACGCAGAGAGAACACCGCCTGGGTATTCACATCGCGGCTCTTGGTGATGCTTCCGCTGGCAGAATCGCCCTCGGTGATGAAGATGGAACTCTCCTCCTTGCGCTCGTTCTTGGCGTCGCTGAAATGGATGCGGCAGTCGCGGAGCTTGCGGTTGTGGAGATTCGCCTTCTTGGCACGCTCACGGGCGAGTTTGGTAACGCCCGCCATCGCCTTGCGCTCGCGTTCGCTCTCCTTAATCTTATTCTCCAGAATCTCAGCCACATCCTTGTGGATATGGAGATAGTTGTCTACTTCCTTCTTCAGGAAATCGCCCACATACTTATTGATGGTTTCGCCACCATTCGGCGTCATCGTAGTACTTCCGAGCTTAATCTTGGTCTGACTCTCGAAGACCGGTTCTTCTACGTTGATGGCAATGGCAGCCACCAGTCCGTTTCGGATGTCAGCATACTCATACTTGCCGTAGAACTCCTTGATAGTCTTGGCAATATGCTCCTTGAAGGCACTCTGATGCGTACCTCCCTGGGTGGTGTGCTGACCGTTGACGAAGGAATAATACTCCTCGCCATACTGGTTAGTATGGGTGAAGGCAATCTCGATGTCCTCGCCCTTCATGTGGACGATGTCGTAGAGACCTTCGTTGGTCATATTATCGCTCAGCAAATCCTGCAGACCATGGCGGCTCAAGATGCGGCGGCCATTGTGCATGATGGTGAGTCCGGTGTTCAGATAAGTATAGTTGCGGAGCATCGTTTCCACGAAATCATCGTGGAAGGAATAGTTCTTGAAGAGTGTATTATCCGGCTCGAAGAAGATAAAGGTACCGTTCTCGTCCTCAGTATCTTCCATCGTGTCGCTCTTCAGAATACCTTTCTCAAACTTCAGATGGCGCACCTTTCCGTCGCGGTACGACTTTACTTCGAAGTGGGAACTGAGGGCATTGACCGCCTTCACACCCACACCGTTCAGACCGACGCTCTTCTTGAACGCCTTGCTGTCGTACTTACCGCCGGTATTCAGCACACTTACAGCCTCAACGAGCTTGCCCTGAGGAATACCACGGCCATAGTCGCGCACGCTGACACGCAGATTGTCCTCGATATCGATTTCCAGACGGGCACCTGCGCCCATCTTGAATTCATCGATAGAGTTGTCTACCACCTCCTTCAGGAGCACATAAATACCATCTTCCGGCAGATTTCCATCTCCCAGACGGCCGATGTACATACCCGGACGGGTACGCACATGCTCCATATCGCTCAAGTGGCGGATGTTATCATCGGTATATTCTACCGGCTGCTGCTCCTGAGGGGCATTGGTAAGCTCATCAGCGGCATTCAATTCGCTGTTACCTAAGTTTTTATCTTCAGACATGATTTCCTCCTTAGTTATTCTTATTTATTTTCTTATAACATAGCAAATGATGTTGCAACATTCTGTTTATCAGATAATTGCCAACACAACAATTGCTATTTACCTGATACTCTTAATATAGCAGTTGCGGCGCTTGTGAAGGACTGGATCCAAGACGCCCCATTGTCCCTGCACGGCAGCATTATCTTCCATTTCCACCTGTGTTTCTCCCCACTCGATTCCATACTTCTGATAGATAGGAATCAGGTCGGCAAAGAGCAGCGCATTGGCACCCTTAGCACGGTATTCCGGCTGGATACCGATGAGCAGAAGGTCGACAATCTTGGTTTTATGGAACTTGATGGCGCGCAGCAGATGCCACCAGCCAAAAGGAAGCAGCCTGCCCCTATGACACTTCTGCAGAGCTCTGGAAAGGGAAGGCATCGTAATACCGATACCTATCATCTTATGATCCTCGGTAGTCCAGTCTTCTATGGCTGTTACAAAGTTCAGGTCGAGCAAAGACAGATACATCTTGATGTACTGGTCTATCTGCTTCTGTGAAAGTTCGGAATAACCATAGAGATGCTTGTATGTATCATTGATGAGGTCGAAAATCTTCTGTCCGTATCCGCCCTGATAAACATCCTTACGGGTAAGTTTGCGGACATGGAGATTGTATCTTTTCTCTATCATCGCCGCTATCTTGGAATATTTCTCCGGGATGGTATCTGGCACCATCAGTTTATACTCTACATATTTATTATCTACGGTAAAACCCTCCAGAGCCTCGATGTGCTCCGGATAATATGAATAATTATAAATGGTAGGCATGGTGCCTAGCTGGTCAAAGCCCCAGGTAAGCATGCCTTCCGGATCCATATCGGTAAAACCCAGCGGACCTACAATATCTTCCATTCCCTTCTCCTTACCGTATTTCTCTACAGCATCGAGAAGAGCCTTGGAAACCTCGCGGTCGTCAATGAAATCAATCCAGCCGAAACGGACCGATTTCCTGCCCCATTTATTGTTTGCCTTATGATTGATAATGGCAGCGACGCGACCTGCAAGCTTGCCGTCCTTATAGGCAAGAAAATACTCTGCCTCGCAGAACTCGAACGCTGCGTTCTTGTCCTTGCTCAGAGTATTCATGTCGTCGCTGAAAAGATTAGGCACATCATATTCGTTGCCTTCGTAGAGGTCGTAATGGAAGTCGATGAACGTCTTCAAGTCCTTCTTTGTTTCGACCTTTTTAATTTCTATTAATGACATGATTTTCAAACTAGTTTGCAATATTATAAATGCAAAAGTAGCAATATTTTGGCAAATTACCAAATATTGCTACTTTTTTTGCAGTTTTTTAGGGGTTAATTTTTAATTACAGCCCCCAAACTAGCCTATATCACCCATTTAGTGGTGGTTTTGGCGGAATATCTTTACCTGATAATTTTAAGCACTGGCGGAAAACTAACACTCTCCAAGGAATCACAATAAGAAAAAGCTCGATCATCTATTCTCTCCAACACTGGCGAGAAGTGCGAAGTGTCGGATGAAGCGAAAGATGGTTCATCCAATGAGTAGTGAAATTATGAGGGTGGAGTCGATTACAGAAGACAATATGGAGTCAAATTGCTCCATGACCCGAAAATATTCCTCCAAAAGGAGTGAGTTTCTCAGATTTAATTTGTATCTTTGCCATGTCATATCAGAGTTTTGCTTGTTTTCTTTTCGCAACACTAAGATAAGTGAAAATTCTGACATAGCAAAATCCGGAGTAACTTTTTGTTGCTCAGGCGCTTAAAATATTTAATTGATAATAGTGTTGCGGAATTAATGAAATAACCAGAAATGAAATTGAAAAGACATCTACTGACAGCTGCCCTGACACTCTTTTGCCTATCGGCAGCTAACGCCCAACTGCTAAGAACAACAGTGGAGCAAGGGGAAATTGAAGGTGTGGAACATGAAGGATTCGCCCTATACAAGGGAATCCCATACGCTGAAGCACCAGTGGGCAACCTCAGATGGAAAGCCCCAGTGAGCAAGAAGCCTTGGAAGGGAGTATTCAAAGCAGATAAATGGGGAGACCGTCCACCACAGCCCATTGACCCTAACCAAAATGGTGGAGAGCTGGGCATGAGCGAGGACTGCCTATACCTCAGTGTGGAAACGCCAGCCAAGAGTAAGAATGACAAACTCCCTGTATTTGTGATGATTCATGGAGGAGCCTTTCTTACTGGCTCCTACAGTGGAACTCAGGAAAGCTTTGTCAAGGAAGGCATCATCTATTGCAGCATAGAATACCGCTTAGGAGCCTTGGGATTCATGGCACATCCAGAGCTGAGTAAGGAATCAGGCAAGAACATATCTGGTAACTATGGCATCCTTGATCAAGTGATGGCCTTAAAATGGATTCACGACAATATCGCTGCCTTCGGTGGAGACCCAGACAAGATTACCATTGCTGGAGAATCTGCCGGTGGTATCTCGGTAAGTATACTATGCGCCTCTCCCCTTGCAAAGGGACTATTCCGTGGTGCCATCAGCGAAAGCGGCGGTTCTTTCTGGCCAGTGGACGAAGCAAGAAACGGCAACACCGCCATGCTCACAACTAAAGCAGCAGAGGCAAGCGGACTGGCACTTCAAAAGAAACTTAAAGTAAAGAACATTAAGCAACTCAGAAAAGTTCCTTTCATGGACATCGTGAAGAATACCGCCATGGAATCCTTCTGGCCTAATGTGGATGGCTACAGCATCACAGATGACCAGTATAAGCTCTATGAAAAGGGAAACTACAATGATGTAAATGTCATCATAGGAACCAACAGCGACGAAGGAAGTATGTTTAGCCGCCCTGTCAGTGTAAGTGACTATGAGAAAAGAATCCATGAAATATATGGAAGTTGGGCAGACCAGGTTCTCAGTCTCTATCCTGCCAAGACAGAGGAAGAAACCTACTTCGCCCAATCCGACATTTTCCGTGATGGCTCCTTTGCATGGGGAACGTATGCCTGGGCTAACCTGCAGAGCAAGACCGGCAAGGGCAAGGTGTATATGTATTACTTTGACCAAGACTCTGAGAACACCATCGTGAAAAGCCGCAAGGGAGGAGCGAGCCATGTGGCAGAGATGCCATTCATCTATGGCTATAAGTTTGGCTCTGGAAAGATGACCGAGACGGAGCAGCACATGGAACAAATCATGTCACGCTACTGGATCAACTTTACCAAGACTGGCAATCCAAACGGGAATAGCCTTCCTTTCTGGACTACCTACCAGGAAGGTAAACCAACGGTGATGATTATGAAGGAAGGACTGCATTTGGGTCCTGTTCAAAATCAAAAGCAAATGGACTTCTTCGAGAAGTTCTTCAAGGAAAAAAGAAAATAATACGTCAAGTTCCAAGTGGCATTTCTCCCACTTGGAACTTTTTCCGTGCCCTCCCTGGGCTAGGAGCTTCTGCCATTTCAGGGCGTGTGGAGTTTACATGCGAAACTTGAGTAAAAACATCATAAAGGCCCAATACTATACCTAATTCTAAGCTTTCTCCGTTATTACCAGCACATGGCTTTCGTCGCTCAGTGTGGTGGCAAAAATATAAGTTTCACCACCATCCTTCAACTTCAATCGCTTGCGCAATTCCGCTACGGAGAGGGGGAAGTTGCGGGTGGCGATGTTCGCCTTGGTGATGCCTGAGAGATGTCGCTTCAGCTCCTTCTTATTAAAGGAGGAGATGGCGATGATGCGGAAACTCCTACCTGGGAAAGCGGCGATAAGATCACGACTCAAGAAGAGATGGCTGTTCTTGGAAAGCATTCTGGCTCCATATCGCTCGGATAAAACGCTGAAACAGCCGGCTTTCATCAGAGAAGCATTCGGCTCGTAAAGATACTGCATTTCTTCAAAGGTGGATGGGGCAATCTTGACGGAAGAAGCCTCCATATCCGACTCTTCGCAGACGAAGGACTGGGCATCATTGACACAATAAATGCGGAGATTCCCGGCATGTTTTACTTCTCCATCTGCCGATGAAGCCTCCATTCCGCCCATATTTCGCGCAGACAGCACTAAAAGGAGCTCCTTGCACTCATTATTCACGGAGATAATATGAACCTCTTGTACGCAGTTTAATTCGCTTACCGCACGGTGCCAATCGAGCATCGGAGAGAGTTTGATGATAACGTAATAAGCCTTCGAAAGCATCTCTTCCTGCAAAACGGTGACATCGGGCGTGCAATCCTTCAAGGATACTACCTTGTTGCCAGCATCGTCTCTACGGGCAGGATCTATGAAGATTAGCTTAAGACCAAGGTTGGTCTTAAGTAATGACTGAGACTGGTCTTCAGTTATGCCTAAAGATTCAGATGCAGCATCATCCTTCTTTGAAACAAAAGAATGCAGCACCTCTATTCCGTCTCCATTCTTCACGATGGCGTTCTTCAAACCCAACCGCCCAAAGTTTTCCTTCGCAGCTTCACAGAGATGAGCCTGACGCTCCACATACATCGACTTCACGCCCAATCGGGAAGCGATGTAAGAGAAGTCTACTCCGAAGCCGCCGGTCAGGTCAACAAAGCCGGTTTCTTCAGAAAAATCTCCTTTATGAGGTTCTTCTTTTGTTTCATTAACATTCTCTGCTGGTTCTGTTAATATCTGTTGCTTTTTGCAAGTAGCTTCATTTTTGGCGAATTCTGAATCAACTGCCCCTTTGCCCGCAAATTCGCAAATTTCAGAAAGATGAAGATTTGAGGCGTTTTCGCTCTCCTTCTCCTTTTCTTCTCCGTTTTCGGATGATGAAGGAGACAAACCGAGCAGTCGGGCAGCGAGTTCAGCCTTATAAAGTGCCGTTTGCTCTGACGAACATTGCTCCATCGAAATATGAGGGGGATAAATGATGCCTTCGATGCTTGCCCAACGGGGCAGTTTCGTACGAGCCATCTTTCGCCCGCGAATCTGGTCGAGAGCGAAAGGCATATCTACCTCGGGATACTTGCTGCCGAGGAAAGCCAGCTGGCGAACATCATCGTCCTGATACTGGCGGATAAAATCAAGCGTTGCTTGGTTCATGATTTCTGTTGAATGATTCGTCATTACACTACTTATTCTTTATAACCGCAAATTTACGACATTCTGATGAGATTACAAAATATTTCTCAGAATATCTGATAATTTATGTCGGGATGCACCGAAAACAGGATGCTCTCGGCTATAATCTGCCCTTTACAAGGCAATATGATGACCAAAGCAGGCGGAAATAAATACATAACTATCGGAGATAGAACAACTGCCTAGGAAGAACAGAAGGCTGTTAGACGAAAAACAGCATACTGGAAGAAGGCAAACAGAAAGCTGGCAGAAGGCAAACAGCCGACTAGCGCAACAGAGGCTAGTCGGCTGTTCCAGTATAACAGTTTGCCAAACATCCTTTCTCTTATTTCAAGAGAAGCACGGTTGGCAGGAATATCGCAATCAGCTCTTCACTCTTCACCTTTTCAACATAAAGAACTGAAACACAACACATTACATAGGTGAAGAGTTTTTCAGCACTCTTCACCCACTCTTCACCACTCTTCACCTTTTACGATTTTAGGAAAGGTATAAACGCAGAGCCGCTTAGCTGTCAACAGCCTAAAAAGGTGAAGGGCGGGTGAAGAGTAAAAAAACACTCTTCACCCGCCCAACTTCCTATCCTTCAACTACTTACACCCAAAAGGTGAAGAGTGAAGAGTTGTTGGGAAAATTCTCTCGCATCCGTAAAGATGCAGAGAGAAAATTCCGGTGTCTCAAAAGAAACGATGGATTAGTCAGCCAACTTAGCCTTCAAGAACTCACGGTTCAAGCGGGCGATGTTAGCGATAGACTCGTTCTTAGGACAAACAGCCTCGCAAGCACGAGTGTTTGTACAGTTACCGAATCCGAGCTCATCCATGCGTGCAATCATCTTCTTAGCACGGGTAGCAGCCTCTACACGACCCTGTGGGAGAAGTGCCAGCTGGCTAACCTTTGAGCTGACGAAGAGCATTGCAGAACCATTCTTACATGCAGCAACACAAGCACCGCAACCGATACATGTAGCGCAATCCATTGCCTCGTCTGCATTCTCCTTAGGAATCAGGATAGCGTTGGCATCCTGAGCCTGACCTGTACGAATGCTGGTGTAACCACCTGCCTGGATAATCTTGTCGAATGCTGAACGGTCTACCATACAGTCCTTGATGATAGGGAAACCAGCAGAACGCCAAGGCTCAACGGTGATAACATCGCCATCGTTGAAACGACGCATGTAGAGCTGACATGTTGTAGCACCACGCTCAGTCTTACCGTGTGGTGTACCATTAATATAGAGAGAGCACATACCGCAGATACCCTCGCGGCAGTCGTGGTCGAAGACGAAAGGCTCCTGACCTGACTCGATGAGCTCCTCGTTCAAGATGTCGAGCATCTCGAGGAATGAAGTATCATCTGGGATGTTCTTCATCTCATGTGTATCGAAGTGACCCTGTGCTGTAGGACCGTCCTGCTTCCAATACTTAACTGTGAAACTTATATTTCTTGCCATTGTCTTGTTCGCTTTTTAATTCTTGTAATTTCTTGTCTGTACCTTAATTGTCTCATACTCGAGAGGTTCCTTGTTGAGCACTGGAGCAGTTGTATCATTGCCCTGATACTCCCAGCAACCTACGTAGAAGAAGTTCTCATCATCACGCTTAGCCTCGCCTTCCTCTGTCTGGTACTCCTCACGGAAGTGACCACCACAGCTCTCGTTGCGGTGCAATGCATCGTAAGCGATCAACTCGCCCATCAAGATGAAGTCACGCAAGTGAATAGCCTTATCCAACTCTACGTTCAAGCCTTCCTTCTTGCCAGGGATGAAGAGGTTCTTGTTGAATTCCTCGCGCAGAGCCTTCATCTTCTTCAAGCCTTCCTCAAGACCTTCCTTGGTACGACCCATACCTACGTGCTCCCAAAGGATGTGACCCAACTCCTTGTGGATAGAATCTACAGAGCGCTTGCCCTGGATACCCATCAGGCGGTCGATTTCCTTCTGAACACCTGCCTCTGCCTCTGCGAACTCTGGGAGATCGGTAGAGAGCTTTGGCCACAATGCCTGGTCGGCCAAGTAGTTCTGGATTGTGTATGGCAATACGAAGTAACCGTCAGCCAAACCCTGCATCAAAGCAGAAGCACCAAGACGGTTAGCACCGTGGTCAGAGAAGTTACACTCACCAATAGCGAAGAGACCAGGGATAGTGGTCATCAACTCATAGTCTACCCAGATACCACCCATTGTATAGTGGATAGCAGGGAAGATCATCATTGGGTTGTAGTACTTCACGCCGTTAATCTCGTTAGCCAACTCACCTGGGTTAACGTCAGTAATCTCCTCATACATATCGAAGAGGTTGCCATAACGCTGCAGGATAACGTCGATACCGAGACGGTTGATAGACTCAGAGAAGTCGAGGAATACGGCAAGACCAGTGTTGTTGACACCGAAGCCCTTGTCGCAACGCTCCTTAGCTGCACGAGAAGCCACGTCACGAGGAACCAGGTTACCGAATGCTGGGTAACGGCGCTCCAAGTAGTAGTCGCGGTCTTCCTCAGGAATATCAGAACCCTTCTTTGTACCAGCCTGCAATGCCTTAGCATCCTCAATCTTCTTAGGAACCCAGATACGACCATCGTTACGGAGTGACTCTGACATCAAAGTCAACTTACTCTGGTTTGTACCGTGAACAGGGATACATGTAGGGTGAATCTGAACGTAAGATGGGTTAGCGAAGTCAGCACCCTTGCGGTAGCACTGGATAGCTGCTGTACAGTTACAACCCATAGCGTTTGTAGAAAGGAAGTAAGCGTTACCATAACCACCGGTAGCGATAACTACGGCGTTGGCAGAGAAACGCTCCAACTTACCTGTAATCAAATTCTTGGCGATGATACCACGAGCGTGACCGTCAACGATCACAATATCCTCCATCTCGTAACGGGTGAAGAGCTTAACCTTACCTGCCTCAACCATGCGGCTCAAAGAAGAGTAAGCACCGAGGAGGAGCTGCTGACCTGTCTGACCCTTAGCATAGAATGTACGAGATACCTGAGCACCACCGAAAGAACGGTTAGCCAACATACCACCGTACTCACGAGCGAAAGGAACGCCCTGAGCTACGCACTGGTCGATGATGTCGTTGCTCACCTCAGCCAAACGGTAAACGTTAGCCTCACGAGCACGGTAGTCACCACCCTTTACTGTATCGTAGAACAGACGGTAAACAGAGTCACCATCATTCTGATAATTCTTAGCTGCATTGATACCACCCTGTGCTGCGATAGAGTGAGCACGACGTGGAGAGTCCTGGATGCAGAAGTTCAAGATATTGAAGCCCATCTCGCCGAGAGAAGCAGCAGCAGAAGCACCTGCCAAACCTGTACCTACAACGATAACGTCGAGCTTTAACTTATTCTTTGGGTTAACCAAACGCTGGTGAGCCTTATAGTTGGTCCACTTCTCAGCAACTGGTCCTTCAGGTATTCTAGAATTTAATGTTTTTGCCATAATCTTTTTTAATACTTAAATGATTACACGAATTATGCGCAGCACAAAGATGGAGCGCAACCGAAAGCGAATGCCAATACAACTACGATGAAGAGGAGAAGCAGGATGGTAGAATAAATCATACCGATCATCTTCCAACGGCAGAACCAAGTCTTACCGCTCCAACCGAGAGTCTGAATAGCACTCCAGAAACCGTGAGTGAGGTGGAACCAAAGAGCTACCAACCAGATGATGTAGAGAACTACGAACACAGGGTTAGCGAAGGTGTCCTGAATGAATGCGAAGCCGTCTGCTGGGCTGTGACCGAAGCTTGTACCCAAAAGCTCTGCAAACATCATGTTGTACCAGAAATTAAAGAGGTGAAGCAACAAACCGAGAACGATGATGATACCGAGCACCAACATGTTCTGGCTAGCCCACTCTACTTTCTCTGGCTTTGCTGTTACCTCGTAACGCTGGTTACCGCGAGCACGACGGTTCTGTGCTGTCAGGATGAAAGCGTAAACGATGTGACAAACTGCCAAAGCTGCCAAACCCAAAGTTGCAACTACGGCGTACCAGTTAGCACCCAACAACTCGCAGATTGTGTTGTAAGCTTCTCCAGAGAAAAGCGCAACAACATTCATGCAACCGTGGAATGTCAAGAATAGAATAAGAGCGATACCAGTTACTGACATCACTACCTTTCTACCAATAGATGAATTGATTAACCACATAAATGATTGAAATTTAATTATTTAACTGTTTGAAACTAATTTATATTCCACACTTTTCGTCCCTGCAATACCTATTTTTTGGCATTCTGCAATCCTCATTTCTAGGTATATTTTCGCAAGTCTGCTGCAAAATTACTATATTTTAATGATTTATCAAAGTATTTTTGCTAAAATTTCGATTTTATTTCTTACTTTTGCCGAAAATTAGAAAAAATATAGATTAAACGAAGTATGAAATTCAATTATGACGTGCTCGTTATCGGTGGAGGCCATGCCGGATGCGAGGCTGCTGCAGCCTCTGCAAACATGGGTGCCAAAACCTGTTTGATAACGATGGATATGAACAAGATTGGACAGATGAGTTGCAACCCCGCCATCGGAGGTATTGCCAAGGGACAGATTGTGCGCGAAATCGATGCTTTGGGCGGACAGATGGGTATCGTAACGGATAAAACCGCCATCCAGTTCCGAATGCTCAACATCGGCAAGGGTCCTGCCGTATGGAGCCCCCGTGCCCAATGCGACAGAGGAAAGTTTATCTGGGAATGGAGAACCATCCTCGACCATACTGACAACCTCGACATCTGGCAAGACCAGGCTGACGAACTGCTCGTAGCTAACGGAGAAGCCATCGGCGTAAAAACCATCTGGGGAGCCGAATTCTATGCCAAGAGCATCATCATCACCGCTGGAACATTCCTCAACGGACTGATGCATGTAGGAAGAAAGATGGTAGAAGGCGGAAGATGCGCCGAACCTGCCGTACACAACTTTACGGAGAGCATCACCCGATGGGGTATCACTACAGCCAGAATGAAAACCGGAACTCCGGTCAGAATCGACAAGCGAAGTGTTCATTTCGAAGATATGGAAGAACAGCCGGGCGACAGCGATTTCCACCAGTTCTCTTACATGGGAGAACATCGGGTTCTGAAACAATTGCCTTGCTGGACTTGCTACACCAACAAGAAGGTACACGAAACTTTAAAAAGCGGTCTCGCTGATTCACCTTTATATAATGGTCAGATTCAGAGTACCGGTCCACGTTACTGTCCGAGTATAGAAACAAAGCTCGTCACCTTCCCCGACAAGGATCAGCATCCGCTCTTCCTGGAACCGGAAGGCGAAGATACGAACGAGATGTATTTGAACGGTTTTTCTTCAAGCATGCCGATGGATATCCAGCTGAATGCACTTCACGAGATTCCTGCTTTGAGAGATGCCAAGATTTACAGACCGGGATACGCCATCGAATACGATTACTTCGACCCTACCCAACTCAAACATTCACTGGAGTCGAAAATCATCAAAGGTCTCTTCTTTGCCGGACAGGTGAACGGAACCACCGGTTATGAGGAAGCAGGAGGACAGGGAACCGTGGCAGGAATCAACGCAGCCTTGCATTGTGTTGGCATCAAAACATTCGAGATGAACCGCGATGAGAGTTATATCGGCGTACTCATCGATGATCTCACCACAAAGGGAGTTGACGAACCATACCGTATGTTTACCTCCAGAGCCGAATACCGCATTCTGCTCCGTCAGGACGATGCCGATGCCCGACTCACCGAAAAAGCATACGAACTCGGAATTGCCAAGCGCGACCGTTACGACTGGTGGATAGAGAAAAAAGAAGCCATCGGAAGAATCATCGAATTCTGCGCCAACTATCCTATCAAGAAGGATGAGATAAATCCAAAACTGGAGGCACTCGGTACTACTCCACTTCGCGCCGGCTGCAAGCTCATCGACCTCATCGCTCGTCCGCATCTGAACCTCACGAATCTTTCGGATATTATTCCGGACCTGAAGGCTGCACTGGAAACACCAGCCAACCGAAAGGAAGAGATAACGGAAGCTGCAGAAATCAAGATGAAGTACAAAGGTTACATCGAACGAGAGCGTCTCATTGCCGACAAGATGCACCGTTTGGAGGACATCAAAATCAAGGGCCGTTTCAACTATTCCGAGCTCCACGAAATCTCCACAGAAGGACGCCAGAAACTCGAGCGCATCGACCCGGAAACTTTGGCACAGGCAAGCCGAATTCCGGGCGTATCACCAAGCGATATCAACGTGATGCTTGTATTACTCGGAAGATAAGCCGTTTCACAGCGAAACACAAGGAAATTTCAAATGTTTCACGTGAAACAGACTATCAGCAAAACATTTGATGTTCAACCGCTTAAGAAAGGTTGCATCAAGTGTTTTGCGGTTAAAGTAAAACTTCAGCAATTCGTGAAACAAAAGCGGATAAAATCGAGTAAAAGGCAAAAACAAACGGGCAAAAAGCCTATAAAAAGGAACAAGAAAAAAGAACAAAATAAGTATCAATTTAAAGCATAAAAAGTAATGAACAATCAGCTATTATTAGACAATCTGCGTTGCATTCCAGATTGGCCAATCAAGGGTGTAAACTTCCGCGACGTTTCAACCCTTTTCAAGAATCCTGCATCTTTAAAAGAGATCAGCGATGAGATGTATGAACTCTACAAAGATAAAGGAATCACCAAGATTGTAGGCATCGAATCACGCGGTTTCGTAATGTCTTCAGCACTCGCAATACGTCTCGGAGCCGGCGTAGTTTTATGCCGCAAACCGGGCAAACTTCCATGCAAAACCGTACAGGAAAGTTATGCTAAGGAATATGGCATCGATACCATCGAAATCCACGAAGATGCCATCAATGAGAACGACATCGTACTCCTCCACGATGACCTCCTTGCCACCGGTGGAACCATGAAAGCAGCATGCGACCTGGTAAAGAAATTCCATCCGAAAAAGGTATATGCCAACTTCATCATCGAACTCGTAAACGAGAATTTCGAAGGCAGAAACTCCTTTGATCCAGACGTTGAAGTAACTACTTTATTACAATTATAAGCTGCAAAAATACTGCAAGAAATACTGCGAGAATGCAGCAAGGAAGCAGTAAAAGACACTAGAGCGTTGCCGTTTCACGTGAAACAGTAACGCTCGTTTTCCCTTTAAAAACAAGTAAAATATGACGAAACAAGAGAATGAGGAGCGCTTGGCTAGGCTTAAAAACATCGTTTTAAGTATGCCGGAGAAGCCAGGAAGCTACCAATATTACGACGAAAATCATACGATTATATATGTGGGAAAGGCGAAAAATCTGAAGAGAAGAGTATCTTCCTACTTCCATAAAGAGGTAGACAGATACAAGACAAAGGTGCTTGTTTCTAAGATTCACGACATATCTTATACGGTCGTAAACACAGAAGAAGACGCACTTTTGCTCGAAAACAGCCTGATCAAAAAGTATAATCCAAGATACAATGTCCTGCTGAAAGACGGCAAGACATACCCCTCTATATGCGTAACAAACGAGTATTTTCCACGCATTTTCAAGACTCGTCATATCAATAAAAAAGTGGGAACCTTCTTCGGTCCTTACCCTCATATCGGCAGCATGTATGCCGTTTTAGAGGTCATCAAGAAGCTTTATAAGCCCCGCACCTGCAGAATGCCTATCACCAGAGAAGGCGTTGCAGAAGGCAGATACAAGCCGTGTCTGGAGTATCATATCCACAACTGCGGAGCCCCCTGCATCAACAAGCAGAGCTATGAGGAATATCAGGAAAACATGCGCCAGGCACGTGAAATTCTGAAGGGAAACACGCGGGAAGTAAGCAAATATCTCTACGATTTAATGATGAAAAATGCCGAACTTCTTCGCTTTGAAATAGCCGAAGAATATAAGAAAAAGTACCAATTACTGGATGAATTTGAGGCAAAAAGTGAGGTGGTAAGCCATACAATTACGGATGTAGATGTCTTCACCATCGTAAATGATGATGCCAACAAAAACGCCTTCATCAACTATATTCACGTAAAAAACGGCACCATCAACCAGAGCTTTACCTACGAGTATAAGCGCAAGTTGGAGGAGAGCGACGAGGAACTTCTGATTACTGCCATTCCAGAAATCAGAGAGCGTTTCCACTCCACATCGAAGGAGATAATCGTGCCCTTCGAAATGGAATGGAAGCTGAAAGATGCCACCTTCTTCGTACCCCAGAGAGGTGACAAAAAGCACCTTCTGGAGCTGTCGGAAATGAACTGCAAGCAGTATAGATTCGACCGTCTGAAGCAGGCTGAAAAGCTCAATCCGGAGCAGAAACAGACCCGATTGATGAAGGAATTACAAGCAAAACTGAAGCTTCCAAAGCTGCCTTATCAGATAGAATGTTTCGATAATTCCAACATATCCGGTACTGATGCCGTGGCAGGATGTATCGTATATAAAGGTATGAAACCATCCAGAAAAGACTATAGGAAATACAACATTAAGACGGTGGAAGGACCTGATGATTACGCATCCATGCAAGAGGTGGTAAGACGCCGGTACAGTCGCATGATAGAGGAAGAAACTGCACTTCCAGACCTCATTATTACCGATGGCGGAAAGGGTCAGATGGACGTAGTCAGAGAGGTTATTGTTGACGAATTACACCTGGATATTCCTATCGCAGGACTTGCCAAGGACGACCGCCACCGCACCAACGAACTCCTCTTCGGATTCCCTCCTCAAACCATCGCCCTACCACCCGAAAGTGAACTGTTCAAGGTTCTGACGCAGATACAGGACGAGGTACATAGATACGCCATCACCTTCCATCGTGACAAGCGCAGCAAGCATGCTCTTCACTCAGAATTAGACGATATCAAAGGCATCGGTCCGAAAGCTAGAGAAGCCCTTCTGAGCAAGTTTAAGAGCGTGAAAAAGATGAAAGAAGCATCATTGGAACAACTTTCAGAGGTATTAGGCCCACATAAGGCGGAAATTCTTGCAAAATATTTTGCAGAAAAAGGCGAGAATATGAAATAAAAGTTGTATATTTGCAGTTCAAACTATACTATATATATTTATAAACAATAACAGGGATTGAACAGAACAAAGCATTCCATAAATGCTATTCATAAAGTTCAATGTTCAACATTCAAAGTTCAAAATAGTAATATGAGAATCGTAATACAGCGTGTCTCTCACGCCTCAGTTACCATAGAAGGAGAGGTTAAATCTGCTATCAGACAAGGCTATCTGATCCTTCTGGGAATAGAGGAAAGCGACACTTCAGAAGATGTAGACTGGCTGGTCAGAAAAGTAATTGGACTCCGTGTTTTCGACGACGAAAACCACGTTATGAACCGCTCCATCATGGATATAAATGGTGAGATTCTGGTCATCAGCCAGTTCACCCTATTTGCCAGTTATAAGAAAGGAAACCGCCCCAGCTGGCTCAGAGCAGCCAAACACGAAATCAGCGTTCCACTCTATGAGGAGTTCTGCAAAAAGCTATCCGATGCACTCGGAAAGCCAGTAGGAACAGGCGAATTTGGTGCCGATATGAAGGTAGATTTACTGAACGATGGACCGGTAACCATCATGATGGATACTCACAACAAGGAATAATGCCCTACCCTGAAAGAAAGGCATCTTTCCCCATAAAAGAAATAGGAAGATGACAATAAAAGAAGCACAAGAAGCTGTAGATCAGTGGATTAAAGAATATGGCGTACGCTATTTCAGCGAACTGACCAATATGGCTTGCCTCACAGAAGAAGTGGGCGAACTGGCACGCGTCATTGCCAGAACATACGGCGACCAGAGTTTCAAGAAAGGCGAAAAACCTAACTTGGGCGAAGAGATGGCCGATGTTCTTTGGGTGCTAATCTGCCTGGCAAATCAGACAGGGGTTGACTTGACAGAAGAACTCCAGAAGAGTTTTGACAAGAAGACCAAAAGGGATTCTGAAAGACATAAAAACAACCCAAAACTATCTGAACATCAGGAAGATAAAGAACAAGATAACAAGAATTAAAATTGCTATTCATATAAAAACTTAACTTTAATAATTATATAAATAACATTAAGTATGAGCAGTATTAAAGAACAGGTTCTTGCACAGCAGGGACAGTATAAAGAGTCAGACGACAAGTATTTATCAGTTTTGAAGCAGTACAACTGCAACCTCAACGATGAGGAAGTAGCTGCTGAAGTAAAGAAGATTCTCGATGAGAAGGTAGCAGAGAATGAGACCATGGAGGTCAAGAAGTTCCTCTTCGGTAGCATCGAGTTGACTTCTCTCCATACAGAAGATACAGAAGAAAGCATCCTGAAGATGATTGAAAAGGTGAACCAGTTTGCCAAGGATTATCCTCAGCTTCCTCACGTAGCAACCGTATGTACCTACCCTAACTTTGCCGGCCTTATCAGCCAGAGTCTGGAGGTTGACGGCGTAGAAATCGCTGTAGTAAGTGGCAATTTCCCATCCTCTCAGACCTTTATCGAGGTAAAGATTGCAGAAACCGCTATGGCTATCAAGGACGGTGCTACAGAGGTGGATATCGTAATGCCTGTTGGCAAGTTCTTCAGCGAAGATTACGAGGGGCTCTGCGATGATATTCAGGAACTCAAGGAGACATGCGGAGAGCATAAGATGAAGTGCATTCTGGAGACAGGCGATCTGAAGAATTGCAGCAACATCATGAAGGCTTCTATCCTCGCAATGTACTCAGGTTCTGACTATATCAAAACCTCAACAGGCAAGGAGAAGGTCTCAGCTACCCCTGAGGCAGCATACGTTATGTGCCAGGCTATCAAGGCATATTACGAAAAGACCGGTATTCAGATTGGTTTCAAGCCTGCAGGTGGTATCAATACCGTTCATGATGCCGTAGTTTACTACACCATCGTGAAGGAAGTTTTGGGCGAGAAATGGCTGACCAACCAGTGGTTGCGCCTCGGCACATCACGCCTGACTAACCTCCTCTTGAGCGAAATTCTGGGCAAGGAGATTAAATACTTCTAAAGAAAAGTAACTGATTATCAACAGAATACAAAAAACGCAAAGGGTTGATTCTCTCTGAGAACCAACCCTTTTTATATTATGTTTTCTCTTCAATTTTTATATTAAGCTTTTCTTTCAATCACAAAATCCAAGTAAGCCTTCAAGGCATTGTAAATATCCTTATCCTCCACATAAGTATCGAGGAAATTCATGGCTTCGGCATGGAAATCCCACATGCGCTTATCCGCATATTCAATACCTCCGTTTTCCTTTGTAAATGCCACTAACTGAGCTATTTCATCAGCCGTCACAGTATGAGCCTTTACCTTTCTGGCAAGCTTCATCATCTCCTCATCACCGGTAGACCTCAAAGCATATATTACAGGCAAAGTCAGTTTTCCTTCAACCATATCATTACCAGTAGGTTTACCTATCTCCTTGGAATCATAATAATCAAAGATATCATCACGGATCTGGAAGATGATGCCCAAGTTCTGTCCGAAACGCTTCGCCTCTTCAATCTGCAGTTCTGAAGCATTGGCAGACATCGCACCGATACCGGCGCAAGCCTCAAAGAGAGCAGCCGTTTTCTGCTTAATCACCTGATAATAAATATCTTCCGATATCTCTTCATTACTGATACTGTTGAGCTGAAGAATCTCACCATTAGACAGGATACGTCCCAACTCAGCAAGATAACGCACGATTTCCTCTGAATGCGAATAAGACACATGAAGCAAGGCGGTGGAAAGAATGAAATCGCCCACAAGCACAGCCACCTTATTATTATAAGTAGCATTCACGCTAGCCTGTCCGCGGCGCTCCCCACTCTCATCAACCACATCATCATGTACCAGCGAAGCGGTATGAAGAAGTTCCAGACCTACAGCAGAATGCTGGGTAACACTGGAAACCTTTCCAAAATTACGTGCCATCAACAAGATGAGTATAGGGCGCATACGTTTTCCAGCGCGCTGACGGATGTGGTCGAGCACCTGGGAAAGGAGGCCATCGCTATGCATAAGAGACTTGTTGAACAAATCTATAAAATCTGCTAATTCTGCCTCTATAGGCAGCTTGATAAGTGATAAATAGTCCATTATATGTGAGTAAATCTACTTAATTTCTGAAATTTGTTACAAAATTAATCAATTCTTCTTGAAATATCGCATTTTTTTAGTAATTTTACACCACAAAAATGAATATTATGGATAAATTGTTCCTTTTAGACGCGTATGCGCTCATTTATAGGTCGTATTACGCCTTTATGAAAGCCCCTCGAATCAATTCGAAGGGACTCAATACTTCGTGTGTAATGGGGTTCTGCAATACCCTCAACGAGATACTTACCAAGGAGAAACCTACCCATATTGCGGTGGCTTTCGACCATGGCAAGACTTTCCGTCATGAGGCTTTCCCTGCATATAAAGCTCAACGAGAAGAGACACCGGAAGACATCAAACTCTCTGTGCCTATCATCAAAAATATCCTGGAGGCATATCATATCCCTATCCTTCAGGTAGATGGTTTCGAGGCGGATGATATCATTGGAACCGTTGCCTTGAAGGCAGGTGAAAAGGGGATGGAAACCTACATGCTCACTCCCGATAAGGATTACGCACAACTGGTTCGTAACAATGTTTTCATGTTCCGTCCTCGTCATGGCGGTGGATACGAAAAGTTGGGCGTACAGGAAATTGAAGAGAAATACAGCATCACTTCCCCACTCCAGGTTATCGACCTCCTTGCTCTGATGGGCGACTCAGCTGATAACTTCCCAGGCTGTCCGGGCGTGGGAGAAAAGACAGCCATCAAACTTATCAACGAGTTCGGTAGTGTAGAAGGTCTTATCGAGAACTCTTCTCAAGTGAAAGGCAAGCTCCGCGAAAAAGTGGAGGGTGCTGTAGAAGATATCAGGATGTCAAAGTTCCTGGCAACCATACGAACCGATGTTCCGGTAGAGATCAAGATGGAAGATTTGAAACGGGTAGAGCCAGACAATACAAAATTGGATGAAATCTTCACCGAGTTGGAGTTTAAGTCGTTTGCCAACCGAGTTCTTAACAAACCTAAAAAGGTGCAAACAAAGCCTACAGGAGAGCTCGATTTATTTGGCGCACAGCCTGCCGATGGTAAGAAAGAGTCAAAAAACGCGAGTTTTGAGACCATTAAAACGACCTCTCATTCATACAAACTCATTGATACAGAAGTAGATGCAAGGAAACTTTATGACTATTTATTGACATTCAATATTCTCAGTCTAGACACAGAGACCACATCTACCGCTGCTATTGATGCAGAATTGGTGGGTTTGAGCTTTGCCGTGAAGGAAAAAGAGGCTTTCTACGTAGCAATTCCGGCAAATCGTGAAGAAGCCTTAAAAATCGTAAACATCTTCAAACCTCTCTACGAGAACCCGGAAATCTTGAAAGTGGGGCAGAACATCAAATACGATTACGAGGTGTTGATGAACTACGGCATAGAGATTCAGGGCAAGATGTTCGATACGATGCTCGCCCACTATCTCATCCAGCCGGAACTTTACCACAACATGGATTACTTGGCAGAAGTATTCCTCAACTATCAGACCATCCACATCGAAGAACTGATTGGTCCGAAGGGAAAGAACCAGAAGTCGATGCGCGATCTCGCCCCATCAGACATTTACGAATATGCTGCCGAAGATGCCGACATCACCTTGAGATTGAAAAATGTGCTCGAACCAAAACTCAAAGAGATAGATTGTGAAGATCTGTTCTGGAATGTAGAAATGCCGCTTGTACCTGTTTTAGCCCACATGGAGATGACGGGAGTATGCATCGACACGGATACCCTGAAGGAAACATCCGAGAAACTCACCAACCGCCTCAATGAGATAGAACATCATATCTATGAGTTGGCAGGTGAATCGTTCAATATCGCTTCCCCACGCCAGGTTGGAGAAATACTCTTCGGAAAGATGAAGATTGTGGAGAAGCCTAAGAAGACGAAGACAGGCCAGTACGTAACAAGCGAAGAAGTTCTTCAACAGCTGCGCAGCAAGAGTCCAATCATCGATGAGATACTGAACTACAGAGGTTTAAAGAAACTTTTGGGAACCTATATAGATGCCCTTCCAAAGCTTATCAACTCTCGCACCGGTCACATTCATGCCTCTTTCAACCAAGCCATCACTGCCACAGGACGTCTTTCTTCAAGTGATCCAAACCTGCAGAATATTCCTGTACGCGATGACGATGGCAAGGAGATACGCAGATGCTTCATCCCAGAACCAGGCTGCCTGTTCTTCTCTGCCGACTATTCACAGATAGAACTTCGCATCATGGCACACCTGAGCCAGGATCCAAACATGGTAGAAGCATTCCGTGAAGGCTCTGATATTCATGCAGCTACAGCTGCCAAGATTTGGCACGAAGACATCAAAGAAGTAACAGATGCACAGCGCAAGAAGGCAAAAACTGCCAACTTCGGCATCATCTACGGCATCACGACCTTCGGTCTTGCCCAACGCATGAACATCGAAAACCGAGAGGCAAAGCAGATCATAGAAGACTACTTCCGCACCTTCCCTGGTGTTCAGGCTTACATGGAGAAGGCAAAGGAAATGGCAAGAGAGAAAGGCTATGCCGAAACCCTCTTCCACCGCCGTCGCTACCTGCCAGACATCAACAGCAAGAATGGTACTGTAAGAGGATTTGCCGAGCGCAATGCCATCAATGCCCCTATCCAGGGCTCTGAGGCAGACATCATCAAAGTGGCTATGATCCGCATCTTCAACCGATTCAGAGCAGAAGGCATCAGGAGCAAGATGATTATCCAGGTGCATGACGAACTCAATTTCTCTGTATATCCGGAAGAGAAGGAAAAGGTAGAGAAGATTGTGGTAGAAGAGATGCAGAACGCCTACCAGCTCAGTGTGCCTCTGGTTGCTGATGCCGGATGGGGAAACAACTGGCTAGAAGCACATTAGAAAAACCAGAAAGCGGCCGCAGAAAACGCAAGGCAACTTAAATACAAAGAAGCTCGCAAGATACCAAACAATCATCTTGCGAGCTTTTCTTTTTCGAGATGTTTCACATGAAACAATCAAATCTTCTATCAAAACACTACTAAAAAGACAAATAACTCCTTTATTCACAAGTACATCTAGAAATCTTTGTTTATTTAGATTAAAAAGGATAATAAAATTATAATATTTTCAAATTTATTTGGTTCTTACAGAAATAAAGTGTATATTTGCATTGTAAATCAGAAAGATATGCAAACGCACCTGTCTGATTAAAAGTGAATAGATAACACTAATCAATCAAATTAAGAAAGAAAGGAACATTATGAAGAAATATGTTTGCGACGTGTGTGGTTGGATTTATGATCCAGAAGTAGGTGATCCAGAGGGCGGCATCGCTCCAGGTACAGCATTCGAAGACATCCCAGATGATTGGGTTTGCCCTCTTTGCGGAGTAGGCAAGGAAGATTTCAGCCCTGTAGAGGAATAAGGCTCTTTTGGAGGAATCACCCGAAGGAAATCCTCACAAAGGAATCATCTGAATGAAATGCCTGATATTCAGGCAACACATTCATAAAATAATAGGAGGAACCATTATGACAAAAGTTAGAGAAATCTACCGCTGCCAGATTTGTGGCAATGTAGTAGAAGTTGTAAACCCAGGAGCCGTGCTCAGTTGCTGTGGCGAGCCGATGAAGCTGATGAAGGAAAACACCAGTGATGGCGCCAAAGAGAAGCACGTGCCTGTGATAGAACCTATTGAGGGCGGCTATCGCGTAACAGTAGGAAGTGTGGAGCATCCGATGCTTCCAGAGCATTACATCCAATGGATAGAATTGCTCACCCCTACCGATGTGCTTCGTCACGAGTTGAAGCCAGGCGAAAAGCCTGAAGCTATCTTCCTGACCAACGCAGAAGCCAAGGATGTTACGGCTCGAGAATACTGCAACCTTCACGGATTGTGGAAGGGGGTAATCGAAGGATAAAAACCATCATACTAACAAAAGGTCTCATGTTGTTTTCCCAATGTAGGGAATATGACATGAGACCTTTTTAACTTTATTTACATCTTGTTTCTACCACAGTAACTACTCATGCCCATAGGGGTGCTGAGCAAAATGATCACCATAATTCTAAGAAATTCATCGCACAACAACTGAACTACGCCCGCACATCAGCTGTTATGCATGCGCACAACAGGTGATGTGCAACCGCACAACAGCTGTTGTGCGGTTGCAGAAGGTATCTTTTCCAGCAACTTATCCTATCTCTTCCAGCAACTTATCCTATATATCCCAAAGACTTATGTAATATTTTCCAAACACCTCTCCCGTATATTCCAGCGTCTTCACCTATATCGTTGCACTTCCTCAAGCGTTTCTGTCGGTTTACCATCGTTGATTCTTCCCTCATCTATGATTTTTAGTTAATTTCCCACGATTTCTTCGTATCTTTCATTTATAATGTGTAACTTTGCATCAAATATATTTAAACGTTTAAAATAAAGCAACATAACAATGGCAAAGAATAATAAGCAGGCAGCTAACCAAGACGGCAACAGCGCCAAGAAGACCACCAGGAAAAAAAAGAAGAGATTTCCATCCAGCAGCAAACGAATTCATCTTCGAACAGAGAATCCGTCACTAATCGCTCAAATCAGCCAAAGGATTTGGTAGCCCAAGGAATATCTTTCCTCTCAGGCTTAGCAGAGACCTTGAAGTCGCCAGAAGCCACTGCCCAACTGGTTGATTCCATCGTTGAGAAAGACGAGCAGACAGGCGAAACCTCCATCAAGATTCCTATAGAGAGCAAAGAGACTGTCTCTAATCTCTTGAATCTCATCGGCAAGTTGTTTGCAAAATAAGTCATGGGTAAAAAGAAACATAAGCATCAAGGACATTATTGCAAGATGTGTGGAGAGTATAAATCCAACGAGTCGTTCAGTGGTAAAGGACACAGACTGCACATCTGCAAGAAATGTATATCAATAAGAAATAAGGCTAAAAAAGAAAAGAAACGTTTAGAACATGATAGAATTAACGAAGTCTCAGAAGAAAACAGCTCGCAAGCTCATTAATTTGGGCTTGCAGCGAGAGTGTGCCAAGTTCATGCAATCCACCAAAGATTTCATGAACAAGAACGCATCAGCAGAGGATGCACACGATGCATACCTCAAACTATATGATAAGGTATACCAATTCGACAAGCATATCGCTCGCCGATACGATGGGATGTCAGGAGGTAGATATTACATCACCGTATGTTACCTATACTATGACGGAGTATTGACTGACGAAGACATCCGAGAGTTTGACGATGAAATCTATAACAAGCTTAAAGAAGACAAAGAGTTTTTCCTAAAAAAATAAACAATATTCTTCCAAAAGTAAAAAATGAAAAATAACTAAAGATTTCCTTGCAGCTACCAAATAAAAAGCGTAACTTTGCCGAAATATCATAAAAATAAACGATTATGAAGGAAGAAGATATCAAAGAATTGTTCGAGCAATTCGAAGCTATCGCCAACGAATACGAAGGCGTAGAGTGTTGGAGTGCAAGAGAACTTGCACAAGTGTTGGGTTATAGCCAATGGCGTAATTTCGAAGGAATTATCGAAAAAGCAAAAGCATCATGCGCCAATGCAGGGCAAGAGGTATCATACCATTTTGCTGATGTCAGCAAAATGGTCACCCTTGGTTCTGGATCTCAGCGTGAAGTCAAAGACTACATGCTGACTCGTTATGCTTGCTACCTTATTGCACAAAATGGTGACCCACGCAAGCCACAAATCTCTTTTGCCCAAAACTACTTTGCCGTACAAACTCGCCGAGCAGAATTGGTGCAAAAGCGTTTGCTGGAATACGAACGTGTACAAGCACGTGCAAAACTTGCAGAAACAGAAAAGCGTCTCTCTGGTGTATTATATGAAAGAGGTGTGGACAGCAAAGGCTTTGCCATCATTCGCTCCTTGGGCGACAAGGCGTTGTTTAATCTCGACACGGCTCTTCTCAAACGAAAATTGGGTGCTCCCAACAGCAGGCCTCTCGCCGATTTCCTCCCTACACTCAATATCAAAGCTAAAGATTTTGCTGCAGAAATGACTTCTGTCAACGTTCAGCAAAAGGATTTACATGGTCAGCAATCTATCTGTCAAGAGCATGTCGATAATAATAAGGCTGTTCGTAATATGATGCTCCAACGTGGCATTGTGCCAGAAAATCTTCCTGCAGATGAAGACGTCAAGAAAGTAGAACGCAGATTAAAATCTGACGAAAAGACATTGACCAAAAAGAATAGCAAAAAGAAATAATATCTATCATAATTCTATAACTAGAGAAGATGTAAGGATTTCACTCGTCATCTATGATTTTTAGTTAATTTTCAACGATTTCTTTGTATCTTTCATTTATAATGTGTACCTTTGCACCAAATATTTAAACGTTTAAAGATAAAATGGCATTAAAATGTGGTATTGTAGGCCTCCCAAACGTGGGTAAGTCTACACTGTTCAACTGTCTGTCTAGTGCAAAGGCACAGGCAGCTAACTTCCCTTTCTGTACTATCGAACCAAACTTGGGCGTCATCACCGTACCAGACGAGCGACTCAACAAGTTGGCAGAGATTGTTCACCCAGGACGCATCGTCCCAGCTACTTGCGAAATCGTAGATATCGCAGGTCTTGTAAAGGGTGCCAGCAAGGGCGAAGGTCTTGGTAATAAATTCTTGGGAAATATCCGTGAGTGCGATGCTATCATCCACGTAATCCGCTGCTTCGACGATGACAATATCGTTCGCGAGGGTGGCGCTAAGGTTGATCCTTTGGAGGATAAGAGCGTCATCGATACAGAGTTGCAGCTCAAGGACCTGGAAACTATCGAATCTCAGCTCACCAAGCAGAAGAAGACTGCTGCAGCAGGTAACAAGGATGCTAAGACGATGGTTACCGTTCTGGAGGCTTACAAGGCTGTTCTGGAGCAGGGAAAGAATGCTCGTGGTGTTACTTTCGAAACCAAGGAAGAGCAGAAGGTGGCTCACGACCTCTTCCTCCTCACTACCAAGCCTGTGCTCTACGTAGCCAATGTTGACGAGGCTTCTGCCAAGACCGGCAACGAGTATAGCAAGAAGGTAGAGGAAATCGCCAAGGAAGAAGGTGCTGAGTGCATGGTCATCGCTGCCAAGACAGAGGAAGACATCGCATCGCTCGAAACCTACGAGGACAAACTGATGTTCCTCGAAGAACTCGGACTGGAAGAGAGCGGCGTAAACCGACTCATCAAGAAGGCATACGCCCTGCTTAACCTCGAAACATTCATCACCGCTGGTGAGATGGAAGTCAAGGCATGGACCTATCACAAGGGCTGGAAAGCTCCTCAGTGTGCCGGCGTCATCCACACCGACTTCGAGAAGGGATTCATCCGTGCAGAGGTTATCAAGTATGATGACTATATCAAGTATGGCTCTGAGGCAGCTGTACGCGAAGCTGGTAAGCTCGGCATCGAGGGCAAGGAGTACGTCGTACAGGATGGTGACATCATGCACTTCCGCTTCAATGTATAATCCTATTCTTCTACGGTTATGATAGCAAATCTGCTTAACTATATCGTATGGGACCCAGACCCAATCCTGGCTCATCTGGGTCCTATGACCATCCGCTACTACTCCACCTGCTGGATGATTGGTCTGCTGCTGGGCTATCTGCTCATGAGCAAGCTTTACAAGCAGCAGGGGCTCTCAGATGAGAAGTTCTCCCCACTGTTTCTCTACATCTTCTTCGGTGTACTGATAGGTGGCCGTTTGGGACATTGCATCTTCTATCAGCCGGAATATTTCCTCACCCAGTGGGATCACTTCATCGAGATGCTGATACCTGTTCACCATATGCCAGACGGCAGTTGGAAGTTTACGGGTTATGAGGGACTAGCGAGCCACGGAGGCGTATTCGGCATGTTCGTCGGCATCTGGCTCTATTGCCGCAACATGAAGGTGAGCGGCTGGGTAGTGCTCGATAATATGGGTATCTGCTCAGGCATTACAGCCACCTTTATCCGTTTGGGCAATCTGATGAATTCAGAGATTATCGGCAAGGTAACCGATGTGCCTTGGGCATTTATCTTCGTTCGCGAAGACCAGTATCCACGCCATCCGGGTCAGCTCTACGAGGCTTTGGCATACTTCTGCTTTTTCCTCCTCATCCTCTTCATCTACAAGAAGAGAGGACCTAAGAGCGTAGGCACCGGTTTCTATTTCGGTCTTTGCCTTACTCTCATCTTCACCTTCCGTTTCTTCATCGAATATACCAAGGAGATTCAGGTAGCATTCGAGGCAGGTCTGCCTATGGATATGGGACAGATATTGAGCATTCCGCTCATCATCGCCGGTGTATGGAGCATCATTTCCAGCACAAAGAGAGCGAAAGAAAAGAACGTAGAGGCAAAATAATATTAGACGACTTATTTTCAGATTATAAAAATCCCTCCTCATGCAACAGCATCTGCTGCCACGGGGAGGGATTTATATTTTTATCTTCCCAGTAGAATCTTCTTGATGTCATTGAGCTTGTTCAATGCCTCTACCGGAGTGAGATTGTTCACATCCAGCCCGAGTATTTCATCACGTATCTGCGTCAGTACAGGATCATCGAGCTGGAAGAAACTGAGCTGCACACCATCCTTAGGTTCATCGATGTGCTGTACGTTCGGTTTACCGGCACCGCCAACCCCGGCATTGTCATCCTCCAACTGTTTGAGAATCACATTGGCACGGTTCACGATGCTGCGAGGCATACCGGCAATCTCTGCCACATGGATACCGAAAGAGTGCTCACTGCCTCCCGGCTCCAGTTTGCGCAGGAAGATTACCTTTCCGTCCACCTCTCTCACACTCACATTGAAGTTCTTGATGCGAGGGAAGTTCTTCTCCATCTCGTTGAGCTCATGATAGTGGGTAGCAAAGAGCGTACGTGCCTGCGCCTTCTTATGTTCGTGCAGATATTCCACGATAGCCCAGGCAATGGAAATACCATCGTAGGTAGAAGTACCTCTTCCCAGCTCATCAAAGAGCACCAGCGAGCGCGGAGAAACGTTGTTCAGGATGTTTGCTGCCTCGGTCATCTCTACCATGAAGGTCGATTCGCCGAGCGATATATTGTCGCTTGCACCTACACGTGTGAAGATTTTATCCACCAGTCCAACTCGGGCGCTCTCTGCGGGCACAAAACAGCCTACCTGTGCCAGCAGCACGATAAGGGCGGTCTGGCGCAGCAGAGCCGATTTACCAGCCATGTTAGGACCGGTAATCATCATGATCTGCTGTTTCTCGGTATCGAGCAGCACATCGTTAGGTACATAGCGTTCGCCCAGCGGCAGTTGGGTTTCAATCACCGGATGCCTGCCCTGCTTGATGTCGAGCACCTCAGAATCATCGACGATAGGGCGCACGTAGCGATTCTCGTCAGATGTCTTTGCAAAGGAGAGCAGACAGTCCATACGGGCGATGAGGTTGGCATTGATCTGTATCTGCGGAATATACTCCTGCATGGCAGCTATCAGTTCGTTGAAGAGCTGTGCTTCCAATACCAGAATCTTCTCATCAGCACCGAGAATCTTTTCCTCATATTCCTTCAGTTCCTGGGTGATATAACGCTCTGCCTGAGCCAGCGTCTGCTTGCGTATCCACTCCTCAGGCACCTTGTCCTTAAAGGTATTTCTCACCTCCAGATAGTATCCGAAAACATTATTGTAACCTACCTTCAGACTCGAAATTCCTGTCTTTTCTATCTCCCTTTCCTGTATCTTGAGCAGATAATCCTTGCCGTGGCGGCTGATGGCACGAAGGTCGTCAAGTTCGGCATTGAATCCGTCGGCTATCACGTCACCCTTATTGACCAGCTGTGGCGGATCGGGCTGTATTTCCCTGGCGATACGGTCTTTCAGGGTCTCGCATACGTTCAGCTGCTCGCCTACCCGCTTCAGAGCCTCGTTCGTAGCATGCTGGCATGCCACCTTGATAGGCTTGATGGCTTCGAGTGCATTCTTCAGCTGAACCACTTCGCGAGGCGAAACTCTACCCACGGCTACTTTGGAAATGATACGCTCCAGGTCGCTGATGCGATGCAGCTGGTCATCGAGAAGCTGACGGAATTCCGGTTCCTTGAAGAAATATTCCACGATGTCGAGACGCTCGTTGATTGGTTTAACGTCCTTCAACGGGAAGACCAGCCAGCGTCTGAGCATACGTCCGCCCATCGCCGTTACCGTACGGTCGATGACATTCAGGAGCGAAGAACCGTCTTCCTGCATAGGGGCAACCAGCTCCAGACTGCGGATGGTAAATCTATCCATACGCACGAACTTATCTTCTTCGATACGTGAAAGGGCGGTAATATGATTAATCTGTGTATGCTGGGTAATCTCGAGATACTGCATGATGGCACCACTGGCTATCACGCCGTTCTTGAGATGCTCTACACCGAAACCTTTCAGAGATTTTGTCTTGAAATGTCCCAGGAGTTTCTGCAGGGCTGTCTGTTCGGTGAAAACCCAGTCATCCAGTTCGAAGGTACAGTATTTGCTGCCGAAATATTTCTCGAAGTCGTTCTTTCGGGCGCGGTCGTAGAGCACCTCTTTCGGCATGAAGTTGCCCATCAGTTTTTCTACATAGTCGTAGGTTCCCTCGCCGGTAAGAAACTCTCCGGTCGAGATATCCAGAAAGCTCACACCGCAGGCGGTCTTGCCGAAGTGTACGGCTGCCAGGAAGTTGTTCTCCTTGTAGTTCAGTACGTTATCTCCCATCGCCACACCCGGTGTAACGAGTTCAGTAATACCTCGCTTCACCATCTTGTCCATCTGGCTCAGTCCCTTCTTACCTTTTATTTCGAGTCGTTTCTTCTTCGGGTCTTCCAGCTGGTCGCATACCGCTACGCGCTTACCCGCCCTGATGAGTTTAGGCAGATAGGTATCCAGAGCATGATGAGGGAATCCTGCCATCTCGGTCGTGCCCGTAGAACCGCCATTGTTACGTCGTGTCAGCGTAATGCCGAGTATACGGGATGCCTCCACCGCATCTTCGCAGTAAGTTTCGTAGAAGTCACCGCAACGGAAGAGCAGCAGCGCTTCGGGATGTTTCGATTTCATCTCGAAAAACTGTCTCATCATCGGTGTAAGACCTTTATTATCGTTTGCCATTATCTTTCTTCTCCTTATATTATTTCTTTAAATTTACATAGTTTCTATCTACAATACTCCTCCTTAAACCACAGCCGGTATATCGGGTCAACAAAGACAAAAGCATCGTTTTGCTTTTCGATAATATCTTTGTTCTGGAGCGTTTTCCTGTTCTTGACAATCGTATTCGGATTACCAAGATTATAGATTTGTTTCACGGCTTGCGAAGAGAAATGCTGTTCGCCATTGGCTATAGCCTTAAGCATCTCTATCTGGGTGGAACTGAGATTCTCCGTATCATTCTGAAACATCGGGGTATTGATGTTGAGTACCTGTTTCAATCCCAGATGATATATATCTTCCGTCACTTCCGAAACCGTGAAACTCCAGATAAAATAGCACAACTGCTGGAGATACCAGGAATGGCACGCCACGGCATCACAGATCCGCTCTGCCATCTCTGCAGAGATTGACTTTCCTGTCTTCTCGAAAGATGACAGAATGAATGGAATCCAATGCTCCTTAGCTATCTTCTGCATGAAAATCACTTGTCCGAAGCGATAAAAAGGACTATTGGAATTGTTGAAGATATTGAGCATCATGTTTCGCTTGCTGCCGTAGAGACAGTAAGAGGTAAGCTGCTGTTGCTGCCATACCGAACGCATCTTTCCCTCCATATCCTTATACTCAGGAAGATTAGCCAACTGCTGGAACTCGTCTATGCAGACGATAATCCTGATGCCCTTTTCCTTTGCCAGCAACTCAGGCAGTTGGAGAATCGCCATCTTATCACGCTCTTGTGGCACAAACTTTAGGTCAAAAGCCATGAAGTCGGTCACCTGGTCGCTTACTACAACCTGCGGTATCACGCCTGTCAGGAATTTCTTTGCATCCTCTATCCACCGTTCCATTTTAGAGGAAGCACAAGCTATAACCTGACTGGCAAAAGTGCGATAAAATTCAGATTCAGAGCCGATGCTGAAGGCATCGATATAACAGATTCTTACGTTATTATCCTCACCAGCCAATTCGCTCATCGCCCTTTTCACTAGCGATGATTTACCCCATCGGCGTGGTGAAATCAGCATCACGTTGATATGGGAGGACAGTAATTGCTTCAGCAAAGCCCTGTCTTCCTGTCTGTCGATAAAATTCTCATTGGTGGCTAATGTACCAAATTGAAATGGTGATAGATATTTTGCCATATTCCTAGTAATTTGGTACAAAGTTACGAAATATTACCCTAAGGTAAGTTACCCTAAGGTAATATTTAGAGTTTTTTAAATGAATATATGCTGCATTACCATAATAAAGCCGTACTTTTGTACTCATGAAAAAGAAACAATTATACATAGGGGTTCTGTCGGTTGCTTGCTGCGCGCTCGTAGCAATAGGCATCACCTTGCACCTGCTCTACCCCAAGAAACAGATACAGAACCTGGTGAAAACTCCACCGGTTCTCCGGCTCAAGCCACAGCCTGCAGATACACTGAAGAAGAAACCTGTGAAGAAGATGGATTTCAATATCTCCGGAACTTTAAGAGATAAGGAAGGAAAGGGAGTGGCTGGCGTCATCGTGAGCGATGGATTCAACTGTGTAAAAACCGATGCACAGGGCAGATATAAGATGAAGCGAGACAGCCTGGCAAAATTCATATACTATTCTGTTCCAGCCGATTGCGAGGTTCCTACCCATTCTAAGACCGATCGCACGGCTTTCTTCTACCAAAAGGTTTCCAAGGGGAAGAAAACCTATAACTTCACCCTCACCCGACTGCCGGGCGGCAAGGAGATTCACTATAAGATGATTGTCATCGGCGACCCGCAGGTTACCAATGCCTACAGCCCTTACTATACTTCTCCGGATGATAATCCCATCAAGAAGAGCGATGTAGAAAGATTCACTACCCAGACGATGGCGGACATCAGGCAGACCATCAGTTCGCTGCCTGCCGGAACACCGGTCTACGGGCTCAGCATGGGCGATGATGTGCAGTATTATGGCGGTTACAACGCCAAACTGGAGCGTCAGATACGCCAGGCATTGGGCGCTTCAGAGATGCGTCTCTTCTCCGTCATCGGCAATCACGACCAGGATGGCAAGGCGCTCTACCGCAGGAAATGGGAAGAGAATTTCGGTCCTACCGATTTTTCCTTCAACCGTGGCGATGTGCATTATGTCTGCATCAACAACTGCTTCTTCCATCGCGGCATGTCTTATTATTCTCCTGGAGAATTACGTGAGCGCCAAGTGAAGTGGCTGAAGCAGGATCTCGCCCTTACGCCTAAGGATATGAAGGTGGTACTCTGCTATCATATCCCGTTCACCTTCGGCAATGCGCCTTTCAGCAAGGCGAAGCCGCTGACCAATGCCAATGAGCAGGGGCATTATTCTTCTTCCCGTCTCTCGCTGCTGTTATCTCTTTTGAAGCCATTCAAGGGAGGATATGAACTCTTCTGCGGCCATACTCATTTTGCCTGCAACCACGAGATCAATTATCAGGGCGAGGATGTGATGGAGCATTGTCATGCTGCTGCCTGTGGCAATATATGGCAGTCGAATATCAACATCTGCGGAACTCCAAATGGATATTATGTATACAGTTTTGTGGGTACCAGCATCAGCAACTGCTATTACAAGGGAACTTTCTGGGATAAGAGCAAGCAGATGACCTTGTTCCGTGCGCAGACCGACTTCAACGGCGAGAAATACTCTAGGGATTGGCAGTTGGCAAACAACAGGAATATCCTGGTAGCCAATGTCTTCAATGCTACCAGTCATTGGCGTGTTGTAGCCGTAGAGGATGGCAAAGAATATCTGATGGGGCGCCTCAGCGGAAAGGGGCAGGATGCCTTTGCCGCAGGCTATCATCATAAATATAGCGAGAGTGTATCTTACCGGTTCGTGAGCAAGGGCAACGGTTATCTCATCATGAACCACCTATATTATTATACTCCTAGGAATCCGAATGCCAGAATCATCATCAAGGCATCCGATCCATACGGAAATACCTATACGGCATCGAGCGATGAGGTAACGACAGAGCCTTTCGCCAACTATGCCCATTATTACGAAAAAGAGTATAAGGAATATAAGAGTAAGAAAGACAAGATGTTGCGGGATTCTATATCTGGCAGACAGAAAGATTCACTTGCTGCAAGGAAGAAAGATTCTGCAGCAGTACAAAAATAAAAAGAGAGGGTGCGTCATAAGTTGATGATGCACCCTCTTTTTAAATATTATTTGTTCAATTTCCAGGTAACACCATCTTTGGTGTCCTTTACCTCGAAGCCGGCTTCAGCCAGGGCATCGCGAATCTGGTCGCTGGTAGCCCAGTCCTTATCAGCCTTAGCCTTGGCACGCAGGTTGAGAACCATATCCACTACCTTGCCATAAGCCTCCTCACGGGCATCATTGTTGGCTCCCTTCTCGCTCTTCAAGCCGAGCAGGTCGAAGGTGAAGAGATGCATGGTGTCTGAAAGCTCCTTCAGGTCTTCAGCAGAGATGTTTGCCTTGTGGTCGAGGGCTGTGTTGATTACGTGGCAAGCCTCGAAGAGATAGCTGATAACGAGCTGAGTCTGGAAGTCATCGTTCATCGCATCGTAGCAGCGCTGGCGCAATTCGCTTACAAACTTCTTCACCTGCTCATCGCTCTGCTTAGCCACAGGCACACGCTCCAGGTCGTTCAAACCATTCATCAGGCGCTCCAATCCCTTCTGGCTAGCCTTCAAGGCATCGTTAGAGAAATCTACGGTGCTGCGGTAGTGGGCAGAGAGGATGAAGAAACGGATGGTCATTGGCGAATAAGCCTGCTCCAGACTGTCGTGATTGCCAGTGAAGAACTGCTCCAAAGTGATGAAGTTGCCAAGACTCTTACCCATCTTCTGACCGTTGATGGTAATCATATTGTTGTGCATCCAGTAATGAACCATCTGGTCGCCCTGAGAAGCCACAGCCTGCGCAATCTCGCACTCGTGATGAGGGAAAATCAAATCCATGCCGCCACCGTGAATATCGAAGTGGCTGCCCAAGTACTTGCGTCCCATCGCAGTACACTCGCAGTGCCAGCCTGGGAATCCATCACTCCAAGGACTAGGCCAACGCATGATATGCTCAGGTGAAGCCTTCTTCCAGAGAGCAAAGTCAGCCTGATTCTTCTTCTCGCCGATACCAGCCAGTTCGCGGCTCTCGTTGATAACGTTCTCCAGGTTACGTCCGGAGAGGATACCGTACTTATGATCCTTGTTATACTTCTCGATGTCGAAGTAGATAGAGCCGTTACTCTCGTAGGCATAGCCATTGTCCAGGATTTCCTGAACCAGTTTCTCCTGTTCGATGATATGGCCTGTAGCATGAGGCTCAATGCTAGGAGGGAGTACGTTCAGCGCCTCCATGGCATCGTGGTAGCGGTTGGTGTAGTACTGCGCAATCTCCATTGGCTCCAACTGCTCCAGGCGAGCCTTCTTCTCAATCTTGTCATCGCCTTCATCTGCATCGTGCTCCAGGTGGCCCACGTCGGTAATGTTTCTAACGTAGCGAACCTTATAGCCCAGGTGCTTGAGATAGCGGAAGAGTATATCGAATGTGATGGCTGGTCGTGCATGACCGAGATGCGGATCGCCATACACGGTAGGGCCACAAACATACATGCCCACGTTAGGAGCGTGGAGCGGAGTGAATCTCTCTTTCGTACGAGTGAGAGTGTTGTAAATCAGTAATTTCTGTTCCATCTTGTATGAACCTTTCTTTTATATTATTTATATTTTGAGTGCAAAGTTAACTCATTTTTCTGATATATCCGACAAATCATTCGCAAAATGTTATTAAATTCCTCGAAAATGCTAATGGAATAGATCTTCCATGGTCAATTCTCTCTGCATGATGCTGCTATACTGATTTTTTGCCAAACCATAAGTGGTAAGCATAACCTGCTGGCAACTCTTGCGAGTCTTCGTCTCTTGCTCAAAGATCCATTGGCGATTTTGTAGCGTTTCGGCATATTGCTTATCTATTGTATAAGGCCGGGTAGAGAACTTGATTTCGCAGAGGTTTACGATATGGTCAGCTCTATCGAGCACCAGGTCTATCTGAGCTTTTTGCTCCTTGCCCTTGCTAAACCATCCCGAAGTAGATACAGCCATGCCACTGATTCCCATCGCCATCTTGATTTGCTCCACATGAGCCAGGCAAACCTGCTCAAAGGCATAACCAGCCCATGAGTTTATCTTTGGTGTACCCAGATGATGCTGCCAAAACTGCTTGTCGTTGTTCTTGCCATCCTGTAGGAAATGAAAATAGAATAAGGTGTATGCATCAGTAAGTTGATACATCTCGTCGCGTTTCTTCTGTCCGAACGAGGTATAGCGGCGAATGAAGTCGCTTTGTTCCAGTTCATCCAATACTCTAGTCGCACTCCCCGCATTTGGTAAGCCTGTGGCTTCCAGTATCTCATTGCGAGTCAATCCCTTGCTCTTTGCAGCCATGGCTTTTGCTATCAGTAAGTGGTTGTCTGCATTGCGGAACATGGCTTGATACAGATTCTCGTATTCTCGATGGAGTTGACCATCGGGATGAAACAACAACTCATCGATGTTCTGCGCCAGGCTCTTGGTTGATTCCAGCATGCTGAGATAATAAGGCACACCGCCAAACACCATGTAGCTCATCACTTGGTCGTAATGGTTCATGGCAATCTTTTTATCCTTATAAAACTCTTCGCACTCTCGGAGGGTAAAAGGATGCAAATGAATGCGACGATTCACTCGACCATATAATCCACCATGATTGTTGAAAACCTTGTTGATAATCCACGAAGTGGCTGAGCTACAGCAAACTAGCAAAATATCCGTTCGTGCCGAAGCCCAACTGTTCCAAAACCATTCCAAGGCGGTAAGAAAAGAGCCGTCCATTCCATTCATCCATGATAATTCATCAAGGAACACCACTTTCTTCTGCTCCTTGGATGCTTCCAGTATCTTGATGAGTGCATCGAATGCCTCTAGCCAGGTCTTTGGCAGAGCAAGGGGTGCATCAGAATATTTGCAAAGCGCATGGTAGAAATACATGAGCTGTACATCCTTGTTTTCCTGGTTGACACCTGTGGCATAAAATGCCAACTTGTCGTCAAAGGCCTCTCTTACAAGAAAAGTCTTGCCTACGCGACGACGACCATATACGACAACAAACAGCGATTCCTCTGCTTTGTATGCCTCTTCGAGCTGTTGTAGCTCACGTTTCCTTCCTATTATCTTTGTCATATATTATATAGTGAATGGGTTAAACAACCTGCTTGTTTTGGCTGCAAATATACAAAAAATACCACTTAAAGCCAAACGAATTGGTAAGAAAGTGGCTCTAAGTGGTAATTTTAACATATTTAGAGCCACTTTAAGCGCACAGATTGGGCATGGAATGACAGAAAAAGGGATTTGAGAAGTACAATCAGGCTTTTTGATTCGGCTATCTTTTTGCATAAAGTAAGCAGTTTCTGTATATCTATTCACTATTTGTAAGTTTTTTGCCTAATATATGCATAAAATTATCAAATTATTAGCGTATATCGAAAATAATGTGTAACTTTGCAGCCGCAAAC
The DNA here is from genome assembly GCF_026015625.1 of Segatella copri. NCBI lineage: Bacteria > Pseudomonadati > Bacteroidota > Bacteroidia > Bacteroidales > Prevotellaceae > Segatella > Segatella copri. The sequence goes on along the minus strand of NZ_JAPDVG010000001.1, from coordinate 2,920,930 downwards.
AGTTATCAATTATCAAGAAGGCGGCTATAAGTTCCGCTAATGAGTATTAAGTTAGAAGAAAATGGCATATACAAGATTGAGTGCTGCCGAAGCGGCAGCGATGATTAACGATCAAGATACAATCGGATTGAGTGGTTTCACACCAAACGGCGTGCCTAAGGCAACCTTCCGCGAACTCTCCAAGAGAGCCGTGGCTGAGCACGAGGCGGGCAGACCTTTCCAGGTGGGCATCCTCACGGGTGCTTCTACCTCGCAGAGTATCGAAGGTGACATGGCAGCAGCCCATGCTATCAAGTTCCGTGCGCCATTTTCTACCAACAAGGACTTTAGAACTCATACCAACCTGGGCGAGATTGATTATGAGGATATGCACCTCGGTCACATGGCTGAGCGCCTGCGCCGTGGTTTCTATGGAGAAATAGACCTTGCCATCATCGAAGTTTCTGATTTGGAAGAAGGCGAAACTATCTGCAAGGCATTCCTGACCTCTGCCGGCGGCATCGTTCCTACCATCGCACGACTCGCCAAGAAGGTGCTTATCGAGAAGAATACCTTCCACAGTCCTGCTTCCCGCTATCTGCACGATGTATATGAGATAGCAGAATGCCCGTTCCGCACACCTATCCCAATCTTGAATGTGGGCGATAGAATAGGTAAGGAGTATGTGGAGATTGATGCACATAAGATTGTGGGTGTGGTAGAATGCAACATTCCTGAGGAGGCGCGTGCTTTCAAGCCTCTCGACCCTGTGACGGAACAGATGGGCCACAACGTTGCCGATTTCCTGGTCAGCGACCTGAAGAAGGGACATATTCCTCCTCAGTTCCTGCCTTTGCAGAGCGGAGTGGGCGTAACTTCCAATGCCGTTCTTGAGGCATTGGGACAGAACCCTAACGTGCCGGTATTCAGCGTTTATACCGAGGTGGTTCAGGATGCCGTGGTGAAATACATGCGCGAAGGAAGAATCAAAGATGCTTCCTGCTCTTCGCTCACCGTAACAAACGATACATTGAAAGAGGTATATGATGATATTGATTACTTCAAGAAGCATCTCACCATCCGCCAGAGCGAGATTTCAAACTCTCCTGAGGTCATCCGCCGTCTGGGTGTCATCGCCATGAACACCGCCATTGAGTGCGATATCTACGGCAATGAGAACTCTAGCCATATCTGCGGCAGCAAGCTGATGAATGGTATCGGCGGTTCCTGCGATTACGAGCGCAATGGTTACATTTCTATCTTCACCACACAGAGTACCACCAAGAACGGTTGCATCTCTGCCATTGTTCCGATGTGCAGTCACGTGGACAGTACCGAGCACGATGTGGATGTTATCGTTACCGAGCAGGGAGTAGCCGATCTCCGTGGCAAAGGCCCATTGCGCCGTGCCAAAGAGATTATCGAGAACTGTGCCCATCCAGATTACCGCCCTATGCTTCGTGAGTATCTGAAGTTTGCCGAGAAGGGCCACGAGCCACAGAGCATGCGTGCCGCCCTCGCCATGCACGATACCTTCCTGAAGAAGGGAGATATGAGATTGACTGATTTCGGAGAATATCTGAAATAAGAGAAGGCCGAAAGATTGTGAAAACCGAGAAGACAAATCTTTCATAGATGACTCAGAAAAATATCGAATTATATGATAAGCGGCATTCATATCCAAGGAATGCCGCTTATTATTTAATACTCAACATTCCAACACCCATTTATTACAAAATAAAAATGGCGTTTTTTATTCGGTACCAACGAATAAAATAGTTCGTTTCTTTTCGCTGATACCGAATAAAATCCATTAATAAAGCTTTTTAATAGCGTATAGCAACATTCCTCGGCAGAGGAGGTGAAGCTGCTGAAAGCGGAGATGTAAATTACGAATATCACCATATAACCAAGGGTCTATACGCCACCTGTTCTTCGTGGCATATAGACCCTTCAACAATCAACATTCAACAATCTCTAACTTTTTCAACAACTTTTCCCTGAAATCTCTTGCGAGTTTGAAAATAAAACCGTAACTTTGCGGCATGGAATTTTAAAACAGGTGGTTATGAAGTACTTAGATCCTAAGGCAGACCTTACGTTCAAGAAGATATTCGGCAATCATCCTAAAAGACTGATCAGCCTTCTGAACGCCCTCCTGCCACTCAGCGAAGAGGAGCAGATACACGAGATAAAGTATCTGCCTACAGAACTTGTACCCCAGCTCGAAGGGGGCAAGAACACCATTGTGGACGTACTCTGCACAGATGCCAGAGGCAGAAAGTTCTGCGTGGAAATGCAGATGGAATGGTCTGATGCATTCCAGCAGCGAGTACTGTTCAATGCGTCTAAGCTCTATGTGAGTCAAGCTAAAAAGGGAGGAAAATACAGTGAATTGCAACCCGTATATTCCTTGAATCTTGTGAATGATATCTTTGCGCATGATACTCCGGATTTCATCCACAACTATCGCATCGTGCATGATAAGGACAGCAGCAAGGTAATTAAAGGCTTACATTTCACCTTCATTGAGCTCCCGAAGTTCACTCCTCATTCCATTGCCGATAAGCGCATGATGGTCTTGTGGCTCCGTTTCCTCACGGAAATCAATTCCAACACGAAGGAGATTCCTTCCGACCTGCTCAATGATCCGGAGATTGGAAAAGCCGTAGAAGAACTGGAAATATCCGGCTTTACAGATGCCGAACTCCGTGCCTACGACAAATTCTGGGATTCCGTAAGTGTTGAAAGAACTCTCCTGGATGACAGATACCAGAAAGGAATGGAAAAGGGCATAAAGCAAGGCAGAGAAGAAGGCAGAGCAGAAGGCAAACATGAGGCCAACACAGAAACAGCACAACGTTTGCTGGCAATGGGACTTTCTGCCGAACAGGTTTCCAAAGCTACCCAGCTACCTTTGGAAATCATTAAGAATCTGAGCAATTCATAAACGGAGACGTAGATTACGAATATCTCCATATAATCAAGGGTCTATACGCCACCTGTTCTTCGTGGCATATAGACCATTGTATTTTGCCGTTAGGCGTTATAATGACTGTTACTCACCCCAATAATAGTCGTCTACCTTTTCTGGTTTTTCATCGTCAATGCCTCCTTGACCCATAGTCGAGGCTGCAAGAAGAGCGCAAGAAGTGATATTTACCACCTGCATTTCTGGCTTTGTATATTCTTTCTTTTTCATATCCTTTTGATTTTAAAATTCTTTACTTAACCATGATTTTATAAGTCTTGCTGCCACGCTTCACGATGTTCAGACCCTTCTGCAGACCATTGGTACGACGACCATTCGCATCATAGTATTCTGCATTGGCATCGTTGCTGATAGCGTTGAGGTTGTCAATGGCAGTAGTGCCATCACCCTTTCCAATGCTCAGCATGGCTGCTCTTGCCAGATATTCATAGGCAGGATGGATGTATGCACGCATCGGTTTGATGCCCACGCCATTGCCATCATCCAAGTCAGAGACACGCCAGAACTTATCCTTACCAATGATGTAGTCGTTTTTGTCAAGACCCTTATTGTCTTTGCCGCCAATCTTGGTGAATGAACCTACGAGGTTGACATCTGAGGCAGTTTCTGCTTCTGGCTCAGTAACGTCTGTTCCAGCTACTGGCTCTTTAACGATGCCTGCATTTTGTACAGAAATGCTGAGTGTCTGCTCATCCTTATTCATCTTGAAGAGCACCGGAGTGCCGGCAGGGATTTTGCCCTCTTCGCAACTCTCAAGGGTGATGCATTCATTATCATTATCAATACCTGTAAGACGATAGAACTTACATTCTGTTTCCTTGCTCTGGTCAATGGCGAAAGGCAAGCAGAGCGTTCCCCATTTAGAACCTTTAGGGATTTCTCGGCTGTAAGATGCATTCTTGGCTGCGAACGGCTCATAAGCCACGAAATCCTTGCCGTCATCAAGAACAAGATTCTCCGTAGTAAGAGTTTCTCCCGTTGCACCTATCTTCTTCTCACCATTCTTACCTACCAGCTTGGTGAAATAGCCAGTCTTATAGTTAGCGTATTTGTTATCGTCCTTGTCTTTGTCTGTGTTACTGATATAATCTATAAAACCTTTGAGATTCTCGCAATCAATGAACATATCATCACCCCCAAAAACCTTGTCCGTAACAAACTTATCGCTGGCGAAGATAGTTTGGAGAGTTGAGCAACCAGAGAACATAGAGGACATACCCATCACATTCGCTGTATTGAAATTAGAGAGGTCGAGCAAAGAGAGTTTTTCACAGCCCAGAAACATATCTGTCATATCTTCCACGTTCTGAGTATTGAAGTTAGAGACGTCGAGCGACGTAAGCTCATAGCAGCAAGTGAACATATTGCGCATGTCCGTCACATTCTGGGTATTCAGATTCTCAACACCTTCAATTTCGGTCAGATAAAAGCAATTTCCGAACCACCAACAACAGCTCGTTGGTCTTGCATTGGCAAACGAAGCATCGAAGACCACCTTCTTGATATTTGCACTTTGCGTAAGCCACCCCGGCTCGTTAGATTCCACATTAAGGTCATAAGCTCCTGCAGGCTTTACTCCCTTGTAGCGGAATGTAAGAGTAGCATTGTCAAACTCGGCATAAGCACATCCAGGAGTAAAATAACCATCCGTGCCGCAGTTGGCATATTTGTGGTCGGTCTTGCTATCGCTATAATCTTTGAGACTTTTGCAACCAGTGAACATATCAGAACCGTTACTAACATTGTCCGTTACAAACTTGTTGCTGACGTAGATGGTTGTGAGAGCGGAGCAGCCTTCGAACATATTGTTCATATACGTCACCTTCGCTGTGTTGAAGTTAGTGAGGTCGAGAGATTTGAGAGCGGAGCAGCCATTGAACATATGGAGCATAACCTCCACATTCGCTGTGTTGAAGTTAGTGAGGTCGAGAGAGGTGAGAGCGGAGCAGCCTTCGAACATATTGTTCATATACGTCACCTTCGCTGTGTTGAAGTTAGTGAGGTCGAGAGAGGTGAGAGCGGAGCAGCCTTCGAACATATGGTCCATAAACTCCACATTCGCTGTATTCAAATATTCAAGGCCTGAAATTGTTTCCAAGGTTTCGCAGCCTCCAAAGAATCCCCTCAACGATGTAGGAGCGTAAGTCTTGAAACTCTCATCGAAAACGATATTCTTGATACTACTGTAATTAGTGCACACATTTTGCACCATATCGATGTTATATACCACAGCCATACGGCTTAAATCAAGACCTTCCAGATTGTCCGAAGTGATTTTTTTGAAAGTCAATGTAGAGTTCGTAGCAACGTAGTCTGCAACATATTCAGAAAAAGTGGTTGCTGTTTTCAGATCGTATATGCATGTGCGGTCGGCATTTTCATTAACTGAGTCGTCTTTTTTGTAAGACAACTTCAAAGAATGCTTGCCAACAGATAATAATTCTTTAATCTCTATTTGATTTATTTTGCTAATCGTCCAAGACTTTTTGTTATCTATAGTAATAGTGGCTTTATCCCAATATTCTGAAGAAACGAGATACTTAAACATCAATAACATAGGCTTTTCTACTGTGAAATTGACTACAGTCTCTGAAAAACTTCCGTCCACATGATAATTACTTGACATCAGTCCCTTGCTACCATCAGGAATAGTAAAGCCAAGATTCTCCATTCCATCAGCTTTCAAGTCCAGCATCTTCCAAGGATAACTGCCATTGTCAGTAATGGTAACATCGGATATACCATCCAAGCTATTGAACAATGTATAGCGTGGATCTTCTGTTGTAGTCTCCGCCACCATACGTGTAGGCAGAAGCAACAACATCAACAACATCAATGGGAACAGGGCAAATCTATAGAACTTTGCCCCCCCCATAGTTCATACGGCCGACATGCGACCCATAGGATTGATTGTTAAACTTTTTCATAATTTAATTTTATATTTGTTATTTATATTTGTCTGCTTATTGCCGAAATTCACTCCAGGAAATACAGGAGGTTTAACGACATGATGAATATCGATACCAGAAATAGAAAGATATAAAACTGTTCCTGTTTGAAGAAATCACGAAAGCTGATGCGAGCCTTCCGATGTTCCTCAAGATACATCCTGTACTCATGTATCATAGCATATACGAAGATGATACCTAACATGAGTGCCGCCGTCCCGATGATGATTAGGGCGAGTTCTATCCTTGTCATGGTTTCTAATATTTCTTTCATGGTGCAAATATAGTGTTTTTTTTTCAAAAAAGGTGTCGCATTCCTCTGTATAGGTGTCGCATTCCTATGAATGCGACACCTTTTTTAACGTATTTTTTCATTTCGCGATGCTTTTTCCTGGTATTTATCGAAAAATGGTTAATCCTGCTTTTTATCCTCTGCGGCTACATTTTCAGCCATTTTCTCCCGCCATTCGGCAGGAGTACAGCCTTCCTTTAACTTGAAAATGCGGTACAGATAGGTGCGGGCAGAGAAGTCACAAAACGTACCTCGGCAAGCCAGAGGCGGAAGGTGGAGTTTAGAAATGAAGTGAAGTAGCGTGCCAACTCGTTCTTGGAAATATCCAGCGAGCGCGACAGGATAACCATGATTCAATATGGTATCCCCCGCCGGCGCACCAGTCTTCCAGCTTCTTTCACTTCTCTTTCCGGAGTCTTTCAGAAAGCTTCGAATGTAAAGTCTTTTCCTTGTCAGTATATTCAAGTAACTTGCGAAACTTTAGTCACCATATAACCAAGGGTCTATACGCCACCTTTTCATCGTGACATATAGACCCTTGCTGTTTCCCGTAATCAGATATATACTGTTAACCTAATTATGTTTTAATGACGAGAGAATAGTTTTTTTACTGCAACAGTAATTCTTTTGGCTAAATCATCACAATCAGAACAACTGTTCTTATTAATCAGAATATACAAAGACTCATTTTCTATTGCATAATGCTTGAATAATCTTTCAGATACCACAGACGTAGTGAATTTCTTATATACACGAAATCGTCTTGTCGCCATTCCTAATTCATCATTTTCATCTTCTGCACCAACAAAGAAGAATGAGGCTTTGCTATCTCTTTTCAATACATCAAGCATAATATGGAACAATGTATAGAAAATGATTCTTGGCTCAAAAGTGTTAGTACGAAGACTAAATTTCAATTTACTATTCATATTGGCCTTATCAAAGAACTTCACGCAATAAGCATGTTCCTGATAACGCTCAACTCTTACAATATAAGAATGATGAGATTTAGCTGACTTGAATCTATACTGCAAAGTTTCAATCAGCCATTCATCTGCACTATCCCTGTCTATCATTTGAAAGACGAAGGGATAACCTTCACTTTCTTCCATATTAATTTCAAATTAACTGTTTGTAGACAGGGATGCGGATTTTGTCTAATTGTTCTGTTGTCAGAGCCTTGACATCATCGTTAACAGTAAAATACACTGTAGGATATCGGTACTTACCATTAGGCATAAGTACCTTCGTTACCTGCTTGATAATCTCAACTCCATCAAGCGTAACTATCTTAGTCTCTGTTTTATCTACTATCTTTCCCATAAGCAGAATTTTTGTTATTTGATTTATTGATAATGCAAACAGGCACAATGAAAATTTGTTCTCAAATTACCGAGTGCAGCATTTCTGCTGCAAAGATACACTGTTTATTTGTAACTACCAAATTATTCGTGAAGAAAACAACATAAAACACATAAATTCCGACTCTGTCAGCATCCGTATCATATCCCCAAAGGGTTGTAAACGGCATTGTTACCGCCTGCATGCCATCCGCCATATCATAAATACAGAATAGCGGAGATGTAGATTACGAAAATCTCCATATAATCAAGGGTCTATACGCCACCTTTTCTTCGTGGCATTTAGCTCATTTAACATTCAACATTCAACACTCAACATTCTCTAACTTTTTCATAAACTTTTCACTGAAATCTCTTGCGGGTTTGAAAATAAAACCGTAACTTTGCGGCATGGATTTTTAATACAGATGATTATGAAACAGGTAGAAGAAAGATACATCAGCTTGCTGACCGACTTCGGCTTCAAGCGAATTTTTGGAACAGCAATGAACAAGGATTTGCTCATTTGCTTCCTCAACAGCTTGTTTAATGGCAGACAGGTTGTGAAGGACGTGTCGTATCTGAACCCGGAGCACGTGGGAGATGGCTATACCGACCGCAAAGACATCTTCGATGTATATTGTGAGGGCGAAAACGGCGAGAAGTTCATCGTTGAAATGCAGAATGCTTATCAGGCGTATTTCAAGGACCGCTCCCTCTTCTACTCAACCTTCCCTATCCGTGAACAGGCACCCAAGGGGAACGACTGGGATTTCAAGATCAATCATGTCTATACTGTTGCGCTGCTCAATTTCAACATGTATGAGGATGCCTTCGACAAGGAGAAAACCCGCCATCATGTACAATTGTGCAATACCGCTACCCACAAGATTTCCTACGACAAGCAGGAGTTTATCTATGTAGTACTAGCTAAATTCAATAAGACACTAGGAGAATTGGAAACGCTCTACGAGAAGTGGCTTTATGCGCTGAAGAACCTCTATAAACTTACCCAACGCCCAAAGGAGTTGTGCGACAAGGTTTTCGACCGCCTCTTCGAAGAAGCCGAAATAGCCAAGTTTACTCCGCAGGAAATGAGGGAGTATGAAGCAAGTAAGATGGCATATCGGAATATCAAGAACTGCATTGATACGGCGAAGCAAGAAGGTCTTGCGGAGGGTATAGAACTGGGGAGGAAAATATGTATGGAGAAAGGTATGGAGAAAGGTAGAGCTGAAGGCAAGCATGAGGCCAACACAGAAATAGCACAACGTTTGCTGGCAATGGGACTTTCTGCCGAACAGGTTTCCAAAGCTACCCAGCTACCTTTGGAAATCATTAAGAATCTGAGCAATTCATAAAAAATATAATAGCGGAGATATTGATGACAAATATCACCATAATAAATCCCAGAACCGCATGGAAGAGCGATTCTGGGATTTTTGATACCATTTGTTTAATATTTATATTATATAGATTAATTCGTTACTGAAGTTTCGCATGTAAGCCCCATACGCCCTGAAAGGGCAGAAGCCCCTAGCCCAGGGCATCGCCCTGGGTAATTACGGACGCAAACCTGTCGCCCTGTAAGGGCAAAAGCTTTAAAACTCCAGACAAAATATAAAGCTTTTGCCCTTACAGGGCGCCTTGCTGATTGCCATTATACCCAGGGCGATGCCCTGGGAGGGCACTGAAAAAGTCCCTTCATGGGTTATGTTAGTTTAACATTCGATCTTTGAAATAGTGTACCCAAAAGTTGCATATGTGCAATATTTTTTGTATCTTTGTAGAAAAATACAAGGATTATGCTAGAGCAACAACAGACCATATCATTCAGTGATTATTCAAGTTTGTATGACTTGATTATCCCAAAAGACAACCTGCTCCGCCAGATTACTGACCTGGTGGACTTTCGTTTCGTATACCAGGAATTGCAGGACAAGTATTGTCATGACAATGGTCGTACAGCAGAGAGTCCTATCCGTATGTTTAAGTATCTTCTTTTAAAGGTAATCTATGACATATCGGATGTTGATGTTGTTGAACGTACTCGCTATGATATGTCGTTTAAGTACTTCTTGGGATTAACTCCTGAGGAGACTAATCTGATTAATCCTAGTTCCTTGACCAAATTCCGTCGACTTCGTCTGAAGGATATGGACCTGTTGGATCTTCTTATCAAGAAGACTGTTTCTATTGCTATAGAAGCAGGTGTCCTCAAGTCTAGAACCATCATTGTTGATGCAACCCATACGCATTCTCGTTCCAACCCTATCAGTGCAGCAAAGAGTTTGGAGTATTATTGCAAGGCCGTAATCAAGGTCGTTAATTCTGTGGATGACAGCATGGAATTGCCTGAGCTTCCAAAAGAAAAGAAGTATTCTTCTATCATGACTGCAGCCAAAACGATAGTTGCTACGGTGGAAGCTGATGCTGCAACTGCCAATATGCCTGCAGTCAAGGAGCGTCTCAATATGCTGAAAGAAACCATTTCAGACGCAGAGACCCGAGGCGTAATATCAAAAGATGCAGATGCCCGTACAGGACATAAAACAGCGCATTCTTCATTCTTTGGCTATAAGACGCATATAGCTATGAGCGATGAGAGAATTATCACCGCAGCTACCGTCACCTCCGGCGAGAAGGGTGATGGACAGCAATTGCCAGAATTGATAAAAAAGACAGAGGAAGCAGGAATGGAAGTTGATTCCATAGTAGCAGATAAGGCATATTCCAGCAAGGAGAATCTCAAAATGGCAAAGGAAAACAATATGCGCCTCTCTGCTCGTTTAAGCTCTGTAATTGACGGTAATCGAACAAACAAACTCCCTTTTGAATACAACAAGGATGCAGATCTGTACGTCTGCCCAGCAGGGCATCTGGCGAAATGGAAAGAGATGAATTATCGCAAAAATGACAAGCGTCACAGAAACTCCAGCATTACCTATTATTTTGATGTGGACAAATGCAAGGTCTGTCCATTACGTGAAGGTTGCTACAAGGAAGGAGCCAAGACAAAAACATATGCGGTTACCATCAAATCGGATGAACAGTTGGAGCAAATCGAATATCAAAAAACAGAAGAGTTTATAAATCTTCAGAGGAAACGATACAAGATAGAAGCCAAAAACTCCGAACTTAAGAATGTCTTAGGATATGACAGAGCCCTGTCATACGGTTTGTCGTGCATGGAAATGCAGGGAGCTTTGACTATTTTCGCTGCAAATGTGAAGAGAATCATCAAATTGATGCAAAATGCATAAGGGGGGAAGTAGATTTCTCTATATATTGCCGAATTAAACGCCAGAAACGCTATAGAAAGCTGTTTGAGACTATATTCCTGTCCAAAAAAGTATTTCACTTTTAAAAGATGAAATGCGTCTTGGACAAGAATTAAAGTTCAAAAACAAGCTATGCAACTTAAAATTGGGTACCTTTTTCAGTGCCCTCCCAGGGCTAGGAGCTTCTGCCCTTTCAGGGCGTGCTGCTTCTGGAGCTTTTGGACCTTCAGCCCGTACTTAAACCACATGCGAAAGTTCACGACTCTAATAATTCATTCCGAAGTACCAGAGAGGGATGATGATTCCATGCCCCGTCTCTATATCGTCTTTTACGATACGTCCGTTTTTTACATCCTCTATCTGCTTTTTACCTTTCTTCCTTCCGCCAATCTCAAAGGTATAATCACCAATGGTAAAGTCGGAAACCCTGGAGGAAGTAACGTCTTGTTTTTCTCTCATCTGATTGTAGAAGAAAGTTTCCCTTATGTTTCCTATGTTGGGATTAGAGGTGAGTACTGACATCAGACTTGGGTTATCTACATAAACTTTTTCCACCTTTCCCAGATTGCGCATACCCGAAGTATCATCTCTGAGCAGACCTATCATTCCTGCACGCTCCAGATAGACGAGATAATCAGGCACATTGTTCTTGCTTACCCCGATTTCCGTGGCGAGGTTATCTACGCTTGGCTTGTAGGGAGCCAACCCGGAAAGAATGACGAGCATACGCTTCAGCTTGCGTGCTGTTGAAGCTTTCATATCAGCATATTGCGGAATGTCAACTTCTATCGTCTGGTCTATCACCTGCAGCATTCTTTGCGTAAAATCTCCCTCTATGGCAAATGGGTAATAGCCATGGTCGAGGTACGCTCTGAAAACAGGCAATGGATGGTCCAACCCCGGAATCTCTACCTGGTGATTGAGTATTTCGTCGAGACTGAAAACTCTGGTCTTGATGCCTTCAAAAAGTTGCAGGTATTCCCTAAACGACAAGCCTTGCATCATATACATCAGCGCCCGACGACTCAGATCAGCTTCGCCCTTCTTGATATCCAAGACCGATGAACCGGTAAAGATAAGGTTCAGGGATGGGTGCATGTCGTAAATTTGCTTCAGTTCTCTGCTCCAACCGGCATACTTGTGAATTTCATCTATATAAAGATGTGTACCACCCTCCTTGATAAACTCGTCAGCAAAGTCAATCAAGGAATGATTTGAAAAATAGATATTGTCGGCAGACACATACAGGTGATGGCCTTCCTTAGACAGCTTGATGCGCTGAAGTATCATGGTGGATTTTCCAACACCTCGCGGACCAACGATACCTACTAATCGTCCATTCCAGTTGATTTCATCATATTTATATCTGATGAAATCAAGCGGAGTACGTTTCAATAACTCCGCCATGTATTCATAAAGTTTATTGTCTATCATATCTTGCTCTTTTAGATGAATATCATTTAAAACTGCAGCAAAGATACAAAAAATCCCTCAATGAGGGACGGATTCTTTCGAAAAGTTCCCTCATTGAGGGATGAATTTAATCATTTTTATCCCTCATTGGGGGATTTTTACACATTGTATTACCAAATGAGTTCGTGCCAAACTTGGCAAAAAACGCAAGTTTGGCACGAACTCAACTTATAGTTTCAGGAGTTTGGCAAACTCCCAGACTACAATACCGGCTGTTACGCTGACATTCAGGGAATGCTTGGTACCGAACTGGGGAATCTCCAGACAGCCATCGCTCATATCCACGATGTTCTGCTTGACTCCCTTCACCTCGTTACCGAAGATGACGGCGTATCCTTTGGAGAGGGATGGGTGAGCCTCAGGCAGGTTCTGGAGCTTGGTGGAGCCTTCTACCTGCTCGATGCTATATACAAAGTAGCCTTTCTGCTTCAACTTCTCTACCGCCTCTTCGGTAGTCTTGAAGTATTCCCAATCCACGCTGTCTTCGCCACCCAATGCCGTCTTATGAATCTCGACATTGGGAGGGGTGGCGGTGATTCCGCAGAGATACACCGCCTCTACACGGAAGGCATCGCAGGAACGGAAAACACTTCCTACATTATATAATGAACGCACATCATCCAGGACCACTATCAGGGGCAGCTTCTCAGCTTCCTTGAATTCCTCCAGGGTGAGGCGGTTCATCTCTATCGTTCTTAATTTGCGCATTATAATATACCTTATTATATATAATATAATCAGAGGCGGTTAAGCCTCTGCCTCCTTGGTCTTGTAGGCAAGGGCGTACATGCGAATCTGCTTGATCATCGCCAGAAGACCATTGCTGCGGGTTGGACTCAAATGGTCTTTCAGACCAATTTTCTCTACGAAATAGAGGTCGGCATCCATAATCTCGGTTGGGGTATGACCGCTCAACACACGGATGAGGAGGGCGATGATACCCTTTACGATGAGCGCATCGCTATCGGCAGTGAATACGAGCTTGCCATCTACATAATCGCATTGCAACCATACGCGGCTCTGGCAGCCGTCGATAAGGTTCTGCTCGTTCTTGTATTTCTCATCGAGAGGAGCCAACTCGTTGCCCAAGTCAATGAGCATCTGATACTTGTCCATCCAGTCGGTGAAATCCTGGAACTCCTCTACTACTTCATCCTGCAATTCATTAATTGTTGCCATTATTTTATTTCTTTAATTTCGTTTACTGTAATCAACTTATAGAGCTTGTCGTTAGGGCGTACCTTATCTGGTACAGGGATGGAAACTCTCCAGCCCTGCTGCGCTGTCTCTACCGGTTTCAGGTCGTAGCGGATTTCATCGGCATGGAGATACATCACACCGGTGGTGTTACCCGTAATCAGCAGTTTCTCGCCCTTGTCGAAGGTAGATGCCTCTACGGCTACTTCTGCCACACCCAACTTAGAGAAATATTTCATCACCTTGCCCACTAGCACCTTCTTCTCGGTAGCTACGGAACCGTAATGCTTGTTCCATTCACCGAGAGTCTGCCCCTGGTAATAGCCGTCCCAGAAACCACGGTTGAAGACGGTGGCGAGTTTCTCATCCCACTCATCCTTCTTCTCCTCGGTAAAGGTTCCGTCGAGCACGGCAGCTATCGCCTCCTTATAACATTTCACTACGGTATATACGTATTCAGGACCACGGGCACGGCCTTCTATCTTGAAGACGCGCACACCGGCATCCATCATGCGGTCGATGAAGCGGATGGTTTTCAGGTCCTTCGGACTCATCACATACTTGTTGTCGATTTCAAGCTGGTTGCCAGTTTCGTTATCTGTAACAGTATAGCTGCGGCGGCAGATCTGCACACACTCGCCACGGTTGGCAGAGCGGTTGGCATTGGCGAGACTCATGTAGCACTTGCCCGATACAGCCATGCACAGAGCACCATGACAGAACATTTCGATGCGGATTTGCTTGCCCATAGGTCCGCAGATGTTCTGCTGCTCTATCTGCTCATGGATGTGCTTCACCTGGTCCATGTTCAATTCACGTGCCAGTACGGAAACATCTGCAAAGCGTGCATAAAACTTCAAAGCCTCTGTGTTTGAGATATTTAACTGTGTGGATAAGTGAACCTCCTCGCCCACTTCATTGCAATAGCTCATTACAGCCACATCGCTGGCGATGACAGCAGAGATGCCTGCCTCCTTGGCAGCATCGATGATTTCCTTCATCGTTGGGATGTCGTTATCGTAGATGACTGTATTGACGGTGAGATAGGTCTTGATACCATGCTCATTGCAGGTGGCAGCAATCTCTCGCAAATCATCGATAGTAAAATGGTTGGCTGAATGGGAACGCATGTTCAACTTGCCGATACCAAAGTATACGGAGTCGGCACCAGCCTGTATGGCAGCAGCCAGTGACTCGCGTGAGCCCACTGGTGCCATCACTTCAAATTCGTTTATCTTTGTATTCATGAATGCAATTATCTTTTTTCGGGTACAAAGTTACACCAAAATGAAGACAAAACACAGAAAAATGGAGAAAAAATGACAGAAATTCGATTATATTGACAAATCAATCACGATTATTTGTCTATATTTGCCTATAAATAAGAATATATCCCTAGGATATACTTCTTTTTATATGAATCCTATCCAGTCTTACGGCTGGTATTATCAATTAAAGTGAAAGCAGATGAAGAATGTTTTTACCTCAGGAATGATTCTGTTCCTGGCAATGACCACAATGGTTAGTTGCACACAAGAAAACGTGATGCTTGAAACAACACCACAAGTCAAGAACCAAGAAGTAAGATTCTGCTTCTTCGAAAAATCCATTGTGCCTATCGGTCAGGATGAAGAGAGCAATCTTGCCAGAACGAGAGCCGACGGGAGCGAGAAATCGCTCAAGGATGCAAAACTCTACACAGATCTGCAAGTATGTCTCATTCCGAAAGGAGATGAAACTACTGCCGGCTATACCGTAAGACAGGAAAACTGGGATGACAAATTCGGAAATGTCAGCCTGCAGGTGCCGGCAGGAGAATACACGCTCGTTGCCGTAGCAGCAAAAACAGATTTGCAGCAGGAAAAACGAATCGAAGTAAAATCAAGGTATGAAATGACCTTTGCCAACAATATTGTACGCGATATGGCGTATACCCTGCAGGATATCAAGGTGGAATCGGGCAGCAAAGCCGTAACACAGAATGTTTCGCTGAAACGTGCCGTCAGCTGTTTTGAACTGCGTGCTACCGACATCATGCCCCTGACTACCAAGACTCAGGAAATCACGATAAGCGGAAGCTGCGGCACGGTGTTCAATCCTTCTACCGGATTCTGCAAAGAAAAGGCTACCATCACCCGAAACTTTTCTTTAGAAGCCAAAGAACACCAGGAAAGAATCATTTACTATACACTCTACACCCTTCTGACCGACAAAGATGTAACCGACATCCATATAACAGCTACGGCAAAAGACAAGGAAGAAAAGATTATCAAGACCATCAGCTTTGACAACGTACACCTGGTTATCGGAAAGAAGACTACCTATACCGGTCCGATTTTTACCTACCCTGCCAACAGTATGTCGTTCACAGTCAACCAGCCGGAGATTCCAGCATCAGGCTATGACAAGAAATTTTAATAACCCATGGCGTTTTAAGAAAGATTAATGCCACAGATTAAAATCTTTTTTGTATTTTTGCGGCATGGAAAGAAAGAACATTATAACCATAGGACTCGCTCTGCTTGTATTCGCCGGTTGCGGATACAGACAGCAGCGAGCCGGTATCCCAGAGACAGATGGAGGCGAGGATTATCTTCCGGAGCATATCCACCTGATCAGTACTACGCCCGTCAAGGACCAGGGCAACAGCGAACTCTGCTGGGCATACGGCATGCTTGCCACCATCGAAAGCGAGCACATCATGAAGGGGGATTCCGTGAATCTCTCCATCGCCTACATAGCCCGCATGATGCTGGAAGAACAGGCACTGGAATATTACTTTGCACAGGGAAAGAAGAACATCAGCCTGCGCGGTACTGCTCCGATGCTGATACATTATATAGATAAGTATGGTGCACAACCTTACGACAGCTATGAAGATCCGAAGCACGTGAACTACAAGGTGCTCTGCCGCAAGGTGCAGAAACTGTGCGATGGCGCCATCTCGCAGAAAGCGGGCATCAGCCAGCTCAAAGAGGAACTGAACGACCTGTTTGACGCAGAAATAGGCTACATGCCTGCCAAGGCCGTACACATGCTGGGTGCCGAATATACCCCTCAAGAGTTTGCCCACAGCGTATGCTATCCCGAGGAGTATGTATCGCTCACCAGTTTCTCGCATCATCCTTACAGAGAATACTTTGCGCTCGAGATTCCCGATAACCGGATGCACGATGCCTATCTGAACCTTCCGCTCGACGAGCTGATGCTTCACATCAGGAAGGCGGTAGAAAAAGGACACCCGGTATGCTGGGAAGGTGACATCAGCGAACCTGGCTTCAAGGAACCAAGGAAGAACTGTGTAGACATACAGCCGATGGAACGCCCCGTGACCCAGGCATCGCGACAGAAGGAGTTTGAACAGCTTCGCACCACCGATGATCATGTGATGGAAATCATAGGTACCTTCATGAAAGGCAAGCAGAGATTCTACGTCTGCCGCAATTCATGGGGCAAGAACTGGGGCAACAAGGGACTCATCTACCTATCGGAAGACTATCTGCGCCTCAAGACCATCGCCGTGTTCATGAGCGAAGATGCATATATAATGAAGATGCATATATAATAAGGTATAAGCTCCCAAACAGGCTTCAGACATAAGAAATGTGTTAAAATGGTTGACATACATCAAATAGCTGTTAAATAGCACGTGTGTGCGCACACACATAGTTGATTTATATCAAAAAAGAGGCTTTTTTATGTGATTTTCTCTTAAAACATTTGGTGGGTTCGGAAAATCGTCGTACCTTTGCATCGTCAATAAGACAAAAAGGTTATTAGGTTTTTAGGTTAAGATTGTTAGTTGTTTTAGGTTATTAGTTAGTTTAAAGGTAAATTTAAGATTGTTTATTCAGTGAAACGGTATTAGTTAAGGTAAAGAAAAGATTGTTTATTCAAGGACGACAAAAAGTTTAGGTTATTAGGTTTTTAGGTTTAAGATTGTTAGTTGTTTTTTTATTAGGTTTTAGTTTAAAGGTAAATTTAAAGATTGTTTATTCAAGGACAACAGGATAATTCAACAGGTGAGTTGAAGGTAAAAAGATTAAATGTATGGGATAACCAAAGATGACGCCTGAGCAGAATTGCTGCTTCGGGCTTCGTAATGGAAAGGGTAACAAAAAGCCCTTGAGTTATGAGAAATTTGGGAATATCGTATTAGAAGAGCGCAATTTCGAAATCATTCGAAGTTGCGCTCTTTATTTTTTCTGAAAATAACCGCCAAATTATTTTGTTTTACCAACGAAAAGTCGTAATTTTGCAGAAGATATATAAAGATAGGAAATTATGGCAAGACATCCTCTTTGGAACGAAGAATACTGGCTCCTGCTGTTGCAGCTGTACCAGAAGAAGCCCATGGGCGTGAAACCTCTCTATTCGAAAGGGATGGTCGACTTGAGCCTGGAACTGCATATTCCACCTGAGTTTCTGCACGAACAGATGTTCAAACTCAGAATGGTGACTCCGAGAATCAAGCGACTATGGGAGAAGTATGCCGATAAGCCACAGAAACTGAAGCGCGATATACAGCGCATCAGGCAGATGAACGGCTGCGGAAACGCCATACAGTTCTTCGAGGGAGTGGAAGTGAAGGAAACATTCGAGAAAAACTGGGAACCACTGGAAAGTGAACCATCGCTCACCCCCGTGAAACTCATCATCATCCTCGATCTCTACTTCCAGCTCACACCAATCACCATGGTGCCGGAAACACCGGAAATCATCGACCTGGGAAAACTCATCAGGACATCACCGAAGGTCATTGCCGAGGCGATGGGCGTATTCATGTACTGCGACCCCTATCTCAACCGCGAAGACGTGCTGATACACCCGCTGCTAGAAGCATGCAGCGACATCTGGCACCAATACGGAAACGGAAATCCAGACAAGCTTTACCAGCTTGCCAACGAACTAAAAGAATACTTTAAGTAATTATGGCTCAAAAACTCATACAGACACAGGCACAGAAGTTACAGCAACTTCAAAGACTTTCAGCCCAGCAAATGCTGCAGGTGAAACTGTTGGAAATGCCGCTCACGGAACTGGAAGACAGTATCAATGCAGAACTGGACGATAATCCCGCTCTGGAAAGCGAGAACCCAGACGACATGCTCAACGAGAATGTCGCCAATGATGATTCGCCCGCAGATGATGAGTACGGCAACAGCAGCGATGAGGATGCCTACGAGGCTGAATCAGAAAAAGAAGAAAGAAAAGACGAACTGGACCAGGCACTGGAAAGCATCGGAAAAGACGACCAGATGCCTGACTACAATACAGACAGATACAACAACCAGGACAGCGCTGACTACGAAGAAATGGTTTACGGCGACACCACCTCTTTCTATGATAAGCTGAAGGAACAGATGGACATGCAGCCGCTCAGCGACAAGGAGAAGGAAGTAATGGAATATCTCATAGGTTCACTGGATGACGACGGACTGCTCCGCAAGGACCTGGACAGCATCTGCGATGAACTCGCTATCTATCACAACATCGATGTTACGGAAAAAGACATCGAGCACGTGCTCCACATTCTACAGACCTTCGACCCAGCCGGTGTAGGAGGAAGAAGTCTGCAGGAATGCCTCCTGCTGCAGGTTAAGAGACTGCCGAGAGGTGTGCTCCGCAAGACGATGGAAGAGGTGTTTACCGACTATTTTGACGAGTTTACCAAGAAACATTGGGACAAGATCAAGGCAGGACTGGAACTGAACGATACACAGGTAGAAACCCTGCAGGCAGAAATCAGAAAGCTGAACCCGAAACCGGGCGCATCGATGGGCGAAACAGAGGGAAGAAACATGCAGCAGATTACCCCCGACTTCATCATCGACACCAATGACGACGGAACGATTACATTCTCGCTGAACCGTGGCAACATTCCGCAACTGACGGTTTCGCCATCATTCACCGACATGATTGACACCTACAGGAAGCATAAAGACAAGATGAGCCGAAGCGACAAGGAAGCCCTGCTCTACGCCAAGGAAAAGGTGGACAAGGCACAGGGATTCATCGAAGCCATCAAGCAGAGAAGACATACCCTCATCGTCACCATGAAGGCAATTATCGACATACAGCGGCAGTTCTTCCTGGATGGAGACGAGGCTGACCTGAAACCGATGATTCTGAAGGATGTAGCAGAACGCACGGGACTGGACATCAGTACCATCTCGAGAGTGAGCAACGTGAAGTATGCCCAGACTAAATGGGGCACCTTCCCGCTGAAGTTCTTCTTCACAGACAGCTACACCACTGAAGACGGCGAAGAGATGTCTACCCGCAAAATCAAGATTGCCCTGCACGACATCATCGAGAAAGAAGACAAGAAAAAGCCGATCAGCGATGATGCACTTGCCAAACTGCTGAAGGAGAAGGGATTCCCTATCGCACGACGTACGGTGGCAAAATATAGGGAGCAACTGGGCATACCGGTGGCACGACTCAGGAAATAAGATTGTGGTATGAGTCAGGAAGAAACCGGGGCCCACCACAAAATATTTGAGAGATAAAAAGAATATATACGTTATTAGTGTTATGAAAGAGAAGAATATCATATTGACAGCACGCATCATGAGCATGATCTTCACGCCCTTCTATCTGCCGATGGTAGGACTGATTGCTCTGTTCATCTTCAGTTATATGTCGCTGTTACCGATAGGATACAAACTGGTGATGCTGGGCATGGTCTATCTCCTGACCGTCGTAGCTCCATCGCTACTCATCCACCTCTACCGCATGGTTCAAGGCTGGACCTCGCGTGAGCTGGGCAAGAAGGAGCGTCGTATTGTGCCTTACATCCTCTCTATCGTATGTTACTTCGGCTGTTTTTTCTGGATGGAATACCGCAATACGCCTCGCGTCATCAGTATCATCGTAGTGGTAGCGCTGGCGATACAGATGATTTGCGCCTTCATCAATGTATGGTGGAAGATCAGCACCCATACGGCAGCCATCGGAGGTGTGGCAGGAGCTCTGGTGTCTTATTCTGTAGCCTTCAATTTCAATCCGCTGTGGTGGCTCTGCCTTGTGCTGATGATGGCAGGCGCAGTAGGAAGTGCCCGCATGATACTCCGACAACATACGCTGTCACAGGTAGTTGCAGGATTTCTGATAGGCACCGCCTGTGCTATATTAGTAATATAAAGTTTATAATAAAATATAAGAAGAAATGAAACCATTAGTAAGCATTATTATGGGCAGTACAAGCGATCTGCCTGTTATGGAAAAAGCATGTAAGTGGTTGAACGACAACCAGATTCCTTTCGAGGTTAATGCCCTCTCTGCTCACCGCACTCCAGATGCAGTAGAGTCATTCGCCAAGGGAGCCAAGGAGCGTGGCGTGAAGGTTATCATCGCTGCTGCCGGTATGGCTGCCGCCCTTCCTGGTGTTATCGCAGCATCTACTCCTCTGCCAGTAATCGGCGTGCCTATCAAGGGTATGCTCGATGGTCTTGATGCCATGCTCAGCATCATCCAGATGCCTCCTGGCATTCCTGTAGCTACTGTTGGTGTGAATGCGGCTCAGAACGCTGCCATCCTCGCTGCTGAAATGATTGCCCTTGCCGACGAGGAAGTGGCTCAGAAGGTAGAGGCTTGGAAGGCGGGTCTCGGTGCCAAGATCGAGAAGGCCAACAAGGACCTGGCTGAGGTGAAATACGACTTCAAGTGTAATTAATCTAATATGTGATATGCCCCATTCTTTTGGGGCATATCTTATCTTATATATTATGGTAGATTTATTCAATTATACCCGCCGTGCCTCTTCTGTGGCACATATCGGAGCCATCGACCTGGGTGGCGATAATCCTATCCGCATCCAGTCGATGACCACCACCAACACCAATGATACCGAGGCTTGCGTTCAACAAGCTGAGGAAATCATCAAGGCTGGTGGCGAGCTGGTGCGCTTCACCACTCAGGGTTCCCGCGAGGCAGAGAACATGAAAAACATCAATGCCGGCATCCGTGCCGACGGCTATCAGACTCCGCTCGTAGCCGATGTTCATTTCAATCCTAACGTTGCCGACGTGGCTGCTCTCTATTGTGAGAAAGTGCGCGTCAATCCTGGCAACTACGTGGATCCTGCCCGCAAGTTCATCAAGCAGGAATATACCGACGAGGAGTATGCCCACGAACTTCGGAAGATTGAGGATCGCTTCGTACCTTTCCTCAACATCTGCAAGGAGAACCATACTGCCATCCGCATCGGTGTGAACCACGGTTCACTCTCCGACCGCATCCGTAATCGCTACGGCGATACCCCTGAGGGCATCGTAGAGAGCTGTCTCGAGTTCCTGCGCATCTGCAAGAAGGAGAATTTCCACGATGTGGTTATCAGCATCAAGTCATCCAATACCGTTGTGATGGTTCGCTCCATGCGCCTCCTGGTTGAAGAAATGGAGAAGGAAGGCATGAACTACCCACTCCACCTCGGCGTAACCGAAGCCGGCGAAGGCGAAGATGGCAGAATCAAGAGTGCCGTAGGTATCGGTGCCCTCCTGGCTGATGGCATTGGCGATACCGTTCGTGTAAGCCTGAGCGAGGAACCGGCTGCAGAGATTCCTGTGGCACGCCATCTGGTAGATTACATCGGCAAGAAGAAGGGGCATCTGATGATTCCTGCCACAGCTTGTCCTTCATTCGACTGGCTGCGCCCTACCCGCCGCGAAACCGTGGCTGTAGTCAATATCGGCGGCAGCAACGTTCCGGTGGTTATCAGCAACCGAATCAACGGCGAGAGCACCGCTTGTGAGAACAAGGATGCTACTCCAGACTATATCTACATCGGCGGCAAGATGCCTAAGCAGTTTGTGGCTGGCCAGAGCTACATCGTAGATTACAACGTTTACGAGACGCTGAACAGCAAGCCAGAGACGACTGGTGCCAAACTCTACCCTATCTTCCCTGCCATGGCAATGCCGCTCATCGCCAGCATCAAGGCAGACGTCAAGTTCCTCACCCTGCAGTTTGGAACTCCTGCCGAGGAATATATCGCCTGTCTGAAGGCTCATCCTGAGGTGGTGGTTATCTGCGTAAGCAATCATCAGAACCGTCTGGGCGACCAGCGTGCATTGGTTCACGAGATGATGAATGCCGGCTTGAAGAACCCTGTGGTTTTTGCCGAGATGTACCAGCACGGCAAGGAGGAGAAGAGCGACTTCCAGCTGGAGGCTGCTGCTGATATGGGAGCCTTGATGATTGATGGTCTGACCGATGGTATCTGGCTGATGAACAATGGAGACATCCCTGCCCAGACAATAGATGAAACCGCTTTCGGTATTCTCCAGGCAGCCCGTCTGCGCACCAGCAAGACCGAGTATATCAGTTGTCCGGGATGCGGCAGAACCCTCTACGATCTTCGTGAAACCATCGCCAAGATCAAGGAGGCAACCAAGCATCTCAAGGGTCTGAAGATAGGTATCATGGGCTGTATCGTGAATGGTCCAGGCGAAATGGCGGATGCCGATTACGGCTACGTAGGTGCCGGTCCTAACCGAGTAAGCCTCTACCGCAAGCAGGTTTGCGTAGAAAAGAATATTCCGCAGGAGGTGGCAGTAGAGCATCTGCTCGCCCTCATCGACTCGGACAAGCAATAATTATTTAGGCACGGATTACACAGATTACACGACTCTTTATTGGAGATTATGATATGGTTTATTAGCAGTTGCGCCATAAATCCGTGTAATCCGCGTAATCCGTGCCTAATTTATACCCGCTCCTAATCACTCCCCGTTCCTAATCCATAGTGCCTTCAAAAGTTCAGAAATGAATGTTATCTTTAAGTTAATCTCCACCTCTTTATATGGCTCTTTCACAAAAAAAATGTATCTTTGCAACTGTAATCATCAAAAACTGAAAAGATTATGGCAAATACTAAACTGCTCCTGGTAGAGGATGATGAAAACCTCGCCTATATGGAGAAAAGTTGCTTCGAAGATATCATAGGAGGATATGAGGTGAAAACCGCCGTAAACGGCAAGGAAGGACTGAAGGTGTGGCAAGACTTTCAGCCCGATGTTATCGTATCTGATATCGACATGCACATCATGGACGGAATAGAAATGGTGAAGAAAATACGCGAGGTTGACGGAAAAACCATAATTCTGTTTACCACCGGACTCACCTCGCCGAAAGACCTGAAGGCAGGTTATGCCGCCGGGGCCAACAACTATGTGAAGAAGCCGTTTATTCCGGAAGAGCTTGATGCTCATATACATAGCCTGCTCCAACTGAAAGCCGGAGCCCGCAGCGAAAACGCCAGCAACCAGATAAAACTGGGTAAATACATTCTAGATGCCGACCATGCTACTCTGAAAGATACGCAGGATGGTAAACAGAAAATGCTCACCGCACGAGAGGCAAAGATTCTGGAACTGCTGGCAGTAAACAAAAACGAGGTGGTGCGCCGCGAAGCCGTATTGAACCGGTTCTGGGGCGTGGAAGACAAAGACTATTTTGCTTCCAGAAGTTTGGATGTATTCATCAAGAAAATCCGCACAGCGCTGGAAGACGAACCGGGCGTAGAACTGAAAACCATCAGAGGTGTGGGATTCAAACTCATCGCAGAATAGACATCCCCCACCCCCTCATAACATCATACGAGAATCAAATTAGAATAAAGAAAAAAGACAGAAAAGACATCATTATGCTGAAAGCGATATTATACTACATACTGTTTCTGGCAGAATATCTCATCACCATCTTCCTGGGAGGATTCCTGGTGGGACTCTACATGGCAATGAACATGGATTCGGGCTCCCACAGCCAGCAGATAGAAGCTCTGAAGGAATCCGTCTATCCGTTTATAATAGTCATCGGATTTCTGGGCATACTCATCGTATGGTTCACCTTCGGACATTACAAATTCTCCAGGTTCTCGCTTGGAAAGGTGATTCCTGCAGCCAAATGGAAGGCGATGACCATTTGCACCATGCCGATTCTAGGCTTCACCATGGTCTTCTATTCCATCATGAATCTCTTCCATCTCGACTTCCTTCCCAAGCAGATGATGGATATTAGCTATCTCGGCTTCCTGCCTTTTAATATCAACGGATCGTTTATATCTGCCTACATATTCTTCGGCGCCATTCAGGAGGAACTGATCCGCTGCGGCAAGAAGAGTTGGGTGCAGCTGCTCACGCTCTCGATCATGATGCTGCCAGCCAGCATGATGTCGGTAACACCCAGTGGTGATATCAATGTAGATCTGACCGTGCTCGGTTTTATCACCCTCTGCTATTGCAGCTGGATATACGGCAAGACACGCAGCACCATCATTCTCTTCGTGCTTTATTTCGTATCCAATCTGGTTCCCTTCCATTTTGAATCGAAAGTGCTCGGCATATTGCTCCTGATAGCCGGTACGGCATTAACCATAGGCGGATTCGCTGCCCTGAGCAGGAAACTGCCTGAAATGCTTGTGAAAGATGAAAACGAATAGAACCAAAATACTCAGCACCACGGCGCTGATAGCCGTGCTCTGCATGCAGCTGTTCTGGATGTGGAACTCCTTCGAGATGACCGTTCACCAGATGGGGTTTGAAACACCCTGGAACCTGGCACCGGATGTCAGGGCACAGGCCCTGCTCGCAGCCTTTTACGAAAGCAAGTTCACCGTTCTCACCTCTCTCCTCACCACGGTGGTCATCATCCTGAGCCTTATCGACCAAATCAACTATATTGATGAGCAAGAAAGGGTTCGCCTGCTGCGCGAGGATTTCTCCTATGCAATGGTTCACGACATGAAGTCGCCGCTCACCTCCATCATCATGGGAACCAAATATCTGCACAGCGGCGTACTGGAGAAGAAGCCGGAAATAAAGGAGAAATATTTCTGTATCGTAGAAGACGAGGCACAGCATCTGCTGGCTCTCATCAACCGCCTACTTACCATCTCAAAACTGGAACATGGTAAACGGAGTATCCAGAAGGCTGAAATAGATCTGGAGGCGATGATAGAGGATGTGGTGGATAAATACAAGGCGAAATCGGCGAAACCGATTCAAATCACCACCCTATTCGGAGCCACTTCGGCACTGGCAGATGAAGAATATCTGAAGGAGGCTATCAGCAATATAGTAGATAACGCCACCAAATACTCGAAGGAAGAAATCAACATTCAGATTTCCACCTCCGAGAATGACAGAAATGTATATATCAAGATATACGATGAGGGTATCGGCATAGCCAAAAGTGAGTTGAAAACCATCTTCAACCGCTTTGAGCGTGCTGCTGAGCACGAAAGAGACGCCCGGAAGACCCGTGGCGGCTTCGGTATCGGCCTGAACTACGTGCTGCAGGTAATCAATGCCCATGGCGGCAAAGTAAGCGTAAAGAGCGAAAAAGGCAAATGGTCGGAGTTCACCATATCGCTGCCGAAATAATCAGCTTGCACAGCCATATTAATAACAAAGCTCCCGATGCATCATGCACCGAGAGCTTTGTTTTATCTTATTTCACGATTGAAGAAACCGGATTTCTCACACCCTTCATTCCTACGAGGAATGCCTTGGCAGCACCAAACTTGAGGAACATATCCAAACGGATAGGAATATGATTCTCATCATCGGTTACATAGAAATCTACGATTCTCTTATACTTGCGATTCTCATACTCCATATAGGCAAGGCGCAGGCAACGGTACTTCACACCATTATCTGCCTTGATGGTAACCTTACCATCAAACTTTATCTGAGCTGGAGTGCGGTTCTTTCCATCAGCAATAGGGAATTTTACGGTATAACCCTTCTTCCAGTTGGCAGGATCGAAACTGCGGGCACGCAGGAAGATGTTCATCATGTCAAAAACACAATCATCGTAGGTGGCATTCTTCCATACATGCTTACCATCATGCTGCTGACGGTGCTGTTTGAGATGACACCTACCGCCAGAATAGCTGTAGAATACCTCATCTACCGTATAGCGCTTGCCCTCGTGAGCTCCCTTACGGAAATACATAGGCGCCATATCGGTGCCGCTGTAGCAGAGCAGAGTGTCGCGAAGCACAAAGATATCATCTACACGCTTATTGCCTCTTGTAACAAGAGAACCGCGATAAGCAGGCTTACCATGACGGGTGGTTTGGACGATAGACATACTGGCATTACCAGCTTTTACCCAAACAAACTTCCAATTGTAATACAGATTGTAAGTAAGGAACTCACCCGACTTGAAGGCTGTATTACGGAAGGTACACTGGGCAGACACCGTAGTGCTGACCAGAAGTAGCAATAATGCTATCCCGAATGATTTGATCGTTTTCATAACTCTTTATAATTTAGGAATGTACTCGATGCCAAGTTTCTTGGCACGTTGCGCATTCTGGTTCTTAACTTTCTTTTCTTTATCAGGCTTCTGCTTGGTAATGGCACCAGGCTTCTGACGGGAAAGTTCACGGGCCGTAGGATCCCAACTCTCAGTTAAATCCCATTTAGCCTTGCATTCTATCACGTCTGGATAGTAATACACCTCTTCTGCCTGTTCATCCTTATCATAGCAGCCTGTATCCCACTTGCCGTTGCCGTTGCGGTCTACTATCAGACGCATGTAATACTTCTCCGGCTTGAGATAATAGAATTCGGCTACACCGTTCACTGCCTTCACTTCTTTCACCACCTGATCCTGCGCATTGAGTAGCTGAACGAGGAGCGGATGATTGTCGAAATCGTGAGTTACATTAATGAGCAGCGTGCCGTAAGTATCCAGGGAATTGACCTTGAAACCCTGTTTCACAGGTTTAGATACAAGTCCGTAGATGTCCTGGAACGCGGCAGAATCAACCTCCAAACTATATTCTATGTCCGGACGCCACTCGCCTCTCAGAATATACTTGCGGTTGCCCAGCGGCTTAAACTCCATCGGCGCCCTATACCATAGCGTATCATGCTTGGCATAGAGATGAATGCCTGCCGTATCGGCCTTGGCGAGCGGCGTATTGAAGGTGAAGATAACATTCTTATCAGGATCGAGCTGAGAAGAGACACTCATCTGAACATCAAGCGGTTTTACAGCCATCACGCTATCATAAGGTTCACCCTTCTTCTTCAGTTTTTCCTGCTTTTTGGTCCATTTCTCCAGTTCCTTAGCCTGCGCCTTCATACGCTTTTCGTAAGGTTCCTTCGAAAGAATTTCGAGCGTATCAGTCTGGTTGCGGAGCACGCCCGTACTGTCTGTCATACGGTAAGTAAGCTCTATATTCAGCGTATCCTGGTTGACCAGCGCCGTATCCTTGAGCCAATAGGTAAGCGTATCGTTCTTCTCCGATTTTTCCAGAATAAAGGCATCTTTCTCATTAAAATTCAAGCCCTTGATCTGTGGCAGGATAGAATCACCATAACTGTAATAGAGCGAGAAACAGTTGGCCTTCTGACGCTCTGCCTTGAGGAAGAAGCGGTCGGAAACCAGTTCGGTAAAGGCACGGAGTACTACATTATCCGGTAGGAAATGAGTATAATTAACCTGATCTATCGACTTGATATGCAAGGAATCAATCCATGTAGTATCCTGTCGTACATCCGGCTTGCTTGACGGCACGATAATATCATGAGAAAAAGCGAGTTTTTCGCTTTTCTGGCTGAACATATAGTTGCCATCCATATCCTGCAGGGCATAGATGCGGTAAGAGCCCGGAGCCACACCTTTTATGACGAAGCGACCACGGCTGTCGGTACGGCTTACACGCAGCATAGGCTTGGTCTTGAAGGCTGAATCGGCATGATCAGCGTAAAGACCTACCAGAATACCCTTGATAGGCTCCAGATTCTCTGATTCGAGCACATATCCCGACACCTCCATCGTATCGATGACCTCTCCGGTAGAGAAACTGTAGGTATAGTTTCCCATCGGATTGCCCTCGTTATTATCGCTGATGGCATCGGAAAAGTCGATGGTATAGGTAGTATTCGGCTTAAGCGAATCTACCAGAGAAATCTGAATATGCTTGCCCGAAGCCTTGATTTCAGGCACTTCGAGCTGCGGAGGCGAAACAACCACTTTCTCGGTAGGATTATCTACCTTGATATATTCGTCGAAATAGATATTCACCTTCTTCTGCTTCACATTTACGCCCTTATCGGCTGGCGAAGCTCCAATCACCTTAGGAGGAGTTTCGTCGAACCAACCACCATCCGGCTGTCCCATCTTGGCACAGGATGCCAACATGAGGAAAGCTAAGACGTAGAAAGGCAGAAACAGTGAATTTGCCTTCAACTTGCTCTTTATGTCGTTCAATTGAATCATTCTTTATATCTTCTTAATATCGCAGCATCACTTCAACTTCAGGCGGAAGAAGCATGCAGCTTGTTTTATTTGTTCATCATGAGCATCTCATCAATGTTCTTGCGGCTGTTGCTCAAGCGTGGAATCTTATGCTGTCCACCTAACTTGCCCTTGCTCTTCAGCCATTCATTGAAGAGTCCCGGCTTGGCCTTCACTATCTCCAGATGCTGGAGGGTAACGTCGTGAAAGCGCTTGGCCTCGTAATCGCTGTTGATTTCCTGCAGCTTCTGGTCTAACAGACTGGCAAATTCACCGAGGCTGGCTGGCTCTTGAGAGAACTCTATGAGCCACTGGTGACGGCACTTGGCATTACTGTCCATATAAACCGGCGCAGCGGTATAATCAGAAACCTGAGCACCCGTCTTCTCGCAGGCATAAGCCAATCCCTTCTCGGCATTATCCATGATCAGTTCCTCGCCAAATGCATTAATAAAGTACTTGGTACGGCCGGTAATGACAAACTTATAAGGATTCTTGCTGGTAAACTGAACCGTATCGCCGATGAGATAGCGCCACAAACCACAGGAAGTGGTGATGACCATAGCGTAGTTCTTGCCTACCTCAACACCCCAGAGAGGCACAACGGTAGGATTCTCGCTGCCGAATTCGTCCATAGGGATAAACTCGTAGAATACATCATAATCTATCATAAGCGACATGGCTGGGTCTGCCGGATCATCCTGCAGTCCGAAGAATCCCTCGCTGGCATTATAAGTCTCCATATAATGCATGTTCGGCGAAGTGATGAGCTGTTCATACTGCTTGCGGTAAGGAGTAAAGGCAATACCGCCATGGAAGAATACCTCCAGATTAGGCCATACCTCTTCCAGATGCTTCTTGCCGGAAAGTTCCATGACACGCACCAGCACACTAAGCATCCAGCTAGGAACACCCGAGATATTGGTTACGTTCTTATTCATCGTTTCGCGGGCAATAAGGTCGCGTTTCACTTCGAAATCGCTCAGGAGAGCGGTTGACTTCTTAGGAACACGCACCAGATTGGCAAGCGGATTGATATTTTCGATGAGGATAGCGCTCAGGTCACCCACCAGACTATCCGACACATTATAGTTAGGCGAATGGCTTCCACCTAAGATAAGACTCTTGCCATCAAAGAGTCTGCTCTTCGGATTATTGCGCAGATAATAGGCTACAGCATCAAAGCCTCCGGCATAATGAATGCCATGCAAGCCATCATGAGAAACCGGGATAAACTTACTCTTATCGTTGGTGGTGCCAGATGACTTGGCGTACCATTTTACCAGTCCCGGCCATAGAATATCCTTTTCGCCATGACGCATACGGTCGATATCCCCCTTCAACTCCTCGTAGGTATTGACAGGAATATTCTGTGCAAATTTATCATAACTGTTGGTGGTATTTAATAAATGCTTGACACCATATTCAGTATTTTTTCCTTTATTTATAAGGTGCATAAGCACTTTATGCTGCAAATGTTCTGCATCATAGACATACTTCTCCAACTCCTTCTGCCGAGGTTTGAAGACGTTACTTACTATCGTTGTTAAACTCATATCTAGATATATATCATTTAAGTAGATGCAAAAGTAAATCAAACTTTTGATATAGAGAAAGTTTTTACTATTTTTTAATACAAAAGGGTAAGATAAAGTATACAAAAAGGAAATATACAACACAAAAGACTCCCATAAGTGGCGATATTTACCATCTTATGGGAGTCTTCTGTAAAATCGTATTTCCTATCCGGAAAGAGATACAGTTTACTCATCGTTACCGAAAGCAGCCGCTTCGGCAGCGGCAATAATCTCTTCTCTTGATAATTCCTTAGGCTGAGCCGTGATGTCGCTCAAATCGAACTCATCACTCTCCTTCTTTTCATCCTTCACCTCGACCTGCACTTCAGTTTCCTGGGCAGTTTCGGCAGATTTTTCTGTGAAAACCTCCTCTTTGAAAACATTGATGTGCTTCTCCTCTACCGGTGCGTTTTGTGCATCAGCATCCTGCGAGATGATGAAATCGTCTTTCACTTCTGTGTTAGGCACGTTTTCAACAGGTTCCTCTTCCATCTTGGTGCGGTTAGCCTTAGCTGTGAACACAGCATCAATATACTGTGGTTCTTTGCGCAGTTTTTCCAAGCTAGTCTTAGAAGCCACCTGCTGGCTTTCCTTCTTGGAATAGCCCTTTCCTACTCCACCTTCAACACCTTCGAGTACAACCTGATAGGTGAAAATCGGGCTACCATTCTTGTCTTTTTGCTGGTCTAGCATAACGAAATCCAGCTTCACGCGGTTTTTCTGGCTCCATTCGATGAGTTTGCTCTTGAAGTTAACCTCCTTATAAGCCACCTTATCGATGTTTATCATTTGTGCCAGAATACGTTTCTGCATAAAATACATGCAGGCATCGTAACCACGGTCCAGATAAATGGCACCTACCAAAGCTTCGAACGCATTTCCTCCCATATAACTGTTATGAGAAGAACTGTGGCCATTAGAAAGAATCAGCTGGTTGATGCCCATTTCCTGTGCCAGTTTATTCAGCGTATCACGCTGCACTAGCTTGCTTCGGGTATTGGTAAGGAATCCCTCACGCTTGCCAGGGAAATGCTGGTACACGATATCTCCTACTACAGCATCCAAAACCGCATCACCCAAGAACTCCAACCGCTCGTTGTTCACTGGTTTTCCCTTAGAATTGCGGTGCATGATGCTCTTGTGCAACAGCGCCATCTTGTAGTAGCTGATGTCGTGAGGATAAAAACCGAGGATTTCATATAAAGACAAATAAAGCTCTTTATCCTTGCGGAAAGAGAGCTTTATCCTATCTATAAAATTATTCAGCATACTTCTTGAATACTACACAGCAGTTGTGACCGCCGAATCCGAAAGTATTACTCAATGCAGCACGAACCTCACGCTTCTGAGCTTTGTTGAAGGTAAAGTTCAAGTTGTAATCGAGCTCTGGATCATCATCACCCTCTTCGTGGTTGATAGTAGGAGGAACGATATCGTTCTTCACACTAAGAACACAAGCCATAGCCTCTACTGCACCAGCAGCACCAAGGAGGTGACCAGTCATTGACTTGGTAGAACTGATGTTGAGCTTGTAAGCTGCATCACCGAAGACAGCCTTGATAGCCTTAGCCTCTGAGATATCACCTACGTGGGTAGATGTACCGTGAACATTGATATAGTCAATGTCCTCTGGCTTCAGATTGGCATCAGCAAGTGCACGCTCCATAACGAGCTTAGCCCCAAGACCCTCAGGATGAGATGCTGTGATGTGATAAGCATCGGCACTCTCGCCCTCACCTACCATCTCAGCATAAATCTTCGCACCACGAGCCTTAGCGTGCTCAAGTTCCTCGAGAATCAAGCAACCTGCACCCTCGCCCATGATAAATCCATCACGGCTTGCGCTGAACGGACGTGAAGCATGCTCTGGGTCATCATTACGTGTTGACAATGCATGCATAGCATTGAAACCACCTACGCCACAAGCGCAGATAGCTGCCTCTGCACCACCGCTAACGATGATGTTTGCCTTACCCAAACGAATCAGGTTGAAGGCATCAGCCAATGCATTGCTTGAAGAAGCACATGCAGATGTAGTAGTGTAGTTTGGTCCGTGGAATCCAAAGTGGATGGAAATCTGACCAGAAGCGATATCTGCAATCATCTTAGGGATGAAGAATGGGTTAAACTTAGGACCATTCTCCTCGTGAGTACCATAGTACTTCACCTCATCCTCGAAAGTCTTGATACCACCGATACCTACACCGAATACAACGCCAACGTTGTTCAAGTCTTCCTTCTCAAGATCGATATTAGCATCCTTTACACCCTGCATGGCAGCAATCATAGCCAACTGGGTATAACGGTCAAGCTTGCGAGCTTCCTTACGATCAATCCAATCATTGATGTTCAGGCCTTTAACCTCGCAAGCGAACTTGGTCTTGAAAAGGGTTGTATCGAAATGAGTAATAGGCGCAGCACCGCTCTTACCAGCAAGGAGGCTCTCCCAAGTTTCCTCAGGAGTATTACCAACTGGAGTCACAGCACCGAGACCTGTTACAACAACTCTCTTTAATTCCATTTAGTATAATTTAGCTGCTAAATTACTTAGCGTTCTCCTCAATGTAAGAGATAGCGTCACCTACAGTAGCAATCTTCTCAGCCTTATCGTCTGGGATAGAGATAGAGAACTCCTTCTCGAACTCCATGATCAACTCTACAGTATCCAAAGAATCTGCACCAAGATCATTTGTGAAGCTTGCCTCTGGCTTAACTTCAGCCTCATCAACACCGAGTTTATCAACGATAATTGCCTTTACTTTGCTTTCAATTTCTGACATAATTGTAACTTTTAAAATGTTTATAAATCAATTTCTAATTAAAAATCTGGGTGCAAAGGAACACTTTTTTTTTGAGATAAACAAATATTTTGGCGAAAAAAGTGCATTATTGTGCACAAACACCCCCTAATTGTGCATATTTTTGGCATTTTTTTCCTTTTTTGTTGGTCGTTTCAGATTATTTTGTTACTTTTGTACGGTATTAATTAAACATTTAAATCCATTATGACATTTACAGAAAAAGCCAATAAGATATTTAATCAGGCGATAGCCGATTATCATATCAAAGACAACATTGATACACCAATCAATAATCCATATCAGGAAGGTAGCATCGAGAACTGCCTTTATCTGAAGTGCTGGATTGACACTGTACAGTGGCATTTCGAGGATATTATCCGTGATCCTCAGATAGACCCGGCTGAAGCACTCGTATTGAAGCGCAGAATCGACAAGAGCAACCAGGACAGAACAGACCTCGTTGAGCAAATCGATACTTACTTCCGCGAAACATACAAAGACGTGAAGGTTCAGGATGATGCACGCATCAACACTGAGAGTCCTGCATGGGCTGTTGACCGCTTGAGTATTCTTGCCCTCAAGATTTATCACATGAAGGAGCAGGTGGAACGCCCGGAAGCTTCGGCTGAGCACAAAGCGAAATGCCAAGCCAAACTGGATGTCCTCTTGGAACAGCAGGTAGACCTTTCTACAGCTATCGACCAACTCTTGGAAGATATCGAGGCTGGACGCAAATACATGAAGGTTTACCGACAGATGAAGATGTACAACGATCCTTCAACCAATCCTGTACTCTACAAGAAATAAAAAAAACAGAATAGGAGAGCGCATATACCTTATTATATAATAAGAGGTATGGCTCTCTTTTTTCACCTTATATTATATATAGAAGAAAAAAACGATGAAAACTGAGCATATCCTGGTAATTAGATTTTCAGCCATGGGCGATGTAGCCATGACCGTACCTGTAATTCAATCTTTGGCCAAACAATACCCGAAAGTAAGAATTACTGTGCTCAGTCGTCCCTTTGCCCGTCCTTTCTTTGAAGACTTGGCTCCTAACGTTGGCTTTATGGAAGCTGATATCAAGGAGGAATACAAAGGGGTGAAAGGACTCAACGCACTCTATCGCCGATTGATAGCCAAACAGTTTACAGCAATTGCCGATTTACATAGCGTGCTGCGTTCCGATTATCTGCGTATGCGCTTCAACCTGGATAACTTCAAGGTTGCACATATTGACAAACATCGCAAGGGAAAACGCAAGCTGGTAGCTTCTAATGGTAAAAAACTTGTGCAGCAACCTACATCATTCCAAAACTATGCTGATGTTTTTGCACAACTTGGATATCCTATCCACATGGATTTCACATCTATCTATGGGGATGGAAAACAAGGAGATTTAAGTATCTTACCACAGGAGGTATTCGGAGTAGGAGAGAATGCTATCTCACTAGAAGACAAGCACATAACAGAGCCGTGGATTGGTATTGCTCCCTTCGCTGCACACGAGGGAAAAATATATCCGATACAACTGATGGAAAAAGTTATCCAGCGACTTATCCACAATCATCCACACGCTCATATCTTCCTTTTCGGTGGAGGCAAAGACGAAACACCAGTGATGAACGACTGGGCTGAGAAGTATTCACAGCTCATTAACGCTTCTTCTCATCTTAACGGATTGAAACAGGAACTCATCCTGATTAGTCATCTGCACGTTATGGTGAGCATGGATAGTGCCAATATGCACTTGGCATCGCTTGTTAACACTCCTGTAGTAAGCATCTGGGGAGCTACCCATCCATACGCAGGTTTCATGGGCTGGCATCAGGATCCTGCCAATGCCGTACAGCTTGACTTACCTTGCCGCCCTTGCAGTATCTATGGTAACAAGCCTTGCGCTAGGGGAGACTTCGCATGTATGAAGAATATCTCTCCTGAACTGGTAACAGAAAAAATTGATTCTGTTTTGAACAAAAGATAGGGAATCAGAACTTCTATATATAATAATATATCAGAAACCTATATATAAATAGGTATAGAATAGAAAGAAACAGACGGAAATCCTATAACCAAAAACTACCATATAAATAACTCAGACCAGAGAGCAGAATATCCTGATGGATTTCTGCTTTTTTTTGTTTTCCACAAAAGCGTGGATAAGTGTACGGAAAACCCCAATAATAACTTTTTAATAAGTTTGTAAATATCCACACATACCTATCTCAAACCAACGAAAAGAGGATATCCACATAGATATTATTAAGTTTTTAGAAACTTTTTCGCAGTTTTTGACCGAAAAAAGATATAAACTTATTAACTTTGCACCGAATTGGGGAAATGTTGATAAACCGGTTAATGCATTAAGAGACAAGAAAAAGATTTCAAAGACCTCTGCGGATAAACTGGAATAAGACTTGGATAACGAAATACGCAAGTTTTTATGCAGAATGTTATCCACTTATCCACGGCATATCATCATCTCTATATTCTCTTTTTAAAAATAAAAAATAAGAAATATAATATGAATGTTATGGTGAAAAAAGAATGGATTGAGAAAGGATACGTTGACGAACCCGTTGACGAAGCCTTGGACTTGAAAGCTGAAATCAGAAAGCTTTGCAAGGAGAAAGATGCTATTATCCTCGCCCACTACTATACGGTAGGTGAGATTCAGGACATCGCCGACTTTGTTGGCGACTCTCTGGCTTTGGCTCGTAAAGCTGCAGAAACCAATGCCCAGGTAATGGTTATGTGTGGCGTGCACTTCATGGCTGAGACATGCAAACTCTTGAGTCCAGACAAAACCGTGATTTGTCCTGACTTGAATGCTGGTTGCTCGCTTGCTGACAGCTGTAAGGCTGAGGATTTGAAAAAGTACAAGGAAGAGCATCCAGGATATAAGGTTGTGAGTTATGTAAACACCACGGCTGCAGTGAAGGCGCTGACAGATTGTGTAGTGACAAGCGGTAATGCTAAGAAGGTGATTGACAGTTTCCCACAGGACGAAAAAATCATCTTTGGTCCAGACTATAATCTCGGTAACTATATAAACAGCGTTACAGGCCGCAATATGTTGCTTTGGAACGGTGGTTGCCATGTACATGAGAAATTCTCTGTAGAGGCTATAGTTAAACTGAAGCAGAAGCATCCTGAGGCTGTTGTGATGGCTCACTTGGAGTGTAAGGCACCAGTACTTGCTGTAGCCGATGTAAAGGGCTCTACAGCCACCATGTTACATTATGCCCAAGAGCATCCTGAAATCAAGGAGTATATTATCGCTACAGAGGCTGGTATCCTGCATGAGCTGGAGCGTAATTGTCCTAACGTAATTTTCTATCCCGTACCTCCAGAGGTAAGTGAGGGTGGAGTAGGTTGCAGCTGCAACGAGTGTGAGTATATGAAGATGAATACGCTCAAGAAGATATACAATGCATTGAAATTTGGTTGGCCAACAGTTGAAGTGGCTCCTGAAATAGCGAAAAAAGCGGTCAAACCAATAGAAAAGATGTTGTCACTATCGTAGAATAATGTGGTGAAAATTATAAGATTGGTGGTAAAATTTGTTTTTTATGGGTGAAAAATCATATTTCACTACCATAAAATGCATAATTTACGACTTTATAGACAAAAAACGTCGTATCTTTGCATCAGTTAAAACAAACGGACGTTGTGAAACGTCATTTCATCATCTTTTACTTATACAAATAATATTAGAAAATTTAATCTAATTATAAAGATAGAGCGTTCAAGTGATTTGAATGCTCTATTTTTGTTTATATAGGATTTGCTCTTATCTCTCTGCATACTAATCCAGATAGGAGAAATCTTTATGCCTTCATTCATTTATTTCTTGATAAGAAAGAGAAGTGCAATTCGTCCTACGTATGTACCTATCATCTTTCTGAACATCATATATTTCTTGGTATATTCTTTGTTCGGAAGAGGATATAACCCATGTTTCCTTAATTTTCTGATGGCATGATTCAAGGATATCAACGAATGTTTCAAGCGGATATTGTTAACCAGATAATCCATCGAGAGCTGGGCAATACGGCGGTTGAGTGCCTGGCGCTCTGCTACAGGAACCGTATCGAGCAACTTCTGAAGATGTAGAATTACCTCCAGTTTATTGTCCATGTGGATATCTATCTTATCCTTATTTTCTAATTCACCAGGTGCGTATTTGTCCACTCTATTATAATAAGGTGAGGTCTGAGTCTTGAATATTCGTTCTGCCCGTAAGAAGAGTTGTGGTGTGAATTCCTCGTCCTCGCCGAAACTGATGTTTGGTGAGAATAACAGGCTACCCACAATGGCGCGGCGGAATATATAGGAACAGGCTGAGCCTAAAAGGGTATTGTTGTTGAGATATTCTGTGCCGCTGATTGGGGTAGGGAGTTCGTAAGATGGTTCTCCTGTATCATCCTTGCTGAAACAGAATGTAACGATATCTGGTTCGTGGAATCTCACGATGTCAAGGCAATGTTCGTAGGTTGGCTGAAGAAGATAATCATCTCCTTCTATAAACTGGATGTATTTCCCTTTGGCTAAGTACATGCCATAGTTGCGTGCCATACTGCTGCCTAAGCCGGGTATTCTTAAATAGAGCAGGTTATCCAGCAACTCTTTTATCTGGCTGGCTACCAATTCTTCGCTATCATCATCAACGAGAATTATTTCCCTCTCTTTGGCATTGAGCGAAAGCTGAAGGATACTATTGATGCATTCTACAAGATGTTCTTTCTGATGGTTGCTTGTAGTAATGATGAAACTCACCAATGGTGAAGATATCTCTGATATTAATTCTTTCTGCATAAGTTATTCTTTTTTATGACTGCAAAGATAATAAAAAGATTTAATTTACGTATTAATAGTAGTACAAAAAACATAAAAATGGAAATAGTTTGTTCTACTGATAGTAAATATATCATGCCGACCGGTATCATGTTGACCTCTTTGTTTGAGAGCAACAGAGGAGAAGTTGTCAATGTACATCTCTTGCATGATCAGGATTCTGCTGCATTATTGGATTCTATCAGAACCATAGCTGCCCGTTATCAGCAAAATATTCATTTCTATCTAATTAATGATGATATCTTCAAACATTTTCCAATTGGTCTGGATTTTCAAGTAGATCATGTAGGAACTTCGTTTGCTACTTATTATCGTTTGTATCTTACGGAAATTCTGCCTGCTGATATTGATAAGGTTATCTATCTAGATGGCGATATTCTGGTTGTGGATAAACTTGTTGAATTGTGGAATACTTCTGTTGAAAACTATGCAATTGCTGCTGTTCCAGATAGTTATAATAATAAGATAGAACACTATAATCGCTTGCGTTATCCCCAAACTTTGGGGTATTTTAATGCAGGTATGTTAGTTGTCAATCTGAAATATTGGCGTGAAAAGCAGGTGCTTCTCAAATTCTTTGATTATGTGAAATCTAATACGGAAAGGTTGAGATGTCATGATCAGGATGTACTGAACTATCTGTTTAAGAATTCTAAGTTGGTATTACCTATCAGATATAATGTACTGAATGAGTATTGGTTTGATTTGCGTTATTCTCTTATCTCCTGGGAATTTGATGAACAGATATTGGAAGCTCAGGCTCATCCGGCCATCATCCATTTTACGGGTATTCCTAAACCATGGTATAAGAACTGCCAACATCCATGGAAAAAAGAATTTGATAAGTATAAAGCGATGAGTCCTTGGCGTGATGAAAAAGAAAAGCGCTGGATGCCATTGAAGTTCTGCCTGGAGAAAATGGCCATAAAACTGGTGGTAAGCATGGGACTGCGCAAGTCTGATTATATTGTAGAAAATAGGTATATTGAATTGTCTTAAGATTTCTGATATTCAAGTATCTTATAAATAAGTATCATATAAAGTTATGAAGATTCTGTTGGTTGGTGAGTCTAGTTTGCTACATAATACTCTCAAGAAGGGATTAGTAGAACTTGGACATCAGGTAACGCTGATGTCCGACGGCAATGATTGGCACAACTCTCCTCGTGACATCGACTTGCGCCGTAATATGGAGCGTTATGGAAGATGGAGCGGGCTTATGGTATTGTGGAAAATTGTCTGCAATCTTCATAAGATATGTGGAAATGATATTGTTCAGGTACATAACTATCAATTTGTGCCTTTGATGGGATGGTGGAACATGCTGATATTCTGGTTTCTCAAGTTTACCAATAAGCGAATCATTAAAGGCTGTTTTGCCGATGACCCACATCTGTTCAGGCAACAGGCCAAGGGTATTCCAGCTTATTCTGATACTTATTGGAATGGTAAATTGCAGAATATCGAGGAGAATAAAGAGCGTATGGCTTTTCATTTCATGCCTCAGTTTGATAAGTGCTGGCATACTGTATCTTATCATTCTGATGCTTTGATAGCCTGTCTTTATGAGTATTATCTCGGCTACGATGTTCCTGATTTCCATAAGAAGCTTTACTATATTCCTCTTCCGATGATAATTCCTGCTATAGATGAAAACAGGCAGAAAGGGAATGGTGAGGTTATCAAAGTGCTTGTAGGTTTACAACCTAAGCGCGAGTATCTGAAAGGTGCTTTAAAGATAGCTCATTTTGTGGAAATTCTGGCAAAGAAAAATCCTGGTAAGATAGAACTCAAATATGTAGAAGGAGTAGACTATGATGAATATTGCCGGATGCTGGATGAAGCAGATGTTCTGGTAGATCAGTTTTACAGTTATACTCCATCCATGAATTCGTTGGCAGCCATGGCACGTGGTACTGTGGTTATCGGTGGAGGAGAGGAAGAATATTATGAGTTCATTGGTGAAACAGAATTACGCCCTATCATCAATGTGAGTCCTGAGTATTCAGAATCTCAGAATGTGGCAATCATCGAGCAGGCTTTTTTCCTTCCTGGAAATCTAACCTCTCTCTCGCACCAAAGTATCTCTTTCGTTATGAAATACCACGATTATAGGAAGGTGGCAAAAGAGTATGAACAATTATTTATTTCACTCATGTAGAAACATAAGTGTTATATAATTGTTCTATAAGTTTTACCCATTTAGGAAATATCTGTTCACGATAGTATTGTTTTCCTACTTTTATAGCATGGATTCCAAATTTTTGTCTCAGGTTTTCTGAACTTATCATTTGTATGATTGCTTCAGAAAACTTATTTTTATCCCCTTGTGGTATTAAAAAACCATTATATCCATTGGTTATAATATCTTTTGCACCATATTTAAAGTCAAATGCTACAGTTGGTATTCCGCAGGCTTGCCCTTCGATAAGAGTTATGGGTTGACCTTCATATCTTGATGGTATAACTTGAATACTATAATTAGGATAGATATCCCATATATTATCGGTTCTGCCACAAAGTATAATTTGTTCTTTTAGATTGAGAAAATTGATTTGTTGTTGTAATTGTTCATAGCAACTACCTTCTCCATAGATATGGAGTTGCCAGTTTGGATATTTTTTTGCAATTTTTTTCCAGCATTCTATAAGAACATCAAATCCTTTAGCATATTCTAGTCTACCAACAGCTATTACTCTTTTGGTGTCATAGTTTTCCACTAGTTTATGGGGTGTGTTGATAAAATTGGGTATAATACTTATTTTTTTTGTATGTTTATATTCTTTAGCGTCACCTTTAGTTAAGCAAACTACTTGATCGGCCGCTTTTTCCATAAGAAAAAATAATTTATGATAAGGAGTAAATGAACGAGCAGAATGCGACTCGTATACTTTTTTTGCTTTTGTTTTGATTAAGGGTAATAAGATAGCTCCCAAACTCATAGTATAGAATATGAGTTTAGGTTGGATACGATTGATAATAGTTTGAAATTTAAAGATAATTTTTCCTATTGTTATTATTCTAAAAAGAGTTTTTAATAGAATAGAATTATTTTTGGGAGTGAACGGAATTTCAAGAGAGATGAAATCCACGCTTTCCTCTAGATGGTAGCTTATAGGATGCTCATCATGATATATGGAAACAATAGTAACATGATGTTGAAATCTTGAGGCTAAATAATTAGCCTTTTCAGCAATAATTCGTTCTGCTCCACCTTTTATTGAAAAATCTTCTATAACATATACTATTTCCATTTTATATAATAATAATGAGATTTATTTATTCACAAAAATACGATATTTCAATTTATCTACCAAAAATACTTGTTATATTTAATAATTCTTATCATATACTCCTTGCTATTAGCAATAAAACAGGATTATTTTCGTTTAAATAGTATGATTATACAAGAGCTGTCTATACTTATTCCTGTTTATAATGATGAAGCCACTTCGCTGGTAAAATCTCTTCATAAACAAGCACAAGCTGTTTCTGGTTTGTGTTATGAAATTATTGTTTTTGATGATGGTAGTACTAACAAAAAAACTATTGAAAATAATTATTCTTTGACTCTTTTGCCAAATTGTCGTTATATATGTTCAGAACATCATGATTG
The DNA here is from genome assembly GCF_026015625.1 of Segatella copri. Lineage (NCBI taxonomy): Bacteria > Pseudomonadati > Bacteroidota > Bacteroidia > Bacteroidales > Prevotellaceae > Segatella > Segatella copri. Next base: position 2,879,316 of record NZ_JAPDVG010000001.1, on the reverse strand, counting down.
TCGTGCTGCGATGCGAAATTCATTAGTTAGACAGGCAAAGTATGAGTGGCATTTAATGATAGATGCTAGGTTGATATTAGTGAATAATGATTTTTTGATACGTTATCTTAGTTGTGGTGTTCGGGTTGGAGAAGTTGCCTGTGGAGGAGTTTGTGTGGATGGTGGTTCTCTTACTGTTCAATTATATCGTGAGAATTTGCGTTTTAGATACGAAAAGCATGAAGAATCTAAACATTCATATATAGTGAGAAAGTCTGAACCTTATAAATCCTTTCGTACAACCAATTTCTTTTATCATAAGTCTGTATTGGAACAAGTTCCTTATAATGAACAGGTTAAGGGTTATGGTTATGAGGATGTTTTGCTGGGAAAGGCATTAAGTGAAAAGAAGATAAAAGTAACCCATATTGATAATCCCGTTGCCTATACTGAGTTTGAGGAAAATCTGGTTTATCTTCGAAAAATAGAAGAAGCATTACGTACTTTGCATGCATTTGAAGGAGAGTTGAATGATTACTCTCCATTATTGCATGCAAGAAATATCTTGAGAAAGTTTCATCTTCTGGGCGCTTTCCGAAAGTTTCATGCTCTCTGTAAAGGTTGGGAGCTTATGAATCTTTGTAGCAATATGCCTTCTCTTTTCATATTTAAACTCTATAAACTAGGCTATTACGTCAGCCTTTAAGTTTAGGAAGAGATAGAATTGTTATTGCAAATGGAATGGCTGCATCTATATAGGTTATGTCGTAGTTTGAATTAAATATATCTGTCCAATTCCCATAAATATACATAGAATATCCATAGGAGATTATTGGGATGAGCAGTAGTATTATAACAGAATATAGAACCTGAAATTGGTAACTACCTTTCCAGGTTAGTGACATGGTAAGAGCTATTGTAACAAGGAATATTGTTGCAATAGGGCTACCTTGTCTAAACTGTAAGGAAAAAGGATTATTTTCAGCTCCAAATAACTCCTTGGCATCCCATAATATTAATGGTAGAAATGTCATTGAAAATACTCCCACAATAAGAAGTGGGATAAGAATCTGCTTCTTTACTTTTAATTTTATATAGTATGGAAAAAATAGAATGAACAGAGGAAATGCTACGCTCAGTCTGGTAGATAACCATAAACCTACACACACAGACAGAATCCATGGGTGCTGTTTGAAATTAATTTGATAGACTTGCAGTATATTGATAAAAGCTGCTAGCAGAAAGAAGTTTGATATGAGATCGCTTCTTACAGCTACTTCATACCAAAGGTTAATAGAAAGGAACAATAAAAGTGTAGCCTTGATGGCTGCTTTGTAACCTGATAATAACTTAATACTGTAGATAAATATCATGCAAGTGAATATTTCTGATAATCCTACGTTCTGTAATAGATAGAATGGTATATGGAATACCAGCCATATAGGAAATGGTGATGCATTTCCGCCTAGATGTGTTTTGGCAGAATACGGAAATTGTCCATTGAAAAGATTTTGGATAGGATAAGCTAAGGCTGACCATCGATCAACTTTGTTGGTCAAAGGGTCAAAATGGTATTGTACTATCAATAGTACTATTACAAAAACTGTAGTTGTTGCAGCAAACAGATAGGGTAAATATTTGTTTATTTTTTTCTCTTCTTCTTCTTTTGTTGCAAAGAAGAGTATATCTAAAGCCAAAACTAAAGCGTATCCAATACAGATGTATCCATAGTGTTCGGTAACTCTCATGCTATATTTGCACATGAGCGTATAGCATATTCCTATATAGAGAATGCCGGTTAAGCTATAAATGAAATAGCTTTTTTTACTTAGAAGCTGATTGATTCTTCTGAAAATAACACTTATGATAATTGAATATGCAGAATAGATGAATATGGATATAATACCAGTGATGGCTGGCATAAAGTTGTAGTGAACTATATATAATTCGTAACTGATTTTACCTAATTTATTGAATATACCAATCTTTTTTAATAGTGGAAAAAGGAAAGGTGCGGCTATGATAGACATAGCCAACGGCAGTTTAATGTTAAGCAGTATAACATTAAACAGTATCGATCCCTTTATTTGCTGAATAGTTGGTATTTCTTTGATTAACAGGAATATAATTCCGTATATTACGCTTAGGCAAGTATACTTCAATACATGCTTTTTGTTTAGTTTGTTCAGCTTCCCAACATATTCTGATGCTAAGTATCCACAGAAAAAGGAGAAAGCTTGTTCACTATATAGTTGTTGCTGGAATACATTATATATTCCAAAGACAAAAAGAATGTATTTCGTATTTTTCGTAAAAAATCTTCTGCTTATCCAATATACAAGATACCATCGTATGATATAATCGACGAACCAGAGATCTGAAGCGTAAAAAGTCAAATTCTTTAGAAGTTGTACTGAATTAAAATGTTCAACGAATGGTAGTTGAAATAAAAAGATAGTCCAGCATGGGATGATTACACGAAGAAATCTCTTTTTCCAAAAGTTATTGATGCCATTTATTTTATGGCTTTCATTAATGCCAAATCCTGAAATAAATAGGAAAACAGCAACAGCTACGCTACCCAAAATATTAAAAAAGCGAGGATAGTCCTCTAACTGCATAACAAAGTGCATCAGCATGATTAATAATGCTGATACACCTTGCATCCATAAAGTATTTTGACGTGATAATATATTATTTTCTGTCATTGGTCTGCCTTTTATCGAATAATAGCTATTTTACAAACAATTCCTTTTTCACCACTCTCTGTCGCAGTTTCTACCATGTAGATACCGCTGGCTACTTTCTTACCGTTTAGGTCACAACCATCCCAGGAATAACTGCCTCCTGCACTTCTGCCTTCGTTTATTAAAGTTCCATTTGTTGATACAATTTTAATATTAGCATTGAAAGATAATCCAACGATGTTTATTTTGCCAGTATAATCTGGTTTCACCGGGTTTGGATATGCGTAGACATTATCTTTGGTCATTTCAGAGTTAGAACCGACAATTCCATTATTGAAAGAGCACAGTCCTTTATCTGTAGCAAAATATACCTTTCCTGTAATGTTATTGACAGCAATACTATATACAATATTCGATATTAATGGAGAATTATCTGTATCAAAATGATAAATTTGTGTATTGCAATCATCACTAACCAAATATACTCCATTATCGGTACCGAACCATTTCTGGTTTGCTCCGTCTACTGCTATACAACGTATATTACTATTATCTAATAGATAGTCTGCATAATTAGTATTATCATTACGAGGTACTTTATGTTGTGTAAATATATTGTTACCATTTTTGATGTCTGACATTGAAAGATAAAGAGGACCAGATGTTGTTCCTATCCAAATATTACCATTTCTGTCTTCTGCCAAACAATGTACGTAAATTGGAGTAATGTCTCTTCCATCCTCATTGGTAAATGTAGGTCCATACATTGTTAATTCATCTGTATTATAGTTATATTTATATAGTCTATTCTTTTCATAATAATTGTTTACAAACCATATATTCCCATTATTCTTGCCGATAATTAATCCTGTTAGATTATATCTGTCATTAGAACCTATTTCCGAATGAGGATAGTGTTTCCATTCTTGTGTAGTTTGGTCAAATGATAGAATAGAATTATCTCCTAAGCTATTTAAAAGCCATAATTTTCCTGTTGCATCATATTTTACAGATGAAATAATAGTATAATTATTACCCAACGGTGATGTAATAACGCTTGTATTGTCTTTATTGTAACACTTTATGAATTTTCCATCTTGAAATTCATATAATCCAGCCTTTGAACCTACCATGATATGTCCTTCTTTTGATGGGTCAAAGTCAAGACAGAGCAGGTCTCTGTACAGATGGCCTAATGAAGCATCTGAAGGTTGCTCAAATTCTTCCCATTTTTCTCCATTCCAAACATGCACTTCTCCCATGTTATTACAGTCTTTTTCTTGTGACCAAGCACCCGCTACTGCATATAATTTATTTTTATTAATGTATAAACGGTAGAATTTGTTAGATGCAGGCCCATCAGGAATAATACCTTCTGTTTGATATATTTTTTCCTTATCTGTATTCAGGGTATAGTAAGTCAATTTACCTTCTTTTACCGTCCACCAATACTTATTAGTTGTATCATAGACGTTAGTAGAATTCATTGTTTGTTCTTTGAAATTACCGGCTTTTTCCCAATTATTCTTATCTATCAAGTTATTCTTTAAAAATCCTCTGTATAAGCCAGCTTCTTTCGAAGCTGCATAAAGGCAGTTGTCTTCTATATAACTATAGTTAACATTAAAGCCCAACTTGTATGCATCGAGTATTTTTCCTTCTTTTGTATCTAGTTTAATAATTCCAAAAGAGAGAGATAAATAAACATTTGTCCCACTTATATATATATGGTTTATCTGTTTATTATCAGTCATACTTTTCAGATACAAATCAGGTATATTAATTATATTTCCATTGGCATCCAATAAGTCAATATTTCCATTGGTATATGTGATTACCAACTTTTTTGTATTTTTATTCCAAGCAATATGATTAATATCAAAGTCAGAAAGAGTGTTTGCTTTATCGTATGTAGTAACTGAACCATTTTTTATATGATAAGAGAAAAGTCCGTTAGACGCTAAGGCAAACACTTGGTTTCCTGCTGGTTCGATTTCTGTTATATCGTTATAACTGGTGTATATTTCCCAACTTCCCTTATCTATGGCCGATAAGGGAAGTGTCATGAATAGTATTGTAATTAATAATGTTATTGTCTTCATTTTCTGTTATTTAAAAGCCTAATACTATATTAACTGCAAATTTAACTATTTATTGTTTTTATAAACAGATACTTATAGATATTTTTGAAGTTGATGCTGGATGGGTAAAACGATGGCTTTCTTTGCTATCCATGCTGTGAGGATAATAAAAGCGAGGGATAGGATGAATTGGAATTCTTGATGTGGATTTCCTTCTCCATATCGTTTAAGAAATATACTCTGTATGATGCGAAAGCAGAGATTATGACAGAGAAATATTTCAAAACTGATGCTGCCTAGCCATAGCAAGAGTTTATTATGGAATATCCTAATAAAACAACCTTTACCTTGATCTCTTGCTGTAAAATAGAACACGGTTATGGCTGATGGTATCCAATAAATAATGGCACAGCGAATGTTCGGATTGCAATGGATTGATAGGAAATACATTGCGATAAACAGCAATACCACTCCCATATCCGATAGGTTTACTTGCCAGAAAGAAGTTGTGTTTGTTATCTTATCTGCTATTTTTTTACCTTTTTCTGATCTGAATACTTTATATAAAAGGATACCTATCATGAAATCTATCATTCTGAATAATGGGTGGGCATAAATGTAGCCGGCTGAATAATCTGCTTGTGCACAGAGCGAGATACTGATATAAACTGCCATATATATACTTATTGTTGCTAATAAGTATAACCAGGAATGTCGCATAATCCAAGCGTATAAATACTTAAATATAAGATAGAAGAAGATAAGATCAGAAATAAACCATGTAGCTTCATTGAGATGAGCCGTAAAGTCATGTGCCGGATACCAGGTTTGTATCAACAGCGAATGGGATAGAATCTGATACCATGGTAATATACGCCCTAATCGCCAATCCATTAATATGAGAATGGCGAGAATCAGAATATGAAGAGGATAGAGTTTGATGATACGGGAAAGGAAAAAATTTCTGTTTCCCAATACTTCTTTCTGTAATTTTTCTCCTTTGCTTAAAGAGAGTACAAAGCCACTGATAACAAAGAAAATGGCAACAGGAAACTCGCCCAAGTAATTGATTAAATCTTGGGATATGGGTAGGGTGGAATGCGAAATCACAATCATTAGGATAAGAATGAATCGCAGGGAATTGAGTGTCCTGATCATGATGCCTTTTCTTTGTTATAATGTTATTCTATTCTGTATTGAACAAGAATAAATCTTATTTCTTTTTCAAATACTCTACCAATTTAGCCACGGCTCTGGCTCTGTGGCTGATGCCGTTCTTGATTTCCTCACCTAGCTCGGCAAAGCTCTTGTCATATCCTTTCGGAACGAAGATTGGGTCGTAGCCGAAGCCTTCGGTACCATGTTTCTCGGTGGCGATATGGCCGTTTACGATACCCTCGAACTGGTGGATTTTCTTGATGCTGGTGCAGCCGCAAGGACATACATCCTGCTTCTCGATGTAGCAGATAACGGTGCGGAAACGGGCCTGGCGGTTTTCTTTGCCATCCAGTTCTCTCAACAGCTTAGCCATGTTAGCCTCACTGTCGTGGTCGGTACCCTCAGCATAGCGGGCACTGTGAACGCCAGGGGCACCATCAAGTGCCTCTACCTCCAGACCGGTATCATCGGCAAAGCAACTTACGTGGTAATGGTCATAAACATACTGCGCCTTCTGCAAGGCATTCTCTTCCAATGTGTTGCCTGTTTCAGGAATATCCACATCGCATCCTATCTCCTTCAGCGATACTACCTCGTAGTCGCTGCCCAGGATGTCGCGAATCTCCTGGAGTTTATGCTGGTTATTTGTTGCAAAAACTATCCTTTTCATAAGTTTATAATTTATAGTTAATAGTTTATAGGGCATTCTTGCAATAGTGCTTCTTGCTATCTATACGGCGAAGCCGCTATAAACTTTTAACTTTTAATTGTTTTAATGTCTTTATCTTTGATTTTCACCTTCATCTCATCAAATCCCTCGCCATACACACCGATTACGGAACTCTGACTTACAAAGGCATTCGGGTCGATAATCTTGACGATACGGAAGATGGTGACGCTCTCGTTCTTCTTTGCAAGAATACAGAGCACTTTCATCTCGTTGCCCGTGTACCAGCCGTGGCCATCGAGAATGGTTACGCCATGATCCATCTGCATACCGATGGCATTGGCTATCTCCTGATATTTCTTGCTGAATATCATAAACTGTACACTCTCTCGCTTGGCATTCATCACATAGTCGAGTACCAGGTTTTCTATCACCATCGTACAGAGACCGAATACTACCTTTCTAACAGCGTCTATCGCGGTAAACTCTGGTTTTGCATTGAAGACGAAGAATGAACTGCCCACGATGAGGAGATCCACAAAGATAAGCACACGGCCCAGCGAGATGTTGTGATATTTGTTGACGATGGCAGCAATGATATCCGTTCCACCTGTACTTCCATTATGCAGAAAGACGATGGCGAGTGATAAACCCGTAAACAGACAGCCGATGATGAGCGACATGAAGTCCTGTCCCTCTCCCAATATCTGCACCATCTTGCCATCTTCACCTATCATCCAGTCTTGCGCCAGCGCCAGGAACACGGAGAGCATGATGATGGCGTAGATGGTCTTCACCATGAACTTGAATCCCAGTATCTTCAGCGCGGCAAGCAGCAAGGCTGCATTGATGAGAAAATAAGACAAATAGATAGGTATCCCCGTGCCGTAGTAAATCACGGCTGCGATACCCGTTACGCCACCCGTTACTATCTGGTATGGAAGCAGAAAGATGGTCCATCCAAATGTGTAAAGCAAGAGTCCAAGGGTAATGTAGAAATAATCCTTGCACTCATTCTTAATTGTTTGACTGATTGCTATTTGCATAATATTTTCCTCGTATTTTTAAAGCACAGAAGGTCGCCCATTTTTAGATGAGACGACCTTCTGTATATTATCTATAAATTACTTTTTCAACACAACGTTGACGATCTTCTTTGGTACGATGATCACCTTCAACACGTTGAATCCTTCCAAGTACTTCTGGCTCTTCTCGTCTGCCAATACCTGCTTCTGGATTTCCTCGTTAGGAGTATCCACAGGGAAAGTCATCTGGAAACGAGCTTTACCATTGAAGGAAATAGTGAGCTGCATATCGTTCTCCTTCAGATACTGCTCATCATACTTTGGCCATGCTGCATCGCAAACGCTGCCCTGCTCGCCAAGTGCTGCCCACAACTCTTCTGCAATGTGTGGAGCGAATGGAGCAATGAGGATGACGAGATCTGTGAGGAGTTCCTTGTTGCGGCACTTCTGCTGACCGAGTTCGTTCACGGCAATCATGAAGGCTGAGATAGAAGTGTTGTAAGAGAACTTCTCGATATCCTCGCTTACCTTCTTGATGAGCTTGTGAACGCTCTTCAGGCTCTCTGGCTTCGCTGCCTCGTCGGCTGAAGGAAGGAAGTTGTCGGTACGGTTCTCGTAGAACAGACCCCAGAACTTCTTCAAGAAACGGTGGCAACCGTCGATACCGTTGGTATCCCAAGGCTTGCTTGCCTCTACAGGACCCAGGAACATTTCGTAGAGACGCAGGGTATCAGCACCATACTTCTCGACAATCATATCCGGATTCACCACGTTGAACATACTCTTAGACATCTTCTCGATAGCCCATCCGCAGATGTACTTGCCATCTTCCAGGATGAACTCAGCGTTCTGATACTCAGGGCGCCAAGCCTTGAATGCCTCGATATCCAATACGTCGTTGCTTACGATGTTTACATCTACGTGGATAGGAGTTACGTCGTAATCCTTCTTCAGGTTCAAGCTTACGAATACAGGAGCCTTGTCGTGGTCATCGCTGTTGATGCGGTAAACGAAGTTAGAGCGACCCTGGATCATACCCTGGTTCACCAGCTTCTGGAATGGCTCTTCCTTGCAGCTTACGCCGAGGTCGAAGAGGAACTTGTTCCAGAAACGGGAGTAAATCAAGTGACCGGTAGCATGCTCGCAACCACCTACGTAGAGGTCCACGTTCTGCCAGTACTCATCAGCCTTCTTGCCTACGAGTGCCTCATCGTTGTGAGGATCCATATAGCGCAGGTAGTAAGCAGAAGAACCTGCGAAACCTGGCATGGTGTTGAGTTCCAGTGGGAATACGGTCTTGTTATCTACGAGGCTCTTGTCAACCACCTCTTTCTTCTCGGCATCCCAAGCCCACTTCTTGGCTCTGCCCAATGGTGGCTCGCCAGTTTCTGTTGGCTTATAGGTCTCAATCTCAGGCAATTCGAGTGGCAGGCACTCCTCTGGAACCATCTGTGGCATTCCGTCCTTGTAATATACTGGGAATGGCTCACCCCAGTAGCGCTGACGTGAGAAGATGGCGTCGCGGAGACGATAGTTTACCTTTACTCGGCCGATGCCCTTCTCGGTAACAAATTTCTTGGTAGCTGCGATAGCCTCCTTTACGGTGAGTCCGTTCAGAGAGAAGCCGTCCATGCTGCTCTTGCCTGCTACAGGTGAGTTGGTTACGATACCTTCCTTGGCATCGAAGCTCTCCTCTGAAACATCAGCACCCTCGATAAGAGGAATGATAGGCAGGTTGAAGTGCTTGGCAAAGGCGTAGTCACGGCTATCGTGAGCTGGCACAGCCATGATGGCACCTGTACCATATCCAGCCAATACATATTCTGAAATCCATACTGGGATTGCCTCGCCAGTGAATGGATTGATGGCATAACTTCCTGAGAATACACCGGTTACACTATGGTTAGCCATACGGTCAAGCTCGGTACGCTTCTTCACGTAGTCGAGATATTTCTCCACCTCTTCCTTCTGCTCGGCAGTAGTTACCTGCTGAACATACTCGCTCTCTGGAGCCAGAACCATGAAGGTTACACCAAACATGGTATCGGCACGGGTGGTGAAGATGGTGAACTTCACGTCGCTGTCCTTTACAGAGAATACTACCTCTGTACCCTCAGAACGGCCAATCCAGTTCTTCTGGGTTTCCTTGATACTGTCGCTCCACTGGATGGTCTCCAATCCGTCGAGCAGACGCTGAGAGTAAGCAGATGTTCTCAGGCACCACTGCTGCATCTTCTTCTGGATGACAGGATAACCGCCACGCTCACTTACGCCGTTTACTACCTCGTCGTTGGCAAGCACAGTACCGAGACCTGGGCACCAGTTAACCATAGTTTCGCCGAGGTAAGCGATGCGGTAGTTCATCAGAATCTGCTGCTTCTTCACGTCGTCGAAGCTGTTCCACTCCTCGGCTGTGAAGTCAATCTGCTCGTTCTGAGCCACGTTCAGGTCAGCAGAACCCTTTTCCTCGAAGCGCTTGATGAGCTTTTCGATAGGCTGAGCCTTCTGGCAGCTGTTGCAGAAGAATGAGTTGAACATCTTCTGGAAAGCCCACTGAGTCCAATGGTAATACTTAGGGTCGCAGGTACGAACCTCGCGGTCCCAGTCGAAAGAGAAGCCGATTTTGTCGAGCTGCTCACGATAACGGTTGATGTTGGCTACGGTAGTAACCTCTGGGTGCTGACCAGTCTGGATAGCATACTGCTCTGCAGGCAATCCGTAAGCATCGTAACCCATAGGGTTCAGTACGTTAAATCCGTTCAAACGCTTGTAGCGTGCATAGATATCGCTAGCGATATAACCAAGTGGGTGACCTACGTGCAAACCAGCTCCTGATGGATAAGGGAACATGTTGAGCACATAGAATTTCTTCTTGTTTTCATCCTCTGTCACCTTGTAGGTCTTGTTCTCGACCCATTTCTGGTGCCATTTCTTCTCGATTTCTCTGAAGTTGTATTCCATTGTTTTATCTAATAATTATGTTTCTTTTCTTAAATATAATAAGGTATAACCCTATTCAAGGTGCAAAATTACATTTATTTTGGCACATAACAAAATAAAATGCAAGTTTTTTATGAATTTAATGTCTTAGCATGCACACACTTCATGTTCTTTTCCAACTGGGCGGTAGAGCTGGCTCCTACCAATACGCTGGTTACACCTTTCTGCTGCAATATCCAGGCAAGTGCCATTTCGGCGAGTGTTTCGTCTCTTTCTCCTGCTTCTGCGTTCCATTTCTTGAGCTGTTCCAGCAGTTCTGGAGTTAGAGCAGAGTGTTTCAGAAAATGCTCTTTTGCCATACGGCTATCCGATGGGATTCCGTTGAGATATCGGTCGGTGAGAAGTCCCTGTGCCAGAGGTGAGAACGAGATGAAACCGATGCCGTTTTCTGCGCAATAATCTAAGGTTCCATTCTCTTGTGGCGCATGGTCGAGCATGTTGAGTCTGTCCTGGAAAATGAGCAGCGGACAGTCGCGCTCCTTCAGATATTGGTCAGCAAACTTCAGGGCTTCCAGTGGCCAGCGGCTGATGCCGAGATAAAGAGCCTTGCCTTGCTTCACGATGTCTACCATGGCTTGAAGGGTTTCTTCGAGCGGTGTGTTCGGATCGTAGCGGTGGCTGTAGAAGAGGTCTACATACTCGAGATTCATTCTCTTGAGACTCTGATTCAGACTGGCCATCAGATACTTACGGGAACCCCAGTTGCCGTAAGGACCTTCCCACATATCATAACCAGCTTTGGTTGATATAAAGAGTTCATCACGATAGGGTTTGAAATCATCTTTCATCAGTCTTCCCATCGTTTCCTCTGCACTTCCGTATGGAGGTCCATAGTTGTTAGCCAGGTCGAAGTGGGTGATACCATGGTCGAAGGCATAGTGAGTGATGGCACGGCTTCTTTCGTAAGGATCTACCTCTCCGAAGTTGTGCCAGAATCCCAAACTTATTTTAGGCAGCAAGATACCACTCTTGCCGCATCTCTTGTAGAGCGCTTCTGCATCGCTATATCGATTGGCGTCAGCATGATAAATACCTTTAATGTCCATTATTCCTTATATTTTTTATTACGGCGAAGAGCCAGAAACTCTTCACTCTTCACCTTTCCTTTGTAAATGCCTATAAACAAGGCATTTGGCGTGGTGAAGAGTTTTTGTTCACTCTTCACCCACTCTTCACCACTCTTCACCGGTATGTGGTTAGGAGCCTGCCGGCTCTTCCTTTTCTACATCGCAAAGGTAATAAAAATATTCAATATAATCGTTGTATTGAATAAAAATTATATTTTTTTCGATATGGAAGAGTAAGTGGGGATGTAGTAAAGGTCGATTGGTTATGGAAAAAACATTCTGTTATATGTTTGATATACTTTATCAAAATACACTTTTAAGGACGACTTTTTGTGACTTTCTACACTTTTAAGGACGACTTTTTGTGATTTTCCACACTTTTAAGGACGACTTTTTGTGGTTTTATACATTTTTAAGGACGACTTTTGGCACTCTTTGAAATAAAAAATGTATCTTTGCATTCAGAAATATCAAATAATCAGATAGTTATGAAGAGAAATGCCATCAAATACCTATATCAATGGAAAGCAAGCAACGACCGAAAGCCGTTGATTATGCTTGGAGCCCGCCAGGTTGGCAAAACCTGGCTGATGCAGGAATTTGCCAAAGAGGCCTATACCCGTAGTGCGTATGTGAACTTCGAAGACAATGAAATGCTCCGGGAAGTTTTTGCACATGACTTTGATATTCCCCGTATTATCAATAGCATACAATGGAGTACAGGAGTTTCTATTGATGAAAATACGCTTATTATCCTTGATGAGATACAAGAAGCACCCAGGGGTATCACCGCATTAAAGTATTTTGCAGAAAAAGCACCTCAATATCATGTCGTAGCTGCAGGTTCATTGCTCGGAATTGCGATGCATCAGAATGACTCTTTTCCTGTAGGTAAGGTAGATTTCATGCATTTATATCCCCTCACATTCTTTGAATTTCTAGATGCAATCGGTGAAAGCCGTATGGTAGAACTGCTGATGTCAAAGGATTGGAATATGATAACCATGTTCCGGAATAAATTTGAGGAATGCCTGCGACAGTATTATCTGGTCGGGGGAATGCCGGCTGTAGTACAGTCTTTTGCCAGCGAGGGAAATCTGTCTGAAGTCAGAAGCATTCAAAAAGGAATCCTTGAAGCGTATGAGCGTGATTTTTCCAAACATGCTCCGGCCATAGAAGTTCCACGTATCCGAATGGTATGGAAATCCATCCCATCCCAGCTTGCCAAGGAAAACAAGAAATTCATCTATGGTGCCGTAAAGGAAGGAGCCAGAGCAAAGGATTTTGAGCTCGCTATCGAATGGCTGAAAGATGCAGGGTTGATCTATAAGGTAAACCGTTGTAAGAAAGCCCTGTTGCCATTGGCTGCATACGAGGATTTTTCTGCTTTCAAGTTATTCCTGTCTGATGTGGGACTGATGGGAGCCATGAGCAATATTCCTGCCCAAAGCTTGCTGGAAGGAAATGTGCTGTTTTCAGATTTTAAGGGGGCGCTGACAGAGCAGTATGTCCTGCAGCAGCTTAAGGAGAAATCTTCCTTGTCTATCTATTATTGGTCGGCAGAAAATTCACGTGGTGAAATAGATTTTTTAGTGCAGGATGAAGAAAAAATCATTCCGATAGAAGTAAAGGCTGAGGAGAATTTACAGGCTAAGAGTCTGAGGGTGTTTGTGGAGCGCAATCAGGGATTGAAAGGTATGCGCCTATCCATGTCACCTTACAGGGAGCAGGATTGGCTTGCCAATTATCCATTATATTCCGTATCTGCAATATTCGGATAAAAATGAAAGTTCACAAGGTTGTGGACCACAAACTTGTGAACTTTTAATATTATTTTGTAAATCAGGTATTTAAATGTGTCTTTTTTTGACGCCTGGCGAAAGACTTTCTTTTAAATAAACAATTCATCCATCGTAATCTGTTTCTGTACGATGTCGCTATGTTTGTTCTGCTTCAATCCGAAAGAAGTAATCAATGTGAGGAGAAGCGATTTGGATGTTTTCGTCTCTTCTGTGAAGATACGCAGTTTCTCCAGCAACTTCTCCTCATATTCCTTGCTGATTTCGAATTCGCTCTTGTAGAATTTCATCTCACAGATATTGATGGTTTCATCTTTCCGGTCTATCAGCAAATCAATTTGAGTTCCCTTTTCTGTATTGCTGCTTCGCCATGAGCAAACCAAGGTCTGTACTCCCGAAATTCCCAGGGCGTGCTTGATTTTGTCTATATGGTTTAGACAAAGCATCTCGAAAGACAAGCCAGCCCAAGTATGGTATAGCTGACTGTTTTGGGAGGATGACCAGAAACTGGAATCCTGATACTTGTTGTGCTTGATGAAACGGAAGTAGAAGAGTGTATAGAAATCTACTAACTGGAATAAGGTATTTCGCTTTTGGCGAATGTCGGAAGTCATCTTATTGGCTGTACTGAATGGTTCATACAGACGGATGAATCCGCATTGTTCCAATTCTTCCAGTACTGTAGAGAAGGCTCCGTTATCTTTTCCTCCCGATGCCTTGACCAGTTCCTGTCGGGTCATACCCATTCCTTTGGTAGCAAGGGCAGTAACTACGGCGATATGGTCGGCTGATTTCTTAAACAAAGCTCTGTATAAGTCGTTGAACTCATCTTTCAGTTCTGCATTGTCTGCGAAAAACAGCTGGTCGATGTTCTGTGCCAGACTTTTCGATTTATCCATCATTGACAGATAATAAGGTATTCCTCCCATAACCATATAGCATTCTGCTATCTGTTTTCGGCTGTAGCCGAAGTGGTAAGCCTTGAAGTATTCTTCACATTCGTGCAGGGTGAATGGTTTTACAATCAGATGATGGGTCAGTCGGTTATGCAAGCCACCACGGTTGCGAATCAGGTTATTGATCATCCAGGAGGTGGCGGATCCGCAAACGATGAGTTTGATGTCGTTGCGCAGTACAGCCCAGCTGTTCCAGAAGTTTTCCAGTGCTGGTATGAATCCCGATTTGGCGGTATCCATCCATGGCAATTCATCGATGAATATTACTTTCTTACCTTCCGGAAGTGTTTCTATGTATTGTGATAGGGCATAGAATGCCAGCAGCCAGCTCTTGAATGTCTGCAGAGTGGTGGAGTGGGTATATTTTTGCAGGGCAATGCTGAAGTTGACAAGCTGTTCGCCTTTGGCAACTCCATTCATTCCTGTCATGAAGAAGGCAAAATGGTCCTCTACGGCTTTTCTGATGAGAAAAGTCTTGCCTACACGTCGTCTTCCATAGACGGCGATAAACTCTGATCTATTGGAGTTTATATATTCATTGAGCAGTTTGAGTTCTGCTTCTCTTCCTATCAGTCTCTGTTCCATATCTTTCGTTATTTTCTGCGCAAAGATAATGCAAGCGAGCGCAATGAAAGCTTGCTTTCAAATTGCCGAGTGCAGCTTATCTTCTGCAAAGATATAAAAAAATACCCATTAGCGCAAATTATTCGCGGATAATCTGCGCTAATGGTGTGAAAAAAGTATGTTAGCGCAGATTATCTGCGTATTTTGGTCTTTTTCATTTAATGCAGAACCATCGGAAGGGGGGATAAACATGGGCTACCGTTTCTCCAGTTAGTCCGCTTTGATTTGTTAGATGGCTGATACAAAATACACTTTTAAGGACGACTTTTAGTGCTATTTGAAGTAAAAAATGTATCTTCGCATTCAGAAACATCAAATAATCAGATAGTTATGAAGAGGTTACTTCATTAAAATTGATTTATTATTGTAGCCATAGCCGATAATCTTGACATCTACTTTTGAATGGATTAAAGTTGGTGAACCTTGTATCTTGTATTGGAAGTAGATTGTATCTATTTTCTCTGTTGTGGCTATTTTGAGAGTTTTAACTTGATTGAATATTTCCATTGTTATCTTTTTGAATTTTTTATTGTCGCAAATAACCACTCTTTTTTTTACAATATATCCTCGTTGGTCTGTCTTGTACTCAATAGCAACGTATGCCTCCAAATTATTTTTTTGAAACTCAATAGGATATTTACATTTTCTTTTCAATTCGTTTATAAACAACTCTTTATTTCTATAGTCAGGATTACCTGTGCTTACTTGGCATACATCAAATAGTTGCGGAGATGTTCCCACAAGAGACACATTAGTATTGGAGTTGCATGAACCAAATACTACCAAAACTGTCAATAATATAATACCCACTAATTCCTTCATCTTTATTCTATATGATTTTATCTATGACTCCACTTTAAAAAGTGGATTAAATTTGACCATTGTAGAACAATACCTTGTTTCGGCTTTGCATTGCCCTCGTCCAATCTGCGAAACACCTCGTCTATGCGCTTATTGGTTGCTTCAATGTGCTTATCGGTATCTTGTTGATGTTGCAGGATTTCCAACTGATGATATTCCATCGTTTTCAAACGACTAAAAACAGAAGCATTGTTTACCATAAAGTGACGCATGGAAACAAATGCTCGCATGATCTGAATATTAACCTCAATAGCTGTTTGTGAACGAAGAACGCTACTAAGCATTGCCACGCCTTGCTCTGTAAAAGCATAAGTTGAATAGCGGTTGCCGCCTCTTCCATTTGAGATCACAATTTGTGACCTCAAACGTGTTGTTACTTATTATTGCATTCAAAGGTAGTGCTTTTAGCCTTTTAGCCACTATTGCACAACCTCTTTTTTTTGAAAAGAACGTAAAATTAATTGTTTTATTGCTGTGATTGTACTTTTATTAACTAAAGTTTCCCACCCCAAAATAATAGGGTAAAAATAACAGTTTCTCGATAAAAAGTTGTATCTTTGTAATCGCTAAAGAACAAAATTGAAGAAGTTCCTCCAAGGGTAGAATATTCTCTCACACCAATAGCCAAGGACTTCTTGCGAGAAATCAGCTACGTCATAGAATGGGGACAGTTACATTTTGAGCAGATAGTGAAGGGCAGAAAATAGTTATATACATTTATATTCTTTAACTAAACTTTGTGCAGTCATCAATCCTTTGAAGTATCTATATCAAAATAGATAGTACGAAACAATTCGCTCATGGCTTCAAATATAACAACATTAGTAGAAAAAGCAAAACAAGGTGACGCTGACGCTTTCAGCACATTATACCAAATGTATTATCCTAAGATGAAAGGGATATGCATCAATATTCTTAGAGAGGACAAAGCTGTCGTTGACGACCTTGTCCAAGATGCTTTTATACTTGCGTTTGTTTCATTAAAAGACTTGAAGAATACTCATAGGTTTAGTCAATGGCTTACAAGTATCACCACTAACCTTGTATTGAAATATCAGGAGCAAGGTAAGAGATACGATTTCATTTCCTTGTCTGATGTAGAGGAAGAATTTAGTTTCGTATTGGAAGATGGCAACACTTCCAAACAATCAATTCCGTATGAGGAAATTATGTCTGCAATAGACAGTTTGCCTGAAGGGTATAAGAAAATATTCAACATGTCTGTTTTGGATGGCTTGTCCCATCAAGAAATCAGCGAATTACTTAATATTGCTTCACATAGTTCTTCCTCGCAATTATCAAGGGCAAAGGCAATGTTGCGAAACATATTGTCCCCAAGAGCTATGCTTATCATCGTATTGGCGTTGATAGTCATCCCTGTATATAGATATTTTACTGAAAAGAAGAAACTCGTTTCTGAAAATGATGTGAATATAGTTCGAACTCGAAAGCCTAATGAAGACATTACGCCTATACAAAAGAAGCCTAATGTTTCTGTTAGTAGAATACAAAACGCTATTTTGTGCTCTAATTATCGAAGTGTTCAACAGGGAAAGAACACTGTAATAACTGTTGGTGATTCGATTAAGGCAAGTCAAAATGTAATAGTCGAAATATCCGATTCTTTGCAGGATAACCAACATATTTGGGCTGATAACAAGCGAGATAGTATCATCACAAAAGATACTGTATATACACCTATTCCAAACGAGGAAAGATGGATTGCGGATGATACAAAGACGCACAAGAAAAGTAAATGGCAATTGCTCGCAGCTGGTTCTTTGGGTACTACTCTTGCGCAAAATGTTTGTAAGATTATAACAAGTAGCGGTGATGATATTACGAGTGAACAACCTTCAAAAAAGATTTTTACTACATGGGAAGAGTATTCTAAATATCTACATCGCTTAACACCAACTGACCCAACGGCGGAAAATGTTGCAATGATGGATATTGCCGATAATAACAAGGGCAAAATTGAAGAGGTAGAACATCATGACAAACCTATAATATTAGGATTGGCTGTGAACAAGAGCATAGGAAAGCATTGGAGTTTAGAAACAGGACTCCAATACTCTTACTTGAAGTCATATTTTACTTTGGGTACTGGCAATTACCGTGTTGGTAAGGAACAAAAGTTGCATTACATCGGTATCCCTGTCAAGCTCTCGTACCAATTCATGGCGTACAAGAAACTGTCGGCTTACGGTTCTGCAGGAGCAAGCATTCAGATACCATTGTCTGGAAAGACATATGCAGACTATGTAGTAGGAGGAAAGTCTGGCTATACAACGGATTGGAAGACAACACCTTCTATACAGTGGACTGTAAACACTAATATCGGAATACAATATCAATTTGCACCAAAGTTGACATTGTTTGTTGAGCCAACGCTGAATTGGTACATTCCGAATGGAAGCGAAGTCAAGAATACTTGGACAGAACGTCCATTTACATTGACTGTGCCTTTCGGTATTAGGCTCTCTTGGTAAGAAAGTATCATTTTGCATGCAGTCTTTATGAATGATCTGTATCTATATATACAGAAAAGTCAAAAAATAAGATACATGCAAAAAAGACATACAGACAGAAAGATGTATTTCCGTGACTTGGAGATAACATCTAAGGAGTTTTACATCAGCTACTTGTCAGATTTTACGGAACTGACATCAAAGAGTAGAATCTTGGAGGTAGGCTGTGGTGAAGGAGGAAACTTAGTTCCCTTTGCACAGTTGGGCTGCAAAGTGACAGGTATAGATATTGCTGAATGCAGAATTAAAGATGCCAAAGCATACTTTTCCGAAATCAGCAATCATGCTACATTTGTATGCTGTGATTTCATGCAATATCCTGTTCCATGTAATGAAGAGGATAAATATGACGTAATACTATTACATGATGTGATAGAACACGTTCCGACAAAAGAGCCATTTCTTGCACACCTAAGAAAGTTTATGAAAACAAAAGGCGTGCTGTTTGTCGGATTCCCCGCATGGCAAATGCCTTTTGGAGGACATCAACAGATTTGCAGAAGCAAACTTTGCTCACATCTGCCATTCATTCACTTGCTGCCAAACCATTTATACAAGTTGTTGCTGAAAACATGCAATGAAGAGAAAGGAACTATGAATGAACTTATGAGCATAAAAGAATGCCGAACAAGTATAGAGTTGTTTGAAAGACTCATACATCAATGTGGCTTCTCGGTAACAGATCAAAAACTTTGGTTCATCAATCCTCATTACAAGCAGAAGTTCCACCTTACCCCACGACTCTTGCCACATTGGGTCTGGAAGATGAAGTATATCAGAAATTTCTTCACCACTTCATGCTGGTATATATTGTCCATAAGCCATAAATAGAACTTACGTTCTTTAGGCAACCATTAAATCTATGAAACAATAAATAAGATATACTTAACCATTTCGGAAAAGCAGACTCCAAAAAACAGTATTGGAATCTGTTTTCAGTCTTGCTTTAATCTGAAGTCTATTCAGTTCCCTCCATCATTGAGAACAATTGGTAATCATGCATTCCAGTCTTGCTCAAATCTTGAGAGTATCAGTCTCCCAGGCTTAACCACCATCGCAGAGAGCACTTTCGATGGTTGTAGCAAACTACAGGAAGTAAGAGTACCTAGCACATTGGAGCGTATCGGTGACATGGCTTTCAACAATTGCAACAATTTGAACAACGTATATACTTATACCGTTCTCCCTATCAACATCGACCAGAATACGTTTACCAATTTCAAGGCTACTACCCTTTGGGTGCCATTTGGGATTATATTCTGTACTATTTTACATCATTTCCTTCTTAAACCAAAGCTCGAACACGCAGTCGGCAATGAAGATGCCATCCTTCTCCAAGGTGATCAATTCCTTGTCGATGAGGGCTTTCTTGATGCGGTCGATGAAGTTGTTTCCGGCAACCGACATACCATATACGAATGCCTTTTCCATTGTTTTTTTGCTTGATTACGGATGCAAAGATAAGCAATAAAATGAAAGTTCACAAGGTTGTGGACCACAAACTTGTGAACTTTTAATATTATTTTGTAAATCAGGTATTTAAATGACGTTTTTATGCATAAAACAAGCCTGAATCAGAGGCTTTTCTTATCAAACACACCATTCATCGTGATGCAGAGATGCTGGAACTTGCTGAGGAGTTTGTCTGACCATTTCGTCATGTTGTAAAGGTCCTTGATTTCCTTAAACTTCTTTTCCTCCCATTGCGGATAATCTATCTCTGAGAAATAACGGCGGTAGTCGCGCAGATTGTCGCCCGAGAAATGGAGATAATCGTCGATGTCGCCAAACCATTCGGGAGTCATCATCTGGGTGGCAAAGGCTTCGAAGTTCTGGTTGTCCTGAAGCATGCAGTTGTGATTCAATACACACCATACGCAGAACCAATGGTTCTTGCGGGTAACAAATTTCAACATATTGGCTATCTGAGCCTTCAGATTCTGCATGTCGATGTATTTGCCGTCTTTTACTTTGTAGAAAACCTCGTTGGGAAGGGTTTCCGGAATGCCTTCGGGATGTTCCAAATCGTAGATTTCCTGCTCGATGATGTGCCATTTTACGGTGGCTGATACCAGCTTGAGATATTCCTGTGCTGTAAAATTGACGTGGGCAAGCTGGGCGCCCAGCAGTTGGGTATCTCTTATATATTTCATAAAGTCGAGGCGCAGATTTTCCGGTACCTCGTCTTTTAGCGTTTTTCTTACTTCCAGCAATTGACTGACGGAGAGCTGCTTTCCGTTGTTATCATATTCCAGGGTTGTAAAGTATCGGTCTATGTCGCTGATGCCCTGTGGTTCTTCCTGATATTCCTGTAGCGACATTTCGAAGAGGCGGGTGGTCTGCTCTTCGCTCATGGCGAGGTTGGTGAAATGGCTCAGCTGGCGGAAGTGGAGCATCAGATAGCATGCCATGCTGTATAGCTGGAAGAGATTCCAGAGTCGCTCTACGGGTTTTACGCCGGGGATATGAGTGGGTTTTACCTGGCGTAACAGTTCTTTCTGGAGTTTGGTTACTTCGTTTACATCGATAGTACTTCCTTTGCCCAGTTCATCGGTTTCGAAAAATTCGTTGAGTTTCGGCAGGATGCGGGTCATATCCAGCGGCGCCACTTTCATCCGTTTTCCTTCTATCTGTTTTCCCTTTTTCATGTCTTCCATGATATGCGCCATCAGGGGTGTAAACTTCTGCATTACGATGATGCTGATGCTTACTTCGTGGGTTTCGTTCTGCTCCTTTCGCTGTTTCGCTATGTCGTTGTGCTGCAGTACCATATCTTTCTCTGCCATATAGCAGAGCCGGGTGGCTTTGGTGCAGAGCGAACGGATATCGAAGGTCAGTTCCTGCGGGCTGTAATCTTCCCATGCATCTACCAGAATGCTGAGCATTCGGCAGAAGTTGTCGAGCTGTCGGTCGAAGACTTCGTAGCTGAATTCTATTTCATCTTTATCTTCATTCATTGTCAGTCTGTTTTAAGAAAATAAGTTTCGCCACAAAGGTAAGATTTATTTTCGGATTATGCAAGGATATGCGCTTGTTTTTCCTCTTTTTTCCCCATACTTTTCCCCGTAGCCCCCTTGTTTCTTCCCTGATTTCAGAAAAGTAGCGGGAAGGTGGCGGGGAAAATTTGGAATCGGTGAAGGGAAGTATTAACTTTGCAATCGAAAACGAAAGAGCGGCGAAATGCTGAGCCATGAATGAGCTGAAACTCTTCACTCTTCACCTGAAGCCCGGAAATGCCTATAAACAGAGGGGGGGTCGAGGGGTGAAGAGATAGAGACAACTCTTCACCCACTCTTCACCACTCTTCACCTTATTATATATAAGGGCTAAAAGAATGAATATTATAAATCTTAAAAATTTAATTATGAAGGAAAATTTAAAAACCTTATCGTCATCAGATAAGATGACAAACGAAATTTCTGCACTCTCTCTTGTTGAGAGTTTTCTCGATGAGTATTATCTCTTCCGTAGAAATGTGCTAAGTGGTAAAACCGAGTATTTCACTCTCTCAAAGAATGAGGACGAAACTGAGGAGCCCGTAGAAGAGGAACCGGAAACCGGCGGGGAAGAGGAGGAATCTTCTGACTCAACCTGGAAGGTGCTGACTCCGGAGGCTTTCAATTCTATCGTCCGTCACGCCAAGCGGTTGGGTGTGGGAGGCAAGAAGTCGCCCCGACAGGATATTGAGGAGTTCGTACGTTCTGAAGAGGTTCCGGAGTTTGACCCTATCAGGGAGTATCTTGAGAACCTGCCGGAATGGGATGGTAAGAACCATGTGGCTGAACTCTTTGGCAGAATTCCGGGGCTTACAAGTGAACAGTTGGGATGGTGCGCCACCTGGCTCCGTTCAGCTGTCGCCCACTGGTTGCAGATGGATATGTTTCATGGCAACGAAACCACTCCTGTGCTTATCGGCAAGCAGGGTTGCGGCAAGAGTACCTTTGCCTATCGCCTGCTGCCGGATCATCTGCGCCAGTATTTCCTCGACCACATCAACTTTGCCAATAAGTTTGACTCCGAGATGGCGCTCACTCATAATCTCTATGTCAACATAGATGAGTTTGCGAATATGGGACCATCGCAGCAGGGCAAGCTGAAGCAGATGCTTTCGAAGGTGAAGGTGAACGGGCGCCCTATCTTCGGCAAGTGTCAGGATGACCGTCCGCGCTACGCTTCCTTCCTGGCAACTACCAATGATGAGCATCCGCTCTGCGACCCTACGGGTAGTCGCCGCTTCGTCTGTCTGCACATTCCGGCAGGTGAATATATCGACAACGGTTCACCCATCATTTATGACCAGCTCTATGCACAAGTTATGTATGAGCTTTGCCATAAGAAGACGCCTTACTGGTTTACCAATGCCGAGGTGGATCGCATCCAGAAGTGCAATCTTCCATTCTTCAAGGTAGATGATTTTGAGTCGATGCTGAAGAGCTGCTTCCGTGTTCCCGAGGATAATGAAATGGGCGAATGGCTCATCTGTTCGGATGTTTTCGAGGTTCTGCACGAAAGATTTCCGATGCTGATCAGTAATCTGAGTACCAAGATTCGCATAGGCCAGTCGCTCAAACTCCTGGGTTGCAAGATGAAGCATACCAAGAAGGGTCAGGCCTATCTGCTTGTAAGAATCTGAAAGTATAGCTAAGCGGCAGGCGGGTGAAGAGTGGTGAAGAGTGGGTGAAGAGTGAGAAATAACTCTTCACCCCTCGAATCCCCTCTGTTTATCGGTGTTTCCGAGGGTTAGGTGAAGAGTGAAGAGTTTTTCGCAGTTCCTTTCTTAAAATTCTTTCTCAGGCTTTTCAGATAGCTGTCTGACTAGAACAGCCCACTGTTCTCATAGCGGCTAGTTGGCTGTCTGTGGTTCGCCAGTTTCCTGTTTGCCGATAACAGCCCCTCAATCTTTCGAAGAAAAAAATATTTATCCAACTTAAAAAATAAAGAACATGAACAATATTTCAATCCATTCCATTGATACGGTATGTCTCAAGGAGGCGTGCCCGGTACATCACCTTTGTGCTCGTTTTGAGCGTTATCAGAAGTTGCGTAAGTCGGAGAAGGTATTCAGTATTCTGAACCCGGACCATATAGCCTGCAGCGAGCAGGGCTGCGCCTATCGGCTTCAGAAGAAGATCATACGCATGGCACGCGGATTCCGCCGCATGTTCGGTACGATACCTTCTGCCAATACGCCTCATTTCTGGCACTTTTCGCCCTATATCAGCGAAAGCACCTATTGCAAGGCGAAGCGCGGCGCCATCCTCATCGCACCCGATATGCAGCAGAAATTACTGCGTCTCTTCGAGCAGAATGGGGCCGATATCAGCATCGGTTTTGATGAATATGTTGAGCAGGAGGGCTATGAAGAAGTAGATACCGCAAACTGTAAAAAAATATAATTTTTGCCATCTTTTAGCGGTAATGAAACAGATTTTTATTATTTTTGTTTCCTGAATTTTACAACTAAACAATAAGAAATAGATTATGCGTGTTATTATCGAAAAAGATTATGAGAAGCTGTCAAAGTGGGCAGCTGATCATGTAATTGAAACAATTAACAGATTTCAACCAACTGCTGAACGTCCTTTTGTTCTGGGTTTGCCAACCGGTTCTTCACCTCAGGGCATGTATGCCAACCTGGTAAAGGCGGTAAAAGAAGGCAAGGTTTCGTTCAAGCATGTCATCACCTTCAATATGGATGAATATGTAGGTTTGCCGGAATCTCATCCTGAGAGCTATCACTCTTTCATGGCTGCCAATCTCTTCAATCATATCGACTGTCCTAAGGAGAATATTCATATTCTGAACGGTAATGCCGAGAACCTGGAAGAGGAGTGCCGTCATTATGAGCAGATGATAGAAGAAGCGGGTGGCATCGACCTCTTTATCGGTGGTATCGGTCCTGATGGCCATATCGCTTTCAACGAGCCATTCTCTTCTCTAACCTCCCGCACACGAGTAAAGACGCTCACTACAGATACAAAGATTGCCAACTCCCGTTTCTTCGACAATGATCCTGAGAAGGTACCTAGTCTGGCTCTGACCGTAGGTGTGGGTACCGTGATGGCTGCCCGAGAGGTAATGATTCTCTGCAACGGTCATAACAAGGCCCGCGCCCTGCAGGCTGCCATCGAAGGCCCTGTTACCCAGGCTTGGACCATCAGCGCTCTGCAGCAGCACCAGCATGGCATCATCGTTTGTGATGAGATTGCCTGCGATGAACTGAAGGTGGGTACTTACCGCTACTTCAAGGATATCGAGAAAGATAACATCTAAGTTATCTGATGCCTATAAAAAAGAATAAGGATGATGACTATTCGTCATCATCCTTATTTTCTGCTATTACCTGAGGACCGCGAACCTTGTCCTTGAGTCCCAGACCTTTCTTGATTTCAATATTTACTCCATCGCTCAAACCGGTAGTTACCTGTTTGCGCTCATAAGTCTTCTTCTCGCCGCTACCTTTTATGATATATACAAAGGTAGAATCGCCGCTAAACTCAATGGCACTCTCCGGAACGGTGAGTACATGGGTAGCCTTGGCCAGTACAATCTC
Source organism: Segatella copri (assembly GCF_026015625.1). Taxonomy (NCBI): domain Bacteria; kingdom Pseudomonadati; phylum Bacteroidota; class Bacteroidia; order Bacteroidales; family Prevotellaceae; genus Segatella; species Segatella copri. The sequence goes on along the minus strand of NZ_JAPDVG010000001.1, from coordinate 2,854,328 downwards.
GGCATTGGCGCTGTAGCCTGAACGGATCTTGCCTCCCTTGGTAGAACGGATGGCTGCCTTTACCTCAAACTGGTTGGCACCATTGTTTTCTACAGCCTTAGGAGAGATATATTCCAGGTTAGCCTCGAAGTTGAGGTTCTGCAAGGCTCCGATGGTAATCTTCATCGGCATTCCTGTAACGAGACTTCCCACTTCGGTTTCATCTATATTGCCACGGAAGATGAGGTCGTTCATGTTGGCTACACTGGCGATGGTAGTACCATCGTTGAAAGTGTTGGCAAGAATCACCGAGTTACCCACCTTGACCGGAATATCGAGGATAATGCCCGAGATGGTAGAACGGATGAGGGTGGAAGAGGCGCTGGCATTGCTCTTGCTTACACCATCACGCACCACTTGGAGAGCATCTTCGGCAGCGGTAACCTCCTCGCGTGCCTGTTTCATCGCCTGCTTTACCTTATCAAACTCATCGGCGCTGACCAGCTGTTTCTTGAAGAGCTGTTCTTCGCGACCATAATCCACCTGTGCCTGTTTCAGGTTGATTTCAGCAAGGCGCACGCGTGCTTGAGCCGAACTGAGCTGTCCCATATCCGGAATCACCTTTACCTTGGCGATAACCTCGCCCGCCTGAACATAATCACCCGCTTCTTTGCAAATCTCGGTGATGATACCGCTAATCTGAGGTTTTACGCTCACCTCGTTGCGAGGCTCAATCTTGCCCGTGATGACGGTAGTTTTCAAAACATCAGCCATCTTAGGAGTAAACTCAGTATACTCCACAGGCTTAGGCTGCGATTTCTCATAAAGGAACACGAAGGTTCCGATGAAGATCAAGGCGACAATCGCCGCAACAATCAACTTTGAATACTTTTTCATATCTTTTATATCTTATTTTTCTTTTATTCGTCTCTCATTGCATCTACCGGTTTGATGCTCATCGCTCGCCATGCAGGGGCGAGTCCGGCTAGGCCGCCGAGAATGCAGATGAGGATGGCTGAAGAGATGGCCGTCCAGAAATCTACCTGGAAGTGGGCGGTAAGAATGCCATCCGTGGTACTTCCTACTTCCAGCATCTGCAGGATGGCAACGCCGAAGAGGATGCCGCTCATGCCGGCTACCAGGGTGAGGAGAATACTCTCGGAGATGATTTGCGAGAGAATCATCTTAGGCGTGGCTCCGATGGCTCGGCGGATGCCTATCTCGGTGGTTCGCTCCTTTACCGTTACCATCATGATATTGGAAACTCCGATGGCGCCGGCGAGAAGGGTGCCGATACCCACCAGCCAGATGAGGAAGTTGACGCCCTTGAACAGGTTGTCGAGCATCTGGAAGAGAACTTCGGTATTGAACACCATAATGCCCTTTTCGTCCGTAGGGTCTATGCTGTGGGCTCTTGCCACGGTTTCTCTCATCCGCTGGGCAATGCTGCTCATCACTACGCCCGGTTTGCCGGTGGTGGCGATGATGTCAACCGCCTTACCCCGGTTATAAGCGCTGCGCAAAACCGATTGGGGCAGGGTGATGGTTTCATCGGCACGACCGCCGAAGTTCACGCCGTTTCCCGAGCGGTAATCTACGCCTATCACCATATAATAGGTAGAATCTACTCTTACGCTCTTGCCGCACGGATCACCGCCGCCAGGAAAGAGATTCTTGTAAATCTGTTTGCCGATGACGCAAACCTTGCGCTGCTGGCGCACATCCATCTCGTTGATGTATCTGCCGTAAAACATCTGTGGCGCAGAAACTTGGGCGTAGTCAGGATTTACGCCCTGGGTGCTACCGCTGAATTTTTTGTCGCCAAACACCACCGACTTGTTGCCGCCGAAGAGCAGCGGGGTAATGACATCGAGTTCGGGCACCTGGTGGCGCAATCTGTCCAGGTCTTTCTCTTCCATCTGCCAGGAGCGCCCCTTGTTAAATCCCTTGTAGGGTTTGGTGGTGTTCTGCGCCCAGATGATAGCGGTGTTGGTGGCAAAGCCTGTGAAGTTGTTTTGCAGCATCTCCTTCAGTCCCTGTCCGCCACCCATCAGGGCGATGAGCATAAACACGCCCCAGAACACGCCGAAGCCCGTAAGCAGACTGCGGCTCTTGTTCCTCGTGATGGTGTCGAGAATCTCTTTATATGTATCTAAATCTAATCGCATAATAATAATTTATAGTTTATTCCGCTCTCAGCGCCTCTATCGGTCGGATTCTTGCAGCCTTGATGGCTGGGATGAGTCCGGCGATGGTGCCTGCGATGACGATGGTGATGGTGGCTCCGATGCAGGTGCCGAGGCCCACCGTAGGGTTCACAAACATGGCGGCTTTAAACAGTCCGGTATCTACGGTGGTGTGTCCGATGGTTGCATCCATGATTTCGTTTGCCGCCACGCCGCATACCATTCCGATGTAGCCGAAGAACGAGGTGATGATGATGCTCTCGGTAATGATGAGCTTCAGTATCGACCAAGGTTTGGCGCCGATGGCTTTTCTTACACCAAACTCTCGGGTTCGCTCCTTCACGGTGATGAGCATGATGTTGCTTACGCCCACGATTCCGCTCAGCAGGGTGAACAGACCCACAATCCAGAGGGCCGTCTGCATGATGGCGATTCCCTGGTTCATCTGGATATTGTCCATGTATCGGTTCCAGAGCCAGATGGTTCGCTCGTCATCAGGTGCTGCCTGATGGTTGTTGTTGATGCTGGCGCGGTAGTTCTTTTCAAACTGCTTATTGTCCTCCTTGGTCTTCAGGTTCTTGATGGTAAACTCCAGACTTCCCGCATCATCGCCCTTGGCGTAGATGGTCTTTATGGTGGAGTAGGCGATGAAGGCTTCGGTATTATTGCGCGATTCATCATCCTTGTAGATTCCCACCACCTGGAAGTTGAGGTTGCTGATCTTTACGTTCTTGCCCACCAGCGAACGGTAGTCTTTGCTGAGTTCCTTGGCCTGGCTTCGGCTCAGCACCACATTCTTGCGCTGCTCCTTCATATCGATTTCGTTGATGAATCGTCCGGCTATCAGCTCCGTCTTGTCGATTTTGGGATGCGTAGGAGCCACACCCACCAATGACTGGCTTGCCACATAATTATCGCCATAGTTGATGTTCACGTTATATTGTTCCAATCTTCCGCCCACATCATCTACATACTGGCCGTAGGTCTTGTTGCTGATGAGGATGTCCCTGTCGTTGAGCGTGATGCTTCTGCCTTCCTTCAGTCCCTTGTAAGCCTTGGAGGTTTCGCGCGGGAATACTCGCATGGAGTTGGCAAGGAATCGGGTGCTTTGCTGCAACTGGGCATTAATCAGTCCGTTGCCGGCGCCCAGCAGGAATATCAGCATGAAGATTCCCCAGGCAACGGCAAATCCCGTAAGCGAAGTGCGGAGCTTGTTGCGCTTCGACGTGCTCCATATTTCTTTGATTAATTCTCTCATTCTCTTCTTATTTAACGTAGTCTTTCGATACGAGATGATGGTCTCTGTTGTCTTCGATGCTTCCGATGAGTCCGTCCTTGATATGGATAACCTTATCGGTCTCGTTGGCTACACCGCTTTCGTGGGTTACCACCACGATAGTCATTCCCTCTTTCTGGTGCAGTTCCTTCAGCAGGTCCATCACTTCCACGCTCGTTTTGGAGTCGAGGGCTCCGGTAGGCTCATCGGCAAGGATGATTTCGGGTTTGGTGATGAGGGCACGGGCGATGGCTACACGCTGCTTCTGTCCTCCCGACATCTCGTTAGGATAATGGTTGGCCCATTGCTTCAAGCCCAGTTTTTCGAGATATTCCATCGCCAGTTCGTGGCGCTTCTTGCGGCTCACGCCCTGGTAGAAGAGTGGAAGTTCCACGTTTTCCACTGCCGTCTTGAACGAGATGAGGTTGAACGACTGGAAGATGAAGCCGATCATCTTGTTGCGGTATTCGGCTGCACGGGTTTCCGAGAGGTCTTTGATGAGCACATCATTGAGTCGGTATTCGCCCGTATCGTAGTTGTCGAGAATACCCAGTATATTTAATAAGGTGGATTTTCCCGAGCCGGAAGCACCCATGATGCTGACGAACTCGCCACGTTCGATGTCGAGGTCGATTCCCTTCAGCACATGGAGTGGCTGAGCACCCTGATAGGTCTTGTTGACGTCTTTTAGATGAATTAATGACATATTACTTTCGTTTTATGGATATCAATTTAAACCATTAGACGCTTGCAACTTTCAGAAAGTTGCAAGCGTAACTCTTTTTTAAAAACGTTATTACATACACCTTATTATATATAAGGCAAAGACAGAAGCTATAAATATATATTTGAGGATGAATAGTGTCATCATATCCTTATCTTTTTGAGATTCTTCTCCAACTCTTCCTTCACTTCATCGATGGAGATGTCGAGAAGCTGCATTTGTCGGGCGAGTTCCGGGAGTCTTTCTTTCATAAACTCCTTTTTGCGGGTCTTCTTAATCTGCTTCTTGGCTCCAGCGGAAACAAAGTAGCCTAGGCCTCGCTTGTTGTAGATAATCTCGTCGGTGGCAAGCAGGTCGTATGCCTTCACGGCTGTGTTGGCATTTACCTCCAGCAGCACGGCGTATTCCCTGACGCTCGGTATTCGTTCGTCTTCCTTGTACTTGCCCGCCAGAATCTCATCGCTCAATCGCTCGGCTATCTGTACGTATATTGCTTTATCATTACTGAAATTCATAATCTTTAATGTTTTAGTGTACTACTTCAATAGAACACTGTAAAGATATGCTTTTCTCCAATAAGTTCCAAACTTTTGGGCAATTATTTTCTTACTTTAACGTAATGTTAACATTATCACCTTATTATAAAAAGCAAAGAGGGTGTGGCATAAGTATCTAGGATATAGATAAGGCACGGATTACACGGATTTATGGCGCTAATGTAAGTAAAGCGATTATCATCTCATAAAAAATCCGTGTAATCCGTGCCTAAAACTGTAAAGGACAAACTTTATGACATTCCTATTCTTGAGTCGTTTAGATATATTTCATGAGAATATCCCAAACTGCAATGATGTGGCAGATACTACCAGCCAAAACGAAGAAATGGAACACGGAATGCATGTATTTCTTCTTGTTGATGCTGTAGAATACGGCGCCCGTAATGTAGCAGACGCCTTCGGCAATAATCCACCAGACTGTGGCGGTGGATACGGAGTCTATCAAAGGTTTAAAGGCAACCAGTACCGACAATCCCATGCCTACAAAGCAGATGGTCTCCAGGTTGCTGTGATCCTTGAGTCTGGCAAAACTCATGATGGTTCCGGCAATGGCGCAAGCCCAGATAAAGATAAAGAGGCTCCATCCCCAATATCCCTGGTCTCGCATCGCAATGAGCGTGATTGGCGAGTAAGAACCGGCAATATGCCAGTAGATGGCGGCATGGTCCCATTTGCGCAGTCGCTCCTTCCATTTGCTCCAGGCAGAAACTGCATGGTAAACCGTTGAGGCGATGTAAGACATCAGCATACCGAACAGATAGAGGATAACTCCCGCCGTAGCCCATCCGTTATGCATCGTAAAGCACCAATATAAGAAGATGGCTCCCACGACAAAGCCCATCAGGATACCTCCTGCATGCGACCATGAGTTCCAAAGTTCTTCTTTATGACTGAAATGTATCTTTAGTTTCATATCTCTATATATCTTTTCGTTACACATTCTGCTGATTTTGAGAAATAGGGCATTCAAGCCACTATACCTAAATCGTTATCAGCTATAACATTGCAAAGATACTAAGAATTTCTTAAAGTGGACTATCTTTTAGGAATTCTTTCGATTTCTAAAGTGTTTTCTTTGCTTTATTTGCTGATTGTTTGTCCTTTTCTGCTTTCTTCGAAAAATAAATCAAAAAAGTATTGGAGTGTATTGGATTTTTTTATAATTTTGCGATGTGAAAATGAGAAATCATCTCTCACAAAATTGAAACTATAAAAGCAACTAATAATTTAGAAAGGTAATATGAAGTTAAAATCAATTGCACTTATATTTATGACTGTCGCACTTCCGGCGATGGCAGAAAAAGTATCTGTAAATACAAAGGGTATGTCGCTCATTCTCGATGTTGAGAATGGAAAGCCTGCCCAGTATCTCTATTTCGGTACTAAGTTGAATCCTAACGATTTGCAGAATCTGAAGGTCGCTACTGATGGCCGTATGGATGCTTATCCGGCTTACGGACTGAATACTCCAGCTGAAGCGGCGCTTGCCATGCGTCATAGTGATGGCAATCTTTCAACTGCACTCGTGGCTACGGGCTGTGATGTGAAGAACGAAGGAAAAGCTTCTGTTACGACCGTTCATCTGAAAGATCCTGTATATAATATAAAGGTAGATTTGAAGTATCGTGCATACAATGATGTTGATATGATTGAGGCGTGGACCGAGATTCTGAATGGTGAAAAGGGTACTGTTACCCTGACTACCTTTGCATCGGCTATGCTTCCTATCCGTCGCGGAGATGTTTGGATGAGTCATCTTTCCGGTACTTGGGCTGCTGAGGGGCAGTTGAGTCATGAAAAACTGCAGCCAGGAGAATTTGTAATCCGAAACAATGATGGTACCCGCAATTCGCATACCGATCATGCAGAAGTCATGTTCTCGCTCGATGGTAAAGGACAGGAAAATGCGGGTAATGTTATTGGTGCAGCCTTGGTTTATAGCGGTAACTATAAGCTGAAGACGGTTACCGATGATACCGAATATCATTATTTCTTTGCCGGTATTAATGAACAGAACTCTGAATATCATCTTAAGAAAGGTGAGACTTTCAAAACTCCTGCACTCGCTTTGACCTATTCAACACAGGGTTTGAGCGGTGCAAGTAGAAACTTCCATAAATGGGGACGCAAATATATCTTGGCACATGGAGATAAGGAGCGTGATATCTTGCTCAACTCTTGGGAAGGTGTTTATTTCGATATCAACCAAAAGGGAATGGACCAGATGATGGCTGATATCCATAGTATGGGTGGTGAACTCTTCGTAATGGATGATGGATGGTTCGGAACCAAATATCCTCGTGTTACTGATAACTGTGCACTCGGTGACTGGGTGGTTGATACCAAGAAACTTCCTAATGGCATTGAAGGCTTGCTGAGCGATGCCAGGAAAAACCAGGTAAAGTTTGGTACCTGGATCGAACCGGAAATGACCAATACTACCAGTATGCTCTATGAGAAGCATCCTGATTGGGTAATCAAGGCTCCTAAGCGAGATGCTGTTCTGGGCCGTGGCGGTACCCAGCTGGTGCTCGATCTCTCAAATCCAAAAGTACAAGACTTTGTTTTCGGTGTAGTAGACAATTTACTTACTAAATATCCAGATATAGCCTACATTAAGTGGGATGCCAATATGCCTATTATGAATCATGGCAGCCAATACTTGTCTGCAGCTGAACAGAGTCATCTCTACATTGCTTATCATCAGGGATTTGCGAAGGTTATCGACCGTATTCGTGCTAAGTATAAGGATGTGGTGATTCAATGTTGCGCAAGTGGCGGTGGCCGTGCCAATTGGGGCATGCTCCGTGGTTTTGATGAGTTTTGGGTAAGTGATAATACGGATGCCATGCAGCGTATTTATATGCAGTATGGAACCAGCTATTTCTTCCCGGCCATCGCCATGGCAAGTCATATCTCTGCTGTGCCAAACCATACCGTATTCCGCACTACTTCTTTGAAGTATCGTATTGATGTGGCTATGAGCGGACGACTTGGAATGGAAATTCAGCCAAAGAATATGACGGATGAGGAGAAGGCTCTCTGCCGAAAGGCTATCTCTGAATACAAAGAGATCCGTCCTGTTGTTCAGTTTGGCGACCTTTATCGTTTGGTTTCTCCGTACGATAATCAGGGCTTGTCTTCTATTATGTATGTTAGTGAAGCAAAAGACAAGGCTGTCTTCTATTGGTGGAAATTGGCAAACTTCTATAATGTTCATTTGCCAAGAGTTAAGATGGCTGGTCTGGATGAGAATAAGATGTATAAGGTAAAAGAACTTGATGTAATTGATAACAAGCCTCTTGATTGTGAGGGAAAATCTTACTCTGGTAAGTATCTTATGGAACATGGCTTGGAAATGCCGTATGTTCATGAGGTAGGCTGGGGTAAGAAGAACGACTGGTCGTCTCGTGTTCTCTATTTGGAGGCAGAATAGTTTTCTGGTACCATTATGTATATGCGCATGCTTGTGTGCCCACACGCAGATATGAGCGCGTGTATGTATATAATAAAGTGTTTGGTATCAAAATAAGTGCAAAATAAGATGGAAGTGTTAAAATACTGTTAATTCCTAAACTTTTTCTTGGAAATATTTGGCGGTTTCGGAAAATGTTTGTACTTTTGCACTCGCTTTTGAGAAATACAACTTCTCTGAGTTACTAAAGAAAGAGTTCTTTGAAAGATTTTACATAAACAGACAAGTAGTACAAGAAGCGGTTTTGGATTACACCTTATATTATATAGGGAGTATAAAGAAACTGGGTAAAAGAAACGAACCGTCAAGTAATTGACAAGTCAGGTTTACTAAGCTTCAATAAACGAAAAGGATATTCGTCCTAAGTACAGACAACAAACACCGATTGCTTCAGCAATGAGGCAAGAAGTAAAAATGATATTTTACAATGGAGAGTTTGATCCTGGCTCAGGATGAACGCTAGCTACAGGCTTAACACATGCAAGTCGAGGGGAAACGACATCGAAAGCTTGCTTTTGATGGGCGTCGACCGGCGCACGGGTGAGTAACGCGTATCCAACCTGCCCATCACTTGGGGATAACCTTGCGAAAGTAAGACTAATACCCAATGACGTCTCTAGAAGACATCTGAAAGAGATTAAAGATTTATCGGTGATGGATGGGGATGCGTCTGATTAGCTTGTTGGCGGGGTAACGGCCCACCAAGGCGACGATCAGTAGGGGTTCTGAGAGGAAGGTCCCCCACATTGGAACTGAGACACGGTCCAAACTCCTACGGGAGGCAGCAGTGAGGAATATTGGTCAATGGACGAGAGTCTGAACCAGCCAAGTAGCGTGCAGGATGACGGCCCTATGGGTTGTAAACTGCTTTTATAAGGGAATAAAGTGAGTCTCGTGAGACTTTTTGCATGTACCTTATGAATAAGGACCGGCTAATTCCGTGCCAGCAGCCGCGGTAATACGGAAGGTCCGGGCGTTATCCGGATTTATTGGGTTTAAAGGGAGCGTAGGCCGGAGATTAAGCGTGTTGTGAAATGTAGACGCTCAACGTCTGAACTGCAGCGCGAACTGGTTTCCTTGAGTACGCACAAAGTGGGCGGAATTCGTGGTGTAGCGGTGAAATGCTTAGATATCACGAAGAACTCCGATTGCGAAGGCAGCTCACTGGAGCGCAACTGACGCTGAAGCTCGAAAGTGCGGGTATCGAACAGGATTAGATACCCTGGTAGTCCGCACGGTAAACGATGGATGCCCGCTGTTGGTCTGAACAGGTCAGCGGCCAAGCGAAAGCATTAAGCATCCCACCTGGGGAGTACGCCGGCAACGGTGAAACTCAAAGGAATTGACGGGGGCCCGCACAAGCGGAGGAACATGTGGTTTAATTCGATGATACGCGAGGAACCTTACCCGGGCTTGAATTGCAGAGGAAGGATTTGGAGACAATGACGCCCTTCGGGGCCTCTGTGAAGGTGCTGCATGGTTGTCGTCAGCTCGTGCCGTGAGGTGTCGGCTTAAGTGCCATAACGAGCGCAACCCCTCTCCTTAGTTGCCATCAGGTCAAGCTGGGCACTCTGGGGACACTGCCACCGTAAGGTGTGAGGAAGGTGGGGATGACGTCAAATCAGCACGGCCCTTACGTCCGGGGCTACACACGTGTTACAATGGCAGGTACAGAGAGACGGTCCCTTGCAAAATGGATCAAATCCTTAAAGCCTGTCTCAGTTCGGACTGGGGTCTGCAACCCGACCCCACGAAGCTGGATTCGCTAGTAATCGCGCATCAGCCATGGCGCGGTGAATACGTTCCCGGGCCTTGTACACACCGCCCGTCAAGCCATGAAAGCCGGGGGCGCCTAAAGTCCGTGACCGTAAGGAGCGGCCTAGGGCGAAACTGGTAATTGGGGCTAAGTCGTAACAAGGTAGCCGTACCGGAAGGTGCGGCTGGAACACCTCCTTTCTGGAGAGACGAATTTCCTATAGAAGATTTGGAAACATGACTTAAAAGTTCGCTTCTCTTCTTGTACGCACCATCTGTTTAATTAAATAAGAGATAGAGAATGTTCGGCAGAGATGCTACTCTTTACCAACACAGTCCTATAGCTCAGTTGGTTAGAGCGCCACACTGATAATGTGGAGGTCGGCAGTTCAAATCTGCCTGGGACTACTTCTTTACTTCTCGATTTGGGGGATTAGCTCAGTTGGCTAGAGCACCTGCTTTGCAAGCAGGGGGTCAACGGTTCGAATCCGTTATTCTCCACCATGCCTTTTAAGGCAAGAAGATCTTTGACATATTGACACAAGCAAAACTGTAAGTAATGAACTTTAGTTCAGACTAAAGTGAATCAAATCGCAAGATGAGATTTCACAAGTTAGAATACAGCTGAAAGTATGAGCTACTTATTCGCTGTCAGTTCAACTGATAGCAAATACAGTCGTAAAGAAAGTAAGAAAGGGCGTATGGCGGATGCCTAGGCTCACGGAGGCGATGAAGGACGTGATAAGCTGCGATAAGCTTCGGGTAGGTGCAAATAACCCTTGATCCGAAGATTTCCGAATGGGACAACCTAGCCGTCTGAAGGACGGTTACTCTTACCAATGTAAGAGAGCTAACGCAGGGAACTGAAACATCTTAGTACCTGTAGGAAGAGAAAATAAATAATGATTCCCCCAGTAGTGGCGAGCGAACGGGGAACAGCCCAAACCAGTGGCGTCGCAAGGCGTGGCTGGGGTTGTAGGACCGCGACATTGTACTGAAATGGTGAGTGGAAGTATCTGGAAAGTTACATCACAGAAGGTGATAATCCTGTACATGAAGCCAGATCAGGCATAGCGGTATCCTGAGTAACGCGGGACACGAGGAATCCTGCGCGAATCTGCCGGGACCATCCGGTAAGGCTAAATACTCCCGTGAGACCGATAGCGAACGAGTACTGTGAAGGAAAGGTGAAAAGAACCCCGAGCAGGGGAGTGAAATAGTTCCTGAAACCATACGCCTACAAGCGGTCGGAGCATCGCAAGATGTGACGGCGTGCCTTTTGCATAATGATCCTACGAGTTACCGTCACTGGCGAGGTTGAGTGTCATGAGACACGTAGCCGCAGTGAAAGCGAGCCTGAATAGGGCGCACAGTCAGTGGGGGTAGACGCGAAACCAAGTGATCTACACTTGGCCAGGATGAAGTCCCGGTAACACGGGATGGAGGTCCGCACCAATAAGCGTTGAAAAGCTTCTGGATGAGCCGAGTGTAGGAGTGAAAGGCCAATCAAACTTGGAGATAGCTCGTACTCCCCGAAAGGCATTTAGGTGCCGCGTCGGATGGTCACCGTGAGAGGTAGAGCGACCGATAGGACAAGAGGGCTTCACCGCCTATCGAGTCCTGACGAACTCCGAATGCTCACGGTCTGCAGTCCGGCAGTAAGGGGGCGGGTGCTAAGGTCCGTCCCCGAGAGGAGAAGAATCCAGACCGCCGTCTAAGGTCCCGGAGTTCTGCCTGAGTTAGTCTAACGAAGTCTGGTCCCTATGACAGCTAGGATGTTGGCTTGGAAGCAGCCATTCATTCAAAGAGTGCGTAACAGCTCACTAGTCGAGGGTCCGGGCATGGATAATAATCGGGTATAAGGCAGACACCGAAG